>NZ_JARVST010000019.1:0-584742 GCF_030209055.1 Pseudomonas sp. lyk4-TYG-107
CGGGTCAGCAGCACCGCTTCGCCGACAGTGAAATTCAACGTCCGCGAGTAGCTGACACGTTCCGGCGTGGAGCCTGCCGCCACCCTGAGGATTTCATACATCGCGTCCACAGTGCCGCCGCGATTGGGTTCGATGTGGGTCTGGACGAAGGTCGGGTTCAGGGTGAAATCGATGGCTTTGCCGGCATTGAGCGAATTGATCGGCACCGAGTCGCTGGTCTTGCCGGTTTTCGAGCCGCGCCAGGTATAGGTGACCTTGTCACCCGCTTTGGTGGGTTCGGCGGCAGCCGGGGCGGTCAGTTTGCTCGATCCGCCGGGCAGGTCGTCGGGTTCGAGTGTTCCGCCGGCCTCACCGAGGACGATGGGCGCGACCAGTTCCAGCAGCGGTTCACCCACCCGCAACAGGGCATGGTGCAGTGACTCGCGCCGAATGATGCCTCCATCGCTGCCCTCGGCCATCAGCACGTAGAACAAATCCAGCGTGCCGCCCTCGATGGCTTTGAGGTGTTTGCCTTCGACGATGATCGGGATCGGTTCTTTGTCGTCGATATCGCCCTTGCTAAGGGTGTGCCAGTTCAGTTCCGGGTCGTAGACGCCGAAATCCTGGCGGGTGCCGACCCAGCGCAGAATGATGACCATGCCCACCTGCATCATCGGGTCAAAGGGGATGACGGCGGTGGTGTACACCCGATCAGGGTCGAGTGCCCCTTGTTGCGCATCCACGGCAATCGGCGCGAGCAGGCGTCGGGTTGCTCCGATGATACTGACGAAGCGCCCCTTGGAGGCGCGATCATCAGACCCGCTGCGTTCCACGCGATAACTGAACACGGCCTGGGTTTTGGCCAGCAAACGTATGTCGGCGCTTGGCAGGGCCAATTCGTAGATGTTGCCCACGCTGATGAGCGGCTCGCCGCGGACTTCAACGCTGATCGGTTCGCCGTCCAGCGTGGTGCCCTTGCCCAGGCCGATGATCACATCACCGATCCGGAAGTCGGGTGCGTCGACCAATACCTGCAAGGTCAGCGGCGCATCCCCCAGTTTGTCCATGTCCACAACGCTATTGAAGGCCTCTTTGACCATGGGAGGCGACAGGCGCGTGTTGCCGGTATCGACGGCAATCCCTACTGCGGCGCACCAGTCTTCGGAGCGGTTGTCGACAATGTCGTGTACTTCAAAGGCTACGGCCAGGCTATCGGTATCGCCGGCGGCGAGGATGGTGGCCTTGTCGACATGGATGACCAGTGGATGGCCTTGCGGGTCATCGATGTGATCCTGGGTCACCCGTGGCGAATACACAAACCAGCCACCCCAGGTCAATTTGCAGCGGTCACCCACGGCCATGTTGGGGTAGGGCAACAGGCTGCTGCTGCCGGGTTTGGCCTTGATGATGATGTCGAGGCCGGTTTCGGCGGTTTCCTTGTCCACGCCATCGTTGATGATCCGCGGATCGATGTACATGTACAGCTCGGAATGCCCCGGGATACTGCCGTTTTCATCCTTGCCGCCGGGCCGTTCGAGTTTGACGAAGATATCGACCGGAGGCAGCGAAATTTCCGGAGTCTGTTCGAATACCTTGACCCGATACTGCAGCGTATAGGTCCCGGTCACGAAGCGCTGGGGCGGGACATACAGGGTGACACGCTCGCCGACATCCCCTGGCTTGACGAGGGTGGTCTGGTCGACCTGAATACCGTCGAGCAGCAGCTCGATGTGGTCACCTAAACCCATACGGTCCCAGGGTGGACAATAGACTTTCAGCCCCTTGTCGGGCGCCAGCAACTGCGCGGCGGCAATATTGATCCCCCACACCCCCCCCTCCAGGGCCGGCTGCGTACGGTCGGGTATTTCCAGCTGCCGCAGAGACTTTGGGGCCGGGAGGCGAGGGGGCTGAATAAGCATGCTGAAGACTCCAGAGTCGTGGGGGGCAAAGGCTCTGGGTTATTTAGGGGCAGGTGGCGAGCGTTGGCTACTGTCAGAAATTACAGGTAGGGAGGTATTTGCGATGAACGGTCGTGAGCCCTGGCCACTGGCTCGCCGCCTATCAATGTGGGAGCGGGCTTGCTCGCGAACAGGCCGGCACATTCAACATCACAGGTGACTGAACCGGCGCTTTCGCGAGCAAGCCCGCTCCCACAGGGGGTGGGTGTTTCAGATGAAGACAATTTCGTAGGGCAGGCGCATCCGTTCCAGGATCACCGGCGGCAGCATCGGCGCGATGCCGATCGCCGGTTCGCCCTTGAGCTGGCTGGCATAGGCGTGGGTGGCGTGGCTTTTGCGCGCCACGGTCCAGGTGTCGAGGCGCAGTTTGCGTGCACGATCCCAAGGGATCAGGCTCTGCTCGCGCTCCGGCCAGTGCCAGGCCCAGACCGCCACGTCGTGATAGGTGGCTCCGGCTTGCGCCGCCGCGTTGGCACTGGCACGTCCGACCGCTTCGTGGTCGTCGTTGCCGTCGTTGCGCCAAGTGCTGAACACCACGTCGCCGGGGCGCAGATAACGTGAGATGAAACTGCTGATTTCCGTCTCGCGCTCGAGCAGCGCGTTGTCGGTGAACCCGCCGCGCACCCATTTCAGACTGTGCATCGGCAGGCCGAGCCGACGCAGGGCTTCGACGCTCTCTTGCGGACGGAACACGCTCAGGCGTTTTTCCGACCACTGTCGCGAGCCGGGATGGCTGGCGCTGCCATCAGTGATCGACAGCAGTTGCAGCGGATGACCGAGGCTGGAGAGCAATTGCAGGAGCCCGCCACAGGTCACCACTTCATCACCCGGATGCGGGGCGACGACGACGGCGCGAGCACCGGGGGGAACGAGGCTATGGGTGTTGATGACGGGGATGTTGTCCAACTGCGGGGAACTGTTCCAGATCTGTACCGGCGGCGGGTTTTCGTTGAGGAATAACGGTTTCATGGGTGCTACGTCCTTGTCGAGTCAGGCCCTCAATCGAATCTGCACCGTAGAAAGGCAGGTGCGCTCGACCCGTGAAGGCGAATGGATTGCTGTGCGACGCTCCGAACCCTGGATTGCCGCGCAGCAGAGTATTGCTCATGAAAACCGGTTCGTCGCGTCACAGATCAATCTGATCCGCTTTTTTTATGTCTAACTGTACCAATTTTCGCAGGTAGTCCCCGAATCCGCCCCGGGCACGGCTGTCCAGACGGGCGCTGGTATGCACTTGCGGGCGATGGCTCCAGGCGATGTCGGCACCGAGCAATTCCAGTTGCCGCACCAGTTGCACGTCCTCATCACAGGTCAAGGGGGCGAACCCCCCGGCCCAACGATAAGCATCGGCACTGACCCCGAGATTGGCGCCGTGGATATGGCGATGCCCGTCCCGCGCCTGATAGTGACTGTGATAGCGGATTTGCGCGCTTTCGTCGAATGTCGGATCCCAATGTTCGACAGTTACCGTGCCGCACACCGCGTCCGCCCCCAGCCCCAACTGTGCCACCAGCCAGTCCTCGGCCACACGGCTGTCGGCGTCGGTGCAGGAGATCCAGCGCGCGCCACGCTCCAGCAACACCTGCGCGCCAGCGGCCCGGGCCTGGCCAACGTTACGCGCGTCGATGTGCAGACTCAGTACCGGAAAGCCGCTGACGATCTGCGCCGAGCGATCGGTGCAGCTGTCGAGCACCACCAGCACTTCAACCGGCTCGCCGGCCAGCAGCCCGTGTTTACTGGCGCGCACGGCGGCCGTCAGGCACTGCTCCAGCAGGTCTTGCTCGTTGTGCGCGGGAATCAGAATGCCGATCATCGCAGGCCCTCCAATGCGGCCACCGAGCGCGGCTCACGGCTCCAGACTTCAAGGATAAAGTCGGACTCCTGATGCAGCGCCAGACGCGGTAGCGGTAATTGCTCGTGAATCAGGTCATGTACCTGCCGCGCGTTGAGCGGGCAGCCATCGATGGGCGGGCGCCAGTGGCAGGCCAGCAACTGGCCGTCAGCCGTCAGGGATTCACTGATGCGGCGGATCACTTCTGTCAGATCCTGGGCATCGAGGTAGTAGCCGATTTCGCTAAATACAATCAGGTCGAATTTTTCCTCCGGCCAGTCACCGGGCAGGCGACTTTGGCGCACCTCGGCATGGTCAAACAGGCTCAACCGGGTACGCGCCAGATTCACCGCGGCACTGGCGGTGTCGCAACACAGCAGGCGGTCGCAGCGCTCGGCGAGTTCGGCGCTGAGTTCGCCATTAGCGCAGCCGGGCTCGAAGATCGCCCGATAATGCGCGCGGGGCAGGGCGGCGAGGGTGATAGCGCGTTTGCGCTGTTCGTACCAGCGCTCGCGGAAGGCCCAGGGATCATCGTTAGCGCTGAACAATCCGTCGAAGTAACGATCATCGACGCTCATAGGAACACCACTTCGAACGGTTGCAGCAGACGATCCAGCACGTACGGGGCCAATACCGGTTGCAGCCCGGCTTGCGGATCGCCCTCCAACTGACTGGCGAACGCATGCACCGCGTGGCGTTTGCGCGCCACTTGCTCGGCGGACAACAGAATTTTGCGCGCGCGCTGCCATGGCACCGAGGCGTCTTCGGGTGAGGCCCAGTGCCAGGTCCATACCGGCAATTCGTGGCAGGTGGCGCCAACCCGCCGTGCGGCTTCGATACTGGCGCGGCCGGCGGCTTCGTGATCGCAGTGGCCGTCCTCGCACCAGGTGCTGAACACCACGTCGCCGGGGCGCAGGTGGCGTTCGATGAACGCGACCAGCGACGGCTCATCTGCGGCGACCTGGCTATCGCTGAAACCGCCGCGCAGCCATTTCATCCGGTGCAATGGCACGCCGAGGCGGCGCAGGGCTTCAGCCGATTCCTGCGGCCGCACCACGCTCAGGCGTTCGACTGGCCAGCGCTCGGAACCGGGATGACTGGCGCTGCCATCGGTGACCGAAATCAGTTGCAACTGACGCCCGGCGGCGGCCAGCAACTGCAACATTCCGCCGCAGCCGAGCACTTCGTCGTCCGGGTGCGGGGCGACGATCACCGCCCGCGCGCCCGGTGGCACCAGACTGAGGACATCGACGCTGTCCAGCGCCGCCAGGTGCCGGGAATGTTGCCATTGCAGCAACGAAGTCCCTTGGTGGCCGATGATCGGATCGGGCTTATTAGCGGCATTCATAGCGTCCAGGCCTCCTCGGGGTGTTCAGCCAGCGTTTGGCCAAGGGCCGCCAGATCACGCTCGGCATGACTCTGGCGCAGGAACACCGGCAGATCGGCGCTCAACCGGGCGAAGTGCCGATCCTTGCAGAACGGAGCGGCACCCAGCGCCCGACCGGTCTCGCGCATCACTTGCTCAGCCGATTGCTCGACCACGGCGCGGGCACGTCGGGCTAACAGTTCGGCATTGGCTTCGGGATGCGTATCGATGTGCAACGCACTGAAACGCAGCACATTGGCGGCTGCGTACAGCGCCGCATCGACCGTGCCGAGGTGGGCGAGGGCGTGCGGCTCCTGACGTTGCGCGCAGTGTTTACGCAGCGCCTCGGCGATCTCCCTTGCCGCGCCGTACCAGCACGCGGCGATGCCGATCCCGCCTTGCCAGAAACCCGGACGATGCAGGTAGTCGCCGGGTTCGCCAATGGCCTGGGCTTCGGCGCCGTCGAAAAGCACTTCAACGCTGCCGGTGGCGCCCATGCCGACCGCTTGCCAGCCCTGATCGGTGATGGTCACGCCCGGTTGATCAAGTGCCACTGCGACCAGTTGCTGACGGTCCTCGGCGTCCCACGCGGTGAGCAGCGCATGGCTGAGCACCGCCGCCCCGGAGCACCAGGCCTTGCGCCCGTCGAGGCGCACCATGTGCCCGGCCGGTCGCACCTGCACCCGAGCCTGCGGTGGTTCAGCCGCCCACATGCCCCAAGTGCTGCCCGGTGTGGGCGAACCACCGAGCTGTTCGATGATCGCCAGTGCGTCGGTGTGACCTTCGTAGAGTTTGCACAAGCCCAGATCATGCCCGCCGACTTCCGCCAGACGTTGAAAACGCTCCAGCGTGCGGCCGCTGCCCGGTAACGGCAACTGATCCAGACCGGCCTCGACCAGCGCCCGCAGGCAATGGCCGAGCGCTGCGGTGTCGCGATAGTCCGGCGGGCGGCGCGCCAGATAACTGTGCAGGTCCATATCAGTCTTCTTCTTCGCGTTGCAGTTCGAACAGCAGCAGCGAACGGCCGGTGACCGAATACTCATGGCCGAACTCGAAGCGTTCCTGACCGCGAATCGACGGCTGATTGGTGTCGATCATGCAGGTCCAGAAACTGCCTTCCGGCACTTCCGGCAGGCTGAAGTTGACGATGTCGTGGTGGGCGTTGACCACCAGCAGCAACGTCGCATCGGCACCTTTGCGGCGGATCCCGGTTTCCTGCGCGCGACCGTCAAGGAGCATGCCCAGGCAGCGGTTGTGCGCGTCATGCCAGTGCTCGGTGGTCATCTCGGTGCCGTCCGGCGCGAGCCAGGTGACGTCCTTGACGCCAATGTCCTCGTTGTATTCGCCGACCAGGAAGCGCCCGCGACGCAGGATCGGATAAGCCATACGCAGCTTGATCAGGCGTTTGACGAATTTGAGCAGCGCCTTGCCGTCCTCGCTCAAGTCCCAGTTGACCCAGCCGATCTCGCTGTCCTGGCAATAGGCGTTGTTGTTGCCGTCCTGCGTGCGGGCGAATTCGTCACCGGCAACGATCATCGGTGTGCCCTGCGACAGCAGCAGCGTGGCGAAGAAGTTGCGCATCTGTCGGTGGCGCAGCGCATTGACCTCCGGGTCGTCGGTCGGGCCTTCGACGCCGTGGTTCCACGACAGGTTGTTGTTGCTGCCGTCCTGGTTGTTCTCGTCGTTGGCTTCGTTGTGCTTGTCGTTGTACGACACCAGATCGTTGAGGGTGAAACCGTCGTGGGCGGTGATGAAGTTCACCGACGAGTACGGCCGCCGTCCGCGCTGGTTGAACATCTCGCCGGACGCGGTCATGCGGCTGGCGAAGTCGGCAACCTGGCCGTCGTCGCCTTTCCAGAACGCGCGCACGGTGTCGCGGAATTTGTCGTTCCACTCGACCCAGCCCGGCGGAAAGTGGCCGACCTGATAGCCACCGGGGCCGCAGTCCCAAGGCTCGGCGATCATTTTCACCTGGCGCAGCACCGGGTCCTGACGGCAGGCGACGAGGAAGCTGTGACGCTCGTCGAAACCGTCGTGATAGCGCCCGAGAATCGTCGCCAGATCGAAGCGGAAACCGTCGACGTGCATCTCGCTGGCCCAATAACGCAGCGAGTCGGTGACCATCTGCAGCACGCACGGGTGACTGAGGTCGAGGGTGTTGCCGGTGCCGGAATCGTTGATGTAATAGCGCTTGTCGTCGGGCATCAGGCGGTAGTAGGAGGCGTTGTCGATGCCGCGCATCGACAGGGTCGGACCTTGTTCGTTGCCCTCGGCGGTGTGGTTGTAGACCACGTCGAGAATCACTTCCAGATTGGCCTCGTGCAGGTGCGCGACCATCTCCTTGAACTCGGCGATCTTGCCGCTGGCCAGGTAACGCGGGTCCGGGGCGAAGAAGGCGATGCTGTTGTAGCCCCAGTAGTTGGTCATGCCCTTGTGCAGCAAATGCTGGTCGTTGACGAAGGCATGGATCGGCAGCAGTTCCACACTCGACACGCCGAGTTTGCGGATGTGTTCGAGCACGTCGTCGACCATCAACCCGGCAAAGGTACCGCGCACGTTCTCCGGCACCGAAGGGTGACGCATGCTGATGCCGCGTACGTGGGTTTCATAAATGATGGTTTTGTCCCACGGCACGCTGACCCGATGGTCGTTGCCCCAGGTGTGCGCCGGGTCGATGACCTTGCACTTGGGCACAAACGGCGCGCTGTCGCGTTCATCGAAACTGAGGTCGGCGTCGGGGTGGCCGATGGTGTAGCCGAACAGCGCCTCGGACCATTTCAACTCGCCGACCAGTTGTTTGGCGTACGGGTCGATCAACAGTTTGTTGTGGTTGAAGCGATGGCCGTTCGCCGGGTCATACGGGCCATACACGCGGTAGCCGTAGATCAGCCCGGGATGGGCATCGGGCAGATAGCCGTGATAGATCTCATCGGTGTATTCCGGCAGTTCGATGCGCTCGAGTTCGACTTCGCCGGCATCGTCGAAGATGCACAGTTCAACCTTTGTGGCATTGGCGGAAAACAGTGCAAAGTTAACCCCCAGACCATCCCAGGTCGCACCGAGCGGGAAGGGCAGGCCTTCACGGATTCTCGAAGGTTCAGCGTGCGCTGCGGGCTCGGCATTCTTTGGACGGGTCATGATTGCTCCTGCAAAACGGGTTGGTTCGAATAACGGATCAACTGTGGGAACAGAATCTGTGGTGAGGGGATTTATCCCCGATGGGTCGCGCAGCGGCCCTGCGACTGCTTCGCAGCCGATCGGGGATAAATCCCCTCACCACAGACATCTGTCCCTGACAGGGGGTGTTTGAGGTTTCTTGAGGACGAGTTGTCCCTAATGTGGCGAGCGAACCCGCCACACGGTCATTCAGTTCAATAATCCGGGTGTGTCAGTTGGCCGGGGGCTTGCGTGGGGCGCGCGGCTTTTTCTCGGCGGCTTTTTCGCCCGGTGGAATCACTTTGGCGGCGCTGGAAGGCTTGGCTTTGGCGTCGGCAGGCGCCTTAGGCTTGGCCGCCGGGGTCTTGCTTTCGCTGGCTTTGCCGGTCGCAGTCTTGCCGGCGGTTTTACTGCCCGCAGCCTTTGGCGACTTCTTCGGCGCGAGGGCCTCGGCTTCGGCCAGTTTGCGCGCCATTTCCCAATGACGCGCTTCATGACCTTCAGGTTTGCCCTCCGATTCCCAGATCTGATAGGCGAACTCGCGGATGCGTTTATCGTCGGTACTCATCGCAATGCTCCTGAACTGAACTCGTCGTTACGTAAAGAGTTGGGTAAACAGATTGACCGGGAAATCCCCCAGCGCGGCGCTGACGTTCAGCTCCCTGTTTTTTGTGACTGCGCTGCTGTGAAAAAGTCCCTTCAGGTTTGTGTCAGAGGCGGCGAACGGTAAAACCACCCGTGTATCGCCCCAGCGCAGCGCATCCACCTGTGGCACGGCACTGTTTTCCAGCAACGTCGCGCAGCGGATCGGCACGATCACGATGGCGTAGCGGCCCTCGTGCTCACGGGCGAATGCGAGCACGTTGTGCGCCTGCTCGCCCAGCACCTCCAAGGCCTGATACGTGCCCCGGCGAAACAGCTCGGCGTGTTCGGCGCGCAGGTTCAACACCTGGGCGATCAACGCTTGCTTGATACGCCCGTCACGCCAGTTCGCCAGCAGTTCCTGGAGCGGCGCTTGTCCGTCCAGAGCCTGCGCGCGCGCGGCGTAATCCACCGGCCGACGGTTGTCCGGATCGACCAGGCTGAAGTCCCAGAACTCGTTGCCCTGATACAGATCCGGTACCCCCGGCACGGTCATGCGCAGCAAGGTTTGCGCCAGACTGTTGAGGGCGCCGGCCGCAGCAATGCTGTTGACGGTCTTGCTCAGCGCGGCGCGCAGCAGCTCGCCTTCTGCACCGGTGAGCAGGCGTTGGGTGAACGTCTGCGCAGCGTTTTCGTAGGCTTCGTTGGGCGCGCTCCAGCTGCTTTGCAACTTGGCTTCGCGCAGGGCTTTCTGTTGCCATTGCCAGATGCGTTCGGCGTAGTCGCTGAAACCTGACTGATCGTCATCGCTCAGTTGCAGCGGCCAACTGCCGAGCAACGCCTGATACAGGATCAGTTCATCACCGGACGACGGCACTTGGTCATCGTCGCGCAACGGCCGGGCGAGGGCGCGCCACAACTCGACCTGCTCGGCGTACCAGTGGCTGCGTTCACTGAGCACCGCCAGTCGTGCACGGGTGTCTTCGCCACGTTTGTGGTCGTGAGTGGCGGTGGCCAGCAAGTTGTCGGGGAACGCGTCCAGGCGTTGCTGATTGACCGCATGGAAGTCGCTGACCGGCGCGCTGAACTGCTCGGTGTTATAGCCGACGTCGTTGCGCGACAGCAGCACCGCCGAGCGATACAACGCGGTGTCTTCCACGGCTTTGGCCGCTGCCGGCGACGTCAGTTGCTGGAAACGCACGCAGGCGTGCTTGAGGATCTTGCGCGAGCGCCCGCGCGGCTTTTGCCGCCAGGGCGTGCCACCGAGCCAGGCCGCCACACAGTCAAGCACCGGCCAGTCGCCTTCGCCCAGCGCCTGCCGCGCGCCGTCCATGGCCTGCTGGAAGAACTGTTCATCCTGCGCCGCGCGACCCAGCGCATTGATGTAAGTGCGATACACCGGGAAATGCACGATCAGCGCCTGCAACACCCGACGGATCGCGCCGAGGGTCAGGTCACGGGTCATCAGGTCATCCCGGGCCACTTGCAGCAGCGCCTGGGCGACGCTTTCAAAATCGCTGGCCAGCGAGCCGTTGAGGATCTGTTGTCTCGCCAGTTGCGCTTCTTCAATGAACGCCGCCGGACGCTCGGTGCGCCGCTGCCACAGGTCGCCGAGGACATGTTCGCCATCGGGGTCGTGTTGCAGCAACGACAGCTGATTCATGAACTCGTAACCGGTGCTGCCATCCACCGCCCAATCGGTACGCAGGGTTTCGCCGGCACCGAGAATCTTCTCGACGTAGATCGGCAAGTGCCGGCCCGGCGCAAGCAAGTCGAGGCGCCGGCGTAACTTGCGGCAGTAACCGCGCGGGTCAGCGAGCCCGTCGATGTGGTCGATACGCAAACCGTCGACCAGGCCTTCGGCGATCAACTCAAAGATCTTGCCGTGAGTCGCTTCGAAAACGGCGGGGCGTTCGACGCGCAGGCCCCCGAGCTCGTTGATGTCGAAAAAGCGCCGCCAGTTGATGTCGTCCGCAGCGGTACGCCAACTGGCCAGACGGTAGCTCTGGCGTTCGAGCAATTGATGCAGCTTGTCGAAGCCTTCTGCAGTCGTGGAGTCGTAATGCGCGAGACTTTCCTCGATCGCGGCGAGAATTTGCGGATCGCTTGCCAGCTCCTTCAATTCAGCCTTGAGCGGCATCGCCAGCGCATGGGCGTCAGTCTGGTAGCTGAGGGTGCTGAAACGATCGGCCAGGGATTTCAGCGCTTCGACCGGTTTAAGCAACTCGCCGTAGTCATTCGGGCAGATCGGAAAGTGATGCTCGTAATGCTCGACGTGGAAGCGACCTTGCTGCGCATCGAAATGCAGTTTCAGCGTGCCTTCTTGCAGCGCGACGCCATAATCGCTGCCGAGAAACGGCAGCAACAACTGGCCTTCCATCAACGGGTCCGGTGAGTGCCACTGGATGTCGAAGAACTCGCCGTACGGACTCAGGCGGCCCCATTCCAGCAGATCGAGCCACCACGGGTTGTCACCGCCGCCGACCGCCATGTGATTGGAGACGATGTCGAGGATCAGGCCCATGCCGTGTTCGCGCAGGGTGCTGACCAGACGCCGCAGCGCCGGTTCGCCGCCGAGTTCCGGATTGACCTGGGTCGGGTCGACCACGTCGTAGCCATGCATCGAACCGGCGCGGGCCGCGAGCAGCGGTGAGGCATAAATGTGGCTGATGCCGAGGCGGGCAAAGTACGGCACCAGCGGCACCGCCTGTTCCAGAGTGAAACCCTTGTGAAATTGCAGGCGCACGGTGGCGCGCAGGGGTTGGATGAGGGTCTGGTTCATTGGTCACGCTCGGCAGCTTGCAGGCGGGCACAGGCCAGCAGTTCCAGACGGCGCGCGGCATCGGCGCCATCAAGCAAGGCTTCGCTGTTGCCGGGCAGGCGTCGCGACCAGTTCGGGTGGCTGTCGATGGTGCCCGGCAGGTTGGCCTGCTCGTCGATGCCCAGCGCATCTTCCAGCGGCAGCAACACCAGCGGTGCGCGGGTATGACCGAGGAAACGCACGCTGGCATCGACCACTTGATCGGCTTCGTGGGATTCTTCGCGGAAGTTTTGCGGGTCTTGGCTCAAGGCCCCGCGCAGGCCTTCGCGCTCGCGCTGGCGATGGCGACGCCATTCGATTTCACCGTTGGGGTCGACAAATTCCAGACGCGCGTTCCAGTCGATATCGCGGCCATGCCACCAACCGTTGAGCGTCGGCAGATCGTGGGTGCTGGTGGTCGCCAGCGCGTTGTCCGGCCAGTCGAGGATCGGTTTGAAATACGTGTTGTCCTGTTCGAACAGCAGCACGCGCATGCCAAGAATCGCCCGCGCACTGAGTTTTTCCCGCAGACCGTCGGGCACGGTGCCGAGGTCTTCACCGAGGACGATCGCCTGATGCCGATGGGACTCCAGGGTCAGCAAGCGCAGCAGATCGTCAAACGGGTAATACAGATAAGCGCCATCGGCCGGGGCCGCGCCGTTTGGGATCACCCACAGGCGTTGCAGGCCCATGACATGGTCGATGCGCAGCCCGCCAGCGTGGGCGAAGTTGGCGCGCAGCATGTCGATGAACGCACGAAAGCCGTTGCGGATCAGACCTTCGGGGGAAAACGCGGAAATCCCCCAGCCCTGACCGGAGCGATTGAGAATGTCTGGCGGCGCGCCAACGGTGAGCGAGGCGAGCAGTTCGTCCTGAAAGCTCCAGGCCTGGCTGCCGGCGCCGTCGGCACCGACCGCAAGGTCAGCGATCAGGCCGATGCCCATGCCGGCGCTGCGCGCAGCCGTTTGCGCGCGCTCCAGGCAGCGGTGGATCAACCACTGGCAAAAGGCGAAGTAACTGATGCGTTCGGCGTATTCCTCGGCAAAGGCTTCGAGGGCGGCGCCGCGCGGCTCATGCCAGTGTGCCGGCCATTCGCGCCAGTCGAGGCTTTCGCCACGGGCGGCGCGCATTTCCTGAATGGCTTCGAAACGGCAGTGGTTTTCCAGGGCTTCGCCACCGGCATGGCGGAAACTGGCGAAGTCCGGATGCAACGGATGCTCGCCCGCAACGAAGCCGTCGTACAAGGCTTGCAGCAATTTCTGTTTGGCGTCGGCGGCGGTGGGCCAGTCGATCAGCTTCAAGTCTTCCAGTTGCCGGAATTGCTCGGCCAGACCGCTGGCGTCGATCGCATCGCGCAGTGCGCGTTCGCCAAGGATGGCGCCCGGTGCGGCATACAAGGCGTTGAGAAACAGGCGACTGGACGGCGAATAAGGACTGTAGCGCCCGGTGTCGGCGCTGAACATCGCATGCAGCGGACTGATTGCCAGCGCATCGGCACCGCGCTCGCCGGCCACCCGCGCCAGTTCTTCCAGCGCCTGGGTGTCGCCGAAGCCGCAGTCGCCGGGGCGGCGCAGACTGTACAACTGCGCGCTCAACCCCCAGACGCGAGGGATCGGGTTGTCTACCGCATCGCCGACGCTGAAGCAGCGCTCGGGGGCCACGGCCAGGGTGAAATATTGGTCGGCGATGTGCACCTGCTGATAACCGACCGGGATCAAACCGGGCAGTTTCGCTTCGGCGTCGAGTTTGAGGTTAAGCCGTGAACCGTCTTCAAGGTGGATTTCGCAAGGCGTTTCAGGCTCGAAATAGCGGGCCAGATCAACGCTGATTCCGACATCTGCGGTCAACAGCGGCGGCAGGTGGCGATCCTGTTGAACCTGTTGCAGTTGCAGCAGGCTGGCGTCGATTTCCTGTGCGGTATTGGCCGGATGACCCAGACCGGTGAGAACATTGCGCAGCACCGCCGGGGCGACTTTCTGCGGGCGGCCGTTGGCGTCGATCCAGTCGACGGCGAGGCCGGCGCGGCTTGCGAGTATTTCCAGTTGCGCATCGCTCATAGGCGCTCTCCATCCAGAGGTTGCAAGGGGGTTGCGGCCGTGAGGCTGACAAGCGCGCAATACGCGGGCAGTACGCCCGGTTCCGACAGGGCAACGGCGGGCGGCTGCTGAAACAGCCACACGGCGTCGGTCTGTGCAGGGTTGACCACTGGCGTATCGCTGAGGTTCAGGTCAATTCGCAGCTCGCTGCCATCACCCAGACGCCAGCGTGCACTGACCGCACCGAAGCCGAGCATGTGCGCCCCAAGCGCCTGGGTGCCGGACAGATGGGGAATGATGTAGCGGTGGCGCAATTGCAGCAGTTGCCGGTACAGCGCGAGGGTTTCCTGCTGTTTTGCGCTGCCGCTGCCGACCAGGCGAGGCTGCGAGGCGTGGAAGGTCTGCTCGGCATTCGGATCGGGAATTTTTTCGCGTTTGTGCGGATCGGCGAAGGCGCTGAACCCGGCGAATTCATTGCGCCGACCTTCGCGCACCAGATCCGCCAGTTCACCGTGGTGGCTGGTGAAGAACAGGAACGGTTGCTCGGCCGCGTACTCATCGCCCATGAACATCAGCGGAATCATCGGTGACAGCAGCAACAGCACGGTGGCGGCCTGCACCGCGCGTGGATCGGCCAGGTGATGCAGACGTTCGCCGAAGGCGCGGTTGCCGATCTGGTCGTGGTTCTGCAGGAACAGGATGAAAGCGGTGGAGGGCAGGTGTTCGCTGGGCTCGCCGCGCGGTTCGCCGTGGCGGGTGATGTGGCCCTGAAACACGAAGCCCTGGCTTAGGCAGCGCACCAGTTGTTCGGTGGGTTGCAGCGCATAGTCAGCGTAGTAGGCGTCGGTTTCGCCGGTCAGCAGCACGTGCAGGGCGTTGTGGCCGTCGTCGTTCCACTGCGCGTCGTAATCCTCTTCGAGCAGGCTCGACTGGTTTAGCTCGTTTTCCACGGTCAGCCAGACGTGGCGGCTCGGATCGATCTGCTGACGAATACGCTGCGCCAGTTCGGGCAGGAAATCCGGGCTTTCGATGGCGTGCACCGCGTCCAGACGCAGCCCGTCGAAGCGGTATTCGAGCACCCACATCAGCGCGTTTTCAATGAAGAAGTCCCGCACTTCACGGCGGCGGAAATCGATCGCCGCGCCCCATGGCGTGTGCTTGTCTTCGCGGAAAAAACCTTTGGCGTAGCGCCCGAGGTAGTTGCCGTCGGGGCCGAAGTGGTTGTAGACCACGTCGAGAATCACCGCCAGACCATGGCCGTGGGCGGTGTCGATCAGGTGTTTGAGTTGTTCCGGAGTGCCATAGGAGGCTTGCGGTGCGAATGGCAGCACGCCGTCGTAGCCCCAGTTGCGTGTGCCGGGAAACTGCGCCAGGGGCATCAGTTCGATGGCGGTAATGCCCAGCTCGACCAGACGCGCCAGATGCTGCTCGACTTCGGCAAAGCCGCCGAGCGCGCCGACATGCAGCTCGTAGATCACCGCTTCGCTCCACGGCCGGCCGTGCCAGGTGGTGTGGCGCCAGTCATAGGCCAGCGGATCGACCACCACACTGTGGCGGTCAAGGTCGCCGTCCTGGGCGCGGGAGGCCGGGTCGGGCACCTCCAGTTCACCATCGATGTTGAAGCGGTAGCGGGTGCCCGCCGGGCACCGGGTCTTGATCACGAACCAGCCATCGGCCTGCGGTAACATCGGCAAGGACTGGCCGTCTTCAAGTTCGACACTGACGTAAAACGCATCCGGTGCCCACAGCGCAAACTGAGTGTGTTCGGCGTCCTGCATGATCGCGCCGTGGGGCCAGTTTTCTTGGGTCCGTAACGGCATGGTGAAAAGCTCCCTGAGTTATTTGTGGCCGGCTTTACCCAGCGCCTTGGCGACCAGTTGTTCGTAGAGTTCGGCGTAGGGTTCGACCGCTTTGCACCAGTTGAACGGCGCGGCCATCGCTCGGCAGCGCATGGCATTGAGCAGTTCGGGAAAGGCAAAGACCTTGAATGCGCGGCTCAGCGCTTCGCGGTAGCTCTCGACAGTGGATTCGTCGAAGAGGAAACCGGTGACACCGTTTTCGATGGTGTCGGCCAGGCCGCCGGTATTGCGCGCCACGGGCAACGAGCCGAAGCGCTGGGCGTACATCTGGCTCAGGCCGCAGGGTTCATAACGCGACGGCATCAGCAGGAAATCGCTGCCGGCGAACATGCGCCGGGCGTCGGTCTCATTGAAGCCGATGCGCACGCCGATCTGCCCGGGGAAGCGCAGCGCCAGTTCACGCATGGCCTGTTCTTCTTCCGGCTCGCCACGGCCGATGATTGCGATCTGGCCGCCGTTCTGCACGATGTATTCGGACACTGCTTCAGTCAGGTCCAGGCCTTTCTGATAAACCAGACGCGAAACCACGGCGAACAGCGGGCCGCTGGAATCTTTCAAGCCAAACAGTTCACGTACATGGGCGGCATTGATCGCTTTGCCTTCCCAGTCGCCGATGGCGAACGGCGCGAACAGGTGTGGATCAGTCGCGGCGTCCCAGCTCTCATCGATGCCGTTGGGGATGCCGCTGAGCAAGCCTTGCTGGGTCTTGGCGGCGAGAAAACCGTCGAGACCGCAGCCGAAATCCGGGGTGGTGATTTCCTGCGCGTAGGTGGCGCTGACGGTGGTGATGTGGCTCGAATAGGCCATGCCGGCCTTGAGGAACGACATCTTGCCGTAGAACTCCATGCCTTCCTGTTGCAGGGCATGGGTCGGAATACCCAGCTCCGGGCACGAGCCGAGGCTGGTCACGCCTTGATAGGCGAGGTTGTGAATGGTGAACAGAGTGGGCGTGCGCTGCCCGCGCCAGTGCATATACGCAGGGGCCAGACCGGCGGGCCAGTCGTGGGCGTGCACCAGATCCGGGCACCAGTGAATTTGTGCGAGGTTGGCGGCGATGTCGGCAGCGGCCAAGCCCAGGCGGGCGAAACGAATGTGGTTGTCCGGCCAGTCGCGACCGTTGTTGGCACCGTACGGCGAGCCTTCACGCTCATACAGCTCGGGGCAGATCAGCACGTAGATCACCAAGCCGTCCGGCATGTCCATGCGCCCGATCTTGCACGGAGGCAATGCGGCATGGCCGCCGAGCTCACCGATGATGTGGATCGGGTTCTCGCTGTGCATCACCTGCGGGTAACCGGGGATCAACACGCGCACATCGTGCAGGTGCGCCATGGCGCGGGGCAGGGCGGCGGAGACGTCGCCCAGACCCCCGGTCTTCACCAGATCGGCGATTTCCGAGGTCACGAACAACACTTTCTTCTTGTTGGGATTCTGGCTGGCGACCGGCGTCAGCGTTTTGGTGCCCGGGACGTTGATCGACCGGCTGCCGGGAAGACTCACCGTGCTCGATTCACCAACCGCCTGCTGAGCACGCTCTCCCTGAATATCCAATGCCGCACTGATCATATGAATCTCCCGTGTCGTTGATCTGATTCTTGTATCGAACAAGCTGTGGCCAAATCCTGTGGCCGGGCGCAAACGCGCCACGCATCGGTGAGCAAACGCTACCCAACACGTGCAAGCAGAATGGGTGAAGGGGCCGTTGCAAGGATTGCACCAGTCGCGTTGACCCTGCCTTTCAGATGACCCGCCGCCATCTGCAAAAGTTTCGACAATTTTTCGGGTTTGTGACTGGCCGGTTTTAATCCGCGAAAGTCAGTCTAGGCCAGATGCTAGAGCGAGCGAGAGCAAACGGATAAATTGTTCGACAATCGGTTGGCAGGCAGCGAAATCCGTGGTGTGCAAGCAGGAACGCACCGACGAAGGGCAGGTTTTTTTGAGGGAGAGGGCTAAAACGGTGACTGAGCGGTCACGATTTTGTGCTAGCGGAAAGGCAGGGCGCACTGTTGTGGTGCGGGCAGTTTGTTGATGCGTTGTCTATTAAGGCCCCTTCGCGAGCAAGCCCGCTCCCACAGTTGATTTGTGTACGACACTTTTCCAATGTGGGAGCGGGCTTGCTCGCGAAGGCGTCAGTTGATTCAGCGCAATCGAAACGTTGCGATCAATTCAATAGGCGCAGCGGGCTCCCGGCGGCCCACCCCTGAATATCCTCGATCATCTGCGCAAAGAACTGCGCATAGTTCTGCCGGCTGACATACCCCACATGTGGTGTGGCCAGCACATTGTCCAATGTGCGGAACGGATGCAGTTCAGGCAGCGGCTCCTGATCGAACACATCCAGCGCCGCGCCGGCGATCTTCTGTTTCTGCAACGCCTTGATCAGCGCCGCTTCATCGACGATCGGCCCACGGGCGGTGTTGACCAGCAGCGCGGTGGGTTTCATCCAGTCCAGCGCCTGTGCGTCGACCAGCCCTCGGCTGCGCTCGCTGAGTACCAGATGCACCGAGAGCACGTCGGCCTGTTCGAACAATTCCTGCTTGCTGACGTAGGTCACGCCGGCCTGCTGTGCGCGTTCGGCGGTGAGGTTTTCGCTCCAGGCAATCACGCGCATGCCGAACACCTGGCCGAATTGCGCGACCTTCTGGCCGATGCTGCCCAGACCGAGGATGCCCAACGTCTTGCCGTGCAGGTCACCGCCCAGCCCTTGCTGCCAGCCACCGGCGCGCAGGGAATTGGCTTCGTTCAGCAGATTGCGCGTGGCCGCCATGATCAAGGCCCAGGTCAGTTCCGGCGCCGCGTGTTTGTAGCTGTCGGTGCCGCAGACCTTGATCCCGAGGCTGGCGGCCGCCGGCATGTCCAGCGCTGCGTTACGCATGCCGCCGGAGACCAGCAGCTTGAGGTTGGGCAGGCGCTGCAGCAGGTCCTGGTCGAAACGCGTGCGCTCGCGCATCACGCAGATCACCTGGTACTGGCCCAGTCGCTCGGCCAGTGTGGCGTTGTCTGCCGGGTAGTCATGCACAAACGTCACTTCGCCAATGCTGTCGAGCACCGACCAGTCGACCACGTCCCGTGCCACGTCCTGCCAGTCATCGATCACTGCAATCTGCACCGCCATCAGCCTTACCTCATCAACGAACGGGATTGGTGTTGTTCAGCCAGCCGAGCAAGGCCTGGTGAAACTTCGCCGGTTCTTCCATCTGCGGCGCGTGGCCGAGGCCGGGGAATTCCACCAGTGTCGATTGTGGAATCAGCTTGGCGACCTGCTTGCCGAGCACCTCATAGTGGCCGATTTTCGCCTTGACCTCGGGGGACGCGAGGTCCTTGCCGATGGCCGTGGTGTCGGACGTGCCGATCAACAGCAGGGTCGGCATCTTCAGGTCCTTGAACTCGTAGTACACCGGTTGGGTGAAGATCATGTCGTAGATCAGCGCGGAGTTCCACGCCACCTGGGTTTTGCCCGGGCCATTGCTCAGGCCGGCGAGCATGTCGACCCAGCGGTCGAATTCGGGTTTCCAGCGCCCGTCATAATAGGTGTTGCGCTCGTAGTCGCGAATGCCTTGGGCGGTGACTTTGAGTTCGCGCTGATACCACTGATCAACGGTGCGATACGGCACGCCGAGGGCTTTCCAGTCTTCCAGGCCGATCGGATTGACCAGCGCCAGTTGTTCGACCTGATCCGGGAACAGCAGCGCGAAGCGAGTGGCGAGCATGCCGCCGGTGGAATGGCCGAGCAGGGTGGCTTTCTGAATGCCGAGGGCCTTGAGCAGCTGTTGGGTGTTGGTCGCCAGTTGCTGGAAGCTGTACTGGTAGTGATCGGGTTTGCTGGAGGTGCAGAAGCCGATCTGATCAGGCGCGACGACCCGATAACCGGCCTCGCTCAAGGCCTTGATCGAACTGTCCCAGGTGGCGGCGCAAAAATTCTTGCCGTGCATCAGCACCACGGTGCGCCCGTTGGCCTTGCCGTGGGCGGCGACGTCCATGTAACCCATTTGCAGGGATTTACCCTGGGACTGAAAGGCAAAGTGTTTGAGCGTGTAGGGGTATTGGAAACCTTGCAGCTCCGGGCCATAGGTCTGGCCATCGGCGGGTGCAGTTTCAGTGGGCGCTGCAGCGTGGGCAAACAGCGGCAGCGCAGCGCTGAGGAACAGGCCGGGCAGCCAGCGGGATAGCGTGACGGACATAAGGGCAAACTCCATGGAAATCGGCCGATGCTGGAACGCCCGGATTAGGGCGACGTTAACCACAGGCAACGCCATGGCCGGAATGTTCAACCGAGCCAGCCCAGGGTCAGCATCGCCACCACGGCGTAACGCGCCGCTTTGGCCAGCGTGACGATCAGCAGAAAGCGCCCGAGCGGCTCGCGCATGACGCCGGCGATCAGGGTCAGTGGATCGCCGATCACCGGCAGCCAACTCAGTAGCAGCGACCAGTGACCATAGCGCTCGTAGTGTTTGCGCGCAGTGGCCATGTGGTTCGGGCTGACGGGGAACCAGCGTCGATCCTGAAAGCGTTCGAGGCCGCGCCCCAGCCACCAGTTGACCAGCGAACCGAGGACATTGCCCAGCGTCGCCACGCCCAGCAGGCCCCAGAGCCAGTAACGGTCGCTGGCGATCAGCCCGACCAGCAGCGCTTCGGATTGCAGCGGCAACAGCGTCGCAGCGCCGAACGCGGCGGCGAACAGCCCGACGTAACCGGCAGCCATCAGTGGGCCGGGTAGTCTGCCACCACCACATCTGTGCCGTCCTTTTTCAGGCCGATCACTTGATAGGCATCGCTCATGCCGTCCATTTCCATGCCCGGTGACCCCATGGGCATGCCCGGCGCGGCGATACCCAGCAGATCGTCACGCTTGCTCAGGGCCAGCACTTGTTCCGCCGGCACATGGCCTTCAACGAACTTGCCGTTGATCAGCGCGGTATGGCACGAGCCCAGGCGCGGTGGCACGCCGTGTTGCTGCTTGAAGCTGCTCATGTCGCTTTCGACATGGTCTTCGACTTTGAAGCCGTTGGCTTCGAGGTGGCTGATCCATTTCTTGCAGCAGCCGCAATTGGCGTCGCGGTGCACTTCGATCGGGATCAGCTCGGCGGCCTGGGCCAGGGAGGACAGGAGCAGGGCGCTGAGGGCGGCCAGTCGCAGGGAGGTTCGCATGGTGGGCTCTCGACAAGGATGACGGTCAAAAAGGAAAGTATTTTGACCGGATTATCCTGCCGGGCATCAACGGAGTGTTTCAAGTTGATACAAGGCAGGCTGGCAGGATGATCCTGGATCAAGCCTGACAGCCTGCTGAGCGGGAGATTACAAATCCGTCAGGCGGAATGGAGATGCGCTCTGTGGCGAGGGAGCTTGCTCCCGCTCGGCTGCGTAGCAGTCGCCAATCGGTCAATTTCGGCTTCCTGTTTATTGCGCTGCCAGAGTTGGGGCCGCTTCGCGACCCAGCGGGAGCAAGCTCCCTCGCCACAATAGACTGGTAGGGGAATCACCGAACCTTGAACCGCCCCATGATCGCGCTCACCCGGTTGTTGGCTTCCAGCAACTGGCGGGTGTTGAGTTCGCTGGCCTGGCCGCTGTGCACCAGTTCTTCGACCATGTGCCGGATCTGCACCATGCTGCGGTTGATCTCTTCGGTGACCGCACTCTGCTGTTCGGCAGCGGTGGCGATCTGGGTGCTGAGGCTGTTGATGTGGCTGACCGAACCGGCCATTTCATCCAGACCGGAGTTGACCCGCGCCGTGGCGTCAGCGGCGGACTGGCAGCTGGCCTGAGTGTTTTCCATGGCGCTGACCGAGGAACTCACGCCTTGGGTCAGGCGGGTCAACATCTCGTTGATTTCCGAGGTGCTGGCCTGGGTGCGAGCGGCGAGGGCGCGGACTTCATCGGCAACCACGGCAAAGCCGCGACCCTGTTCACCGGCCCGGGCGGCTTCGATGGCTGCGTTGAGGGCCAGCAGGTTGGTCTGCCCGGCGATTGCGCCGATCACCCCGAGAATCTCGGTGATGCGCTGCGCGTCTTGCTGCATGTTCTCGACTTTCTGGGTGGCGCTGGCCACTTCGTCGATCAAGGCCACTACGCTGTTGGTCGCTTCACCGACCACCACCCGTGAGCGGTCGGCGTTCTCGTTGGCGCGCTGGGTGAACGCTGCGGTTTCTGCGGCGTTCTGCGCGACGCTCTCGGCCGTCGAACTCATTTCGGTGATGGCGGTAACGGTCTGATCGGTTTCCGAAGCATGGCGCAGCAGAATCTGGCTGGTGTTGGCCGACGTACGCTGCAGGTCGTCCAGGCTCGAAGCCATGGCGCCGGTGGCCTGGGTGACTTCACCGATCATGTTCTGCAGGTAGGCAATAAAGGTGTTGACCGAGTGGCCGATGGCGCCCAGTTCGTCTTCGGCACGGATGGTGATGCGCCGGGTCAGGTCGGCATCGCCGCTGGACAGCAAGTCGATGTTGGCTTTCAGCGCTTTCATCCGCGACACCAGTTGGCGGATCGCATACACCTGCAACAACACCAGCAGAATCACCAGCGGAATCTGCAACAGGCTCAGGCTGCTGAGCACGTCGTCACGCTGGGCGGTGAGCATTTTCGTTGGCAGGGCGGTGGCGAGGAACCACGGCGTGCCTTCGATCGGGCGCATGAAGAAGGTGCTGGCTTCGCCGTTGTTGTCGAACTCGACGCGTTGCGCCTGATCGCGGTTCTGCAGGCCAGCCTTGACCTGACTGGCGAAGGTCGAGCCGGCTGCGAGTTCGCTGATGTTCTTCAGCACGATCGGGCCGCTGATGCGCGAGCTGTTGCTGATGATCTTGCCGTCGGCCTCGACGATCAGCATTTCGGCGTTGAGGTCTTTTTCCTTGCGCGCCACCAGATCGTTGAAGAAGCCCAGCGTCACGTCGATGGTCGACACGCCCCACGCTGCACCGTTTTTCTGGATCGCCATGGCGCAGTTGGTGCGCGGCTCGGCACTCGCGTCATCTTTATAGGCAGCGGCCCAGGCGCACTGGCCGCGCGGAGTCTGCATGCCGCCCTTGTACCAGCTCTGGTCGTAGTAGTTGGGCGCCGCGTCGCTGTTCCAGAAGGTATTCACCGCCAGTTTGCCCGAGGCGTCGCGGTGCCAGAACGTGCTGAACTTGTTGCGCCCGGCCTCACGCTGACCCGGCAGTGGCCAGATCCCGCCACCGAAGACTTTCAGCTCGCCGTATTGATCCACCAGGCCCGGCAACACTGTGTCGATGGCCGCGCTGTCGAGCAGGGGAATGGTCTGGGTGATGCTGCGCTGTTGCGCCTGGACTTTGTTCAGTTCGCCCTGAATCTGTTCGGCGACTTCGGCAATCCGGTTGAGCACCACCTGTTCTTCGGTATGCCGCAGCTTGGGGGCAACCAATTGGCTGATACCGACCACGGTCAGCACCGACAGCAGCAGGATGAACAGAACCAGAAATAACGTGTAGCGAGCCTGAATGGTGCGGAATGCGGGCATGGATACCGGTCCTTGAGCTGCGATTCTTATTGTGGGGTCGAGGGAAAAACGGCGGGGTCACACCAGCGTATCGTCGGCGAACGGGGAAGCTTTAAGTACTTTGGTGCAAGAAAGTGTCGGGCTGACGGAAGGTGCGTGTCGACTCCGATACAAATGGCTTGACCCTCTTGTCAGCCAGCGCAAAAAAAAGCTTCGCGAGCAATCGTCAAACTGCCATGAAACCGCGGCACCGTGAGCTTCTGGCAATTTGTATCGAGAATGTACAAAAATTGTAAGCGGCTGCATTAAAAGGGTTGGTGCCACCAGTTCGCCGGTAGATACTTCCCGGCATTCAAGTAGTCCAGCAAGGACATTTCATGGTTATTTCACAGGGAGTCTTCTCATGACGATCGGCATTGTCGGCGGCTGGGAGAGCAAGGCAGGGGTGCTGGTTCGCAATACAGGCGCGAAGAAGGAGGTCAAGCAAAGCCTCAAGGTGCAGCAGATGCTCGCCAAGGTCGGCACCAATCCGACCGCGCTGAACACTGCCGAAATGGACAAGCAGGGCCTGCGCAAAAATATCAAGGGGTTCGATCCGGCGAATGTCTCGGTCAAGCAACTGAGCAATCTGAGTGTTTTCCTGCGTGAGCGCGGGCTGATTTCCGACATCACCTCCTTTACATTGCTCAATGCCGGCGACAAGTTCGACCGTTTCGGCGTGACCAAAGACCCTGATGCAAAATTCAATGCGCTGGAGTATTTCGCCACCCAGCTCGACGCCATTCAGAACAATGGCCTCAATGGCAATGCCTACGGCAAGAACCTGATCCCTGAATACAAAAAGGCGATCTATGTGCTGCAGAACCTGAAAACCTACGGTGAAGGCAACGCGGCGAAACCGGTGGATCAAGGCGTCAAGTCCAAGGCCTGAGCCGGTCACCCACGGCCCACCCATTGATTGGGTGGGCCGTTTTCGTTTTTAGTCCTGATACCTTTCGCCGGCCTGCTGCGCCTGATCCTGCAGGTGCTGCATGTGTGGACAGTGCAGGCTCAGCGTGGAGGCCTGGTAGCCACGATGAAACAGTGCCAGCCAGCCGTCGCTGTGGTCATCGGGGACAATCCCGGTGAAAGCGAAACCGGCATCGGCCAGTTTGCGCAGCGAGCTGGAAAACCCTTGGGCGAGTCTGAGTCTGATCGAAATCAGCCAGTGCGCCGGCAGTTGTCCCAATTGCTCGAGCAGGTTGTCATCGAGGGCCTTGAGCAGCAGGTCGTAGCGCCCGGATACGTGATCGAAGCGGATCTTCGGGCCTTTCCATGGCACGGTATGGTCGGTGGTACCAAACACCGCCTCCAGACGCGACATCAGCTCGCGGCAATCCTGCGGCCAGGCGAGTGCCGGCAGCGGGCGCCGATAACCGTCGATGCTGCAGTGACCCACAACAATCGTCTCCCGCCCTGTTCCACCGAACGGCGAAGGCGCGTAATCGGGCAACAGACCACAGCTGTGAAACCCCAGGCCGGCGGCCATGCGCTGCGTATACGGGTGGTGCGTGACCTGCTTGATCGTCACGCCTCGGCAATCCAGCGCCTGGGCATGAATCAGCAGCTGCTGGCCCAACTGGGTGGCGATGTTTTGCCCGCGAGTGTCCGGGTGCACCACGGTCAGTGCCAGCTCCGCCAGTGCGCTTCGGCCAGATTGACGAAACAACGTGGCGTGCCCGCAGATATGCTCGTTGACCACCGCTACCAGCGAGTGCCAGCGACCGTCACTGTGGTTCTGGCTGATCATCCAGGGCAGATACACGTGGGGTTGAGGATAATGAACGCCGTAGATTTCTTCGAACAGGCGGCTGACTGCCGGCGCATCGGCGACGCGATAGCGGCGGATGATTGTCGTGTCCATCACGCTTGCCCCTGTTGCGGATGGTCATAAACCCGTCGATCCACGACCCGCTGATGTTTGCCGGAGCGTGGATGACAGGTCAGTTCATCGTTCGCACAGGCGATCACGTTCAGCTCCAGCAATTGATCGGACTGCAGCTTCTCGATCAGCGGGTATTGGTCGATCAGCGCACGGTGCAGGGTTGAGCTTGCCTGGCTGATGTCAGCCGTTCGCGTGCAGGGTACCCACTTGAGGCTCAGCAGATCTTTGCTTGCTCGCTGTTCGATGAGCAGTTGCCAGTCATCGCTGGCGGCGATCTTGCGCACCAGCTCGCCGATGTCACCGGTATCCAGACTCAACACGCTCACCCGCACGCGCTGGCTGTTCATGCTGCGGCCCATCAGGGCGAACTTGCGCATCGGCGTCTCTGCCGGTTCACGCCAGCAGGCGAGGTCGCCGACCGGATAGCGGATCACCGGCATCAGGCGCCGGGTGAGATTGGTCAGGACCAGCCTGCCGTTACGGTTGCACTCTTCGATGACGGCACCGCTCACCTCATCGATGATCTCCAGCACGCTGTGCCGCTCCAGCATCCGGTGTTCGCCCAGGGCGCAATCGCGGGTGCTGACGCCGATCAGTCCGGCATCGACACTGGCGTAGCCGATAGAGGCAATGCGTGCGTTCGGGAACACCCGCTGGAGCGTTTGCAACTGGGCGGCGAACAGGCTTTCGCCGCCGTAGAGCAGGGTCTCGACGCCCTCCAGGATCCGTGACTGGCGCTCAAGCCAGGCGGCGAATTTGAGCATTTGCGCCGGCAGACCGGCCAGCACATTGATCCGGTACGCAACGATCGACTCGGCCAGTACGGCGCTGTCGACGGCCCCGGTGAAGGGAAATTCGCTGACGGGAGTCTGGACATGGGCCAGCGCGTCGTGAAGAAAAATGAAGCTGGCATACAGGTCGCCGACGAAGAACAGATTGGCGACCCGGTCGCCGGGGTTCAGTTGCGCCGTGAGGTGGCTGCCGAAATCGCGCACCAGGGTTTGCCATTCTGCGCGGGTGAACAGCGAGAGTTTTCCTGAGCCGGTGGTGCCCCCGGTCTTGAAGACCATCGCGTCTTCCAACGGGCCTGACAACACTGGCCATTGGTGCGGATGCTGACTGTCACGCCAGTATTGTTCAGGATCGATCAGGGGCAGTTCAGTCAAAGCGCTGATGGGTGCCGCGACATCTTTGAAGTGTTCGCGGCAATAGGCCGAATGTTGGCGGGTGTAACCGAGCAAATTGTTCAATTCAACGATCGTGTTCATGATTTTTTCTTGTATGAAGTGGCGATGGGCCGCGTGCAGATAGCTGCTGTCAGCGGCGCGTATCAATCAGTAGGGGAGTCTTGCCGCTGTGCCGGTTTCGGGCGAACTGCTCGACGGCACACTGCTCGACGTCGAGCGTGAGCAAACCGGTCTGCACCAGCGTGATCAGCGTCGAATAATTCTGCAGTCGGCGGTGTACCTCGGCCGGCTCCAGAGGGCAGTGCAGGCGCATGCGTTCCAGGCCGTCAGGGCCGTGATCGAGGACCAGTTGAAACGGCATCTGAAGGTGCTGCTCCAGGATCGCCAGCGAAATAAAATCGGTGCCGATGCGCAGCAGGTTGCCGTGGCGTTGCAGCAGTTCGAAGCGCGGCGACGTCAGACCGCAGGCACACGGGCCGGGTAACCAGCGTCCGCTGTCGCCAATGTCATAGCGCTGCACGGACTGACCCTGACGCTCGCGAGAGGTCACCAGCAGACGACCGGATTCGCCGTCACCGACCGGCACGTCATGCTCGAAATCGACAATTTCCAGGTGCTGGATGTCGCTCATCAGGTGGAACACACCATCTGCCGTGGCCCGGCAGGCATGTCCCAGGGGACCGGCATCAACGCTGCCGTAAATCGCCGAGCGGATCAGGCTGACGCCGCAACTTTGCAAGAGCTCGCGGGTTTGCTCACTCAGGTGTTCGCCACCGAGAAAGACCTTGGCGACGCCACCGTAGCGCCGGAGTATTTGTTGTTCGTTGATAAACAACCGGTGCAGGGTGCCGGGCATGCCGATCAGCACGGTGATCCGTTGAGCCTCGATCATCTGCGCGATCTCACGGTAATCGTCGTCCGCAGGGGCGCCCATCGGCCAGTGTCGGGCCTGCAGTTGTTCCAGTACTTTGGCAAAACTGGAAAAGCCGCCGTACAGTCCGCCGCTGAAAAACAGGTTCATGACCCTGTCCTGCGCCGGGTCCAGTCCGGCTGCGAGCAAACCATCGGCGGCCGCCTGCATCTGGCGCTGGAAGTCGTGGTAACTGAAGCCGGAAAGCACGGGTGCGCCACTGCTGCCGCCGGAGCGAAAGAACAGCTGCGCCGCTGAATCCGGCGGCTGGCGGACGAATTGTCCTTTGTCCATGATCGCCAGACCGGTCAGTGGTGGTGGGGCAGGCAGCTGATCAAGCGTGGAGTGGCTGGTCAGTATGTTCGTCGGCAGACTGACCGATACGCGTCGACTCAGGCGTTGCAGCGCATAAACACCGTCGTGGGGTTCGCCGTCGTAGCCATCGTGAATAGTCTCGATCGGGGTAATGCGCGTCACACCGGCAGCAATCAGCGTTTGTGCCAGTTCGGCGATCTGCGCCTCGGGGCACAGCAAGGCGCAGCTCTGCAGCACGTTACGCCAGGGCAGCAATGTAGCGCTGAGCCGCTCGCGGGGCAGGGGTTTGAGCAACAGGCTGCGAAACAGCGCAGAAGGTTCGAGCTGGCGATCATGACTCCAGATCACCCGCCAGCCCGGCGCACTCCAGACCCGGCCGGTCTGCCCGGCAAAACTCTGGGCCAGCCGGGCCATCGCCGTGCAGGTGGTGATTTGCGAAGCCTCTTCAAGCGTCGGCGCAAGCGCCGGCCATTGTCCGGCACGGCGTTCGAATGCGGCGGCCAGTTGCTCCCCGATATCGTTCAGTACGCTCGCGTCGTCGCTGTCCACCAGCAACCACTGCGGGCTGGAGCAGGCTTGCTGATCGAGGCGGCAGACTTCATCGACAATCGCATCGAGGACGGCGGGCGATGCCGCGTCCGGGGTCAGGTAGGCGAAGCTGATGCGGTGCCCCCAGTCGATCCAGCGACAGCCTGGCGGGATCTGCTGGCGGATGGCTTGCAGCGCGGTTTCGCCACCCCAGGCCGCGACACCGTTGGCGTGCTTGCACAACTGGCCGATTTGTTCGGTGCGGGTCGGCAGCACCGCCACGTAACCATTGAGTTGTCCGCTTGTATCACAGGCAACCAACGCCTGAAGCAGGCGCGCGGTGAAGCCAGCGTCACTGCTGCTGGGACGCAGCCAGTTGACGTTGCCGCTCAGCAGACTCTCGACCACCGCACAGAACGCCAGCAGCGGCGCGTTGGCCGGAGTGATATGCACCACCAGGCCCAGCGGACTCCAGCGCTCGAAGCGTGACTGTCGATAGTCGATGCGACGCAGCGAATCGGGGCGCAAGCCCAGTTCACGATCCAGCTTGGCTTGCAGGGCGGCAGGCTGGCAGAAATCGATCAGTGCCTCGCGCTGACCGGGAGCCAGTGGCAGTTCCGTTTCTTCTTGTTGCAGACGTTCGGCGAAGGCCTTGGCAGTGGCAAGCAGTGTGCTGGTTTGCAGTGGAAGCTGTAACCTTCGTGGCAACTCCAGCTGAAGTTGGCGCAAGGCGCTGTCGAGGCTGCACTCGGTGTGCAACTGACCGTTGATCAAGTACATATCAGTGCCTCCCCAGCAGTTCGGACGCGGCCATGGCACAGCTCCTCGCGGCCGTGGTGCCGGCGCGGCCATGCAACTGGAACCAGTCGCTGGCCAGACCGCAGGCACAGCTGTTGCCGGGATGCAGCGTAGCCAGATCGCTCATGACCACGGCATGGGCCGGGCTTGAGGAAATGTAGGGCGAGACCAGATTCAGCAGGCCACGCTGGCCATAGGGCAGCACCGAAAAATCCACCGGGCTGCGTACATACACTTTCGCGTAGACCGGTACGTGAAAGTGATGGTGGGCACATTCGACGTAAGGCACCGCGTGTTCGACGGCGCCGTAACCGTCGCGACAGTCTTGGGTAGCGATGCCCAGGTGTTGCTGGATCCGTGCATATAAAGCTTGTCTGGGGACTTCTTCGGCGGCGCGGGTTTTCCAGCCGCCGCCGAAAAATGCCAATGATCCGGCCGTCAGTTGCAGGTCCGCCACGCCGGTGGCGCGCATGCGCTGCAGGGTTTCCCAGAGAAAGGCGGGAAAGCCGAAGATGCGTACCGGCAGACCTTCTTCGGCAAAGGCCTGCAAGGCGCTGATCACGCCGAACAGATCAAACTGGTGGCCGTCACCAGTGCGACGCAGGGCGTAAACCACCCGATTGGCGGGAGCAAAACTGCACAGGAATTGATCGGTGAAGGATGTGCCCAAGGTGTTTTTCTGCTCGGGCTCATAGCCGAGCAACAGGTAGTTGCACGGGACATGCGGGGCAATCCAGCCATATTGGGCGAAAATCCGTTCGACCATGTACTGCGCGGCGCCGAGGCTGCGCGCGTCGTAGCGCATGCGGCTCTTCTGGCCGCTGGTGCCGGAGGAAGTCAGTTCCAGGGCGTCTTCGCCCGTCGGACTGAGCAGCATCTGTTGCTTGAAGAAACTGGCGAAAATCGGTGGCAATTGCGACCAGTCGTCGAGCTCATCCAGGTCATCGACAGCGATTGCATGGGCGTTCAACCAGTGGCCATAACCGGGCGTATGGTGAGCGTGAAACCGGGTGATTTCGCTCATGGCCAGATTGAACAGCCCTTTGGGGACGGCCTCCTGGCAATAGGGCTGCGGCAATGCGCAAAGCGCATCGCTGTGGGGGAACAGAGTCATCGAATATCCTTATTGATGTGTGGTGGACGCGGCGGGTGCCGCAGAAGGCGGTAGAGCAGGGGCAGGCACAGCAGGCCGCCGAGGCCGGCGAGCAGGGAAAAGGATTGCAGGTTCGAGCCACCGCCGATGATGGCGATGAGCGAGCCGCCGCTGCCCATCACGGCAATCGACAGCATGCCGATCATGGCCGAGACCAGCCCCTTGCCCGCATCGCTGGAAAACAGCGCCAAGCGGTACAGCGCGGCGTTGCTCATACCAAGCCCCAGTGCATACACGGCCAGTGCGCAAACGGCCAATGGCAGCGCAGCCGAACTCAGGGCAGCAGCGATCAGCCCCAGCAGTCCGAGGCAAAACGGCCACAGGGCCAGACCGATCACCTGGGCGAGCGTGTGCCCGACGAGCAATCGATCCAGTAGTAAATTACCGAGGATCACCGCCGCAAACACCGGGATTTGCCACAGGCCATATTCCAGCGCAGACAGCTCCAGGCGTTGCATGAGCAGCACCGGCGCCAGTCCGATCCAGGCAATCAGCGGCAGGCTCATCAGGCCCAGTGTCAGACTGGCGCCGATGAATCGTCGGTTGCGCAGCAGCGCGAGGTAACCCAGGCCGATCTGCCTGAGCGAAAACGCCACTGGAGCCTGTCGCTGGCCGTCACGGCGCACGACGTCGATCGTTTCCGGCATCCAGACAAACAGAGCGAGCCAGACAACCACACTCGTTGCCGCCAGCCCCAGAAACATCTGTCGCCAGCTCAGCCATTCCAGCAGCAGGCTGCCGAGTAAAGGGCCGAGCAGCGGCGACAGTAGCGCCACGTTGCCCAGTAATGCCATGAGGCGCACGGCATCGGCCTCGCAGAACACTTCCTGCAGGGTCGGGTAGCTGACGGCGACCACAAAGCCCAGGCCCATGCCCTGGATCAGGCGCAACGCATTAAAGGCTTCAATGCGCTGCGTTATGACTGCGGCGCTGCACGCCAGGCCGAACAGCGCACAACCGAACAACAGCAAGCGACGCCGGCCGTAACGGTCGGAAAGGGGGCCGATCAGCCATTGCAGGCAAACGCCGCCAATCAGATACAGGTTGAAGGCGTTGGCTACATGCCGGGTATCGGCGTTGAACTCGCCGGTCACCGTCAACATGGCCGGCATGATCATGTCGCTGGCCATATAGGTGAGCAGTTCAAAAGCGGTAATGGCCAGGCAGAATCCGATAATCTGCACGGGCGTCATTACGATCAAGGTTCTCTGCATAAACATCCCTGTTTCAGTAAGCGAGAAAAGTTCGCAGAGACTAGAGGCAGAGTTGTCGCGGCAGCCAATCCTTTGCTGCGACATGAAATTTCAAATACTTACAGCGTATTTACTGACCCCCGCAGGCTGATCGAAAAGGCATTGGCTAGGCACAGGCGGGCCAACAAAAATGCCCGCTGGCGGGCGGGCATGGTTGGCATTGAAAAGGCTGGTGAGGTATCCCGACCGGTATTTCAGGCGCACCGGCGGGCGAACGATCCTGTTCTATCGATGGTAGTAACCGGGGCCTTCCTGATAACGATGGTGGCCATCATGCCAACCGCCGTGGGGGAAAATGATGCAGCCGCTCAAGGTCAGTACGGCAAGGAGGGGAATCAGCCAGGTGATTCGACGGAACATTTCAAAGATCCTCATGGTTACGCCGGCATGAAGCCAAAACTCTTCATCGGCTGTAACATGAGACCGCGTTCGGCCAGGCCCATCCCCGCAACACGGTATGTGCATGGCATGCAACCGGATACAAACCGGATACATTTGAAAGTTTCAGGAACCCGCAATGACCCAGAAGCAACGTTTGAAATACTCGATCCTGATCGCCCTGTCGGTGCTGGCGATCATGCTCGGCCTGTCCTGGCTGCAAAATGCCGGGATGATCAGTCAGAAGATGTTCCAGTACATCGCCATGGGTGTGGCGGTGGTCGTAGTGGTGATCAACGGGGTGATGCGCCGCAAGGTCAAGCCCTGACGGCGATCGCGGGACGCTTCAATCGTGATTGAGCACGGCAGCAGCCTGTGGATGCAGGCTGTAACTCTTGTCCGGGTTGAAGGTGACCACACCTTCGGCGCATAGACGCTTCAACACTTCGCGCACGCTGAGAAAAGACAACGGAATATCCAGGTCCAGCAGTTGACTGTGCACGCCGCGCACGCCCAGGCGTCGATCGCTTTGTGCGGCGACCAGCAGGGCGTCGATGACTTTCAGACGAATCAGGCTGGTGCGCAGGCCGAAGCTTTTCAGCAACAGACGAATACGCTCATTGCCCTGACGCTCGGGGCTGGGGGCGAAGCTGCTCGCGCGGGAACTCATGGAAGCTCCTTGTGACGCCTGGCTACCGTCCATTGGTAGTTGCGAGTTGTACATGGGGTTACTCCTTTTCAGAGCCCGATCAGGAAACGTTTTGACTGCTCTCAGTAAACAAGACGTTTCAGCACGACAAATCATGAAAGGAAATATGTAGAAATTTTGTCGGTTATTCGTTGTTTTCCCGTAATCAGTGAATTTCACCTTCCTCAATCGGGCTAAATTTTTTTTCTCGCATTCGTTTCCTGAACAGCCGTCTTGCGCCCAGGCGCATGAATCAATTTCAGAGTGGATCCGGCGCAAGCGCCGATCCTTGTCTTGTCGTTCAGGAGCGAGTGTGATTATTTCCCGACAGTTAACCGGACTGGCCCTCGCCGGTGCGTTTCTCGGACTCAGTCTGTCCGCCCATGCGTTCAGTCCCGCTGCACAAGCCAGTGCCGATATCCGCCGCACCTCCTTTGGTGTGCCGCACATCCGCGCGGAAAATGAACGCGGACTGGGTTTCGGCATCGGTTACGCCTACGCGCAGGACAACCTGTGCCTGCTGGCCAACGAGATCGTCACGGTCAATGGCCAGCGCTCGCGTTATTTCGGGCCGGAGCAGTTCACCGTCGAACAACGCGAGAATCGCGTCAGCGACCTGTTCTTCACCTGGCTCAATACGCCTGCGACGGTAAAGGCGTTCTGGGACGCGCAACCGGCGCAGGTGCGCGACCTGGTGGAAGGTTATGCCGCGGGCTATAACCGTTATCTCGCCGAACGCCGCCAGCAGGGTCTGCCGCAACAGTGCCAGGGTGAGTGGGTGCGTGATATCAGCGCCGAAGATCTGGTCAAACTCACTCGGCGCCTGCTGGTCGAGGGCGGTGTCGGGCAGTTCGCCGAGGCGCTGGCTGGCGCGACACCGCCGCAGGCCACGGCCCAGCTCGGCAGCAATGCCCAGGCCTATCAATTGGCGGACGCGCGCCTGCAGCGCTTCGCTCTGGATCGCGGCAGCAACGCCGTGGCGGTGGGCAGCGAGCGCTCGTTCAACGGGCGCGGCATGCTGCTGGCCAACCCGCATTTCCCGTGGGTGGGCGGCATGCGCTTTTACCAGATGCACCTGACCATTCCGGGCAAACTCGACGTCATGGGCGCAGCCTTGCCGGGGTTGCCGATGATCAACATCGGTTTCAATCAGCATCTGGCCTGGACCCACACGGTGGATTCATCCAAACATTTCACCCTGTATCGTCTGCAACTCGACCCGAAAGACCCGACCCGCTACCTGCTCGACGGCAAGTCGCTGCCGTTGAACAAGCAGACGGTCACTGTGCAGGTCAAACAGGCGGACGGTCAGGTGGTGCCGGTCTCGCGCGATGTCTACAGCTCGCAGTTCGGCCCGATCGTGCAATGGCCGGGCAAACTCGACTGGGATCATCAGTACGCCTACAGCCTGCGCGACGCCAACCTGGACAATGATCGCGTGCTGACGCAGTGGTACGCGATGAACCAGGCGTCGAGCCTCAAGGCTCTGCAGGATTCGGTGCACAAGCTTCAGGGCATCCCCTGGGTCAACACCCTGGCCGTGGATGACAAGGGGCAGACGCTGTACATGAACCTGTCGGTGGTGCCGAACGTCAGCGCCGACAAACTGGCCAAGTGCAGCGACCCGCGTATTGGCTTGCAGATGATCGTGCTCGACGGTTCCAACAGCGCTTGCGCCTGGGATATCGATCCGCAAGCTGCGCAGAAGGGTACCTATGCCGCCAGCCAGCTGCCGCAACTGTTGCGCAAGGACTTCGTCCAGCATTCCAACGATTCGGCGTGGCTGGCGAACCCGGCACAACCGCTGACCGGGTTCTCGCCGCTGATCAGTCAGGACGGCCAGCCGCTGGGCCTGCGATCAAGATTTGCGCTGGAGCGCCTGAACACACTCGGCAAAAAAGGGCCGCTGGCGGTGAAGGATCTGCAACAGATGGTGATGGACGACAACGTCTATCTGGCGACTCAGGTGCTGCCCGATCTGCTGAAGTTCTGCGCTGCGGATCTGGGTGCGGACGCGGCCGCGTTGAAGCTGGTTTGCGCCAGTCTCAAGGGTTGGGATGGCCGGGCGAATCTGGATTCGGGCATTGGTCTGGTGCATTTCCAGAACATCATGCAGGCGCTGCAAGCGTCGCCGGATGTCTGGCGTGTGCCGTTCGATCCAAAAGACCCGCAACACACGCCACGCGGGTTGGCGATCGAGCAACCGGCCGTGAGCAAGGCACTGCGTGAAGCGCTGCTGGCGTCGGCTGCCACTGCGCAGAAAATGGGTCTCAAACCTGAAACCCGCTGGGGCGATATTCAGGTGGCGAGCAGCGGCGCTCAACAAACCGCAATTCACGGCGGGCCGGGAACGCTGGGGATCTACAACGCGATCCAGAGCGTGCCGCGTGAAGACGGCAAACTCGAAGTGGTCAGCGGCACCAGCTACCTGCAAGTGGTGACCTTCGACGACAAAGGCCCGCACGCTCAAGGGTTGCTGGCGTTCTCGCTGTCCAGTGACCCTGAGTCGAAATACTCCCGGGATCAGACCGAGGCGTTTTCGAAAAAGCAGTGGAGTGTGTTGCCGTTCACTGAGCAGCAGATCGCTGCCGATCCGCAGTATCAGGTGCAAACGGTTCGCGAGGTGGCGGGCAAGGGCACCGAGGTGGTTGCGCAGTAAGTCAGGCTGAACGAAAAAGCCGCTGCTCCTTGACAGGAACAGCGGCTTTTTTGTTGCCCTGAGTTAACCGTGGCAGGTGGTGCCCGGTTTCAGGTTTTTGGTGGCTGCCGCGGCATCGAGTTGATCACCGGATCACCCTCGGTATTGCGCGTAAGGTAGACCGGCAACACCTTGGGCAGGGTGTTGACGAGGCCGCCGAGCTCTTTGATGTTGTAGACGCCGCCGACACGGATTGCGCCGGTACTGGCGTCGGCCAGTTTCAGCGGTTTGCTCAGGTAGCGATTGATCAGCGGCAAGGCTTCGTTGAGTGCCAGGTTGTCGAGTACCAGTTTGCCGCTGCGCCAGGCCAGGGCGTTATCGTTGGCGTAGGTCTGGCTGATCTGTGGCGTGTAGTCGCCATGCCGGTACTGCGCCTGCATGGCCGGCCCCAGGCGCAAACCGTCGCCCGGCAGGGCGGCGTTGCTGGTTACCAGCACCGAGCCTTCGATCAGGTTGACCCGCACCTGATCTTCGTAGAGCCAGACATTGAAGCGGGTACCGGTCACGCGGATCTTGCCTTCGCCGGCCCTGACCACGAACGGGTGGGAGAGGTCATGGCTGACTTCGAAAAACGCTTCACCCTTTTTCAGGGTGACCCGCCGCTCGTCCTTGTAATTGCTGAAGGTCAACTCAGTATTGAGGTTGAGCTCGACCTGACTGCCATCCTTCAAGGTGACCTGATGGACATTGTCGGTGGCTGCGAAATGCTGATAGCTGTTGGGCAACCAGCCCAGATTCCAGCCACCGTACGCCGCCAGTGGCAAGGCCAGGGCGCAGACGCTCGCGGCAATTGCGTAGCGCCGCCAGGCGGGCACCGCAGTGGTCATCGGCACATTGAGCGTTGGGGGCAGCGACGGACGCGGCAGATGTTCGGCAACGTCCCAGATTTCCAGCATCGCTTCGTATTCGAATGCATGCAGCGGATGCGCATCGCGCCATTGCTCGAAAGCCAGACGCTCCTCGGCGGAACAGTCTACGGCGTGCAGACGCATGCACCAGTGCGCGGCGGCATCGGTGATCGCATCGTATTCGGCTTCCGAGAGGGATTCTTGGGTCATTGACTCGTCCTGATTTGCTGCATTCTAACCTTGCGAGCCGGGTGCCGAGAACATCCGTCATGGCAATTGCCCATCAAAGTGGAACTTATTTTTCCGGCAGACGCCCAAAAACAGGACATCAGAGGAACATCATCCACAAATGGAGTGAAAAAATGATCAAAAAAACCTTAGCCGCTGCAATCGCCACCGCCGCTTTGTTCAGCGCCGGTGTCGCCATGGCTGATCGTCCCGGTGCGGGCTGGGTCACCATTGAAAAGGCTATCGAGATCGTGAAAACCAAGGCCGGTTACGTCGAAGTCTATGAAATCGAGGCCGACAATGACGGCTACTGGAAAGGCGAGGGCCGCAAGGCCGACGGTTCGGTATATGAGTTCCGCATCGATGGCGCCTCGGGCAATGTATTGCGTGACCAGAAAGACTGAGTTCACCCAGCGATAAACCATGCGCAGGCCAACCGCCTGCGCATTTTTTTTATCTCAGTTGAGCCCTCCGTGAGGTTGGGTTACCGAATCCAGCTGGCGGCCCATTTCGCAAATCAGAAAGGCGATCGAATCGGCATTGCGCAATATGGTGTCGATGCGTGGATGCGGGTTGGTCGGGCTGAGAAATGCCGTTCGCGCGTCCTCGAGATTCCTCGTCCCCGTGGTCTTGAGAACTTCCCTGCGCACATGTTCCATGCCCTCAAACTCGTCGATATCGAGCCACTCCTGAAGGTTGTCGCTCCAGCGCGAAAACAGCTCTTCACGGCGCGTGGACAGTGACAGTGCTTCGCGCTGAAATCGTGTCTGTACCTGTTTGCGGGCCGCTCCATAACCGGTCACCGTAGCAATCAGATCAGCAAACGGGCGCCGCGCTTCCAGGGAGGCAATGTCGACGGTCTTGCTGAACTGATGGGAAAACTCGTGGATCAGCGTCGCTGCCCGTGCATGACCGTCAACATTGAACGGTTCGGTCAGGCCTGTGTTGTACCAATCCAGCCCTTGATTGAAGAACTTTTCGGTGAAATGGACTTTCTTGAGTAAATCGCCACCCAGTACAAAGGCGATTACACCCGAGCTGCTGTGTCTGTTCGAACCGACCACAAAGCGACTGCTGTTCAACAGGTCTTCTGTTGGATCGACCAAGGCATCACAGATCGGCACGATGGCCTGCTTCAGCTTGTCGAGAATGTCGGCATCAATCCGTTGCACGTCAAAAAAAGACTTGAGAAAAGTATCGAGGCGGGTGCCCGGCACATAGTTTCTCAGCTGCGCAAGATTGTGCAGGCTGTTGAACGCGTAATGCCTGGCCAGATCAATTGCCTCGATCAACATGCGGGCTTTTTCCGGATGGCGGGCGCGGATTTCTTCCATGCCTTGCGCTTCGATATTCAGCATGTACCGCGCCTGGCGATGGGTGGCGTAATGGTTGAACATCGTCGACATGGCCTTGCCGAAATGCACGGTATGGCGATCCGGGTCCAGCACCAGTTGCCGGGAAGCGGTGTGTTGTAACACCGGGCCTGGCTGCTCGGCGCCTTTGATCTGCCAGACGGCTCCCGGCCGCTCCACGGGATAGACTTTGCCGGCGATAGGGGCGTAAGTCGCTTTGGTTGTCAGATCCTGATACGTGCCCTCGGCAGCATCGTGAGTCAGATCCTTCAGGGCGATCGTCGGAGCTTCGAATGTCTGCAGCGAGGTGCGCAGCGGATCGGTCGGCTTTGTCTGCGCAAGGACGGGGGCGCTCAGCGTGGTTGGCTGCGGTGTTTGCGGCGCTGCCACGGCTTGAGATTCCAGACGTGACTCCAGCGCCAGTCGCCCGAGACTGATCATCTCCGCTGCGCCGGCGACAAAGGTTTGCAGCGCACGTTTCCAGTGGTGATCCTGCAACGCTTCGGCCGAGTCCAGAAAATCCTGGTAGCTTTGCCAGAGAAACTGCACATAGGCGAGTTTGCCCGGCAGCAGGCCCCGGATCTGCTGGATGCCGGAACTGAACAGGTGCTTCGCGGCGTCCCAATCCGCCTGCGCCGATGGCAGCGAATGGCTGCTCAGCAAGTGCGGCAACAAGGCCAGATTGTCGTCGAACAACTGCAGCAGCAAGTTGCCGTTGATCGGGGTGGTGGCCAGGGTCATCTCGCTCGTCTGGCCGCTGCTCGCCTTGAACAACGCGCTGAAGATCGAACGCTGACCTTCCGGCAAGCGGCGCAGCAGCAGGTCCTGCAGTGAGCCCGGCGTATTCAGCGCGGCGATCACTGCCGCCTCGTCCTCGAACTCACTGAATGCGTGTTCTCCATGGTAGGGCGCATAAAGCACCTGAGGGCCGGGTTTTTCCGCAGGGCCGATCAAGTACAGCCCCAGCGCCTTGATCGCGGATGCCTCGGCGGTCTTGATCAGCGCCAACGGCCGGACAATCGCATCGGCCCCTTGCACGGTCGCACGAGCGACGGCATCGGGCATGTCGAGCACCTGTGTAATCAAGTCGAAGGCTTTTGTCGACAAGCGTTCCCAGCGTGTAGTGTTGATGGAACCTCAGGTGCAGGGGTGATAGGTTTTCCAGCAGCGCCAGGCGTTTTTGCGGATCCAGCAGCCGCTGGCTCAAAACCTGTCTGGCGTGCTCGATCGAGCGGAAGACTTCCAGGCCCAGAGCCGGGGTCCACAAGATCGCGCGTCCGGAGTGCTGCGTATCGAGGCCACCGCGTTCCGTGAGCAGGACGCAGTTGGCCAGCGGCAGCACTTCGCTCTCACCGGCGATCTGTAACGTCAATGACCAGGCATCCGGCCGAATCCCGTTGAGTGCCTTGCGGCGGGTGCGATCCGGGTGATCCGGATTGAACACGGTGTCGACCAGGGTTTGCGCATGACGGCTTAGCGTTCCGTCCAGGACTCTCAACCGTGCTTCGCCATTGATGCCGACAGACAGGGCGTGCGCCAGCTTCGCTGCGATACCTTGCAGGTAGGTACGCTGCAGCGCTGTGACGGTCAACGGCTGGGCGGCGAAGTCTGCGGCGATGGTTGGCATGATGCTGGCGAACTTGCGCACTTCGGCTGCGGCGGTGTCCGCCAGCACCCTTGAAGGCAATGGGTTGCCGGTGAGCATCGGCCGGGTGCTCCAGCGCCCGCGAGCATCCAGGGTGACAAGGCGCTCGTGGAGCATCGAGCGGATGTCCAGGGCCTTATCGAACAGTGCGCGGATATCCACGACGCCGTCGCTGTGCCGGTACAACTGCAAGGCATAGTCGATGTTCTGTCGTTGCTTGGTGATGATCAATTCGAGCAGTACGCTGAACACGTCTCCGGCGATCGATTTGCCGGAAACCTGCGGCCGGTCGAAACCGAGGAAGCGCTGGCGCTCGTCGAGACTCAGCAGACCATAGAGTTCGTCTTCGTGCCCGGGGCTGGCGAACTTGCCGAGCAGCATGGATTTTAGATCTGCGTAGTCCTTGAGCACCTGCAAGCCGTGCGTCGGGGTATACAGGCAGCTTTCGGAATGGCCGATCATCAGCGCGCCGGCCAGCTCCACGAAGTTTGCCTGGTGCTCCCATAAACGCACGGTTTCCACGGCCGCGCGAGGTGCCAGACTTTCACTGAAACCCAGCGACGTCAGCAGGCTGTCGAATTGGCGCTGATCGATGATGCCCGCCTCGCGTTTGAGCAAAAAGTCCGCCAGCGCCTGCTGTCGAATGATCTGCGCCAATACGTCGCGCCGCGAGGCCCCGTCAGCACTGGGCCCATTCCAGTAGCGCTCCATTTGCTGGTACAGCAACACCAGCAGTTTGCCTGAAGCCGTGGTGATGGCTGTTTCCCAGTGTTGCTGATCACTGGCCAGGAATGTCCGACTCGGGTGCGAAAACTCATGGGTCTGGCCAACCGGCCATCCGGTGTGGCGATAGTGCAACAGCAGCGCATCGCCAAGTGACAGCGCTTCAACCCCGCACCGTGAAGCAAGGTCGGTCGATGCCGGGCCGGTGGCAGTCGTGGTCGCGTACAGGTTCACGCGCGTGCGTGTCTGGTCGACGTCGTGCATCGTCGGCGTCAGAAGTTCGTCGGTAATGGTCTGAAGCAGGCTGCCAAGTTCGGGCAGTTGCATCAGCTCATCGAGCATCGCCTGCGCGTTGAGCTGCTGGCAGTGCTCGATGGCGGCGCGTTGATCTTCGAAGATATCGCCCTCGACAAGCTGATAGGTCACGCTGATACCGTGCTGTTCTGCCAGTCGTTTGCGTTGGGAAAGGGTGAGAAACGCCAGCAGCCGGTCGTCCTCGCTGGCGCTGTTCAGCTGCTGTTCCAGGTGCGCGGTCAGGGCGGTGAGGCTGGCGTGTTTTTTCAGCCCGGCGAACGGTGTGTACAACAGGATGCCGCGATCATCGGGGGTGGTACTGAGAATGAAACTGCCGGCTAGAGGCACCGCTGGCGCACCATTGGTATTGAGCAGGATGCGCTGGGCAAGCATGGGCGGGGTCTGCTGACTGCGCAGTGCGTGGGTCGCCAGTTGCACGTGGCTCAGCCATTGGAAGTCCGCGCTGGACAAGTGATGGAGATTGCCGAGTTCGCGCCACGATCCGGGGGAGTTGAGGATGGGCTGGAACAGCAGGGGAGGAATGGGAGCAGGCATCATCGGGTCTCGTTCAGGGCACCGTCCGGTGCACCGGTAAATTGAGACACGAGACTAAAGACCGGATCGATTACAGAGGTGGTACATAGTTACCGCACCAGCGGCAGCGCAATGTGCTAGCCGCGACAAGCCGGCACCACAACGGTTGACAGCACCCGTACCGGGCGTGGTTAATCGCTGGGCAAGCTGTTCGTACGCTGTTGTTCCCTCCAATAATTAGTCTGGAGCTTCAGATGTCTGCGCCACACGATTCCGTGTCTTCCCCCGTTGCGTCCACACTCTCGCTCGAAGCGCTGACGCAATTGCTTGAAAAGGTTTTCCTGCGCCACGGTACGTCGGCGTCCGTCGCCCGCACTCTGGCTGCCAACTGCGCCGGTGCCGAACGCGACGGTGCGCACAGTCATGGCGTGTTCCGTATCCCCGGATATGTTTCGACCCTCAATAGCGGTTGGGTCAATGGACAGGCTGTGCCGCAAGTCGAGGACGTAGCCTCGGGTTTCGTGCGAGTCGATGCCGGCAACGGTTTCGCCCAGCCGGCGCTGGCCGCTGCTCGTTCGTTGCTGGTGGAGAAGGCGCGCAATGCCGGGATCGCGGTGTTGGCGATTCGCAACTCGCATCACTTTGCGGCGCTGTGGCCGGACGTCGAGCCGTTTGCCGAAGAAGGGCTGGTGGCGCTCAGCGTGGTCAACAGCATGACCTGCGTGGTGCCGCATGGCGCCGATCGGCCGCTGTTCGGCACCAACCCGATTGCCTTTGCCGCGCCGCGGGCCGGTGGTGCGCCGATTGTCTTCGATCTGGCGACCAGCGCCATTGCTCACGGTGATGTGCAGATCGCGGCGCGCAAGGGCGAACGTCTGCCCGCCGGAATGGGCGTGGACGGTCTCGGTCAGGCGACGCAGGATCCGAAGGCCATTCTTGAGGGCGGCGCACTGTTGCCATTCGGCGGCCATAAAGGTTCGGCATTGTCGATGATGGTCGAGTTGCTGGCGGCGGCGTTGACGGGTGGCAATTTTTCCTTCGAGTTCGACTGGACGAACCATCCCGGGGCCAAGACCCCGTGGACCGGGCAGTTGCTGATCCTCATCGACCCAAGCAAATCCGCCGGGCAAAGTTTTGCCGAGCGCAGCGAAGAACTGGTGCGGCAGATGCATGGGGTGGGGTTGAAGCGCTTGCCGGGTGATCGTCGGCATTTGCAGCGCGCGCGGTCGCTGGCCGAGGGGATTGTGCTGGAGGAGCAGACGCTGGCGCAGTTGCGCGAATTGGCCGGGGAATAATTGTCAGATAACCCATGTGGCGAGGGAGCAAGCTCCCTCGCCACAGGTTTTTTGTCAGACGTCGATCAACGACGACCGAGCAACAAGCCCACCACCAGACCGAAACCGGCGGAAATCGCTACGGTCTGCCATGGATGACCGCCAATGTAGCTCTCGGTGGCCTCGACCGCCGGTTTGGTGCGGTCGCGCACGCTCGACACGGAATCCAGTGCCTGTTGCAGTTTCAGGGCGATTTGTCCGCGCAGGGTCTCGGCTTCTTCGCCCACCAGTGAGGCGCTGCTCTTGAGCAGTTTGTCGGACTCTTCGATCAAAGCCTGAAGTTCGCTGAATGCCTGATCCTTGATTTGGTCTTCGACGGCTTGCACGCGGGATTTGCGGGCCATTGGGTGACTCCTTGCAGATGGATGAACAGTGATCAATGGAGTGTGGCGCTGACTGAAAAGTTGCACTGATTTTAGGTGCGAAAGAAAAACCTGCGCGGGAGATTTCCGCCGAGCGTGTAAGATGTCGCCATTTTACGCAGCAGGTATTTCCCCATGAGTTTCAATCTGGCCGACAAATCCCTCGCCGAGCGCGCAGCGCTGGAAGACGAGAAATCCCGTCTGTTCGAACTCTGGCAGAACAATCTGGGCAAAGCCAAAGGCGAAGCCGCGCGGTTGTTCGGCGAACGCTCCAAGCGCAAGGGCAAATGGGCCGAGTGGGTGCGCGCCGAGCTGGATGGCATGTCCCCGCCGGAATTCGCCAACATGGTGCGCAGTGAGGTCAATCGACTGATGGCAGCCAACAAGTAACACCCGCCTCAGTCCGCATTGAAACATCCGACAATCGCCTCACGCACCTTGATCACCACCGGATCGATCTGCGTGCTGGTGCGCCAGCCCAGTTCGATCGGGTAGCGCGGCAGCGCCAGCGGGCAGGGCAGCAGTACCAGTCCGCTGAGCTCGGCAATGGCTTGCGCGGCATGGCGGGGGATGGTTGCCACCGCGCCGCTGCCCTTGAGCAGATGCGGCAGCGCGGCAAAGTGCGTGGTCGAGGCGCAGACCCGCCGGCTCAGACCCAGCGCCGCCAGGCCTTCATCGGTGATGCCGATAAAACCGCCCGAGGACACCAGAATGTGCTCGCGCGCGACGAACTCCGGCAAATCGATGCGCTGCTGGCCGGGCGCCAGACTGCCCGGATCGACCAGACACGCATAATCCCCTTCACCCAACACCTGGCGACTGAGCAGACGCTCGGCGAACCCACCGGCGGTGATCGCCAGGTCGATGCTGCGCTCCATCAGGGCGCGGGCGACGATCTGGCTGTGGGTCTGGCGGAAGATCAGCCGCAGTTTGGGCGCGCTGCGAGCGATGGCTTCGATCAGGCGCCGGCCATAAGCGATTTCGAAATCATCCGACAGGCCCACGGTGACTGATCGGCCGTCATAGTGGTGGGCCGCCGGATCGACCATCGCCAGGCTCTGCCGACATTTGTTCAGCGCCTCGCTGACCACCGGTTTCAGTTGATTGGCCTTGAGCGTCGGCGCCAATCCGCGACCGGTGCGCACGAACAATTGATCGCCATACACCTCGCGCAATCGACGCAAGGCAGCGCTGACCGCCGATTGCGTCACACCCAGGCGCAGCGCCGCACGGCTGGCGCTGGACTCCTCATGCAAGGCTTCGAAGACTTTCAGCAGGTTTAGGTCGACGGTTGCGATATTCATTTGGCTCATATCATTCAGCAGTGAATCGGTGTTTATTCATGATCCCGCGCCGCCGCAGAATCGGCAACACTTGAACCCGATGGAGTGACCGCAATGCCCAAATCAATCGTCGCCGCCCTGCAGATCGGCGCCTTGCCCGGTGGCAAGGGTGAAACTCTGGAACAGATCCTGAGCTGGGAAGACGCGATCAGCGAGTCCGGCGCGGCACTGGTGGTGATGCCTGAAGCGTTGCTCGGTGGCTATCCGAAAGGTGAGGGCTTCGGCACGCAGTTGGGCTATCGCTTGCCCGAGGGGCGTGAGGCCTACGCCCGCTACTTCGCCAACGCCATTGACGTGCCGGGGGCAGAAACCGAGGCACTGGCCGGTTTGTCGGCGCGCACCGGGGCCAATCTGGTGATCGGCGTAATCGAGCGTGCCGGCAGCACGTTGTATTGCACGGCGCTGTATTTCGATCCGCAGGCGGGGCTGGTGGCCAAGCATCGCAAACTGATGCCGACCGGCACCGAACGGCTGATCTGGGGCAAGGGTGATGGCTCGACGCTGCCGGTGCTCGACACCCAGGTCGGCAAACTTGGCGCGGTGGTGTGCTGGGAAAACATGATGCCGCTGCTGCGCACGGCGATGTACGCCAAGGGCATTGAAGTCTGGTGCGCGCCGACCGTGGACGAGCGCGAGATGTGGCAGGTCAGCATGCGTCACATCGCCCACGAGGGCCGTTGCTTTGTGGTCAGCGCCTGTCAGGTACAGGCCTCGCCGAACGAGCTGGGCGTGGAAATTGCCAACTGGCCGGCGGATCGGCCGCTGATTGCCGGCGGCAGTGTGATTGTCGGGCCGATGGGCGATGTGCTGGCCGGGCCGTTGCGCGGGGAGGCCGGGTTGCTGACGGCTGAGATCGATACTGATGAGCTGGTGCGGGCTCGGTACGACTATGACGTGGTCGGCCACTATGCGCGGCCGGATGTGTTTGAGCTGAGTGTCGATGAGCGGGCCAAACCCGGCGTACGCTTCACCGCATAACTTCGGGACTGACACATACCCTGTGGGAGCGGGCTTGCTCGCGAATGCGTCAGATCATCCAACATCATCGTTGAATGTCACACCGCTTTCGCGAGCAAGCTCGCTCCCACAGGGGATAGGTGTGTGCAGTGGGTTACCACGTCGCAGCAGTGGCCTTCGGCAAACTCAGCTTGCCACTGTCGACAAATCGCATGGTGCCGAACACGCCGCCCGCGAGTTTGCCGCGCAGCACGTAGGGCAGGTTGTCGAGGGTTTGTGTCTGGCTCAGGCCGAGGGTCTGGCGCAGTACCGAGAACGCGGAAACGCTGACCGGCACGCTGACCACGGTTTCCGAGAAGCGCGGGATCGAGCCGACCTGATCGCTGACGCCCGAGGCCAGTGGACGGCCATTGACCTCCAGATCCAGGGCGATGCCGTTGTAATCGATGGCCGTCTCATTGGGGTTCTGCACCCGCAACTTGATCGCGAAACGCACTTCCAGATCCTGGCTCGGCAACGGTTCGAGGCCGACCACGTTGATGTTCACCGGATCGCGGTTGGGAAACAGCGCGCAGGCGCTCAGGGACAACAGCAGCAGGGACAGGATGACGGCGTGGACGCGGCGCATAAACAGTCTCTCAACGAAAAAGGGCTGAACCGTTGCCGGCTCAGCCCTTTTTTCATGGCGCAGCGTCAGCGGTTCAACTGTGCGACCGCCGCTGCCGATGCAGGTTCAGCTTTGGCCGGCAGATCGGGGTTTTCCATGACCTGCAGAATCGACGCTTCCGGATCGAAATCGTCTTCCTCCAGCTCAATGAATTCTTCCGGCAGGAAGATATTCAGCACGATAGCGCACAACGCACCGACGGTGATCGGCGATTCGAAGATGTTACGCAGCGCTTGCGGCAACTCGCGCAGCACTTCCGGCACGGCGGCGATGCCCAGGCCCATGCCCACGGAGATCGCCACGATCAACATGTTGCGCCGATGCAGGCCAGCCTCGGCGAGGATCTTGATCCCGGCCACGGCCACGGTGCCGAACATCACCAGTTCAGCGCCACCGAGCACCGGTTTGGGCATCAGTTGCAGCACCGCGCCGATCATCGGGAACAGCCCCAGCAGCACCAGCAGGCCGGCGATGAAAAACGCCACGTAGCGGCTGGCCACGCCAGTCAACTGGATCACACCGTTGTTCTGCGCGAACGTGACCATCGGCATGCTGTTGAACACCGCTGCCATCGCCGAGTTGAGGCCATCGGCGAGCAGACCGGATTTTATTCGGCGGATGTACAGCGGACCCTTGACCGGTTGCCGCGAGATCATCGAGTTGGCGGTCAGGTCACCGGCTGCTTCCAGCGGCGAAACCAGGAAGATCACCGCCACCGGCACGAACGCCACCCAGTCGAAATTGAAGCCGTACTTGAACGGCACCGGCACGCTGACCAGCGGCACGTCGGGCATCGAGGCGAAATCCACCGTGCCCATCAGCCAGGCGACCACGTAGCCGAGGGTCAGGCCGATGACGATCGCACCCAGGCGCAGAAACGGCACGTCGACGCGGTTCAGCACAACGATAGTGCCGATTACCAACGCGGCCAGAAACACATGGCTGGCGGCGCCCAGATCGGGCGCGCCGAAGCCGCCGGCAATGTCGGTCATCGCCACTTTGATCAGCGACAGGCCCATCAAGGTGATGATGGTGCCGGTGACCACCGGGGTGATCAGCATCCGCAGTTTGCCGATGAACTGGCTCAGCACCACTTCGATGAACGCGGCGAAAAAGCACACGCCGAAAATCGTCGAGAGGATTTCATCGGTACCGCCGCCCCGGGCCTTGACCATGAACCCGGCGCTGAGAATCACGCTGATAAAGGAAAAACTGGTGCCTTGCAGGCACAGCAGACCGGAACCGACCGGGCCGAAACGCTTGGCTTGAACGAACGTGCCGAGGCCCGAAACGAACAGCGCCATGCTGATCAGGTACGGAATTTCACTTTGCAGACCGAGGGCGCCGCCCATGATCAGGGTCGGGGTGATGATGCCGACGAAGCTCGCCAGCACGTGTTGCAGCGCGGCGAAGACGGTGGCGGTGAGGTGCGGACGGTCGTTGAGGCCGTAGAGCAGATCGTTGTTGCGCGGGACTTTTTCAGAGGCGGTCATGGTGTTTTGCGCGCCGTAAGGCGGGGCCGGGTCAGAAAATGGAGGCGCAGGATGCCGCAAGAGGGCGGCGAGGGCAACGAGCAAAAATTGCCTGAAAGGTCAAGAAAAACGGGGTTTGAACTGGTTGCCGTTTCTGTGGTGAGGGGATTTATCCCCGATGGACGCGAAGCGTCCCGGCTTTTTGGGCTGGGACTGCTACGCAGTCCATCGGGGATAAATCCCCTCGCCACAAAGTTATTTGCTGGCATTCAGGTGAAGGCTGCGAGCAAATCCTCCTCAAACGCCTTCTGCGCATCCCCCGGCACCTGAGCGCGATGCCGGGCCAGATGAAACGCCACCTCGAAACTCAACTCACCGGGTCGCAAAGCACGCAACAAGCCTTTGTCCTCCCAGACCCGCGCATAGTGATCCGGCAGATAGTCGACATGCTTGCCGGAAAGAATGAAGGCGAGGGTGCCTTCGACCTGCTCCGAACGCGCAGAAAAGCGCTTGTCCGGGAACGGCTCGCCCGTGCGCATGAACCGATACGGATGATCCACCCGGTCGCAGGCCCGCAACGCCGCGTCATCCGGCGCATCGACGCTGAACAGCGGATGCCCCTGCGCGCAATACAAATGCTGGGTTTCCCGGAACAGTTCGCGGTAATCGAACGCGCTCTGCACTTGAGAGAAATAACCGATGGCCAGATCCAGTCGCTGTTGCAGCAGCAAGCGCTCCATCTCCCCAGGCATCGCGCTGATCAACTCGATGCGCACCGACTCATCGCGCTCGCGAAAGCGCCGGATCGCGTCCGCCACCCGCAGCAGCACCGACTGATCAAGCGCCTCGGACAGGCCCAGCCGCACCTCACCGATCAGCCGTCCAGCGACGCCGTTGGATTGATGCCGGAACGTCTCGATGGATTGGAACAGTGCACGAATCGCGATAAGCAGTTGCTCACCCTTGGGCGTGACGTTGAAACCGCCTTTGCCGCGGCTGCACAGGCGATAGCCGAGACGGGTTTCCAGTTTGGCCATTTGCTGGCTGATGCTGGACTGGCTCAGGCCCAGCTCACCTTGCGCCGCGCTGAAGCCGCCACATTCCACGACTCGCACAAACAGGCGCAGCAACTGCAAATCGAGGTCGTGAAGCTGACCGAGCATTACATTACTCCGGGATAAAGTCAGGTTAACAAACTTGATATTTCTGCAATGTATCCGACGGCGCATCCTGCCACCACTTCCTCCGGTCAGGTGTTCGTCATGGCTCCCGTGTTCAAGCTGTGTTTTCCCGCGCTGTTGTTGTCCGTAGTCATCCAAGCAAAGGCCGAGGACAAGACCCTCAATCTTTACAGCTGGGCCGATTACGTACCGGCGCAGACGCTGCAACGTTTCGAGCAGGAAACCGGTATTCATGTGCGCTACGACACCTTCGATACGTCCGAGGTGTTGGAAACCAAACTGCTGACCGGCGGCAGCGGTTATGACGTGGTGGTGCCGTCGTCCAGCGTACTGGCCCGTGGCTTGGCAGCAGGCGCGCTGAAGGAAATCCCGCATCAAGGCCTCAAGGGCTACGCCAACCTTGATCCCGATCTGCTGGAAAAACTCGCCGCCGTCGATCCCGGCAATCGCTACGCCGTGCCCTATACCTGGGGCACACTCGGTTTGGGGCTGAACGTCGAGGCGGTGAAAAAGCGCTTGCCGGACGTGCCGCTGAACAGTCTCGATCTGCTGTTCAAACCCGAGTACGCCAGCAAACTCAAGGACTGCGGGATTGCCGTGCTCGACTCGCCGCAGGAAGTTATTGGATTGGCGCTGCATTACCTCGGCAAGGATCCCTACAGCACCGACAAGCATGATCTGGCAGCCGCCGAAGCCTTGTTGCAGAAGCTCCAGCCGTCAGTGCTGTACGTCGCCACCGGCCGGCAGATCAACGATCTGGCCAATGGCAGTGTCTGTCTGGCGCTGACCTACAACGGCGACGTGAGCATGGCCGCCGATCAGGCGCACAAGGCCAACAAAACCTACGAAGTCGCCTACCGGATTCCGCGCGAAGGCACGTTGATCTGGCAGGACAATCTGGCCATTCCCAAGGACGCGCCAAACCCGCAAGCGGCGCGGGCGTTCATCGAATTCATGCTGCGCCCCGAGTCGGTGTCCGAGCTGACCAATACGCTGTTTTTCGCCACCGCCAACCAGGCCGCGACGCCGCTGGTGGATGAGGCGGTGCGCAACGATCCGGACATCTATCCGCCCGCCGAAATGCGCGAACGCCTGTACGCCGACCGCAGCATGAGCCTCAAGGACATGCGTCAGCGCACGCGTCTGTGGACCACTTTCCGTAGCCATCAATAACAAAAGGAGCACACCGATGGACGTGCCGATGCTCAATGACCAAGCCATGACCCGCGACAGCCTGTACGGCACGAGTGCCGAAAGCACCTACGCCGGGATCACCAGTTTCATGCGTCGCCGGTACAGCCGTGATTTGCGCGGCGTCGATGTGGCGGTCAGCGGGGTGCCGTTCGACACCGCCACCAGCAACCGCCCGGGCGCACGCTTCGGGCCACGGGGGATTCGCGCCGCCTCCACCGGGATCGCCTGGGAACGGCACTGGCCGTGGGCGTTCGACCCGTTCGATCATCTGGCGGTGATCGACTACGGCGATTGCGATTTCGATTACGGCTCGCCGCACACCATTCCGGAAAGCATCGAGGCCCACGCCGAGCGTATTCTTGATGCTGGCAGCGCGATGCTGACGTTTGGCGGCGATCACTTCATCACCTATCCGTTGCTCAAGGCCCATGCGCGTAAACACGGCGCGCTGTCGCTGATCCATTTCGATGCGCACAGCGACACCTGGCCGGACGAGGGCGGCAAACGCGTCGATCACGGCACCATGTTCTGGCACGCGGCCAGGGAAGGGCTGGTAGATCCGGCGCGATCGGTGCAGATCGGTTTGCGCACCACCAATGACGATCATCAGGGCTTTGCCGTGCTCGACGCCCGCCAGGTGCATCGGCGTGGCTGCGAGGCGATTGTCGAGGCGATTCGCGCGCGGGTCGGCGATCACCCGGTATACCTGACGTTTGATATCGATTGCCTGGATCCGGCCTTTGCCCCGGGCACCGGCACTCCCGTGTGTGGCGGGCTGAGCACGGTGCAGGCGCTGGAAATCCTCGGCGGGTTGCGCGGGATCAATCTGGTGGGCATGGACGTGGTGGAAGTGGCGCCGGCTTATGACCATGCGGACGTGACGTCACTGGCAGCGGCCACCCTGGCGATGGAAATGCTCTGCCTGTACGCCGCGCAACACAAAGTCGACCTTTAAAACACCGCAAAGCTAATGCGGGAGTGGGCTTGCTCACGAAAGCGGTGTGTCATTCAACGATGCTGCTGGCTGGCCTGACGCCTTCGCGAGCAAGCCCGCTCCCACAGGAGATTGTATTCCAGGCAGCTGCTGCACGCTGTTTTGAGGTCGCGAGATATACAGTCGATCTTTGCCCCCCACAAAGCCAATGCGGGAGTGGGCTTGCTCACGAAAGCGGTGTGTCATTCAACGATGCTGCTGGCTGGCCTGACGCCTTCGCGAGCAAGCCCGCTCCCACAGGAGGTTGTATTCCAGGCAGTTGCTGCACGCTGTTTTGAGGTCGCGAGATATACAGTCGATCTTTGCCCCCCACAAAGCCAATGTGGGAGTGGGCTTGCTCACGAAAGCGGTGTGTCATTCAACGATGCTGCTGGCTGGCCTGACGCCTTCGCGAGCAAGCCCGCTCCCACAGGAGGTTGTATTCCAGGCAGCTGCTGCACGCTGTTTTGAGGTCGCGAGATATACAGTCGATCTTTGCCCCCCCACAGAACCCATGTGGGAGTGGGCTTGCTCTCGAAAGCGGTGTGTCATTCAACGGTGATGTTGGCTGCCCCGACACCTTCGCGAGCAAGCCCGCTCCCACAAAAGGGCACCTGTTTTTCAGGGCCATCGTGGCATACTGCCGCGCATGACTTTCGACTCTCCTTTAAGCGCCTGGCAACACGCGATCGAGCACAAGGGTTTCATCCAGGATGAAGCCCAGGAGCATGCGGTCTGGGCGCTGCAAAAATGCCATGAAGCCTTGCACACCGGTGCCCGTTCGGTCACTGGCGTGTATTTGTGGGGCCCGGTCGGGCGCGGCAAGACCTGGTTGATGGATCAGTTCTATCAAAGCCTGCGGGTGCCGGCGCGACGACAGCACTTTCATCATTTCATGGGCTGGGTGCACCAGCGCTCGTTCCAGTTGACCGGCATCGCCGACCCGCTGCGAGCGCTGGCCAAGGAGCTGGCGGCGGAAGTGCGGGTGCTGTGTTTCGACGAGCTGTTCGTCAACGACATCGGCGATGCGATCATTCTCGGGCGGCTGTTTCAGGTGATGTTCGACGAAGGCGTGGTGGTGGTCTGCACCTCCAACCTGCCGCCGGATGAGCTGTACGCCGACGGCTTCAACCGCGACCGGTTTGTCCCGGCGATTGCCGCGATCAAGGCGCACATGCAAGTGGTGGCGGTGAACGGTGCCGAGGATCATCGCCTGCATCCGGGCGCGGGTCAGCAGCGCTATTTTGTCGCTGCGCCGGGACAGGGCAGTGCTCTGGAGCAGGTCTTCCAGTCACTCAACGCCAGGCAGCCCGCCAGCGCCGAGCCGGTGCCCGTCGGCCATCGTGTGCTGAACGTGGTGCAAGCCAGTGCGACGGTGCTCTGGTGCCGCTATGCCGATCTCTGCGAGCAACCATTTGCCGCGATGGATTTCATCGCACTGTGCGACAACTATCGGTCTATTCTGTTGAGCGACGTGCCGAACCTCAGCGCGCAGAAACGCGAAGGGCGCATCGCTCGCGGCACCGAGGACGGCTCGGCGCAGGTGGTGGCCGGTGACCGTGAGTTGCCGCAACTGTCGGTGCACGACGACGGCGTGCGTCGCTTCATTGCCTTGGTCGACGAGTGTTACGACCGTAAGGTGCCGCTGTACATTGAGGCCCAGGTACCGATGGAGGCGCTGTACACCGAGGGTTATCTGGAATTCCCGTTCCGGCGCACCCTCAGCCGGTTGCAGGAGATGCAGTTGCAGCGTTTTGCCGAATCCTGAGCGAAGAGGGCGCGAGTATGAGCCAACCGCTGTCGCATCATTTACTGACCATGGCCTACCAGAACGCGTGGGCCAATCATCGCCTCGGCAAAGCCTGGAATCAGCTCGACGCCACTGAGCTGGCGGCGCCGCGAACGAGCTTCTTTCCGAGTATCCGCCTCACCCTCAATCACATACTGACGTGCGACTGGTTCTACGTCGACGCTCTGGAACGCGAGTTGCGCGGTGACGAACCGCATCCTGATTGCTATGTGTTTTTCAACCATGACGAGCCATTTACCGAGGCCGCAGCGCTGCGTGAAGAGCAGGCACACGTGGACCGCCGCTTGATCGCTTATTGCGAACAACTGCGCGATGCCGATCTGGGGCGGATCGTCACCATCGCCCGGGAAACGCCGCAGCATGACAGTCGCTTGCGTATGCTGTCGCACCTGTTCGAGCACCAGATTCATCATCGTGGGCAGGTGCACGCGATGCTCAGCGCGACCACGGTGAAACCGCCGCAACTGGATGAGTTCTTCTGCGCCGGCGAGAGCGGGTTGCGTGCTCAGGATTTTGCCGAGTTGGGCTGGACGGAAGAGCTGATCTGGGGGCGCTGAAGCCTGGAAATCAAAAGATCCGGTTGTGGCCCGCAACATCCTCGCGGTAAGGTCGAACAGCCTTTCAGGTGCGCACTTTGCACGCCGGGGCCATGATCGGGGATGGAAATGGATTCCGCAGAAATTCTTGTGCTGCAAGCCAGTTACACCAATCCACTGCACGCCGAAGCCATCGGCATCGTGCTCAATCATTACGCAGAAGATCCCATGGGCGGCGGCCATTCGCTTGACCCGGAACTGCTGCGTCGCCTGCCAGAAGAACTGGCCCGCAGGCCTCACGCGTTCAGCGTGCTGGCGTTCGTCGGTGGTGAGCCGGCAGGGCTGGTGAACTGCTTTGAAGGTTTCTCGACGTTTGCCTGCAAGCCGCTGGTCAATGTCCATGACGTGGCGGTCGTGAGCAAATTTCGCGGCCTCGGCCTGAGTCAGAAAATGCTGCGCAAGGTCGAGGAAATCTGCCGTCAGCGCGGTTGCTGCAAGATCACCCTGGAAGTGCTCGAAGGCAACGAGGTGGCACAGAACTCCTACCGCAAGTTCGGTTTCGCCCCCGGCATGTTCGACCCGGAACATGGCCGTATGCTGTTCTGGATCAAGGATCTGCAGGCATAAAAAAAGGCGCCCCGGACAGGGCGCCCAACTGTCGTCTCCGAGGCCAGAGCGGAGCCATCGGAGGTCCATCGGTTGCTCGGTGAATCAGTCGCGATAAGACTCGGTGACTTGCGCGGTCTGATCGTTCGGAACCTTCAGTTCCGCTGCTTTGCTATCGGTCGGCTGTTCGCTTGGCGCGTGGTGGACCGGGAAGTTGTCGTAGTAATGCCGCATGCGTTCGGCGCCGCCCTCGGCAAAGGCGCTGGCGGAACCGAGGGCGAGTAGCCCGGCAAGAATGGCGGTGGTGGTTTTCATGGTGCCTCCTACTGAAAAACGTCGGAGCCGTTCGTCCATGAAGCAGATCTCGGGGCACAGTGTCCCGGCGGGGAATTAACTCGGGGTTAACAGCTGTGGTGAGGGGCTCTGACGGTATGCCCTTGGAAGAGTGGGGCCGCTTTGCGACCCGTCGGGGATGAATCCCCTCACCACAGGGGGGTGTTTGAACCGGTGCGCTCAGAGCTTCCAGTCCAGGCTCAGGGTCACCGTGCGCGGGTCGCCCCAGTACACGCCGTTGTAGAAGCCGACGTTGTCGTAATACTTCTTGTCGAACAGGTTATCGACGTTCAGCGACGCCGACAGATGCCTGTCGAACTCATAGCGCGACATCAGCTTGACCACGGTGTAGGCCTCCTGGTTGATCCGCGCCGGTTCGGTGATGATCCGGCCGTTGGCGCCGCGCCCGACCGGGCGGTTAGCCGCGCCATAGACGTCGCTCTGCCAGTTCACCGCGCCACCCACGGTCAATGCGTGCCAGTTGCCCGGCAGGCGATAGGCCGTGGACAGCCGCAGCATGTTCAGTGGTTGAGCGGTGTTGCTGCGCTGTTTTTCGCCGTCGACGGAGTGGGTGTAGGTGTAGCCGGCGGTCATGTTCCAGCCGCTGAGAATTTCCCCGGACACTTCGGCCTCGAAGCCATTGACCTTGTTACCCTTGCCGCCGGACTTGAAAAACTCCTCGCCGCTCACCGGGTCCGGGGGTACCGAGTTGTCACGCTCGGCGACGTTGTCCTGTTTGCTCCAGAACACTGCCGTCGCCAGGTTCAGGCGTTCGTCTAGCAGGCTGCCTTTGAGCCCGACTTCGTAGTTGCTGCCGATCACCGGGTCGAGGTAATTGCGGTTGCTGTCGCGCTTACTCTGCGGTTTGAAAATGTCGGTGTAGCTGGCGTAAACCGTGTACTCCGGCGTCAGGTCGTAAAGCAGGCCGGCGTAGGGTGTCCAGATATCATTCTGGCGTTGATGGGTGGCATCGGTGCTGGTCAGTTTTTGCTGCGCATCATAGTAGTAATCGGTGCTGGATTCGTCCCAGCTGCCATAGCGGCTGCCGATGACGGCATGCAGCTCATCGGTCAGGCTCAGGCGGGTCGCGAGGTAACCGGCCTTTTGCCGAGTGATGCCTCGCGCGCCCGGCAGGCCGGTAACGGTGTCGGCGAATTTGCCGATGTCACCCATGTATTTCCAGTCGCGGATCTTGCCGTAGTCGGCGGCTTGGGGACTGTTGAAGGCGTAGGGCGAAGTCGAGCGGTTTTCCGCCTCGCCGTAGCCGAACATCATCTCGTGTTCGCGGCCGAACAGCTGGTACGGCCCTGACAGGTTGAAGTCGTAGACGGCCATTTTCTGCGTGCCGAGCATGTGCCCCATGTAGGCCGTCATGCCGCTGCGGTCGGCCTCGGGGAAACCGGAGCCGCCGTAATAGACCTTGCCGTCGGTATCACTTTCGCGGTGGGTGTAGGCGGCCTTCAGCTTCCAGCCATTACCCAATTGCTGGTCCAGGGTAACGAACGCGGTCTTGTCCTTCAGCGGCCAGGAACTCCAGGACGTCGCCATGTTCGTCGACCGCCCGAGGCCGGCCTTGCTGCCGTCAGCGTTCCAGTACGGCACGGTGCCCCAGGAGGTGCCCTGAACCTGCTTGTCCTGATAGTCGTAACCGACGGCAAGCACCGTGGAGTCGGTCAGATCAGCTTCGAGAATGCCGTAGCCGACCTCGCGCTGCAGCGCGTATTTGTCGCGGAACGACTGGCTGTCGCGATAGGCCAGCACCGTACGCCCGCGCAGCCGACCATCGAAGGCCAGCGGCCCGCCGACATCGACATAGCTGTAGTAGTTGTCGTAGCTGCCGCCACTGACTCCGGCCAGTGCCTGCCACTGGGCAGTCGGGCGCTTGCGCACCATGTTGATGGTGGCTGAAGGGTCACCCGCGCCGGTGGTCAGGCCGGTGGCGCCGCGTACCACTTCGATGCGGTCGTAGATGATGGTGTCCGAGTCTGACTTCATGCGCCCGAAGGTGTTGAGCATCCCGTCGATCTGGAAGTTGTTGATCGGGTAACCCCGCGCCGAATAGCTGACCCGATCAGAGTCGTTGTGTTGCACGACGATGCCGGTGGTCTGGCGCATGGCTTCGGACAAGGTACCGAGCTTGAAATCATCCATCTGCTGGCGCGTGACCACGGACACCGATTGCGGGGTTTCCTTGATCGACAGGTTCAGCCGCGTCGCGGTGCTCATCGCGCCAGTGGTGTAGGACTTGGTGTTCTCCGTGTTAACGCCGAGGCCTTCGGCGCTGACGCTGGTGGCGTCCAGTTCCAGCGCCTGGGCGGCGGATTGTGGCGCTGTTTCAGGATCGGTTTCAGCCAGCAGATCGGGACTCAACGCCATGCTGAACAAGCCGACAGTCAGGGTCATGGAACGGGTAATGGGCGCGAACATCGCAGCCGACTCCTTGTCTTCGAGGGAAAAAATCCGTTGGTTCAAAGACGAGGTGCAGGCCGGCGATTTAGTCACAAACAAGAAATATTATTATTTGGAGATATTTCCCGACTTCGCCGAGACGGGCGAAAAGCTGCTCACGGCGCTTGCCCAATAGACGGCGGCGGGTATGCTGTTGGCCTGCCGAGGAGATAGCAATGGCCTACGATTTTGACCTTTATGTGATTGGTGCCGGTTCCGGCGGTGTACGTGCAGCGCGCTTCGCCGCCGGTTTCGGTGCGAAAGTGGCGGTGGCCGAGAGCCGTTACCTGGGCGGCACCTGCGTCAACGTCGGCTGCGTGCCGAAGAAACTGCTGGTGTACGGCGCGCATTTCGCCGAAGACTTCGAACAGTCGTCCGGTTTCGGCTGGAGCCTGGGCGAAGCGAATTTCGACTGGGCGACCCTGATCGCCAACAAGGACCGCGAGATCAATCGCCTCAACGGCATTTATCGCAACCTGCTGGTCAACAGCGGCGTGACCCTGCACGAAGCCCACGCGAAGATCGTCGGCCCGCACGAGGTCGAGGTCAACGGTGAGCGCTTCACCGCGAAAAACATTCTGATTGCCACGGGTGGCTGGCCGCAGATTCCGGAAATCCCGGGGCACGAACACGCGATCAGTTCCAATCAGGCGTTTTTCCTCAAAGAGCTGCCGAAGCGGGTACTGGTGGTCGGTGGTGGTTACATCGCGGTCGAGTTCGCCGGGATTTTCCACGGTCTGGGCGCGAACACTACGCTGCTGTATCGCGGTGATCTGTTCCTGCGTGGTTTCGATAGCTCGGTGCGCAAGCATCTGCAGGAAGAGCTGACCAAGCGCGGTATGGATCTGCAATTCAACGCCGACATCGCGCGCATCGACAAACAGCCTGACGGCAGCCTGAAAGCGACCCTCAAGGATGGCCGCGTGCTGGAAGCCGATTGCGTGTTCTACGCCACGGGCCGGCGTCCGATGCTGGACAACCTGGGGCTGGAAAACACCGATGTGCAGCTCACCGACAAAGGTTTCATCAAGGTTGACGAGCAATACCAGACCAGCGAGCCGTCGATTCTGGCGCTGGGTGATGTGATCGGTCGGGTGCAACTGACGCCAGTGGCACTGGCCGAAGGCATGGCGGTGGCGCGGCGCTTGTTCAAGCCTGAGCAATACCGTCCCGTGGATTACAAGATGATCCCGACCGCCGTGTTCAGTCTGCCGAACATCGGCACTGTCGGCCTGACCGAAGAAGAGGCGCGGGAAGCGGGGCATGAAGTGGTGATTTACGAGAGCCGCTTCCGCCCGATGAAGCTGACGCTGACCGAGTGTCAGGAGAAAACCCTGATGAAACTGGTGGTCGACGGCAAGACCGACAAGGTGCTCGGTTGCCACATGGTCGGCCCGGACGCGGGGGAGATCGTCCAAGGCTTGGCGATCGCGCTGAAGGCTGGCGCGACCAAGCGTGACTTCGACGACACGATCGGGGTGCACCCGACGGCCGCCGAAGAGTTCGTCACCATGCGTACGCCGGTCGGCGCTTAAGCGTCCTTCGCTTTGGCTGTGTCTGGCGCTGCCGCAACGGTAGCCGCCAGACGCAGGCTGTCTTCGAGGCTGGCCTGAGTTTTGGTCAGTTCCTTTTCCAGTGACTGATTGAGCTGCCGCTGTTCGTCGGCATCCTGTTTCAGCGTCTGACTTTCCAGCAGGGCCACGCGCAGGCGTTCCTGGAGGAGGGTGCGTTCGTTGTCGACGCGAGTGGCTTGCTCCAGCAACTGATCCTGACGCTGGTTGCTGTGCTTGAGCTGATCCTGCATCAGGCTCAGTTCGCGCTGGGTGCCACGGTTTTCCGTGAGCAGGCGTTCGTTATCGCGATGCAACTGAGTGATCTCGTCCTGACGCACCAGTGCACTTTGTTGCGCCTGGCGCAATTCCATCTGCAACTGCTGCAGCTGTCCTTCGTGACGGGCCTGCTCCTGCTCGCGCTGCTCTTTAGTGGCGTTGCGGTAATGCTCGAGAGCATCGCGGGCGTGCAGGTGTTTCTCTTCCAGCGAGCGGATCTGCTCGTCCTTGTCCTGCAGGCGCAATTCGAAATCAGCCAGCGCCTGATTGAGTCCGGCGTTGCGGGTTTGCTCGGTCTGCAGCATCGAGCGGGTTTCTTTTAGCGCTTCGGATTCCTTGGCCAGCGCCGCGCCTTGAATGTCGTGCTGTTGTTCCAGTTGCTCAAGTGCCTGGCGCACCTGCTTGAGTTCCGCTTCCAGGGTTTCGCGCTGCTCTTCGAACTGCTCGCGCGCTAGTTCGATCGGCTCTTGCGCCTGTTCTTTCAGGCGCTGGGCGAGACGCGAGACCAGTGCGGTCAGTTCGTCATTGATCGGTTCCGCGGACGCTTCGACCGGTTGGCTGCCGTCATCCAGCTCTTTCAGATAGCGATGGATCGTGGTTTTCGAACCGGTGTTGCCCAGTTCGATGCGTACTGCATCGATGCTGGGGTGTTCGCCTCGGGCCAGAATCGCTGAGCGCGCGATCTGCACCACTGCTTTGTTAACGCCACCACGGGCCATTTTAACTCCTACCATTACGTACTGTGGTACATGCCACCAAAGTACGCAGTGTACCACGCTGAAAATAAAGTTAAATGCTTGATTAATCACAGGCGGGATATACTGGTATTACCCAATGTCAGACCCCTGAATCGGGTTTTTCATCCAGCAATCAGTACGCCTGCGAGAACACTGCCCATGAGCGAGATCGATCGCTACCTGCAAGCCGCCACCCGTGACAACACCCGCCGCAGTTATCGTTCTGCGATCGAGCATTTCGAAGTGAAGTGGGGCGGCTTCCTGCCAGCGACCGCCGACAGCGTGGCGCGGTATCTGGTCGAGCATGCCGGGGTGCTGTCGATCAACACACTGAAACTGCGGCTGTCAGCGCTGGCGCAGTGGCACAACAGTCAGGGTTTTGCCGATCCGACCAAGGCGCCGGTGGTGCGCAAAGTGTTCAAAGGCATTCGCGCACTGCATCCGGCGCAGGAAAAACAGGCCGAACCGTTGCAATTGCACGATCTGCAGCAAGTGGTCGACTGGCTGGAGCAGGAAGCCAGTAGCGCCAGGCAGAATCAGGATCGTCCGCAGCTGCTCAAGGCCTATCGCGATCGGGCGCTGATTCTGCTGGGCTTCTGGCGGGGCTTCCGCAGTGACGAGTTGTGCCGTCTGCAGATCGAGCACGTGCAGGCGCACGCCGGCAGCGGCATCACCCTCTACCTGCCGCGCAGCAAGGGCGACCGCGACAACCTCGGGCAGACCTATCAGGCGCCGGCGCTGCTCAAGCTGTGCCCGGTGCAGGCTTATATCGACTGGATCACCGAGGCAGCCCTGGTACGCGGTCCGGTGTTTCGCGGCGTTGACCGCTGGGGCCATCTGAGCGAGGAGGGCTTGCACGCCAACAGCATCATTCCGCTGTTGCGTCAGGCGCTCGAGCGCGCCGGCATCCCGGCCGAGCGTTACACCAGCCATTCCCTGCGCCGCGGCTTTGCCACGTGGGCGCATCAAAGCGGCTGGGATCTGAAATCGCTGATGAGTTACGTCGGCTGGAAGGATATGAAGTCAGCCATGCGCTATGTTGAAGCCAGCCCCTTTCACGGGATGGCCCGGATTACGGATAAACCGGCTTCGTCGTAGATATGGTTTTCTTCTATTAATACAGTCTGCTAATAGCGAAAACAAATCAGCAGCATCAGGTTTGCCAATGAGCCATCCGTCGAGTGAGTGGGTAGGATTCACCCATCGAATTCACAACCCTGACGGAGAGTCATCAATGCCTATCATCAACAGCCAAGTAAAACCGTTCAAAGCTACCGCATTCAAAAACGGCGACTTCGTACAAGTCTCGGACGCTGACCTGAAAGGCAAATGGTCCGTAGTGTTCTTCTACCCAGCCGACTTCACCTTCGTGTGCCCAACCGAGCTGGAAGACCTGGCCGACAACTACGCTGCGTTCCAGAAACTGGGCGTGGAAATCTACAGCGTTTCGACCGACACCCACTTTGCTCACGCTGCCTGGCACAACACCTCGCCAGCCATCGGCAAAATCGAATACACCATGATCGGCGACCCGACCCACGTCATCTCCCGCAACTTCGACGTGCTGATCGAAGAAGCTGGCCTGGCTGACCGTGGCACCTTCGTGATCAACCCTGAAGGCCAGATCAAAATCGTTGAACTGAACGATGGCGGCGTTGGCCGTGACGCTTCCGAGCTGCTGCGCAAGATCAAGGCTGCTCAGTACGTTGCTGCTCACCCAGGCGAAGTTTGCCCGGCCAAATGGAAAGAAGGCGAGGCCACTCTGGCTCCGTCCCTGGACCTGGTCGGCAAGATCTGAGTCTGTGAGACACGCAACACAGGGCGGGACTCCGCACCTACTTCAGTAAGCTGCACCGCCCATTGAAAAAGCCCGGGCGAGATTCGCTCGGGCTTTTTTTCGCCTCGAATAAAGACACAGGAGATCGCCCGTATGTTGGACGCCAATCTTAAAGCCCAGTTGAAATCGTACCTGGAACGGGTTACCCAGCCGATCGAGATCGTTGCTTCCCTCGACGACGGTGCGAAATCCCGGGAAATGCTTGACCTGCTGAAAGACGTTGCCAGTCTTTCGAGCCAGATTACCCTGATCGACAGCGGCACCGATGCCCGCAAGCCGTCGTTCTCGATCAACCGTCCGGGTGCCGACATCAGTCTGCGTTTCGCCGGCATCCCGATGGGCCATGAATTCACCTCGCTGGTGCTGGCCCTGTTGCAAGTCGGCGGCCACCCATCGAAAGCCAGTGCCGAAGTGATCGAACAGATCCGCTCGCTCAAAGGTGAGTTCAACTTCGAAACCTACTTTTCGCTGTCGTGCCAGAACTGCCCGGACGTAGTCCAGGCGCTGAACCTGATGGCTGTGTTGAACCCGAACATCCGTCACGTCGCCATCGACGGCGCGTTGTTCCAGGACGAAGTCAACGATCGCAAGATCATGGCCGTGCCGAGCATCTACCTCAACGGTGAGAACTTTGGCCAGGGCCGCATGGGCCTGGAAGAAATCCTCGCCAAACTCGACACCGGCGCCATCGAGCGTCAGGCCGAGAAAATCAGCGCCAAACAAGCCTTTGATATGCTCGTAGTTGGCGGTGGCCCGGCCGGTGCGTCGGCCGCGATCTATGCCGCCCGTAAAGGTATCCGCACCGGTGTTGCGGCTGAGCGCTTCGGCGGTCAGGTGCTCGACACCATGGCCATCGAGAACTTCATTTCCGTGCAGGAAACCGAAGGCCCGAAACTGGCGACGGCGCTGGAAGAACACGTCAAGCAGTACGACGTCGATATCATGAACCTGCAGCGCGCCGACAAGCTGATTCCCGGCAAGAATGGCGAGTTGCACGAAGTCCATTTCGCCAGCGGTGCGACCCTGAAAGCCAAGAGCGTGATCCTGGCGACCGGTGCGCGCTGGCGTGAAATGAACGTGCCGGGCGAGCAGGAATACCGTAACAAGGGCGTGGCGTACTGCCCGCACTGCGACGGCCCGCTGTTCAAAGGCAAGCGCGTGGCGGTGATCGGCGGCGGTAACTCCGGCGTTGAAGCGGCCATCGACCTGGCCGGTATCGTTGCCCACGTGACACTGCTGGAGTTCGACGTGCAACTGCGTGCCGACGCGGTACTGCAACGCAAACTGCACAGCCTGCCAAACGTCACCGTGATCACCAGTGCGCAAACCACTGAAGTCACCGGTAATGGCGAGAAGGTCAACGGCCTGCGTTACAAGGATCGCAATACTGACGAACTGCGCAGCGTCGAGCTGGAAGGGATTTTCGTACAGATCGGTCTGCTGCCGAACACCGACTGGCTCAAAGGCACCATCGAGCTGTCGCCGCGTGGTGAAATCATCGTCGACAACCGTGGCGAGACGTCGATCCCGGGGATCTTCGCGGCCGGCGACGTGACCACTGTGCCGTACAAGCAGATCGTGATTGCAGTGGGCGAGGGCGCCAAGGCTTCCCTCAGCGCGTTCGATCACTTGATCCGTACTTCGGCGCCGGCGTAAAACGGCAGTCGCTGAAACGAAAAAACCCATGAGCGATCATGGGTTTTTTTATGCCTGCCACAATTTGAAGGTGGGAGCGGGCTTGCTCGCGAAAGCGTCCTGTCAGCCAGCATTTTCGCTGAATGACTCACCGCTTTCGCGAGCAAGCCCGCTCCCACAAAGGCTTTTATGTGGTCAGTTACAGCGGCGCAGGCTGGATGATTTCAACCCAGTAGCCATCCGGGTCCTTGATGAACGCCAGGCTTTTCATACGGCCATCAGTCAGGCGCTTCTGGAAATCACAGCCCAGCTCTTCAAAACGTGCGCACGCGGCAACGATGTCTGGCACCGAGATGCAGATGTGGCCGAAACCGCGTGGGTCGGTGTTGCCATTGTGATAGGCGAAGTCGGCGTCGTTTTCGGTGCCGTGGTTGTGGGTCAGTTCCAGAATGCCGGGGATCGACTTCATCCATTCGGTGCGGGCGGCGGCGTCGGCCGGGATCTGCGCCTTGTCGACCAGTGCGAGGAAGTACAGGCTGAATTCGGCTTCCGGGAAATCACGCTTTTCAACCAGCGAGAAGCCCAGTACGCGGGTGTAGAAATCCAGCGACTTGGTGATGTCCTTTACACGCAGCATGGTGTGGTTGAAGACGAAGTTGCGGGTTGCGCTGTCTGGAGTGGCGGTGACGCCGGGGAAAGTGTTCAGTTCGTGCAGGCTCATAGGCCCTCCGTAACAATGGGGCGAGTGAATGGGCGCAATGATACGCATGCGGGGCGGCATCGCCAAACCGAATGCGCGGCTTGCTCTGTGGGCGGCCGGGCCTCAGACTTTGCAGCTCAATCTGCGAGTGCCTCTGGTAATGATCCGACCGTTCAAAGCGCTGTTCGTTTGCCTTTTCTCATCGCTGCTTGCCGGTCCGGCGCTGGCGGATCAGCCCAGTATCACCTGGCCTGCAGGCTGGGAAGTAGAGGCGCTGCCTGATCAAGCCCCTCAGGTTTCGCGCCAGCGCGCGGTGAAAAACGATGCTGACGGCAATCAGGTGATGGTGATGGAGTTGACCATGAGCCAGGTTGAGGCAGGCCATCAGGTCAATGTGCAGGGTGTCCTGCTGGAAATGCGCAAATCTATTCAGAAAGACTTCTTCCAGGGTGGCTATCAAAGCGTTTGCAACAAGATACATCCGGCAAAACTCGCCGTTCTGGATGCACTGGAGACCACCTGCACGATCACCGAAAACGGCCGTCATGTGTTGTCGCAAACATTGGTTGCTGCGGTCGCGACGGATAAGGCTTATGTACTTTCTTACGCGGGTCAGGCTGAGGTTTATAAGGCGAGCGCCGAGGAAATAGTCGCAGTGAGAAACAGCTTGAAACTTTAAGCGTCTGTTTGCACCGCTACGGGTTTAGATACCCGAAGGAATTAAGCACAAAGTTTAGCGGTCGTTGCGGTTGCAACATCCCGGCGCAAAATGTTTAGCCTCACGGCTTGTGGGTGTTAAAGCAGATTGATAACTAGCGTGGCGGAAATCGTTGCTTTTGTTAGATATTGTCGAAAAAAAGCCCTGCATAGAGCAGGGCTTGTTTGTTGACGCAAGATTAACCGCGTAACCAGGAATCAACGGTGGCAGCACCGTACTGTTCTTTCCAGGCTTTCAGGCCGCGGTGATTGCCGCCCTTGGTTTCGATCAGTTCACCGGTGTGCGGGTTCTGATAGATCTTGACCACGCGAGCGCGGCGGGTTTTCGGTGCGGCAGACACTTGCAGGCCGGACTTGGACGGGTTCGGATCGAGGATGGCGATGATGTCTTTCAGGCCTTTGCCGTAGGTTTTCATCAGCCCCTGGAGCTTTTCTTCGAATTCGATTTCTTTCTTGAGCCCGGCATCGTTCTTCAGCGATTCCAACTGCTTGAGCTGTTCCTGAAGGGCCTTTTCAGCTGCACGAAATTCAGCGAGTCTGGACAATATCTTTACTCCAATAGTGTGTTTGGCTGATACCAACCGCAAACAAAGCTATAAGCCAAGAGCCTTGAAGCGACTCGGTGATAATGGCTCACCTGCCAATCTTGCACAGGCTGAAAAAATTGTAGTAGTTAATGCGCCAAGAGTAAATCCTGATCTTGTCGTCATGTAACAACAGTGGTGTTTTGTATCAATTTGGTGCGCCCGGTCGCAGCGCCGGGCTTAATTTATTTTTAGTTAATGGTGACTTAATGCATCGATGAAGTCGGCGCCAAGCATGGGTTTTCCGAACAGATAGCCCTGCAGGAAGTTGACGTGGTGTGCGGTCAGATAGTCAGCCTGAGCCTGAGTCTCTACACCTTCGGCAACAATACCCAAATCGAGCTTGGCCGACAGTTCGATAATCGTGTCCAGAATATGCCGCGACAGCGCATCAATGCCGATCATCGCGACGAAACTCTGGTCGATCTTGAGAAAATCGACATTGAATGTTCGCAGGTAGCCCAGACTTGAATGGCCGGTACCGAAATCGTCGATGGCGATCATCACCCCCAGCGCGTGCAACTGCTCGAACAATAGGTGCGTGACATCGGTTGGCTCAATCAGCTCGCGCTCGGTCAGCTCCAGCACCAGGTTGATACTGCCGGGGGCAAAAGCAGCGAGAAACCCGCGACAGTCTTCGACCAGTTGCAGATCCTGGCAATGGCTGGCGGTGATGTTGATGCCGATGTGGAACGGTTTGTCGAACTCCGCCGACAACGGGCCGAGCAGGGCGGCTGTCTGCTGCATCAGCGAACGAGTCATGGGCACGATCAGGCCTGAATGTTCGGCAAACGGAATGAACAGATCCGGACGCACCAGACCCTCCTTAGGGTGATTCCAGCGCATCAGCACTTCAGCGCCGGACCACTTCCGGCTGTCGCCATGCACCACCGGCTGGAAGTAGGGAATGAATTCGCCAGCCTCCAGCGCGCGCAGCATCTCATGGCTGGGCGAAGTGGCGCGCCGTTGCAGGACATGGGCGATAGCGCCCGCGATCACCCCGAAAAATATCAGCAGACTGAACAGCGGCGGGTATTCGCCGGCCATGTAGCGCCACGTTTGCCCCTGCGAAAAGCCTGCACTGACACTGAAGGCATAGCGCGAAGACGCGAGCATACTCTGCGCCACCGGTAACGGCGGCAGGGCGCCTTGATGCACCTTGCCATCGACGGACAGCCAGTTATCGCCGACCTGCAACAACAGCAGCGTCTGCCGGCCGATCAGGCGCAGGATGTTGCTCAGGTGATAACCATCGAGGGTGGTCAGCGCGCCACCGCGACCTTCGCTGAGGCGATACACCAACAGCGCGGTGTTGGGCGTGACGGGGTTGCCATTCATCAACCACAGTTTGCCCTGCGTATAGTCGCCCGGATTCACGGCCTCCTTGAACTCCCCGAACAGCGAGCTGCAATAGAGGTTGTTGTCCCACACCAGATTGGTCGAGCGCACAAAAGGTCGACGCGTCACCTGCTCACGCAAGGCCAGTTTCACGCTATCGCAGGGCTGGCCGGCCAATGGCAACAATTCACTGGCGGCCTGGGCGGTGTTGTCGAGCATCAGTTCAAACTGGCGCAACGCCTCCTCGGCAGTATTTTGTGTGCTCTGTTGCAAGGCGCGTCCGGCTTGCAGATACAGAATCCCGCCGCCTAGCAGGACGGGCAAAACACCACAAAGCAGGCTCACAAAAATGCGTACGCTGCGTTTGCGGCGGGGTCTGACGGTCAAGGGCATTGGCGCATCCTGTCGCGATGGGGTGGAACTCTCGAATGCAGGCCTGGCAACGGCGCACCGGTGAAAAACAGCGAAGTCAGAAGGGATGATAGATGGCCGTTGGCGCTTGTGCCGCTCACGGCTGGTTGATCTGCGTGGCGAGTTCGATAAATGCCCGCGTGGCGGGCGAAGCCTGACGCTGATCGAGGACTGCGAGGCCGATCAGGCGTTGTACCGCCGGCAACAGCGGTTTCTTCAGGTAACGGGGCGCTGGATCGTCCGGCAATGAGCCCTCGGCGACAACGGTGATGGCATCGCCCCGGCTGACGACGTCCAGCGTACTGAGCAATTGCGAGCAACGATAGCGAATGTTCGGTTGCAGGCGCGCGGCGCTGAACAGACGCGAAACCAGTTCCGATGAGCCGGCCTCGGTCAGCACAAATGGGTCGGCACACAGATCCTGGAGGCTCAGCGCCCCATGTGCGGCCATTGGGTGATCGAGGGGAAGCAGCGCAACCATCTGATCTTCGACCAGAGCAAAAGTGTCGAAGCGTTCCTCGGGCAACACCACAAAACCGACGTCGATTCGCCGCTCTTCCAGCCATTGCAGAACCTGCCGATCCGGCGCCTCATCAATGTGCACTTCGATGCCCGGATGCACTTCGCGATAGCGCTGCAGAATCTTCGGCAGCAACTTGATTGATGACGTCGGGCCGAACGAGCCAATACGCAACGTGCCGGTTTTCATGCCCCGCGCATCGGCCGCTTCCTGGCGCAACGTGTTGGCCAGACCGAGCATGGCCCGTGCGCGTTGGAGCAACTGCTCGCCGATATCGGTGAGCTCCACCTGCGACTGGTGCCGCCGCAACAACTCCACGCCCAACTCCTGTTCCAGCGATTTCATCGCGTGGGATATCGCCGACTGCGAAATCCCCAGACGATGGGCGGCGAGGGTAAATCCGCGCAGTTCGGCGACCAGCGAGAAGATCTCCAGTTGCGTGAGGGTCATGAGTTTTTACTCATTTTACGATGAGATGGCATGAGGGGAATGATACGCCATCCTTCAACTTCTTTCGTTTGGAACATCATGCGCAACCTTGAGCAAACCCACCTAACGGCCTCCGACCGGCCGGTTTACCTGACGCTGGCAGCGGTAACCATGATTTGGGGCGGGACCTTTGTCGCCGGGCGTTTTCTGGCGGGCAGCATCAGCCCGTTGTTCACCGCCAGCCTGCGCTTCCTGCTCGCCAGCGTGGCGTTGCTCGGGTTTCTGTGGATAGCGCGTATCCCGTTGGCGCGACCGACACCCGGGCAATGGCTGCAACTGACGTTGCTCGGGTTCTTCGGCATTTTCCTCTACAACCTGTGCTTCTTTTATGGCCTGCAGTACATCAACGCTTCACGGGCTTCGTTGATTGTCGCGTTGAACCCGGCCGTGATCGGTCTGGCCTCGTGGTTGTTGTTCAAGGAGCGCCTGGGTCGGGCGAAAGTCGCCGGTATCGCGATCTGCATCACGGGCGCCGGCCTGGTGATTGTCAGCCGTGACCCGCAATTACTTGCCGTGACACCCGATGCGTGGATCGGTGATCTGTTGATTTTTGGCTGCGTGTTGAGCTGGGGTGTTTACTCGCTGTTTTCCCGGGGGCTGAACCAATCCATCGGCCCGCTGCAGACCGTGACCTTTTCCGTGTTGATCGGTAGCGCGATGCTGTGGGCGCTGGCGACGCTAAGTGGCGAGGTGAGCGGGGCAGCCTTGATCAGCATTGGCACGGCACAATGGCTGAGTCTGATTTACCTCGGCGTGTTCGGCTCGGCGCTGGCCTACATCGGCTACTACGACGGCATCCGCAAAATCGGCGCGACCCGATCCGGCGTGTTCATTGCCCTTAATCCGCTGACCGCGGTGGTGCTCGGCGCGTTGCTGCTCGGCGAGCAGCTGACGTTGAGCATGTGCCTGGGCGGCGGGTTGGTGCTGACCGGGATTTACCTGTGCAACAAACCCCTTGCACCGATGCGAAAAAGGCGGATTTTATAGAGAGGGCAGACAACCCTATTTACGCTGTGTAGAATCGGGTTACGCATACAATAATAAACGTCTTCTGGCAGCAGAAGCCTCGCCCGCAAGAGCCTTGGGTCGACAATGAAGATATTCGGGTTTCAACTGATCTACGGTGACTTCCTCGCTCGCAGTGTGCGAGGCATCTCCTGCGCACCTCCCGCCGGTCTCAGCATTACTGACAAATAACTCTGGTTAATTGATAAGAATGATGAGGCGTCACCATGGCAGATTTATACGAAAACCCAATGGGACTGATGGGCTTTGAGTTCATCGAGTTCGCATCGCCGACTCCTGGCACCCTGGAGCCGATCTTCGAGATCATGGGCTTCACCAAAGTCGCGACCCACCGCTCCAAGAACGTGCACCTGTACCGTCAGGGCGCGATCAACCTGATCCTCAACAACGAACCCAATAGCGTCGCTTCGTACTTCGCGGCCGAACACGGCCCGTCGGTGTGTGGCATGGCGTTCCGCGTGAAGGATTCGCAAAAGGCCTACAGCCGCGCACTGGAACTCGGTGCTCAGCCGATCCACATCGAAACCGGCCCGATGGAGCTGAACCTGCCAGCGATAAAGGGCATCGGCGGCGCGCCGCTGTACCTGATCGACCGTTTTGGTGAAGGCAGTTCGATCTATGACATCGACTTCGTGTTCATCGAGGGCGTTGATCGCAACCCGGTCGGTGCCGGTCTGAAGATCATCGACCACCTGACCCACAACGTGTACCGCGGCCGCATGGCCTACTGGGCCAACTTCTACGAGAAGCTGTTCAACTTCCGCGAGATCCGCTATTTCGACATCAAGGGCGAATACACCGGCCTGACCTCGAAAGCGATGACCGCACCGGACGGCATGATCCGCATCCCGCTGAACGAAGAGTCGTCCAAGGGCGCCGGGCAGATCGAAGAGTTCCTGATGCAGTTCAATGGCGAGGGCATTCAGCACGTGGCGTTCCTCACCGACGACCTGATCAAGACCTGGGATCAGTTGAAGAAGATCGGCATGCGCTTCATGACCGCGCCGCCGGACACCTACTACGAAATGCTCGAAGGCCGCCTGCCGAACCACGGCGAGCCGGTTGACCAGCTGCAATCGCGCGGCATCCTGCTCGACGGCTCGTCGAACCCGGACGACAAGCGCCTGCTGCTGCAGATCTTCTCGGAAACCCTGATGGGCCCGGTGTTCTTCGAATTCATCCAGCGTAAGGGCGATGATGGTTTCGGCGAGGGCAACTTCAAGGCCCTGTTCGAATCGATCGAGCGTGATCAGGTGCGTCGTGGTGTGCTCGCAACCGAGTAATCCTCCACCAGAATGAAAAAATCCCGGCTTGCAGTCATGCACAGCCGGGATTTTTTTTGCATCAGCAAAACTGTGGGAGCGGGCTTGCTCGCGAATTCGGTCTTTGGTTCAAGGTCTTTGTTGACTGAACTGACGCTTTCGCGAGCAAGCCCCCTCCCACGGTAGTTTTGTGTTGCTTTTAAGACCTGCGTTGTCGCATCAGGTGTTTGAAGCCTTCGAAGATCAGCACCACAACGGCGAGCCAGATCGGAATGTAGGTCAGCCACTCGCCGGCCTTGATGCTTTCACCGAGCAACAGCGCCACGCCGAGCAGCAACACCGGCTCGACGTAACTGAGCAAACCAAACAGGCTGAACGGCAGCAAGCGGCTGGCAATGATGTACACCACCAGCGCCGAAGCACTGATCAGACCGAGCAGCGGAATCAGCCAGAGCAAGCCCGGATACTGATCGAACACGGCGAAGCCTTGCTCACCACCGCGCACGAACCAGTACGCCACCGGCAGCATCAAGGTCATGTCGACCCACAGACCGCCCAGGTTGTCGGTCTTCAGGCGTTTGCGCAGGACGAAATACAGCGGGTAACCGACCACGACCACCAGGGTCGCCCAGGAAAATCCGCCGACCCGATACAGCTCGTTCGCCACGCCGAGAACGGCAAAGAACACCGCGATTTTCTGCAGGTACGACAGGCTGTCGCCGTACACAATGCGACCGGTCAGTACCATCGCCAGCGGCAACAGGAAATAACCCAGCGACACATCGAGGCTGTAGCCGTTGAGCGGCGCCCACATGAACAGCCACAACTGCACGCCGAGCAAACCTGACGAAACAATCAGACCGCCAATCAGCTTTGGATAGCCCGCCACCTTGCGCAGCAACTCCAGCACCCGCCGCCATTCACCCGACACCAGCATGAACACGGTCATGCACGGCACGGTGAGCAGCATCCGCCAGCCAAAGATTTCCACGCCGCTCAACGGAGTGAGCAGCGAGGTGTAGTAATACATGACGGCAAACAGCACCGAAGCTGAAACCGATAGAGCGATACCTTTAGACAAACTGTCCTCGCGGATGGGTGATCAAACAGAGCGCGCAGGATACGTGGTTTTTGTGCTGAATATTGGCCGGGGCGGTCAATATTTCCCACATCCTGAAGATAAGCACAAAACCTGTGGGAGCGAGCCTGCTCGCGAAAGCGGTGTGCCAGACAACGCAGATGTTGAATGTGCCGGCCTCTTCGCGAGCAGGCTCGCTCCCACAATGGATTTGTGTTGCCCTCGTAATCTGCTGACGCCGCTGATGCCCGGCTTGTGAGGCTTTCAGGCCTGACGCGGTTTACGGCCTGACACAAAATGGCTCACATCGTTAAACCCCGGCGTCGAAGCATGCCCCGGCGTCACCAGCGAGTCGATAAACGCTTCATCCTCCGCCGTGATCTGCACCGCCTGCGCCTTGGTGTAAGCATCCCACTGCTGTTCGGTGCGCGGCCCGACAATCGCCGAGGTCACCGCGCTGTTGTTCAGCACCCAGGCAATCGCGAATTCGACAATCCCGACGCCACGGCCCTGGGTGTACTGCTGAATCTGCTGGGCGATGCGCAGCGATTCCACGCGCCATTCGGTTTCCAGAATGCGTTTGTCCTGACGCCCGGCGCGGCTGTTGGCGTCCGGGGTTACGTCGGGTGCGTATTTGCCGCTGAGCACGCCACGGGCTAGCGGGCTGTAAGGCACCACGCCGAGGCCATAGGTTTGCGCGGCGCTGATCTGCTCGGTCTCGGCCTGACGGTTGACGATGTTGTACAGCGGCTGACTGATCACCGGGCGGTCGATACCGAGTTTGTCAGCGATGCGAATCACCTCGGCGATGCGCCAGCCGCGATAGTTCGACAGGCCCCAGTAACGGATCTTGCCCTGGCGAATCAGGTCGCCAATTGCCGATACGCTGACTTCCAGCGGCGTGTTGTGGTCTTCGCGGTGCAGGTAATAGATGTCGAGATAGTCGGTGCCAAGACGGGTCAGGCTGGCCTCCAGACCATTGAAGATGTGCTTGCGGCTCAAGCCGCTGCGGTTCGGCACGCCGTCCGCCGGGCCGAAACCGACCTTGGTTGCCAACACCCATTCGTGCCGATGGCGGGCAATCGCCTCGCCGACGATTTCTTCCGAGCGGCCGTTGGTATAGACGTCGGCAGTGTCGATGAAATTGATGCCCTGATCCCAGGCCTTGTCGATGATGCGCAGCGAGTCCTCGGCGCTGGTTTGCTCGCCAAACATCATCGTGCCGAGGGTGAGGGTGGACACCTGCAACCCCGAGTGCCCCAGTGTGCGATAGCTCATGCCGAAATCCTTTTATCGGGTGGGAAAACTCCAATCAAATACCAGAAGCATCCGACGGGGCAAAGTGAATTATCGACTGAGCGCTGCGCAACGCGTCTGCAAAAACGCCTGCAACACCCGAACGCGCTCGGACACTTGCACCCGATGCGGGCACAGCAGATTGAACGGCACGCTCTCGCCATGCCAGTCATCGAACAGCGTCAGCAGGCGTCCGCCGCGCACATCCTCGGCGACGTCCAGCCAGGCTTTGTAGGCAATGCCATGCCCGGCCAGGGCCCAGCGCCGCGCGACTTCGCCGTCATCGCTGAAGTAATCGCCGTGTACTTCAACCTCCAGCGTTTCGTCCTCGCGACTGAAGCGCCAGGTGTTGTAGGGCCGACCATTGCGCAGGTAGAGCAGGGCGCTGTGTTCGCACAGTTCGCCGGGATGTTGCGGTGTGCCATGGCGGGCGAGATAGTCCGGGCTGGCGCAGGCAACACGGCGATGCGCCGGCAGAATCGGTATCGCCACCAATGTCGAATCGCTGGGCACGCCAAAGCGCAGTGCGACGTCCACGGTTTCGCGGAACAGATCGGCGTGCCGATCGTTGAGCAGCAATTGCAGTTGAATATTCGGGTGTTCACGTTTGAAGTCGTCCAGCCACGGCAACAACACGTTGCGTCCGAAGTCCGAGGGCGCCGCCAGTTGCAGCACACCGCTGAGGCCTTCGCCGTGTTGCTTCAGTGCCTGCTCACCTTCGGCCAGGGCGGACAGGGCAATGCGTACGCTGTCGAGATAACGCCGACCTTCTTCGGTCAGGCGCATGCTGCGGGTAGAGCGCGCGAGCAGGCGGATGCCGAGGCGGGTTTCCAGACGCTTCAGCGCGATGCTTGCGGCGGCCGGCGTCAGTTCCAGCGCGCGGGCAGCGGCGGAGATGCTGCCGGAGTCGGCCACGCGTACGAAGATCTCCAGATCGAGAATCGAGCTCATTGGTAAAAATCCTTTAAAGATCTGTGCGTTTTTGCGGGATTTTTCCGTGATTGGCAAGTCGGGGCGTTGTAATCATTAAGCAAAAAAGATCGCAGCCTGCGGCAGCTCCTACAGGGAAACGCGTATTTCCATGCAGGAGCTGCCGCAGGCTGCGATCTTTTGATCTGGAAGCGTGATTACGCGCGCAGCGTCCGCGTCATGCGCAATGCCAGCAAACTGCCGCCGACAATCACACCCGCCAGCAGATACAACGCCGCATCGGTCGAACCGGTGCTGTCCTTGACCCAACCCACCAGGTACGGGCTGAGGAAACCGGCCATCTGCCCCATCGAGTTGATCAACGCCAGACCACCGGCCGCCGCGCCCGCGCTCAACAGGGCAGTCGGCACTGGCCAGAACATCGGCAGGCCGGTCAGCGCGCCCATGGTTGCAAGGGTCAGGCCGAGGATGGCGATGGCCGGGTTGGCGGCGAAGTTCACGGCGATCAGCAGACCGAGCGCGCCCATCAGCATCGGTACGACCAAGTGCCAACGCCGTTCTTTGCGCAAGTCCGCCGAACGCCCGACCAGCAACATGAAAACCGCCGCCAGCAGATAGGGGATCGCACTCAGCCAGCCGATCACCAGGTTGTCGCTGAAGCCGAGGTTCTTGATGATCGACGGCAGCCAGAAGTTGATCGCGTACACGCCGCTCTGGATGCAGAAGTAGATCAGGCCAAAGGCCCAGATCGCCGGGTTCTTGAACACCGCGAGCAGCGAGTCGGAGGTGGTTTTCGGCTTGTTCGCCAAGTCTTCGGCCTGATCCGCCTCAAGCACCGCGCGCTCGTGCGGGCTCAGCCACTTGGCATTGGCGAAGCTGTCGCTGAGCAGGAAATAGGCGAGGGCGCCGAGAATCACGGTCGGAATACCTTGCAGCAGGAACATCCACTGCCAGCCGGCCAGTCCACCTTGCCCGGCGGCGAAGTGATTGAGAATCCAGCCGGAGAACGGGCTGCCAAGCAGGCCCGAGACCGGAATTGCCGACATGAACAGCGCCATGATCCGTCCACGGCGGAACGTCGGGAACCACTGCGAGAGGTACAGCACCACACCCGGGAAGAACCCGGCTTCGGCCGCACCGGTGAACAGGCGCAGGGTGTAGAACTGGGTCGGGGTGGTGACGAACAACAGGCAGGTCGACAGCGTGCCCCAAGTGATCATCATCAGCGCGATCCAGCGGCGCGGGCCGAATCTGGTCAGCGCCAGGTTGCTCGGCACGCCGCACAGCACGTAGCCGATGAAGAAGATCCCGGCACCGAGGCCGTATACGGTTTCACTGAACTTCAATGCGTCGAGCATCTGCAGTTTGGCGAAGCCAACGTTGACCCGGTCGAGGTAGTTGAACAGGTAGCAGATGAAGATGAAGGGGATCAAACGCAGGGTGATGCGTTTGTAGACGGCGTTTTTACCGTCGTCGATGGTCTGGGTAGCTGCGGCGCTCTGCGACATAGCGGCTCTCTCTTTATTATGATTTTTTGCGATGCACAGGTTAACGTTGATCGCCCCGAGAGTCTCGGCCACCTGTGGCCGGATTGTCTTTGTGCCTGAGCACAGGGTTTGCCGCCAGACCCTGTGCGGGTGAACAACCGTCCGCCGCCGCTGCTTAAGGATTTTGCCGATCATGTTCGAACTCGATCACGACCTCGCTCAGGATATCGTCGACCGGGCCATGGCCATTTTGCCCTACAACGTCAACGTCATGGACAGCCAGGGCCTGATCCTTGGCAGCGGCGAGCCGGAGCGCATCAACACCCGTCACGAAGGTGCGCAACTGGTGCTGGCCAACGGGCGGGTGGTAGAGATCGATGCACAAACCGCCGTGCACTTGAAGGGTGTGCAGCCGGGCATCAACCTGCCGCTGATGCTTGATCAACGCCTGATCGGCGTGCTTGGCATTACCGGCGAACCGGAGCAACTGCGCACCTACGCCGAACTGGTGCGCATGACCGCCGAAATGCTCGTCGGCCAGCGCAACCAGCAGGCCGAGCAGCAATGGCGGCGCCAGCGTTGCGATGACCTGTTGGCGTTGCTGTTGAGCGACGCCGGCGACTCGCCGCGACTGATCGATGAGGCGCAGCAACTGGGGCTCAAGCCGCAGTTGACCCGGGTGCCGTATCTGTTCGAACTGGGTCTGGAGCATGGGCCGGGGCAAACCGTCGAGGCGTTGAGCGCGTGGTTGACCTCGCGCTATCCGGACAGCTGGTGCGTGAGTTCGGCCAAGTCGTCGCTGCTGTGGTGCCGACCCGCAAGTCAAACGGTTGAGCATGATCGCCTGCTGGAAAAACTCGATGGCCTGGGCTGGAACATTCTGCGCATCGCTGTGGGTGGGCAGGCGGATGGGCTGGCCGGGTTACGCCGCTGTTATCGGCGGGTTGGCGATCTGCTGGCTTATGGCCGGGAAGTGCTGCCGAATTCGCGATTGCTGACGCTCAATCGCTATCGCTTGCCGGTGATGCTCTGGCGCCATCGCAACGATGATGCGCTGGATGAGTTGCTCAAACCGTTGCGCAAGGTCATCGCCAAGGACGGCAACGGCCAGTTGCTCGCAACCCTGCGCAGCTGGTGTGAACACGACGGGCAGAGTCAGGCCTGCGCCGATGCGCTGGGCATTCATCGCAACAGCTTGCGTTACCGGATGGAGCGGATTGCTGAGTTGAGCGGGGTTGATCCGCTGAAACTCGACGGGATGCTGGCGTTGTACCTCGGGGTGCAGTTGCTTCCTCAGACTGAGCCGGACTGATCGGGTGTTTTCACCGACGCCTTCGCGAGCAGGCTCGCTCCCACATTTGAAATACATTCCCCTGTGGGAGCGAGCCTGCTCGCGAAAGCGTCGGTACATTCGACACAGTCTTTTGTAGAAATGAACAATAAACGCCAACCGCCCTTGTGCAGCGGACCGGCGTCAATGCGCAGGCCGACTGGCAGCATGAGGTGCATTGGAACTGGAGAATTCGCATGAAGATCGTCATCGCCCCCGATTCGTTCAAGGACAGCCTGAGTGCCCAAGGCGTTGCCGAAGCCATTGCGCTGGGGCTGGCGCAGGTCTGGCCGCACGCAACACTGGTCAAATGCCCGATGGCCGACGGCGGCGAGGGCACGGTGGAATCGATTCTCGCCGCTTGCGAGGGTGAACTGCGCCGCACCCGAGTACGCGGGCCGCTGGGTGCGCCGGTCGACGCCGCGTGGGGCTGGTTGCCACACAATCACACCGCGATCATCGAAATGGCCGAGGCCAGTGGTTTGCAATTAGTGCCTACGGGGCAACGCGATGCCTGCATCACCAGCACCTTCGGCACCGGCGAACTGATTCGCGCCGCGCTGGATGCCCGCGCGCAACGGGTGATTCTGGCGATTGGCGGCAGCGCCACCAACGACGGCGGCGCCGGCGCGATGCAGGCGCTCGGGGTGAAATTGCTCGATGCGCAGGGTCAGCCATTGGTGCCGGGCGGCTTGGCGCTGGCACAACTGGCGCGACTGGACTTGAGCGAGCTTGATCCGCGTCTGGCCCACGTGCGCTTCGACATCGCCGCCGACGTTAACAATCCGCTGTGCGGCCCGCACGGCGCCTCGGCGATTTTCGGCCCGCAAAAGGGCGCGTCGCCGGCGCAAGTGCAGCAACTGGATCAGGCGCTGGGGCATTTCGCCGAGCTCTGCGCGCAAGCGTTGGGCAAGGACGTTCGCGATGAGCCGGGCAGTGGTGCAGCGGGCGGACTGGGTTTTGCGGCCAAGGCGTTTCTCGGTGCGCAATTTCAGGCCGGCGTAGAGGTGGTCGCCGAGTTGGTGGGCCTGGCTGAAGCGGTCAACGGCGCCGACCTGGTGATCACTGGCGAAGGGCGCTTCGACGCGCAGACCTTGCGCGGCAAGACCCCGTTCGGCGTGGCGCGGATTGCCAAGCAGCACGGCGTGCCGGTGATCGTCATCGCCGGCACCTTGGGTGAGGGTTATCAGGAACTCTACGAGCACGGCATCGACGCCGCATTCGCCGTCACCAGCGGCCCGATGACCCTGGAGCAGGCCTGTGCCGAAGCTCCACGCTTGTTGCGCGAACGGGCGACTGACATTGCCCGCGTCTGGCAGATGGCCAAACTCAATGACTGACTTCCTGAAGATTTTGTGGAGAGGGGATAAATCCCCTCTCCACAGGGGGTTAGTGTCAAGGTGTTTTAGTGGTGAAACACCTTGAAAAATATTTTCGCTTTACACCAAATCTTCCTAAAGCGCCGCCGATACAGAGATCAGGCGCACACAGATTCCCTCGAACAGTGACGCCTGACTGGTCCCGCCCCCGAGGTCCAGTGATGATGGCAAGGACGCTCGCAGTTACCTCTATCCGAGAGTCCAATCATGTCCTTGCGTAACCTGAATATCGCACCCCGCGCCTTCCTCGGTTTTGCCTTTATCGCTTTGCTGGTGATTGTCCTTGGTGTGTTCGCCGTCAACCGCATGTCGACCATCCGCCAGGCTTCCATCGACATGGATACCAACCAACTGCCCAGCGTCACCTACCTTGGCGTGGTCACGGAAAACGTTCTGCGCCTGCGGATTCTGTCGTTCCGGATTCTGGTCAACCGCGACCCGGCAGGTCTGCAAGAAGCTCAAACGCGCATCGGCGTGCTGGTGGACAAGGTGCGCAGTGCTCAGGCCAGCTACGCCGCGTTGCCGGCAGAGAGCGAAGAGCGTGCGTTGTATCAGACGTTCGCGACCACGCTCGACAACTACCTGCAAGCGCAAAACCAGATGATGGAGCTGTCGCGTCAGGACAAGGTCGACGAGATGCGCACCTTGATCAACACGCGAATCAAGGACGGCACCGACCAGATGGGCGAGCAACTCAACAAGCTGATCGCGATCAACGCGGCGGGTGCGAAAGTCGCCTCCACCCAGGCCGGTGAGCATTACGACAGCGCCATTACCGGCATCATCGTTGTTGCCGTGGTCGCCGCGCTCGCCACGGTCGTGTTGGCCCTGCTGCTGACCCGCAGCATCGTCACCCCGTTGAACCGTGCGGTACAGGCTGCGCAAACCATCGCTGGCGGCAACTTGACCCAGTCGATTGAAGTCGACGGCAAAGACGAAGCCACCCAACTGCTGCAAGCCCTGTCCACGATGCAGATCAACCTGCGCAAAACCATCGAACAGATCGCCGGTTCCGCGACTCAGTTGGGCGCGGCTGCCGAAGAGCTGAGCGCGGTCACCGAAGAGGCTTCCCGTGGCCTGCAACAGCAGAACAACGAGATCGAACAAGCCGCCACCGCCGTCAACGAAATGACCGCCGCTGTGGAGGAAGTCGCACGCAACGCGGTATCGACCTCCGAAGCCTCGAACCAGTCGACCCAGGCTGCCCGTGAAGGTCGCGATCAAGTGGTGAAAACCGTCGACGCGATCCAGACCATGACCCATGACGTGCAGAGCACCGCGCAAATGATCGAAGGCCTCGCCGCGCAGGGGCGCGACATCGGCAAGGTGCTGGATGTGATCCGCGCCATCGCCGAACAGACCAACCTGCTGGCCCTCAACGCGGCGATCGAAGCAGCGCGTGCCGGTGAGGCCGGACGCGGTTTTGCGGTGGTAGCGGACGAAGTACGCGCCTTGGCCCATCGCACTGCGCAATCGACTCAGGAAATCGAAAAAATGGTCGCTGGCATCCAGAACGGTACCGGCGAAGCGGTGTCGTCGATGCAGCAAAGCAACCAGCGCACCCAGACCACTCTGGAAATGGCCCGCGCTGCGGGTGTGGCGCTGGAGCAAATCACCCAGTCGATCCACCAGATCAACGAGCGCAACCTGGTGATCGCCAGCGCCTCGGAAGAACAGGCGCAGGTCTCCCGTGAAGTTGATCGCAACCTGGTCAACATCCGTGATCTGGCCACGCAGTCCGCCGCCGGCGCGAATCAAACCAGCGCCGCGACCCATGAACTGTCGCGTCTGGCGGTGGATTTGAATGCGATGGTGGCGCGCTTTGTGATTTGAGAAATACGCAGTTGCCTGAAGTGGGCCGAACCAGATGAGTGTTCGGCCCACCTCGAAGAGTCAGCGCTTCAAGACAGGTCCACGTTGACTTGCTTAAACGAAGATAGTTGCCCAAGGTTTCCTGCACGATCGCGCAGCCTGTAAAACGCGAACATGGTGCCGGAGCCTATCCCACGGATAGTCGCGCCACTCAGTTTGATAACGGTAGATGAAGTTGCGTCACGCACCGTTTCAATGATGACCGGCTTCGACGCAAGTGAGCCAAAGTGAAATTCGATACTGTCGCAGGCTAGCTGCTGCATATAGATGCCAATGGTTACCAGAACTTCATCATTGTGGGTGGCGAGATACTGCTGTGTGATCCCCTCACTGTCGATTTCTGGTGGAAATTGCGGAGGCTCTCCCGGATTGCCGAAGTTGGGAGCCGTTAGATCAACCGTAATCGGCGTGCTTCTTGCCGGCGCTGTATTCCCGCCAATATTGACGATATATGAAACCTCGTGCTCGCCTTCCTGTGCCAGGCAGGTCTCAGGGATATGGGCCGCAAATGGGAAAAGCGCCGGGTCGATGGGTGTCGTAAAAGGATAGTCCGCCACCGGTTTCTCATTTAACAACAGCGTCAACAGTACTTGCACTGGCACTGGTTCAGGAGGTGAACACTGCCAGTCTGGAATCAACACCTTTAGTGGCGATACCAATGCACTCAATGGCAACAGGTTAACCTGACTGCCAGGGAAATTGGGTTGCGCATCGGGGATTTCCGGTGCGTCCAATAAGATGATTTTTTCATTTAGATTCGTCATCGTTTCAACACTCCGTCGTTTCTATTAGAGGTGGCCGCAGTTGTTTCCTCATGTTGATTAAGCGAGCATTTGTGAAGTGGGTCTACTGTCAACTCTGACAGGTAGTCAGTCGACCGCTAATCGACCACAGTACGAAGTTCTTCTTTAAATTCATCCAAAGGACAAAGCGGCTGGCGCGGTTTGTGATTTGACCTAGGGTGAAGGCTGGAAACCGCGCAATCAGGAGACGTGCATGCGCTATTCAGCCTTGACCCAACGCATCGCCGGGGAGGGCGCCGCAGCCTGGCAGATTCATGACCGAGCGCTGGAGCTGCGCGCCGAGGGTGTCGATATCCTGCTGCTGAGTGTAGGGGATCCGGATTTCGACACGCCGTTGCCGATCATCCACGGCGCCATCGACAGTCTGCTGGCCGGCGATACGCATTATTCCGAAGTGCGTGGCCGCTTGGCGCTACGCAAATTGATCGCCGCCCGCCACCAGCGGCGCAGCGGCCAGATGGTGGATGCCGAGCACGTGATCGTGCTGCCCGGCGCGCAATGCGCGGTGTATTCGGTGGCCCAATGTCTGTTGGATCCGGGTGACGAAGTGATCGTCGCCGAGCCGATGTACGTGACCTACGAGGGTGTGTTCGGCGCGTGCGGCGCGACGGTGGTGCCGGTGCCGGTCAGGCCGGAAAATGGCTTTCGCGTTGACCCCGCCGATGTCGCTGCGCGGATCACGCCGAAGACCCGCGCGATGTTGCTCAACAGTCCCAACAATCCTTCCGGCGCGAGCCTGTCGCTGCTGATCTGGCAAGAGTTGGCGGCGCTGTGCGTGCGCCACGATTTGTGGCTGATCAGTGATGAGGTCTACAGCGATCTGCTCTACGAGGGCGAACACATCAGCCCGGCGAGCCTGCCGGGCATGGCCGAACGCACGGCAACCATCAACAGCCTGTCGAAATCCCATGCCATGACCGGTTGGCGCATTGGCTGGTCGATCGGGCCGAAGGTGCTGGCCGAGCATCTGGTTAACCTGTCGTTGAGCATGCTTTTCGGCCTGCCGGATTTTGTGCAGAAAGCAGCGGAGGTCGCGTTGGCAAGCGATCTGCCGGAGGTGACGCAGATGCGCGAGGAATATCGGTTGCGCCGCGATCTGGTGTGCGAGCGCTTGCGTGGTTGCCCGGGGTTGCAACCGATTCGCCCGGATGGCGGGATGTTCGTGATGGTCGATGTGCGCCAGACCGGGTTTGGCGCGCAGGCGTTTGCCGAGCGATTGCTGGAAGGTTATGGGGTCTCTGTGCTGGCTGGCGAAGCGTTCGGGCCGAGTGCGGCGGGGCATATTCGTATCGGGTTGGTGCTGGATCGGGTGCAGCTGGCGGATGCCTGTGCGCGGATTGCGTTGTGTGCGGTGCAGCTGTTGCAGGCGCGTAGTGCCTGACAGTGTTGTGTTGCCTGAACTGGCCTCTTCGCGAGCAAGCCCGCTCCTACAGTGGATGGGTGTGTACATAATGTTATCTGTACACACCGAACCCTGTGGGAGCGGGCTTGCTCGCGAATGCAATCCGCCATTCAGCGCATTTTTCAGCCCTGCCAAGCCACCGGATTCACCAGATTCACTGGCTTCTCCCCAGCCAAAGCCGCCAGCAGATTGTCCACCGCACACCGCGCCATCGCCTCCCGCGTCTCATGCGTTGCCGAACCCATGTGCGGGGTTGCCACCACATTATTCAGCTGCAACAACGGCGAATCATGATTCAGCGGCTCACGCTCGAACACATCCAGCCCCGCCGCACGAAGACGCTGATGGCGCAACGCGTCGATCAGCGCCGCTTCATCCACCACTTTGCCGCGCGAGATATTGATGAAGATGCTCTCGGGGCGCATCAGCGCAAACTGCTCGGCGCCGATCAGGCCTTCGGTTTGCGCAGTCAGCGGCAGGGTCAGGCAGATGAAATCAGCCTCTTGCAGCAGTGCCTCAAGGCTGCGGTACTGCGCCGCAAAACGTTCCTCAACCGCCGGTTTGCGCGACTGGCTGTGATAAAGCACCGGCATGCCAAAACCGAAATGCCCGCGCTGCGCGAGCGCTTCGCCGATGCGGCCCATGCCGATGATGCCCAGGGTCTTGCCGTGTACATCGGTGCCGAAATGCGCCGGGCCGATGTTGCGATGCCACTGGCCGCTGCGCACCATGTTCGCCAGCTCGACCACGCGCCGGGCGGTGGCGAGGATCAGGGCGAAACCGGTGTCGGCGGTGGTTTCGGTGAGCACGTCCGGGGTGTTGCTGAGGAGGATCTTGCGCTGAGTCAGGTAGTCGATGTCATAGTTGTCGACACCCACCGAGACGCTGGCAATCGCCTCAAGTTGTGGCGCCAGATCGAGCAGCGCGGCGTCGAGTTTCAGGCTGGCGCCGAGCAAACCGTGGGCGCCGGGCAGGGCGTCGCGCAGTTTCATCAAGCCGTCGGCGTCGAGGCTTTCGATCAGCGTCACTTCACACTGTTGCTGCAGACGCGACATCAGCGCCGGCGAGAGTTTCTTGTACAGCACGACTTGCTTTTTCATGAGCAAAAATCTCTTCAGGAATGCGCCGGCACGGGACGCGTGATTACGGCTTTGGCCACGACGCGATCACTGGCGCCAGGCTTGAGAAAAATCGTCAGCACCACCGACAGCAGCAACGCGCCACTCATCAGCAGGTACGAGGCACCGGGCGAACCGGTGGAGCTGTTCAGGTAGCCGACCAGGTACGAGCCGCCGAACGAACCCAGCGCGCCCATGCTGTTGATCAGCGCCATGGCACCGCCGGCGACGTTGGCCGGCAGGATCTCCGGAACGATGGCGAAGAACGGCCCGTAAGGTGCGTACATGCAGGCACCGGCGATCACCAGCAGTGTGTACGACCACCAGAAATGTTCCGCGCCCAGGGCGTAGGAGCCGTAGAACGCAATGGAGGCGATCAGCAGTGGCGGCCAGACGAAGCGTTTGCGCTTCTGCAGTTTGTCCGAGCCCCACGACACCGCGAGCATGCCGATCACCGCCGCCAGATACGGCAGCGCCGACAGCCAGCCGGCCTCGATCATGTCCATTTGTGCGCCGGCCTTGAGGATCGACGGCAACCACAGCACAAAGCCGTAGACGCCGATGCTCCAGCAGAAAAACTGCAGCGCCAGAATGATCACCTTCGGCGAGCGGAATGCTTCGGCGTAGTTCTTCACCGCTTTGATCCCGACCTGTTCGGCGGCGAGAGCGCTTTCCAGGTCGTGCTTTTCCTGTTCGCTCAGCCACTTGGCCTGAGCAGGACGATCATCGGCCAGTTTCCACCAGATAAACGCCCAGAGCACCGCCGGCAAACCTTCGATGATGAACATCCAGCGCCAGCTGAAGTGCTGCACCAGATAGCCCGAAACCACCGACATCCACAGCATCGTTACCGGGTTGCCGAGGATCAGAAAGGTGTTGGCCCGCGAGCGTTCGGCGCGAGTGAACCAGTGGCACAGGTAGACCAGCATCGCTGGCATCACGGCCGCTTCGACCACGCCGAGCATGAAGCGGATCACGATCAGCCAGTAGGCGTTGGACACGACGCCAGTCAGGGTGGCGAGGCCGCCCCAGAAAATCAGGCTGAAGAAGATCAGCTTTTTCACGCTGTGCTTCTGCGCGTAGATCGCTCCCGGTACCTGGAAGAAAAAGTAACCGAGGAAGAACAGCGCGCCGAGCAATGAAGACAGGCCCGGGGTGATCATCAGGTCGGCGGCCATACCGGAGGCGGCGGCAAAGCCGTAGTTGGCGCGATCCAGATACGCCAGGCTGTAGGTGATGAACACGATGGGCATGATGTACCACCAGCGGCGGGCGGCGAGGGTTGCGGTTTTCATGGTGTTGCTCCTGAGCTTGTTGTTTTTGTCGCAGCAGGTTCAATTAATGGGTTGTCTGAGCGGGCCTCATCGCTGGCAAGCCAGCTCCCACAGGTATCTCGGATAAGTCGACTATTGCATTCCCACCGCCGAACCCTGTGGGAGCTGGCTTGCCAGCGATGGCGGCCTCGAATTCGCTGGAGAGTTCAGACCGGGTCGGCAACCCCTCCATATCCCCGCGACTCTGCACCGCCCGACTGCCAATCCAGTTCGCGCGTTGCACCGCCTCGGCAAAACTCTGATGCTCCAGCAGGGCACTGATCATGCCGACCGCAAAGCCATCACCCGCACCCACGGTGTCGACCACGTTGGCCACCGGCACCCCGGCGACAAAACCCTGATCCAGATGCGTGCGGTAATAGGCACCTTGCGGCCCAAGCTTGATCGCCACGGCTTCGGCGCCCTGATCGAGATAAAACGCTGCGATGTCCGCCGGGTCTTCGAAGCCGGTCAGCAAGCGACCTTCGCTCAAGCCCGGCAAGACCCAATGGGCGAGGGCGGCGAGGCGGTTGATCTCGCGGATCATCTCTTGCTCGGTGGCCCACAGGCTCGGGCGCAGATTGGGGTCGAACGACACGCTGCGCCCGGCATGGCGCATGCGTGTCATCAGCTCGAACGACATTTCCCGGGCGCTGGCTGACAGTGCCGGTGGAATCCCGGTGGCGTGCAGGTGACGGGCGCTGAGCAAGGTATCGGTGATCGACTGGACGGACAGACGACTGGCCGCCGAGCCACGGCGGAAATACTCGACCTGCGGATCGCTGCCGTCGTCGTTACGCGACTTGAACTGGAAACCGGTCGGGTGCTGGTGATCGACCGCGACGTGACTGCAATCCAGACCTTCCTTGATCAAGGTCTCGACCACGAAACGTCCGAGGGAATCGGCGCCGACCCGGCTCAGCCACGCGACGTTGAAACCCAGGCGCGACAGGCCGATAGCCACATTGCTGTCGGCGCCTGCGATGCGTTTGTGAAAATGCTCGACTGCAGCCAGATCACCGGTCTGCTCGGCGACCAGCATCGCCATCGTTTCGCCAAACGACAGAATATCGATGTCAGACATGGGCAGGCTCCAGACGCGATTGACCAAGGCGGGCGAGGGCGGCGACGTGCTCGGTGGTCAGTGCCACCAGGTCATCGCCCTGCAACGGGTATTCGGCGGCACGCATAACGCCTTGGGCCATGTGCCGCAGCAGTTGTTCCCACAAATGCAGGTCGCTGACGGCGGGCGGCACGGCGACCAGTTTGCCGTCGGCGCGGCGGGCCACGGCTTTGCAGTGCACGTAGCCGACGTGGCGTCCGAGCAGGCGTGCGGCGTTGGCGGCGGACTGGTCTTGCCACTGCCAGTTGCCGATATCGAAGGTCATCTTGATCGGCAAATCATGCTGCTCCACCGCCGCGAAAAAACGCTGGAACGGCTCGATGCGGCCGCCCTGCAGGGTCTGGTCGTTTTCCACCAGCAGCTGCACCGGGCTGGCCCCGAGCAGCTGTTTCAGCGCCTGCAAATCACAGTTGTCGGTGAAGTAACCGAGCGAGACTTTCAGCCATTTCGAGCCAAACGCTTCTGCATGTTGCAGGGCGTTGATCAGCTCGGGATTGGGCAGCGCCTGACCGGCGAGCCACAGTTCGCTCGGCGACGAATAGATGCTTTGCAGTCCCTGCGCCCGAGTGACGGCTTGCAGTTGCTCGGGCACTTCGCGGGTCAGCAGCTCTTCGCGCCACTCGATGCGATCAGCGCCAGCGGCGGCCAGCACATCGATGAAGAAGTCCTGCCCGCGTTGGCGCACAAGTTCGGCGCCGTAGCTGGACAGACTGATGGAAACGGCAGGTTTATTCATTGTTATCTACCTCTGAAACCGGTTTCATTTTTGTTCAAAAAAATCTGATTGATCTTCGTCGGGCGTTCGGGCGCCATCGCGAGCAGGCTCACTCCTACATTTGGAATGCGCTCCCCCTGTAGGAGTGAGCCTGCTCGCGATGGCGCCATAACAGTCACCGCAAAGATCCTCGGGTAGACCCGCGCTCAACCAGCACCGGCGCAAAATCCACTCTGCGCGCTACCTCGACATCCCCCCGCAAACGCTTGAGCAAACACTCAAACGCCCGCGCGCCAATCTCGGCTGTGGGCTGGGCGAGGGCGGTAATCCCGCTGCCGACCAACGGGTACCAATCCAGATCATCCAGGGCAATCAGCCCGACATCCTCGAACAATCGGCAACCGATTTCGCGCAAGGCCAGGGTGCAGGCCAACGCTGCCACGCCATTGGCGCAGAACAGCGCTTTCGGCCCATTCGCCGGTTGTTTCAAAAAGTGCTGAAGTTGAGTGGCGAGTTCTGCGCCGGTTTCCAGCACCGCCCCGGTCAACCCGGAGCGCTGGGCGATCTGCGTCTGAAAACTGCTGACCCGCTCGATCCGCGAACTGGTGCCGTCAAACGGCTCAGTCACCAGCAACACATCGCGATAGCCGCGCTGCTCAAGGTGCGTCAGGGCCATCTCGACCGCCTGCGGATTGTTCAGCCCGACCATGTCGCTGTCGAGGCCATCGACCTTGCGGTCCACCAGCACCAAGGGCATTTCCCGGTGCAACTCGTGGAGTTCGTCACGGTGATGGCCAAGGGTGTTCACGATCAGCCCCTCGATGTTGTACGAGCGCAACAGCGCCAGATGCTGGCGTTCCTGCTCGTCGTCGCGGTCGGTGTTGCACACCACCAGGCTGTAGCCGTGCGCACGGCAGGCGGTTTCCACCCCGTGCATCACGGCAATCGAATAAGGGTTGCGGATATCGGCCACCAGCATGCCGATCAGGCGCGTGCGCCCGCGTTTCAGACCACGGGCCATCTGGTTCGGGCGATAACCCAGCTCACTGATCGCCTGCTCGATACGCAAGGCGATGGCATCGGAGAGCAGGGCGCGGTCGTCGCCGATGAAGCGCGAGACGCTGGCCTTGGATACGCCGGCGCGTTCGGCAACATCAAGCATGGTCACGCGGCTGCGCTGGGCGGCGGAGAAGTCGTTCACGGTCTGAAACCTATTATTGGATTTATTCGTTTCATGCGCCGCGATGGCGCTGAAACCGGTTTCAGGAAACACCAGAAGCTGACACTCCGTCAAGTGAATGCGCGTGGTACTTCAACTTGGCGCCGACGGGCGGTGCTCAGCGTTATTGAAGTATCTGCGCAATGCTCAGCCAAACAGGCCGGCAGCAATATTGATCGAAAAGCCCAGAATCGCGGTGTTGAACACAAAGCCGATCAATGATTGCGCCAGGACGATCTTGCGAATGTCGCGGGTAGCCACGCCGACATCGGCAGTCTGCACCGCCACGCCGATGGTGAAGGAGAAATACAGGAAGTCCCAATAATTGGGCGTGGTCAGACCTTCAGCGAAACGCAGGGCCGGTTCCTTGCCGTCCCAGGTGTAAAACAGGCGCGCGTAGTGCACACAGAAGATCACCCCGATCACCAGCCAGGAACCTACGACGGTGACGGCGGTGAACGCGTAATGCAGAAGTTTGTGATGGGTATCCAGATCCTTGGTGCCGGCCAGTTCCAGGGTGATGGCGGCCAGGCTGGCCAATGCGGCGATGCACACCACGAACAGCACCAGTCCGGCATTCTCGTCTTCGACGACGGCGATGCGTTTGACGTCCGGTGCCTTGGCTCGGGTGGCGAGCCAGAACATCAGGATCAGGTAAGTCCAGACGCCGGCGTTCCAGCCGATGAGGATTTTGCTGACGACGGAGTCGGCAGGGACCAGCAGGCCGGTGGCAAGGCCGACCAAAGCGGCGGCGGACAGGCGAGGGTGGGTGCGGGCGAGAAAGCGCATGAGGACTCGATGGGCCAGGATGTTTTTACACCTTAGCCCAGCGACGTCTCGGATGACCACTGACTTGACTGTTCGAATGACCTTGTGGGAGCGGGCTTGCTCGCGAAAGCGCTGTGTCAGCTACATGAATGCTGACTGATACGATGCCTTCGCGAGCAAGCCCGCTCCCACAGGGATCAGTGGTGTTTGCTGAAGCGTCGTACGAGCTTCATCACTACCACGAAGAACAACGGCACGAAGATCACCGCCAGCGTCGCCGTGATCATCCCGCCGATCACTCCGGTGCCGATAGCTTGCTGGCTCGCCGAACTGGCGCCAGTGGCGATGGCCAACGGCACCACGCCGAGGATGAACGCCAGCGAAGTCATGACGATCGGGCGCAGACGCAGGCGCGCGGCTTGCAACGTCGCGTCGATCAGGTCGTGACCTTCGTCGTACAGGCTCTTGGCGAATTCGATGATCAGGATCGCGTTCTTCGCCGACAGACCAATGATGGTAATCAGCCCGACCTTGAAGAACACATCGTTGGGCATGCCGCGCAAGGTCACCGCCAGTACTGCGCCGAGCACACCCAGCGGCACCACCAGCAGCACCGAAGTCGGAATCGACCAGCTCTCGTACAACGCCGCCAGGCACAGGAACACGATCAGCAACGACAGACCGAGCAGGATCGGCGCCTGACTGCCGGACAAACGTTCCTGCAACGACAGCCCGGTCCACTCCTGACCCAGACCTTTCGGCCCCTGAGCGACCAAGCGTTCAATCTCCGCCATCGCTTCACCGGTACTGTGCCCCGGCGACGGTTCGCCGGAAATCGCAATCGCCGGATAACCGTTGTAACGGGTCAGTTGCGCCGGGCCTTGCGTCCATTTGGCCTGAACGAACGCCGACAGCGGCACCATGCGCCCGGCGTTGTTGCGCACGTGCATTTTCAGCAGATCATCAACCTGACTGCGCTGATCGCCTTCGGCCTGGACCACCACCCGCTGCATGCGCCCCTGATTGGGGAAGTCGTTGATGTAGGAAGAACCCACGGCGGTGGACAGCACGTTGCCGATATCAGCAAACGACACGCCCAGCGCATTGGCCTGCTTGCGGTCTACCTCCAGTTGCACCTGCGGCGCTTCGGCCAGCGCGCTTTCGCGAACGTTCATCAGCACCGGGCTTTTTTCCGCGGCGGCGAGCAGTTCGCTGCGCGCCTGCATCAATGTCGCGTGGCCGAGGCCGCCGCGATCCTGCAGACGGAATTCGAAGCCGCTCGACGTGCCGAGGCCGTCAACCGGCGGCGGCAACACAGCGAACGCGATGGCATCCTTGATCTGGCTCAGGGCGATATTGGCGCGATCGGCAATCGACGTAGCCGAATCGTCGCTGCCGCGCTCCGACCAGTCCTTGAGGGTGGTAAACGCCAGCGCCGCATTCTGCCCGCTGCCGGAGAAGCTGAAGCCGAGAATCACCGTGCTGTCGCCAACCCCCGGTTCACTGGCGTTGTGCGCTTCGATCTGCTCGACCACCTGCACCGTACGGTTTTTGCTCGCACCCGGCGGCAACTGAATGTCGGTGATGGTGTAACCCTGATCCTCAACCGGCAGGAACGAGGAGGGCAGACGCGCAAAGCACAACCCCATGCCGATCAGCAGCACGCCGTAGATCAGCAGATAACGCCCGCTGCGCTTCAGCGCGTAGCCGACCCAGCCTTGATAACGATCGGTCAGTTGCTCGAAGCGGCGGTTGAACCAGCCGAAGAATCCGCTTTTCTCGTGGTGCTCGCCCTTGGCAATTGGCTTGAGCAGCGTGGCGCACAGTGCAGGCGTCAGAGTCAGGGCCAGGAACGCCGAGAACAGGATCGAGGTCGCCATCGACAGCGAGAACTGCCGGTAAATCACCCCCACCGAACCCTGCATGAACGCCATCGGGATGAACACCGCCACCAGCACCAGGGTAATGCCGATGATCGCCCCGGTGATCTGCTTCATCGCCTTGCGCGTCGCCTCTTTCGGCGACAGTCCTTCAGTGGCCATGATGCGCTCGACGTTTTCCACCACGACGATGGCGTCGTCCACCAGAATGCCGATCGCCAGCACCATGCCGAACATGGTCAGCACGTTGATCGAAAAGCCCAGTGCGAGCATGGTGGCGAAGGTGCCCATCAGGGCCACTGGCACTACCAGCGTCGGGATCAGCGTGTAGCGGATGTTCTGCAGGAACAGGAACATCACCGCAAACACCAGCAGCATCGCCTCGCCCAAGGTGTAAACCACTTTGGTGATCGAGACTTTGACGAACGGCGAGGTGTCGTACGGAATCTTGTATTCGACGCCGGCCGGGAAGTAGCGCGACAGTTCGTCCATCTTCGCCCGGATCAATGTGGCGGTCGCCAGCGCATTGGCCCCAGGCGCCAACTGCACGCCGACGGCGGTGGACGGCTTGCCGTTCAGGCGCGTGCCGAACTGGTATTCCTGACTGCCGACTTCGACCCGCGCCACATCGCCGATGCGCACGGTGGAGCCGTCAGGATTGGCCTTGAGCACGATGTCGGCGAACTCTTCTGGCGTCGACAACTGCCCCTTGACCAGAATGGTCGCGGTGATTTCCTGCGAGGACGGATTGGGCAAGTCGCCAATGCTACCCGCCGACACCTGGGCGTTCTGCGCGACGATGGCGGCGTTGACATCGGCCGGGGTCAGGTTGAAACCGATCAGCTTCTGCGGATCGATCCAGATCCGCATCGCGCGTTCGGCGCCATACAGCTGAGCCTTGCCGACACCGTCGATGCGTTTGATCTCGTTCATCACGTTACGCGCCAGATAATCACTGAGCGCTACGTCATCAAGCTTGCCGTCGCTGGAGGTCAGGGTGATCAGCAACAGGAAGCCGGCAGAGACTTTCTCCACCTGCAGGCCTTGCTGATTGACTGCCTGCGGCAGGCGCGACTCGACCACTTTGAGGCGGTTCTGCACATCCACCTGAGCCAGTTCCGGGTTAGTGCCCGGCTGGAACGTCGCTTTGATCGTCGCGCTGCCGAGGCTGCTCTGCGATTCGAAGTACAGCAGGTGATCGGCGCCGTTGAGTTCTTCTTCGATCAGGCTGACCACGCTTTCATCGACGGTCTGCGCCGAGGCGCCAGGGTACACCGCGTAGATTTCGATCTGTGGCGGCGCGACATCGGGGTACTGCGCCACCGGCAATTGCGGAATGGCCAGCGCACCGGCCAACAGGATGAACAGGGCGACGACCCAGGCGAACACCGGGCGATCGATAAAAAACTGCGGCATATGAAAGCGTCCTGCTTACTGACCAGAGGTCTGGGCAAGTGGAAGAGGGGTGTCGTCGATCTGCACTTTTTCGCCTGGACGGGCGTGTTGCAGGCCTTCGATGACAATGCGGTCGCCGGGCTTGAGGCCGCCGGTGACGATCCAGCGGTCGTTCTGCACCGCGCCCAGTTGCACCGGCTGCTGGGCGACGCGCATCTGCTCGTCGACGGTCAGCACCTGGGCGATACCCGCGCTGTCACGCTGCACCGCACGTTGCGGCACGGTGATGCCGTTCTGTACGGTGGCTTGTTGCAGACGTACACGGATGAAGCTGCCCGGCAGCAGGTCGAGATCGGGATTGGGGAACTCGCTGCGCAGAATGATCTGGCCGGTGCCCGGATCGACGCTGATGTCGCTGAACAGCAATTTGCCCGGCAACGGGTAGAGGCTGCCGTCATCCTGAATCAGCGTGGCCTTGACCTGATCCTGACCGACTGCCTGCAACTGCCCGGAACGGAACGCGCGACGCAGTTCGTTGAGTTCACGGGTCGACTGAGTAAGGTCGGCGTAGATCGGGTTGAGCTGCTGAATCAGCGCCAGCGGCGTGGTTTCGTTCTGCCCGACCAGCGCACCTTCAGTGACCAATGCACGGCCGACCCGCCCGGAAATCGGCGCGGTGACGGTGGCGTAGCCGAGGTTCAGCTTCGCGCGTTCCACTGCAGCTTTATTGGCCGCCACATCGGCGGCGGTTTGCCGGGCATTGGCGCGGGCGTTGTCGTAATCCTGAGCGCTGATAGCCTTGTCGTCGATCAACTGCGCGTAGCGTTGTTCCTGCAGCCTGGCCTGGAAGGCATTGGCCTCGGTCTTGCGCAACGCGGCTTCGGCGCTATCGAGATCAGCCTTGAACGGTGCCGGGTCGATGCGAAACAGCACGTCACCCTTTTTCACGTCGCTGCCTTCACGGAAGGTCCGTTGCAACACCACCCCGGCCACTCGGGCACGCACTTCGGCGATGCGTGGCGCGGCGATCCGCCCGCTCAGTTCGCTGCTGATCGACAGGGGGCGGGCCTCGATGGTCTCGATGCGCACGGTAGCTGGCGGCGCTTCTTCTTCGGCCTTCGAGGACGAATCACAGGCGCTCAGCAACAGCGCAGCGGCGATCAGGCCGAGCCCGGCCAGCAGATTTTTCGACATGTACCACCCCCAATATTGAAGCCCGCATCCTAAGGCCAGACGCCGAGGGTAGCGGTGAAGCTTTGTAGGCGCTGTGTGAAATTGTGTAAGGGTTTTACTCAGGGACGGGCGAGGGCGTATATCCTTTACGCCTTGAAATTTATTGCGACAGATAAACCGCCATCGCGAGCAGGCTCACTCCTACATTGGAACTGTGCCAGACACGAACCTTGTAGGAGTGAGCCTGCTCGCGATGAGGCCCAAACAGTCGCCACTGCATTTTCCTGGAACACCCCATGCCCAACATCCTCCTGGTCGAAGACGACACCGCCCTCGCCGAACTGATTTCCAGCTACCTGGAGCGCAACGGCTATTCCGTCAGCGTGATTGGCCGTGGTGACCACGTGCGCGAGCGGGCACGGATCAATCCGCCGGATCTGGTGATCCTCGACCTGATGCTGCCGGGCCTCGATGGCTTGCAAGTCTGCCGCTTGCTGCGCGCCGATTCGGCGACGCTGCCGATCCTGATGCTGACCGCCCGCGACGACAGTCACGATCAGGTGCTGGGCCTGGAAATGGGCGCCGACGATTACGTCACCAAACCCTGCGAGCCACGGGTTCTGCTGGCCCGGGTGCGTACTTTGCTGCGGCGCAGCAGCCTCGGTGAACCGATGACGGTCAATGACCGGATTGTGATGGGCAATCTGTGCATCGACTTGTCCGAGCGCACCGTGACCTGGCGCGAGCAACCGGTGGAACTGTCCAGCGGCGAATACAATTTGCTGGTGGTGCTGGCCCGGCATGCCGGGGAAGTGCTGAGCCGCGACCAGATCCTGCAGCGTCTGCGCGGCATCGAGTTCAACGGCACTGATCGTTCGGTGGACGTGGCGATTTCCAAGCTGCGGCGCAAGTTCGACGACCACGCCGGCGAGGCGCGCAAGATCAAGACCGTGTGGGGCAAGGGCTACCTGTTCAGCCGCTCCGAGTGGGAATGCTGAGCTAATGTTCAGAATCCTCTTTCGCCTGTATCTGGTGACGATCGTCTCCTACAGCGCGGCGATCTATCTGGTGCCGGATCTGGTGATCATGGCGTTCCGCGAGCGCTTCATCACCTACAATCTCGACTATTCGCGCGGCCTGCAATCGCTGATCACCCGGCAGTTTCACGCGGTGCCGCAGGACCAGTGGCCGGCACTGGCGCAATCGATGGACAAGGACTTCCAGCCGCTGCACATCGCACTGGCGCGCATAGACGACGCCGGGTTCACCGCCCCCGAGCAAGTGCGCTTGCGCGCCGGGGAAAACGTGGTGCGTATCGGCGATTGGGGATGGCGCACCTTGGCGGTCACGCCGCTGAACGATGACGTTGCCGTGCAAATGGTGGTACCGCCGGATCCGCTGGACGTCAATCTGTTGTACTGGAGCATCAACGTGCTGATCGGTGCGAGCATGCTCGCCTGCCTGCTACTGTGGATTCGCCCGCACTGGCGCGATCTGGAGCGCCTCAAGGGCGCTGCCGAACGCTTCGGCAAGGGCCACCTGAACGAGCGCACGCAGATCCCCGCCAGTTCCAACATCGGCAGCCTGGCCAACGTGTTCGACACCATGGCCGGCGATATCGAAAATCTGCTCAACCAGCAGCGCGACCTGCTGAATGCGGTGTCCCACGAATTGCGCACGCCGCTGACCCGTCTGGACTTCGGTCTGGCCCTGGCGCTGTCCGATGATTTGCCGGCGACCAGTCGCGAGCGCCTGCAAGGACTGGTCGCACACATTCGCGAACTGGATGAGCTGGTGCTGGAACTGCTGTCTTACAGCCGCCTGCAGAACCCGGCGCAGTTGCCGGAACAGGTCGAAGTTTCGCTGGATGAGTTCATCGACAGCATTCTGGGCAGTGTCGATGAAGAACTGGACTCGCCGGACATCGTCATCGATGTGCTGCTGCACGGTCAGCTCGAACGTTTCACGCTGGATCCGCGCCTGACCGCCCGAGCGATCCAGAACCTGCTGCGCAATGCCATGCGCTATTGCGAAAAACGCATTCAGATTGGCGTGCAGGTCAGCCCCGATGGTTGCGAGATCTGGGTCGACGACGATGGCATTGGCATCCCGGATGACGAGCGGGAGCGGATTTTCGAACCGTTCTATCGCCTTGATCGCAGCCGTGATCGGGCTACCGGTGGGTTTGGCCTGGGTCTGGCCATCAGCCGTCGGGCGCTGGAGGCGCAGGGCGGGACCTTGACGGTTGAAAGTTCGCCGCTGGGTGGGGCGCGGTTCAGGTTGTGGTTGCCTGTCATGACTTGACCCGAAACCTGTGGGAGCGGGCTTGCTCGCGAAGGCGGAGTGTCAGTCGACATAAATTAATCTGACACACCGCTTTCGCGAGCAAGCCCGCTCCCACAGGGGGTTTGTGTTGGTCAGATCAGTTGGTTCGACTGAATCAAGCCAACCCCGGCCGTCTGCATCCGCTCCATCGCCGCTGCCAGTGACCCATCCCTGTCAATGGCACCACAGGCATCCAGCACCACGAACGCGTTGAACCCCGCCGCCCGTGCATCCAGCGCAGAAAACATCACGCAGAAATCCAACGCCAGACCGACCATGTACACCGTGTCGATACCGCGCTCCTTCAGATAACCGGCCAGACCGGTGGTGGTGCGCCGGTCCGCTTCGAGAAACGCCGAATAGCTGTCGATGTCCGGATTACAGCCCTTGCGGATGATCAGTTGCGCGTGCGGCAGGTTCAGCTCGGGGTGAAACTCGGCGCCGGCAGTGCCTTGCACACAATGCTCCGGCCAGAGTACCTGCTCGCCGTAGGGCAACTGAATTACCTCGTAAGGCTGGTGTCCGGGGTGGCTTGAGGCAAAGGACGCGTGGCCGCTCGGGTGCCAGTCCTGGGCAATCACCACCTGTTTGAACAGGCCACCGAGGCGATTGATCAGCGGCACGATCTGATCGCCTTCGGGCACGGCCAACTGGCCGCCGGGGATGAAGTCGTTCTGCACGTCAATGACCAGCAGGGCGGTGCGGGGTGAAATCTGCATCGGGGCTTCCTCCTTGGATAATCACCCGCTCAGCATAGTGGAGCGGCACTCACGCGCCCAGCTTGTCGACCAGGTGTTTTGCCAGGTCTTCCAGCGCCAGCGCCGGGTTGTGCCCGATCAACATCCACGCATGCTCACCTTCGGTCCAGTACACCACGTTCATTTCGTGGCGCCGTTCGTGCGCCAAAGGCTGGCTGCCACTGTTGGAGCGAGTCACGCACAAGGCCAGCGGCCCGTGTTTCGCATCGAGATAGGTCAGTTGCGCAATCGGCACACCGTCGTACTCGAGCATTTGTGCACGCTTGAGTTCGGCGCCCGGCAACTTCACCAGTGCCGGCGACAGACTCAGCCCCAATCGTGCATCCACCGCACGCAGTTGCACGCGCTGGCTGGCTTCGTCACTGGGCAAATGATCGAGCGTTTGCGGCACATACAGCGCCATATAGTCGCCCACCAAGGCGCGCCAGTTATGCGCTTGCTGTGACTGCCAGGCGAGAAACAGGCGATCGGCCAACACGCCGCCCGCCAGCAGACTCGCGGCGGCCGCACCGATGAACCAGCGTCGGCTCAGGCCTGGCTGCTGAGGGGCGGGGATGGCATCGAGGCGCGCCTGCAAACGTTCCAGCGGTGCCTGTTGCGCCAGTTCGTCATAGGCATCCTTGTACGGCAGGCTGCTGCGTTCGAACCATTGCACGCGCAGGCTGAGCAACGGGTCGTCGGCAATCGCGCTGTCGAGCTGGCTGCGATACGCGGGGTCCAGCTCGTCATCGAGGTAGGCCACCAGTTGTTCGTCGGAGGGCCTGTTCATGGGTGGTCACCTCCGGTGGTTTTCGGCACGGCTTGCAGGGGCGGATATTCAGCCAGTTTCAGTCGCGCGGTGGCCAGACGGCTCATCACCGTGCCGATCGGCACTTGCAGGATCTCGGCGACTTCGCGGTAGGACAGGCCTTCGACATAGGCCAGGTACACGGTTTCGCGTTGGGTCTCCGGCAACGCATCGACCCGGCGGATCACCTGCGCCGCCATCACATGAGTCTGCGCGGCGTATTCGCCATCGAAGGCCAGTTGCCCGTCGGCATCGACCTGACCGGCGCCCTGACGCACCCGGCGGGCGCGCACTTCGTTGAGCCAGATTGAATGCAAGATGCTCAGCAGCCAGCGATCCATGCGCGTGCCGGCCACATATTGGCCGACACGTTCCAGCGCCCGCACACACGTGGCCTGCACCAGATCCTCGGCCACGTGACGATTGCGCGACAGCAGCAGGCCGTAGCGCCACAGCCGCGCCAGATGCTGTCCGAGTTCCGCTCTGAATGCCTGATCGCTGACGATGATGGCGTTCCTTTATCTATGTCAGGTTTTCGATGAATCGTTGATGGCTTCAGCCAGGTCCTGGTATTCCTCGCAGGCGGTGCCGCAAATCGATTTGATCTGCTGCAATTGCTCCTGCGCCAGGTCGACGCGGCCTTTGATCACATAGGCTTCGCCGAGGTATTCACGCACTTGCGCGTACTGCGGATCGAGTTTCACCGATTGCAGGTAATAGCCGATGCCTTCATCGGTACGCCCCAGTTTTCGCGTGGCGTAACCGCGATAGTTGAGGGCTTTGGCGGTGTTCGGTTGTTGCAGGGTGTCGAGCAGGGCCAGGGCCTCTTCGTAGCGACCGTCCTTGGCCAATCGGTAGGCATAGTCGGTGCGATCGACATCCCGTACGGCGCTGCTGGTCTGCAGCACACATTTCTGTGATTTGCTGTCCCAGACCTGGCCTTTGGGGCAGTTGGGCTTCTGCACGGGCGCGCTTTCATCACCGTTGGCAAACGCCATCGATGCGGACAACACGGTGACCAGCAGCAACGGGGCGGCGAACATAACGGAACGGATAGTCATGGGCAAGGCTCCACAGAGGGTTATGTTTCACTTTGAACACCACAGCCCGGCATTTTATTCATTGCTTTGTCAGGCTCTGTTCAAGGTACGCGCAAATCGCGGCGTTATGCTCGGCTACGCCTGCCGTCCATCCAGCGCTTTGCCATGCCCCGGCGCTGACACACGAGGAACTGCCATGAAAGATCAGGTCCATCACTCCGCTGCTGCCGGCTACAAGACTGCCGCTGACACCTACATCAAGGGCCGCCCGGACTACCCGCCGCAGGTCAGCCAGTGGCTGACCCAGACGTTGGGTCTGGACAGTCACAAGACCGTCATCGATCTGGGCGCCGGCACCGGCAAGTTCACCGGACGGCTGGCGGCCACCGACGCGCAGGTGATCGCCGTGGAACCGGTGGCGCAGATGCTGGAAAAACTTTCCGCTGCCTGGCCGCAGGTGTTGGCGGTGAGCGGTACCGCGACCGATCTGCCACTGCCTGACGCGTCGGTGGATGCAGTGGTCTGCGCGCAGGCGTTCCATTGGTTCGCCACCCCGGAAGCCCTGACGGAAATCGCCCGCGTGCTCAAGCCTGGCGGCAAGCTTGGCCTGATCTGGAACCTGCGCGATACGCAGGTCAGCTGGGTGCCGAAACTCGATGCCATCGTCAACGCGCTGGAGGGGGACACGCCGCGTTACTACACCGGTCAATGGCGCGAAGCGTTTCCGCATCCGGCGTTCGGGGCGCTGCAGTTGCAGCAGTTTCATCACGGACACACCGGCTCGCCCGAGGACGTGATTTTCAATCGGGTGCGCTCCACCAGCTTCATTGCGGCCTTGCCGCAGGCGCAGCGCGACCAGGTTGATGAGCAGATTCGCGCGTTGATTGCCTCGGAGCCGGCGTTGCGTGGGCGGCATGTGCTGACGGTGCCTTATGAGACGGCGGCTTATGTGGCGGTGAAGGTCGGTTAGATCGGCGGTGCAGCCCTTCGCGAGCAGGCTCGCGAAGAGGCCAGCCCTGACACTGCATCTCTCGAAGCAGTCCCGCATTTGGCCGAACCGCCATCGTGATGCCTTGTTATAGTTCGGGCCTCATTTTCTGCCCGGTAAAGGATCACTGCCATGACTCAATACACCGCCTTCAGCGTCGAACTGGCCGACAACATCGCGCATGTGCAGATCAATCGCCCGGAAAAGATCAACTCGATGAACGCCGCGTTCTGGAGCGAGATCGTCGAGATTTTCCAGTGGATCGATGACACCGACGAAGTGCGGGTGGTGGTACTGAGTGGCAACGGCAAACACTTTTCCTCGGGCATCGACCTGATGATGCTCGCCGGCGTCGCCAATGAGCTGGGCAAGGACGTCGGCCGTAATGCGCGCCTGCTGCGGCGCAAGATCCTCACCCTGCAAGCCTCGTTCAACGCCGTCGACAACTGCCGCAAACCGGTACTGGCGGCGATTCAAGGCTATTGCCTCGGCGGTGCGATCGACCTGATCGCCGCGTGCGACATGCGCTACGCCGCCGAAGACGCGCAATTCTCGATCAAGGAAATCGATATCGGCATGGCCGCCGATGTTGGCACTTTGCAACGGTTGCCACGGATCATCGGGGACGGCATGCTGCGTGAACTGGCTTACACCGGGCGCACTTTCGGCGCAGATGAAGCGCGCAGCATCGGTCTGGTCAATCGTGTTTACACTGACAAGGAGCTGCTGCTCGAAGGCGTGATGGACATTGCTCGCGAGATCGCCAGCAAATCGCCAATCGCGGTCACCGGCACCAAGGAAATGATCAGCTACATGCGCGACCATCGCATCGACGACGGCCTCGAATACGTTGCCACCTGGAACGCCGCCATGTTGCAATCCACCGACTTGCGCGTGGCCATGGCCGCCCATATGAGTAAACAGAAACCCGAATTTCTGGATTGAGAAACCATGACAGCTCGCTGGACCACTGCAGTACTGGACACCGATCAACCCGGCGGCTGGGCCGTGGCGCGCAGTCCCGAAGGCTTTCTGTTCGATGACAACGGCGCACTGTTCCCGCGGGAATGGCTCAAGCGCCAGGACTTGTCGGTCCTCACTGAACACGGCATCGGCCACCTCGATGGCGAGCCCGTGTATCTGCTGGAGCTGCGCAGTTCCAGCGAGGTGCCGGGCTGCAACTGGAAAGGCCTGCGGGCGTTCATGCTCGATGGCGATCACACGATCTACAAAGTGCTGGGCTATGCCGCGCAGATCGGCACCTGGGCGCGTGAACATCGCTTTTGCGGCAACTGTGGGCAGGCGATGACGCAGGTGCCGCGCGAGCGAGCGATGTATTGCCAGCCGTGCGATCTGCGCAGTTATCCGCGCATTTCGCCGAGCATGATTGTGCTGATCACCCGGGGCGACGAAATCCTGCTGGCGCGCTCACCGCGTTTCGTCACCGGGGTCTACAGCACACTGGCCGGGTTTGCAGAACCGGGGGAGTCGGCCGAGGATTGCCTGATTCGCGAGGTGCGCGAGGAAGTCAGCATCGAAGTGAAGAACATCCAGTACATGGGCAGCCAGTGCTGGCCGTTCCCGCATTCGATGATGCTCGGCTTCCATGCCGAATACGCCGGGGGCGAGATCGTCTGCCAGGAAGACGAGATCGAAGACGCCCAATGGTTCAACGTGCACGATCTGCCGCCGTTGCCGGCGTCAAAATCGATTGCCCGTTATCTGATCGACGTCTACGTGGCCCGCCGCTTAGGCCACGCTGAACCAGTGTTGCCAGGCTAGGCGCACGGTCAAACCCAATACCACGGTGATGAACACCGGACGAATGAACTTGGCGCCGCCGCTGATCGCGGTGCGCGCCCCGAAGAACGCGCCGACCATCACCGACAGGCCCATGCTCAGGCCGATGATCCAATCCACTTGCCCGGAGAACACGAACACCGACAGCGCCGCGATGTTGCTGACGAAGTTCATGCTGCGCGCCACGCCGCTGGCCTTGACCAGATCGATCGGGTAGAGCAGCAGGCTGCTGACGGTCCAGAACGCACCCGTGCCAGGGCCGGCCACGCCGTCGTAGAAACCGAGGCTGAAGCCTTGGGTCGATTGCCATTTCTTCTTGATCGGCGCGTCGCTGTCCAGTGGCGCTTTGGGCGTGCCGCCGAACAACAGATACAGGCCACAGGCGAAGACGATCACCGGCAGCATCTTGTTCAGCCATTCCGCCGGCAGGTAGTGCGCGACGATGGCACCGGTGAGCGCGCCGACCAGGGTGCCGACGATCGCGTGCATCCACTGCCGGGGGTGGAACAGTTTGCGTCGGTAGAAGGTGAAACTGGCGGTGGCCGAGCCGAACGTCGAACTGAGTTTGTTGGTGCCCAGCACCAGGTGCGGTGGCAGGCCGGCAGTGAGCAGCGCCGGGGTGGTCAACAGACCGCCGCCGCCGGCAATGGCGTCGATGAAACCGGCAATGAAAGCGACAAGGGCCAGAACGGCCAGAGTGGTGAGGTCAACGCTGAGTTCGAAAGGCATGGAATCGGCTTATTCGGCAGGGCGCAGAAGGGCTGCGGGGAAGGGCTGACATGTTACTCATTTCCAAGTGTTGCGGCGACCCGTAAAGCCCCATCGCTGGCAAGCCAGCTCCCACAGAGATCTCTAGTGAACACAAATGTTGCGAACATACCGGAAACCTGTGGGAGCTGGCTTGCCAGCGATGAGGTCAGCTCAGACACCAACTATTCAACTGTTGCCCAACCAACACCTCGACAACAAATCACCCTCCAACAATGCAACTCCATCAGCCTCAAGCCCAATAAAACCGGCCCTCTGGACGCTGGCACGCTTGCTGCTCTGTCCCATTGACCTTCCCAATGTCCCGAGGACACGCCAATGAGCAAGCAAGCCGTGAAATTCGCCTACTGGGTGCCGAACGTCAGTGGCGGCCTGGTGGTCAGCAAGATCGAGCAGCGCACCGACTGGGGCATCGACTACAACCGCAAACTGGCGCAATTCGCCGAAGCGGCGGGGTTCGAGTACGCCCTGACGCAGATCCGCTTTACCGCCGGTTACGGTGCCGAGTTCCAGCATGAGTCGGTGGCGTTCAGTCATGCGCTGCTGGCCGCCACCAGCAAACTCAAGGTCATCGCGGCGATTCTGCCGGGCCCATGGCAACCGGCGCTGGCAGCCAAGCAGTTGGCGACCATCGATCAACTCACCAACGGCCGGATTGCGGTCAATATCGTCAGCGGTTGGTTCAAGGGCGAATTTCAGGCCATCGGCGAACATTGGCTGGAACACGACGAGCGCTACCGGCGTTCCGAGGAATTCATCCGCTCGCTGCGCGGGATCTGGAGCCAGGATAACTTCAGCTTTCGCGGCGACTTCTACCGCTTCGACCATTACACCCTCAAACCGAAACCGCTGGGCCGCCCGGAAATCTTTCAGGGCGGCAGTTCCCGTGCGGCACGAGACATGGCGGCGCGGGTCTCGGACTGGTATTTCACCAACGGCAACAGTGTCGAAGGGATCAAGGCGCAGGTCGATGACATCCGGGCCAAAGCGGCGGCCAACAATCATTCGGTGAAGATCGGCGTCAACGCCTTCGTGATTGCTCGCGACACTGAAGAAGAGGCGCGTGCTGTACTGGCGCAGATCATCGATCAGGCTGACCCGGAAGCGGTTAACGCCTTTGGTGACGCGGCGAAGCAGGCGGGCAGGGCGTCGCCGGAGGGTGAGGGTAACTGGGCGAAATCGACGTTCGAGGATCTGGTGCAGTACAACGACGGCTTCAAGACCAACCTGATCGGCACGCCACAGCAGATTGCCGAGCGGATTGTGGCGTTGAAAGCGGTGGGGGTGGATCTGGTGTTGGCGGGGTTTCTGCACTTTCAGGAGGAGGTGGAGTATTTCGGCAAGCGGGTGTTGCCGTTGGTGCGGGAACTGGAGGCTGAAAGGACTGCCGCAGTAGCCTGACCCCAACAAATCTCCTGTAGGAGTGAGCCTGCTCGCGATTGCGTATGAACAGTCGATATTCAGGCTGACTGACACACCGCTATCGCGAGCAGGCTCACTCCTACAATTGGAACTATGTGAATTTACAGACCGAGATCGGAGAGCCCCGGATGATCATCCGGACGCCGCCCCAGCGGCCAATGGAACTTGCGCTCGCTTTCCTTGATCGGCATGTCGTTGATGCAGGCATAGCGCTGGAACATCAGCCCGTGCTCATCGAACTCCCAGTTTTCATTGCCGTAGGAACGAAACCAGTTGCCCGAATCGTCGCGCCATTCATAGGCGTAGCGCACGGCAATCCGCGTGTCAGAGTAGGCCCAGAGTTCCTTGATCAGGCGGTAGTCGAGTTCCTTGGCCCATTTACGGGTCAGGAAGGCCTTGGCTTCTTCGCGGTTGTTGGCGAACTCGGCGCGGTTGCGCCATTTTGTGTCGAGGGTGTAGGCCAGCGACACCTTCTCGGGATCGCGAGAGTTCCAGCCATCCTCGGCCAGACGTACTTTTTCGATAGCCGATTCACGGTTGAACGGCGGTAAAGGCGGACGCACTTGGGCAGCAGTCGACATTGTCAGTCTCCCGATCTAATTAACGATTAAACAACGGTTGAGGCTTATTTAAGGCGTTACAGGTCCAATAACTTACGCGCCATGCATTGCGCATTATCAGCGGCACTGTGATCACCCATCACAAGCGCTACGGTAATGGCGCCGTCAATCAGGATCAGCAATTGTCTGGCCAGACGTTGCGGATCTTCGACGCCATGTTCGGTACACAGCTCGCACAGGTAGTCGAGCAGCTTCTGTTTGTGGTCTTTGGCGACCTGGCGCACCGGGTCTTCGGGGTCACCGGTCTCGCCACTGGTATTGATGAAGGCACAGCCGCGGAAGCCTTCCGAGGCGAACCAGCCCTTGAGTACGGTAAACAGGTTGAGCAGGCGGTCGGCCGGGGTTTCGGCCTGATCGACGGCGCTGCGGTACCAGTGCATCCAGCGCACGTCGCGGCGTTGCAGGGCGGCGACGGTCAGTTCTTCCTTGTTGGCGAAGTAGCGGTAGATGCTTTTTCTGGAGACGCCGGCGGTTTTCACCAGAAGATCCATGCCGGTGGCGGCGATGCCACTTTTGTAGATCAACTTTTCGGTGACATCCAGAATGATGTCGCGGGTCGAGGTGTCAGTGATTTCGTTCATGCGGCTAACAGTAGAACGATCGTTCTCCTTGGTCAAGCAGTGATTTTCAGATTGCTTTCGCGAGCAGGCTCGCTCCCACAGGGGAATGCATTCGCGAGCCTGCTCGCGAAGGGGGCATTACAGACAGTAACAAGACCCGAACCGGTTGATGGTGTAAGCTCTCGGGTTCTTCGGATTCGACCCATTGCGAGCCCTATGCCGTTGCTTTTCAAACGCTCTTTGCTGCCCAAACTGCGCAGCTTTCCGCTGACTGCCGAGGCCGTGACCATTCTGTCCGGCGCCGCCGAGTTCCGTCGTTGCCTGCTGGAGAAAATCGCTGAGGCGACCCGGCGCATCTACATCGTTGCGCTGTATCTGCAGCACGACGAGGCCGGTCAGGAAATCCTCGATGCCTTGCACGCCGCCAAGCTCAAGCGCCCGGAGCTGGAGATCGTCGTGGTGGTTGACTGGCTGCGCGCCCAGCGCGGGTTGATCGGCGCCGGCAAACAGCCGGGCAACTCGGCGTGGTATCAGGAAATGACCCGCACCCATCAGAGCGAAGTGCCGGTCTACGGCGTACCGGTGCAGACCCGCGAACTGTTCGGCGTCCTGCATCTGAAAGGCTTCGTGATCGACGATTGCGTGGTTTACAGCGGTGCGAGCCTGAACAACGTCTACCTGCACAAGTTCGACAAGTACCGTTTCGACCGCTACCACGTGCTGCACAGCCGCGAACTGGCGGATTCAATGCATCACCTGGTCAAGCACGGTCTGATCGAATCCAAGGCTGTGCATCGCCTCGACCTGCCGAACCTGCCGACTACCCGCAGCTTGCGCAACGACATCGGCGACCTGCGCAGCCGTCTCAAATATGCGGCGTACGACACCAGCGCCGGCAGCACCGCGCATACCGGCCTGTCGGTAAGTCCGCTGCTGGGCGTGGGCAAGAACAACCCGTTGAACCGGGTGATTGTCGAGCTGATCGCCAGTGCGCAACAGCAGCTGACCATCTGCACGCCGTACTTCAACCTGCCGCTGCCGATCATCCGCGAGGTCAACCGTGCGCTGGCCCGTGGGGTGAAGATCGACATCGTGGTCGGCGACAAGACGGCCAACGATTTCTACATTCCGCCGAGCGAGCCGTTCAAGGTGATTGCGGCGCTGCCGTATCTGTACGAAATCAGCCTGCGGCGTTTTGCCAAGCGGCATCAGCGCAACATCGACAGCGGCCAGTTGAACCTGCATCTGTGGCGTGATGGCGACAACAGCTATCACCTCAAGGGCATGTGGGTCGACCAGCGCTATACGCTGCTGACCGGCAACAACCTCAATCCACGGGCGTTCCGTCTCGACCTGGAAAACGCGCTGTTGATCGATGATCCGCAAGGCGAGTGGCTTGAGCCACGGGCGAAGGAACAGCAGGAGATTTTCCGCAACACCACGCGGATTGCCAGCTTCCAGAACCTGGAAACCTTGCCGGAGTACCCGGCGGGGGTGGCGAAGTTTTTGAAGCGTGTGAGTCGGGTGCGGATCGAGCGGTTGCTGTACCGGATTTTGTAAACTTTCAGATTATTCGGTGCGGTTAAAACCGCTATCGCGAGCAGGCTCACTCCTACAGGGGAATGCATTCCAACTGTGGGAGTGAGCCTGCTCGCGATGGGGCACTTAAGGCCTCTACATCAATCAGTTCAAACCGAGCTTGCCACGCAATGTGGACAGATCTTCCGCCAAGGTATTGACCGGGCCAACCAGCGCCTTGCGATCGTTGTCCTTCACCTTGTCATAAGTCTCGAAACCACCGTCCTTGGTCTTGTACTTGGCAAGGATCTTGTCCACGGTGGCGAAGTTCTTGTCGACTTTGGCAACAAACGCCTTGTCCTGTTTTTCGATCTGCGGACGGAACAGGTCGACGATTTTCTTCGCGCCGTCGATGTTGCCCTGGAAGTCGTACAGGTCGGTGTGGCTGTAACGGTCTTCTTCACCGGAGATCTTGGTCGCGGCAACCTCTTCCAGCAGAGCAGCCGCACCACCGACAACTTTCTCCGGCGGGAAGGTCAGGCCGGCGACGCGGGTCTGCAGGTCTTTCACGTCGCTGTCCAGCTTGTCAGCCAGAGCGGTCAGGCCTTCAGTGGTTTTCTCCGAGAACAGCGAATATTCAATGCGGTGAAAACCGGTGAAGTCTTCAGCCTTCACGCCTTTTTCGTGGTCGTCGACGCGCGAGTCGATGGACGCATCAAGGTCACTGAACAGCTCGGCAATCGGCTCGATCGACTCGTAGTAGACGCGGGTCGGCGCGTAGAGCTTTTGCGCGGTGGCCAGGTCACCTTTTTTCACCGCATCGGTGAATTGTTTGGTGTGGCTGCCCAGTTCATCCAGTTGCTCGGTGACGTAGATCTTGTAGTCCGACACCGGGCCGACCAGATCCAGTGGCGCCGTCGCGGCGAACGCCGACAGCGGGGTGTTGAGCAAACCGAGGGTCAGCAGTAACGCGAGTGGCGACTTTTTCATGGAGCGGCTCCGAGGTTTTTTATGGTTAGGCAGCTGTTTTGGGTTGGGTGGCGTTGAGCAGCGAGCGACCGATGAAATCCTTGTCGCCGGTGACACCCGGAAGGGTGAAGAAGTAACCGCCGCCGACCGGTTTGAGGTATTCCTCAAGCGGCTCGCCGTTGAGCCGGGTCTGCACGGTGATGAAGCCTTTTTCCAGATCGGCCTGGTAGCAGATGAACAGCAGGCCCATGTCGAGCTGGCCGTTCTTGTTCACACCGTTGGAGTAGTTGAACGGCCGGCGCAGGATCAGATTGGCCTGGCTCGCGGTGGTGCGCGGGTTGGCCAGGCGAATGTGTGCGTCGAGCTTGGTCAGTTTGCCTTCCGGGTCTTTGCTGTAATCCGGGACTTCGGTCTCGTGCTGCGAGCCCATCGGCGCGCCAGTGGTCTTGACCCTGCCGATGATGCTTTCCTGTTCCTGCAACGGCGTACGGTCCCAGCGCTCGACGAAGTTACGGATGATCCGCACCGCTTGATAGCTGCCGTGGGCCGCCCAGGCCGGCTCATCGCTGCCCGGTTGCACCCAGACGATCTTGTCCATGGCCTTGGCGTCGTTGGAATCGGGGTTGGCCGAGCCGTCACGGAAACCGAGGAAGTTACGCGCCGATTGCGCCGGCACACCCGGTTTGGCCGGAGCTTGCGGCGGCACGCTGCCTTCCTGCTTCCAGCGCACCAGCAGCAGGTCCGGCAGGTTCTTGACGATGTCGCGCAAGGCGTGAATGTTGGTGTCGGCAGTGTTCGAGCAGAACTGCAGGCTCAAGTCGCCGTGGCAGCAATCGGCCTCCAGCGCATCGTTGGGGAAGCCGACCATGCGTTGCAGGCGCTTCGGTTTGGCGGCGGCCAGACCGAAGCGCTCGTCGAACAGCGATTCGCCTACCGAGACGGTGATGGTCAGGTTGTCCGGGGTCACCACCGGGCCGAGAATGCCGGAATCCGGCGGCGGCAGTTTCGGGTCGATCTGCGCCACCGGGCCGCCCTTCATCAGGAACGCGATGCGCTCGTTGAGGGTACGGAACAGCCGCTCAAGGTCTTCGCGATCGCTAGCCAGTACGTCGAACGACACGAACATGCCGGACGCCGGACGCGGGGTGACGATCCCGGTCTGGTGCACGCCGTGGAAATCATGGCGGTCTTCGGTCTTGTCGCTGCTCGGCGCTTCGGTGACTTGCGCCGGCGCTGCAGCCATGGCCGGGCAGCTCAGGGCCGAACCGGCCAGGGCGACGCCGGCGACACCCATGCCCATCAGCAGGCGGCGACGTTGCAGATCGAGGTTTTGCAATTCTTTCATCGGTATTCGTCTTCTGCTTACAGGCCGGAAAGGCCGAGGGCGGGATCGATGCCATCCAGAGCGTCAGCCAGGGCCTGAGCCTTGTCGGCGATCTGTTTGCGTTGTTCACCACTGACCGTGTCGTAAGTGGCGTAGCCGTCCTTGACCTTGAAGCTGTTCAGTACGCTGTCGAAATCACTCAGCGCCGCGTCGATTTTCGGCAGCAGATCCGGCGCCGATTTGGTCAGCATTGGCCGCAGCAGCTCGACCACTTTGTGCGCGGTTTCCAGGTTGCTGGCGAAGCCATTGAGATCGGCGTGGCTGTAGCGTTCCTCTTCACCGCTGGCGGCGCGCACGTCGGCCAGGGTGTTGAGGTTGCGCACCACGATGCTCACCAGTTGCTCCGGTGGCAGCGATTGGGCCAGCAGTTGCTGTTTTAGGGTGGTGACGTCGGCCAGCAGGCGCTCGGCGACCGGGTTCAAGCCGTCGAGGCTGCGTTGCTGGAACAGTGCATATTCGACGCGGTGGAAGCCGACGAAGGCCGGATCCTGCTCACGCTTTTCGAAATAATCGGCGCGGGCATTGATGCTGTTGTCCAGTTCCGCCAGGCGTTGCGCGGCTGGGGCCAGGCGCTGGTAAGCGGCACGCGCCGGCAGGTACAGCGCCTGCGCCTGACTCAGGTCGCCGCTGCTGATCGCCTGATTCAGGGCGGTCACGGCTTTGATCAGCGCGCTGCTCTGGCTCGCCAGATACACGCGGAATTCCGACAGTGGCCCAACGAAAGCGACCATCGATGGCTTGGCCTTGGCGGCAGCATCGGAGGCTGCCGTCGGCGTCACGTGCAGTACGCCACGCGGATTGCTCAGCAGACCGCAAGTGATCGCGTAGTCGCCGGGTTGCAGATTGGCGTTGATCACCTGGCTCAGGCCCGGCGCGATGTTTTCGCGCTCTTCGATCACCAGCACGCCGTCGAGGATTTCCCATTCCACCGCCCGGTCGGAGCGGTTGACGATGCGGAAACTGGCGCGACCGGCGGGAACCGTCAGCTCGTTCGGCTCGCAACTGTGCGCGTTGATGTTGACCACCACTTCGTCATGGTTGTGCTGACGCTTGGCCGCGGCCATTTTCGAGGCGTAGTAGAACAGGCCACCGGCGGCGATCATCACGACCACCGAACCGGCCACCGCCCAGCGCAAGGCGCGGGGAGGCGAGGCCTGAGGAGTATTAGGCTTTGACATGGAGGCCCTTATTGGCTGGAAACGGAAGACGATTTGCCGGCGGCGTCAGCGCTGGAGGAGGGCGCGGCGGGGTAGAAAAACATCACCAGCGCCAACACCAGATAGATCAGGTACGCACCGAGGGTGCTGACCGTCGGCGCATCCTGATAACCGAACATGCCGGCCAGCACTGAGCCCAGCGGGCCGTCCATCGGCAGCGTCGCGCTGAAGTCGAACAGCACGGTCTGCAGGTGATTCCACACACCGGCTTCATGCAGGGCTTGCACCGAATTGGCGAGGATCCCGGCGGCGACCACCAGAATGAACAACCCGGTCCACTTGAAGAATGCCGACAGGTTCAGGCGCATGCTGCCGCTGTAGATCAGGAAACCGACAACGATTGCCAGCACCAGGCCAAGCAGGGCGCCGATCGGCGCGCCCGGGCCTTCGCTCTGCTGGAACACAGCGAGCAGGAAGAACACGGTTTCCAGGCCTTCGCGAGCCACGGCGAAGAACACCATGGCGATCAGCGCGATCACTTGATGCTTTGACGAGGTCAGGGCGTGATCGAGCGAGGCTTGCAGCGAATGCTTGATCGAGCGCGCAACCTTGCGCATCCAGAACACCATCGAACTGAGAATGCCCACCGCGACGAGTCCGACAATGCCTTCAAACAACTCCTGCTGTTTCTGTGGGAATTCGGCGCTGACCAGTTCCAGGCCACCGCCAACCAGCAGTGCCAGAGCGGCGGCGAGGAAGACGCCGATCCACACTGCCGGCATCCACTGGCCACGACCGGTCTGTTGCAGGTAGCTGGCGATGATGCCAACGATCAGCGCGGCTTCAATGCCTTCGCGCAACATGATCAGAAAGGGAACGAGCATTCGGTGTCCACTAAGTCATTCGAAGAAGTTACAAGTTGTAACATAATGACAACCATTCTCACATGACAATGATTGACATAAACCTGAACGCAAGCTGAACAACCTGTTTTTTGCCACGCACAAATCCCTGTGGGAGCGGGCTTGCTCGCGAAGGCGGCGCGTCAGTCGATAAGGATGTTGCTGACACATCGCCTTCGCGAGCAAGCCCGCTCCCACAGGGGATTCGTGCTGAATTCGCATCCTGCGTTAAGATGCCACTCACTCGAAAACAACAAGGTCTGCCTCGCTCCATGTCGGAAAAAGACACCATCGCCGTGCAACTGGTGCGTGAAGCGCTGCTGCAAAGTTGTGCCCCGGGCGTGGCCACGGATGAAGTCTTGAACAAGGTCGGGATTGCTCCGGCGCTGCTGCACAGCGAGCAAGGTCGGGTGCCTGCCTCGCAATACGCCAGACTCTGGCGCTTGCTGGCCCGGCGCGGCGATGACGAGTTCTTCGGCATGGATCCGCGTCGGCTAAAGTCCGGCAGCCTTGAGTTCCTTTGCCGCAGCGCCATGGCGCAACCGACGCTGGCCACCGGTCTGGGCATGGGCCTGAATTTCCTCTCCTTGATGCTGGAAAAAATGCCCGCGCAATTGGCGCATCAGCAGAGCCTGGCGGAAATCGTCCTGTTCGAAGACGATCCCGAGCCGCGTCGGGCGTTTACCTATTTCACCTACTGGATGATCGTCCACGGTGTGGCCTGCTGGCTGGCGGGGCGGCGGATTCCGATTCTGGCGATCGAACTGCGCTGCGCCGAGCCGGATTTCTGCGACGACTACCGGGTGATGTTCTCGGAAAACCTGCGCTTCGAGCGTCCGCGTACGCGGATGATCTTTGCTGCTGACTGTCTCGACCTGCCGATCAAGCGTTCGGCTGAAGAATTGAAACGCTTTCTGGCCCATGCACCCGCGAACATTCTGGTGAAATACCGCGACCCGGAAAGCCTTGCCAGCCGAATCAAGCAGGATCTGCGGCAGCTACCCGCCGGACAGTGGCCGGAAACCGACGCCCTGGCGCAACAGCTGTGCATGTCCGCCTCGACCCTGCGCCGACGATTGTCCGAGGAGGGGCAGACCTATCAGGGGCTCAAGGACAGCGTGCGCAAGGAACTGGCAATCAGTTGGCTGGCGGAGCCGTCGATCAGTTTCGTCGAAATCGCGACGCGGCTGGGGTTTGCCGATGCGAGCTCGTTCTACAAGGCGTTTCGCAAGTGGTCGGGATCGAATCCGGGGCATTACCGCACCCTGATCCTTAACGAAGCGGTCTGATCCGGATTGTTTGTAGCCTGATCAGGCCTCTTCGGGAGCAAGCCCCCTCCCACATTTGAAATGCATTTTTCCTGGTATTTGCAGCCTGCCTGGATTGCTCAGGTGGCCATCATTTGAAATGCATTGTTCCTGTGATGTGCAGCCTGCCTGGCTTACCCAGGTGGACTTCCATTTGAAATGCATTCCTTCTTTGATTGCAGCCTCCCTTGCTTTTGTGGCTGATCCCTCATTGTGAAATGCAATTCCCTGTGGGAGAGGGCTTGCTCCCGAAGGCGTCAGTCCAGCCTGTACATCTCTCGAACCTTGGCCAAACCAGTCAGCCACTTTGATGGCTTTGACCATTGCCGCTTCAGCGCCGCAGCGCGACTATCCCTGTGTTGTTTACGGTTCCCAGCCTAATAAAAACACCGAGGGATTCTGGCAATGCGCGATTACTTGTCTGCCACCGAACAGTTCAACTATCAGCACACCGTGGACGCTGCGCTCAGCGGCACGCTGGAGGCGCTCAACGCCTGCGTCGAATGTTGCGACCGCCACGCCTTGCCGGGGCGCATTGCGTTGTTCTGGGAGGGCCGCGACGGTGCGAGTGCCACGTACACCTTCAGTGAGCTGCAAGACCAAGCCGCGCGTTTCGCCAATTTCCTTCTCGAACAAGGCGTGCAGAAGGGCGACAAGGTCGCCGGCCTGCTGCCACGCAACATCGAATTGCTCATCACCGTGTTCGCCACCTGGCGCATCGGCGCGGTGTATCAGCCGTTGTTCACCGCATTCGGCCCCAAGGCCATCGAACATCGCCTGAACAGTTCCGGCGCCAAAGTGGTGGTCACCGACGCGGTCAACCGGCCGAAACTCGCTGAAGTCAGCGAATGCCCGACCATCGTCACCGTCGGCGGCGCCAAGGGCCAGGGCATCGTCCGTGGCGATTTCAGTTTCTGGGCCGAGCTGGCCAACTATTCCAATCTCTGCGAGCCGGTGCTGCTGAGCGGCGAAGACCCGTTCCTGCTGATGTTCACCTCGGGCACCACCGGTCCGTCGAAAGCACTGTCGGTGCCGCTCAAGGCGATCGTCGCGTTCCAGAGCTACACCCGCGACGCGGTAGATCTGCGTCCCGAAGATTCGTTCTGGAACGTCGCCGATCCGGGCTGGGCCTACGGCATCTATTTCGGCGTCACCGGCCCTATGTCGATGGGGCACCCGATCACCTTTTACGATGGCCCGTTCACCCTCGAAAGCACCTGCCGGGTGATCAACAAATACGGCATCACCAACCTCACTGGCTCGCCGACCGCGTACCGCTTGCTGATTGCCGGTGGCAACGAGTTCGCCAAGTCGATCAAGGGCAAGCTGCGCATCGTCAGCAGCGCCGGCGAACCGCTGAACCCGGAAGTGATCCGCTGGTTCGCCGACAATCTCGACGTGGTGATTCACGACCATTACGGCCAGACCGAACTGGGCATGGTCCTGTGCAACCATCACGGTCTGGAGCACCCGATCCACCTCGGCGCCGCCGGTTTCGCCTCGCCGGGCCATCGCATCGTGGTGCTCGACGAGCAGTACAACGAACTCGGCGTCGGCCAGCCGGGCATTCTCGCCATCGACCGCACCCAGTCGCCGATGTGCTGGTTCGGCGGCTACGAGGGCGTGCCGACCAAAGCCTTCGTCGGCGATTACTACCTCAGCGGCGACACGGTGGAATGGAACCCGGACGGCAGCATCAGCTTCGTCGGCCGCAGTGATGACGTGATCACTACTTCCGGCTACCGCGTCGGCCCGTTCGACGTCGAAAGCGCGCTGATCGAACACCCGGCGGTGGTCGAAGCCGCCGTGGTCGGCAAGCCGGATCCGGAGCGTACCGAACTGGTCAAGGCCTTCGTCGTGCTCAACCCGCAATACCGCGCCGAACCGGCGCTGGCCGAAGAGCTGCGGCAACACGTGCGCAAGCGTCTGGCCGCGCATTCGTACCCGCGTGAAATCGAATTTGTCAGCGAATTGCCGAAAACCCCAAGCGGCAAATTGCAGCGCTTTATCTTGCGCAACCAGGAAATCGCCAAGGCTCAAGAGGCTGCGGCGCATAACGTTTCAGCTTGAATCAGGAAGTCAGTCATGCAGATCGAGAACAAGGTTTTTATCGTCACCGGCGGCGCCTCCGGCCTGGGTGCGGCCAGCGCTGAATTGCTGGTCAGTGCCGGCGCCAAAGTGATGCTGGTGGACATGAATGCCGAAGCGGTAGCCGCGCAGGCGCAGCGCCTCGGCGCGCACAGCGTGGTGGCTGACATCAGCGATGAAGCCGCCGCCGAAGCTGCGGTGCAGGCAACGCTGAAAGCCTTTGGCAGCCTCAACGGTCTGGTCAACTGCGCCGGTATCGTCCGTGGCGAAAAGATCCTCGGCAAGAACGGCCCGCATGCGCTGTCGAGTTTTGCCCAGGTGATCAACGTCAACCTGATCGGCAGTTTCAACATGCTGCGTCTGGCCGCGGCGGCCATCGCCGAGAGCGAAGCCAATGCCGATGGCGAGCGCGGGGTAATCATCAACACCGCTTCGGTCGCTGCGTTCGACGGCCAGATCGGCCAGGCCGCGTATTCCGCCTCCAAAGGCGCGATCGCCAGCCTGACCCTGCCGGCCGCCCGTGAACTGGCGCGTTTCGGCATCCGCGTGATGACCATCGCCCCGGGCATTTTCGAAACCCCGATGATGGCCGGCATGACCCCGGAAGTGCGCGAGTCGCTGGCCGCTGGCGTGCCGTTCCCGCCGCGTCTTGGGAAACCTGCCGAGTACGCCGCGCTGGTTCGGCATATCATCGAAAACAGCATGCTCAATGGTGAGGTGATCCGTCTCGACGGCGCCTTGCGCATGGCCGCCAAGTAAGGAGGATTTGTCATGACTATTGCCAACGATCCTATTGTTATCGTCAGCGCCGTCCGCACCCCGATGGGCGGTTTTCAGGGCGAACTGAAAAGCCTCACCGCGCCGCAACTCGGTGCTGCCGCTATCAAGGCAGCGGTTGAGCGCGCCGGGGTTGCCAGCGATGCGGTCGACGAAGTGTTGTTCGGTTGCGTATTGCCGGCCGGCCTCGGTCAGGCGCCGGCGAGGCAGGCGGCACTGGGTGCCGGGCTGGATAAATCGACGCGCTGCACCACCGTCAACAAAATGTGCGGCTCGGGCATGGAAACCACCATTCTCGCTCACGACATGCTCTTGGCCGGCAGCGCCGATATAGTGATCGCCGGCGGCATGGAAAGCATGTCCAACTCGCCATACTTGCTCGACCGTGCTCGCGCCGGTTACCGCATGGGCCATGGCCGGGTGCTCGATTCGATGTTCCTCGACGGCCTCGAAGACGCCTACGACAAGGGCCGTCTGATGGGCACCTTCGCCGAAGACTGCGCCGAAACCAACGACTTCAGCCGCGAAGCCCAGGATGCGTTTGCCATCGCTTCGACCACTCGGGCCCAACAGGCGATCAAGGACGGCAGCTTCAAGGCCGAGATCGTGCCGCTGACCGTGACCGTCGGCAAAGAGCAGGTGCTGATCAGCAACGACGAGCAGCCGCCGAAAGCCAAACTGGACAAAGTCGCCTCGCTGAAACCGGCGTTCCGCGAAGGCGGCACGGTGACGGCGGCCAACTCCAGCTCGATCTCCGACGGTGCGGCGGCACTGGTGCTGATGCGCCAGTCGCAAGCGCAGAAACTCGAGCTTAAACCGCTGGCGGTGATTCACGGCCACGCGGCATTTGCCGACACGCCGGGCCTGTTCCCGGTGGCACCGATTGGCGCGATCAAAAAGCTGGTGAAGAAGACTGGTTGGGCGTTGAACGAGGTCGATCTGTTCGAAATCAACGAAGCGTTCGCCGTGGTGGCGATGGCGGCGATGACCCACCTGGAAATCCCCCACGACAAGCTCAACGTGCACGGCGGCGCCTGCGCGCTGGGCCATCCGATCGGTGCCTCGGGCGCGCGGATTCTGGTGACCTTGCTCTCGGCCCTGCGCCAGAAAAACCTGAAACGCGGGATTGCGGCGATCTGCATCGGCGGCGGTGAAGCCACGGCCATGGCCGTGGAATGCGTGTATTAACGTTGGCAACGGACCCTGTGGGAGCGGGCTTGCCCGCGATGGCGGTGGGTCAAACAGCCAATATGTTTACTGACACGGCCCCATCGCTGGCAAGCCAGCTCCCACAGGGTTATGTGTGGTAACCCGGATTTAAGTTAAGGATTCACCATGATTCCCAACGAAGACCAGACCCAGATCCGCGACATGGCCCGACAGTTCGCCGAGGAACGGCTGAAACCGTTCGCCGCCGAGTGGGATCGCGAGCATCGTTTCCCCAAGGAAGCCATCGGCGAGATGGCCGAGCTGGGCTTCTTCGGCATGCTTGTGCCGGAGCAGTGGGGCGGCTGTGACACCGGCTACCTGGCGTACGCCATGGCCCTGGAGGAAATCGCCGCCGGCGACGGCGCCTGCTCGACCATCATGAGCGTGCACAACTCGGTGGGCTGCGTGCCGATCCTCAAGTTCGGCAACGACGATCAGCGCGAACGCTTCCTCAAACCGCTGGCCAGCGGTGCGATGCTCGGTGCGTTCGCATTGACCGAGCCGCAGGCCGGCTCCGACGCCAGCAGCCTGAAAACCCGCGCGCGTCTGGAAGGTGAGCACTACGTGCTGAACGGCTGCAAACAGTTCATCACTTCCGGGCAGAACGCCGGGATCGTGATCGTGTTTGCGGTGACCGATCCGAGTGCCGGCAAACGCGGGATCACCGCGTTCATCGTGCCCACCGATTCGCCCGGCTACAAAATCGCCCGGGTCGAAGACAAGCTCGGCCAGCATGCGTCGGACACCTGCCAGATTCTGTTTGAAGACGTGAAGGTGCCGGTCGCCAACCGCTTGGGTGAGGAGGGCGAAGGCTACAAAATCGCCCTGGCCAACCTCGAAGGCGGGCGGGTCGGCATCGCCTCGCAAGCGGTGGGCATGGCCCGCGCTGCGTTCGAAGCGGCCCGCGACTATGCACGTGAGCGCGACACTTTCGGCAAACCGATCATCGAGCACCAGGCGGTGGCCTTCCGTCTCGCCGACATGGCCACGCAGATCGCCGTCGCCCGGCAGATGGTGCATTACGCGGCGGCCCTGCGCGATAGCGGTCAGCCGGCGCTGGTCGAGGCTTCGATGGCGAAACTGTTCGCCTCGGAAATGGCCGAGAAAGTCTGCTCGATGGCGTTGCAGACGCTGGGCGGTTACGGTTATCTCAACGATTTCCCGCTGGAACGCATCTACCGCGACGTACGCGTGTGCCAGATCTACGAAGGCACCAGCGACATTCAGCGCATGGTTATTTCGCGCAATCTCTGACAAGGAATCTTGCCCATGACTTACGAAACGATTCTGCTGGAAAACCACGGCCGCGTCGGCCTGATCACCCTCAACCGCCCGCAGGCGCTGAATGCCCTGAACGCGCAACTGGTCAGCGAAGTGAATCATGCCCTCGACGGCCTGGAAGCGGATGCGAACATTGGTTGCATCGTCATCACCGGTTCGAAGAAAGCCTTCGCCGCCGGTGCCGACATCAAGGAAATGGCCGAGCTGACCTACCCGCAGATCTACATGGATGATCTGTTCAGCGACAGCGACCGCGTGGCTAACCGGCGCAAGCCGATCATCGCTGCGGTCAACGGCTTTGCCCTCGGCGGCGGCTGTGAACTGGCGTTGATGTGCGACTTCATCCTGGCCGGTGACAACGCCAAATTCGGTCAGCCGGAAATCAACCTCGGCGTGCTCCCAGGCATGGGCGGCACCCAGCGCCTGACCCGCGCCGTGGGCAAAGCCAAGGCCATGGAAATGTGCCTCAGCGGGCGGATGATCGATGCGGTGGAAGCCGAACGCTGCGGCATCGTTGCGCGGATCGTGCCGAGTGATGAACTGCTCGACGAGGCGCTGAAAGTCGCCGCGGTGATCGCCAGCAAGTCGTTGCCGATTGCGATGATGGTCAAGGAAAGCGTCAACCGTGCGTTTGAGGTCAACCTGACTGAAGGCGTGCGCTTCGAGCGCCGGGTGTTCCATGCGGCGTTTGCCACGCAGGATCAGAAGGAAGGCATGGCGGCGTTTGTGGCCAAGCGTGCGCCGGAATTTCAGGGCAAATAATGCGCTGAGCTGACTAACGCCTTCGCGAGCAAGCCCGCTCCCACATGGGATTTGTGTACGACGCAGATCCAATGTGGGAGCGGGCTTGCTCGCGAAGCTTTTGGCGTTACAACTGATAGTTCTTCAATTCCCGGGCAATCACCATCCGCTGAATCTCGCTCGAGCCTTCATAGATCTGGGTAATCCGTGCATCGCGGTAGTACTTCTCGACCGGATAGTCCTCCAGATACCCATACCCGCCATGAATCTGAATCGCCGAGGAGCAGACCTTTTCGGCCATTTCCGAGGCGAACAGTTTGGCCTGTGATGCCTCCGACAGGCACGGTTTGCCCGCCGTGCGCAGGCGCGCCGCGTGCAGGATCATCAAGCGCGCCGCGTTGATTTGCATGTGCATGTCGGCCAGCAGGTTGGCGATGCTCTGGTGTTCGTTGATCGGCTTGCCGAACTGGATGCGATCGCGGGAATACACCAGCGCCGCCTCAAACGCGGCCCGGGCGATGCCCAAGGCTTGCGCGGCGATGCCGATGCGGCCGCCTTCGAGGTTGGACAGGGCAATCGCCAGACCCTTGCCGCGCTCGCCGAGCAGATTGGCCTCGGGAATGCTGCAGTTGTTCAGGGTCACCGCGCAGGTGTCGGAGGCGCGAATCCCCATTTTGTGTTCGGTGCGATCGACGATGAAACCCGCAGTACCGGTGGGCACCAGGAACGCGGAAATGCCTTTCTTGCCCAGATCCGGATCGGTCACCGCAAACACGATCGCCAGTTTCGCCCGTTTGCCATTGCTGACGAATTGCTTGGCGCCGTTGATCACCCACTGGCCGTCGCGCAGTTCGGCGCGGGTGCGCAGGTTGTGCGCTTCGGAGCCGGCCTGCGGTTCGGTGAGGCAGAAGCAGCCAATCGTCTGGCCACTGGCGAGATCCGCCAGCCAGGTCTTTTTCTGTTCTTCGCTGCCGTAATTCATCACCGGCCCGCAGCCCACCGAGTTGTGGATGCTCATGAACGCACCGGTGGCGCCGTCACCGGCAGAGATTTCTTCCACCGCCAGCGCATAGGCCACGTAATCGACGTAAGTGCCGCCCCATTCCTCGGGCACCACCATGCCGAGCAGACCGAGTTCGCCCATCTTTGCCACCAGCGCGTCGTCGATCCAGCCGGCCTTTTCCCAGGCTTGCGCATGCGGTGCGATTTCGCCACGGGCAAAGTCCCGGGCCATGTCGCGGATCATCACTTGTTCTTCAGTCAGTTCGAGATCGTGCATGGCTCAGCTCCCGCTCTCAGTAAAACCGTGAAAGAAACTCGCGACATGCCCGGCGTCCAGCGCAGCAAGGGTCGGCGGGTTCCAGCGTGGTGTCTTGTCTTTGTCGATCAGCAGGGCGCGCACGCCCTCGATCAGGTCGCCGCGTTCGAACCACTGGCGATCCAGATGCAGTTCGAGGGCGAAACAGTGTTCCAGGCTCAGGTGCCGACCGCGACGGAGCATTTCCAGGGTCACGGCCATCGCCAGTGGCGAGCGGGTCTCCAGCAGGTCAGCGGTGCTCGTCGCCCACTCATGGCTGTCGGCGACGGTGACTGCGCGCAGTTGCTCGACAATGCTCGGCACGTCCGGCAGGGCGAAGAAATGGTCGATGGCCGGGCGCAGTTTCTCCAGCGGCGCATCGGCGAGGGTTTGCACGCCGTTTTTCGCCAGCAGGCCCTGCAGATCCTTGAGCGGCGTGTCGCGCCATTCCAGATGATCGAGTTGTTCGTCGAGGCTCGGCAATTTGCTGCTGTCGACAAACCAGTCGGCCAGCCCGCAGTACAACGCATCGGCCGCGCGAATCTGCACGCCGCTGACGCCTAGATAGATCCCCAGTTCACCAGGAATCCGCGAGAGGAAATAGCTGCCGCCGACATCGGGGAAATAACCGATCGCCACTTCCGGCATCGCCAGCCGGCTCTTTTCGGTGACCACCCGCAGATCGGCACCTTGGACAAGGCCCATGCCGCCGCCGAGGACGAAACCGTCCATCAAGGCCAGCACCGGTTTGCGGTAATGATGAAGCGTCAGGTCGAGGGCGTATTCCTCGACGAAGAAATCTTCGTGCAGCGTGTCGCCGCTTTTGAAGCTGTCGTACAGCGAACGGATATCGCCACCGGCGCAGAACGCCTTCTCACCGGCACCGCGCAGCACCACGGCGTGCACGCTGGCGTCAGTCGCCCAGGCATCGAGTTGCTGCTGCAACTGACGAACCATGTCGAGGGTGATGGCGTTGAGACCGGCGGGGCGGTTGAGGGTCAGGTGACCGATGTGATTGCGAACCTCGGCCAGCACTTCGTCTGGCGTGGCATCCATGGACGGCGTCCGCGGGGATGAAGCCTGAGCAGTCATCACTAACTCCCTGCTTTTATTGTCTTTATTCGAGAAGCTCGCGCGCGAGCGTTGACGGATCGTAACAGTGCAAATTTGCCGTGTACAACGGGGATATGTGCAGGGGGAGTTTGCGTTTTTGCAGCAGGTTGAGGATTGCTTTCGTGGCGAGGGAGCTTGCTCCCGCCGGGCTGCGAAGCGGCCCGACACGGCGAGTTTACGACTGCTGCGCAGCCGAGCGGGAGCAAGCTCCCTCGCCACAGAGATTCAGGTGCTTAACGGGTGAAAACTTCACCGATGCTGCGGCGTTTGGCGTGCAGCTCGCTGGCGTGGATCAGTTGTTCGAGGTCTTCGGGAGTGACGTCGATAAACGCTTCCATGTCGGCCAATGCCAGTTTCAAGTCCTCGGCGGTAATTGATTGGCTGTCGACGGGAGCCTGCGGCGGCGCTGGCTCGGCCGGGCGTTTCGGATAGCGGATGCGCGTCAGGTTGTTGTAGGCCAGCGCGCTGAGCAGCATGCAGGCGGCGGCGAGCATCACCGGTTCCATGGCTTTCCAGTCCATGGCGATGGTGGCCGGATCGGCCAGCACCAGCGTCAGCGCCAAGGCGCCGGCCGGTGGATGCAGGCAACGCAGCCAACACATCAGGATCAGTGCCATGCCCGCCGCCAGGCAGGCGCTGCCGAGGGTTCGGCCGAGGACGTGGGCCACCAGCAGCGCGACCACGCTGGCGCACAGGTAGCCGCCGATGATCGACCAGGGTTGCGCGAGGGCGCCCGATGAGACGGCAAACAGCAACACCGCTGAAGCGCCCAACGGCCCGATCAGGTGATACGCGACCTCAATGCCGAACACCTGACTGCACGCCCAGACGCTGAACAAGGTGCCCAGCGCCATGCCGATGGCGGCGCGGCTCCATTCGGTGGGGCGGGTGTTGATGGCGGCGGGCAACCAGCGAGCGAGCATGTGAATCGGGTCCTTGCAGTAAATTCGGGGCAAAAAAAAGGACTTGTCCGTTTCGGAAAGTCCTCGAAGCGTTCCAACTATTGGGGGAGGAACGCGCACAGTGTGCCGTGCAAAGTCGATGCTGACAAATTCATATAAATGCTGCTTCAGTGCATTATTTTTGAATTGTCGCCACGCGGCGTCCACTGACAAAACACAGATACCCACCCAGCCCCGCCAGAGCGCTCAGGGCGTAGAACATGCTCGGCGCCGGCGTGTGCATCAGCAGGAACCCGCACATCACCGGACTCAGCGCACCGCCCAGTGCCGCGAGGTTCTGCGCGCCGTAGTAACTGCCGCGCAGCTCTTCGGGAGCGAGGGTGTCGACGAAGAGGAAATCCGCCGGGTAAATGATCATCTCGCCGAGGGTGAAGATGAACATCGCCACGCACCAGCCGACCAGACTGTCGGCCATGCTGAAACCGATCAGGCCAACGATGAACAACGCGGTGCCGCCGGCAATCCAGAACCGCAGGTGCTCACGCTTGAGAAAGCGCCCGATCTGGTATTGCAGCAGGATCACCGTGATCGCGTTGCAGGCGAGCAGGGCGGCCATGGTGTCGAGGGTCTGCTCTTGCGTGTGGGTCACCAGCAGATACTGCGACAGGTACAGGGTGAAGCGCCCGTGAACCAGGGTGCTGAGCAGGCAGCCGAGGGTGAACAGGATCATCGTGCGGTCGTTTTTCAGGATGATCAGGGTGTTCAGGAAACTCTGTGGGGGGCTGGCCTGCGACTCCGGACTGGCCTCACGGGACACGCCCAGCAGCAGAAAAACGCTGCCAGCGGCAATCAGCCCCGCGACGATAAATGGCGCTGAAGGCTGAACCCCGGCAATCACCACGCCGATCATCGGGCCGACGGCGTAGCCGATATTCGTCAGCGTGTAGTTCAGCGAAAACGCCTTGACCCGCTGGCCGACCGGCAGGTTTTCACTGAGCATCGCTTTGGAACAGATCAGGAACAGCGCCGACGCCGTTTCACTGATGATCAGCACCAGCGTGACCAGATACAGATTCTGCGCGAAGGTCAGCAGCATCAGGCCGACACCGCTGGAAAGCATGGTCAGGATCAATAGTTGGCGCTTGTCGAGTCGATCGATGATGTAGCCGCCGTACAGCGACAACAGCGTGGCACTGAACACGGCGATGCCCAACAGCAGACCGACATCCTGTGGGTTGAGGCCCAGTTTGTTGCTGAGAAACAAGGTCAGCAGCGGGCTGATCAGGGCACGGCTGATGACGATGCTCAGCGAAGTGATCATCAGTCGGCGGATCAGGCGGGAGTAGGTGGCCACGGCAGTGCAAATGTCCTTATTTTTATGATGAGAAACCTTGTGGGAGCGAGCCTGCTCGCGAATACCGAGTGTCAGGCGCCAACCCAGTTGACTGACAGGACGCTATCGCGAGCAGGCTCGCTCCTACAAGGGATTTGTCCTGTCAGGGCAATATCAGGTGCATGGCGCAGCGTCGCTCGGCGGCAAAGCCATGCTCGATTTCTTTCTGCAGAGCATCGAGCAAATGCGCTGCGTGCTCACCGGGTGCGACTTCCACAAACCCCATCCGCTGATAAAACGGCGCATTCCACGGCACGTCGCGAAACGTGGTCAGGGTCACGGCGCGCATTTGCTCACGGCGGGCATGTTCAATCGTGGCCAGCAGCAGTTGACGGCCCACGCCTTGACCCTGAAACGCGAGGCTGACCGACAGTTCTTCAATGTGCAGTTGGTTGTCGAAATCCAGCGCGCGGATAAACCCTGCGAGTTGCGCCGAGGTGTTTTCGGCGACCCAGACGTAGGCATTGTCGATGGCTTGGCGGTGTTGCGCGGCGCTTGCCACGTCGGTGTCGGCAAGCCAGGCGAGGGTCGGATCTGTGCGAAACAGCTCGGCGGCCGAGCGTTCGATGGCGGGGAGGGCGGCGGCATCATTCTGCCGCGCCCGGCGTACAACAAAACTCATGGTAAACAGTCCCTGTAGAAGCTGCCGCAGGCTGCGATCTTTTTCCTGAAAGCGCAAAAGATCGCAGCCTCAATCAGTTCCTACAAGGGCTTCAGATACAACAGCACGTAATCGTTCTTGTCGAAACGCCCGGTCAGCACCGGTTGCAGGCTGGCCAGCGAGGTACCTTGCAGCGATTGCAGGTCCTTGCTGTCCATTATCAGCCAGGCCGGGGCTTTGAGGGCTTCGAGTTGCTGCACCGTTTCGGTGAACTGCGGTTGCAGATCCTGCTCGACGTTGACCATGAACTTGATCGCCTTGGCGTCTTTGCCCATGCCGTGCAGCACCAGCGGGGCCGGGTTCTGCTGCACCTGCGCGAAGGCAGCACGACTGAACGCCTGCGTGTCGTACAGACGTCGCTCCACCGGTTCGAACACCGCGGCATACACCGTCCACAAGGCTAACACCGAGCACAGCGCCAACACTTCGGCGCGCCGGCGCGGCATCAACAGGCGCGACAGTGCGAGCAATTGCAGAACGCCGAGTACGATCAGCACCAGAGTGATGCCGTCGAGTTGCTCGGGAAAGCGGCGTTTGGCAACCAGCAGGGCCACCATCAACAGCCCCGGCGTCACCAGCCAGATACATTGAATCACCCCACGCAATACACGGAACACCCGACCGTGCAGCACCTGAAACGGGTATGCGGCGATGATCGCCGCCATCGGCAACATCGGCAGCAGGTAACGCGCCTTCTTCGCCTGTGGAATCGACAAGCCGACCATGACGATCAGCCCGGCGGCGGCGCAATATTGCACCAGACGCAACGCTGGCCCGCGCTGATGCGGTTTGCTCAGCCAGGTCGCGGCCAACGCCAGGATCGCCAGCGGATACGCCAGTGCGTAATTGCCCATCGAGCTGGTGAAGTAATACAGCGAACCGCTGACGCCTTCGCTGCCGTCCATGCGCCCCATGAACTGCATACGAATCACGTCTTGCAGGAAGGCTTCGCCACCGCTGAGTTTCGCCAGCCACAACAGCAGGCTGACACACGCTGCGAGTAACACAGAAGCGATCACGCCGAACACGAAGAGGCGTTTCCACTCACGGTTGAGCAGGTAGTAACTGCAGAGCATGCCGGTCGGTACCACCAGGCCGATAGGCCCGCGAATCCCGAAGCCCAGCAACAACAGGACAAAGATCAGCGGCCAGCGCCGGCGCGAGCCGAAGTGGTCGTGCGCATAGCCCAGATAAAACACCGACAGCGCCACGGCGGCGAGCATCAGGTCTTGCGACACCGCGCGCACTTCGGTGACGAAGGTGCTGGTGAGCATCAACAGCGCGATGCTGATCAGGGCCCAGCGCTGCGAATGCACCGCCAGCAAGCGATACATCAACGTCACGATCACGCCGCCGGCAATCGCGCTCGGCAGCCATGCCGTCAGGGTGTTGACCGCGCCGAAGGGCAAAGACAACAACCAGATGAACAGCGTCGAAAGCGCCGAATAGTCGGCGTACGGCTCACCGTAAGTGGTCGGGAATACCGTTGGCCCGTGTCGCAACATTTCCTGGGCAAACAGTACGAAACGTGAATCGAAGCCAATGGGAGCCTGTCCGTAAACCCCGGCGATGAACAGCAACAGCGCCAGCAGCCCTGCGATCAGGGACTGCCGGCGGATGACAGGCGACAACGTGATCAAGCGACGTCCGCTTTGTCAGACCATTGCTGCAGCGGCATCGGCAGTTTGCGCGAGTCGCCACGGCCGATCGGGAAGTACTTGAAGCCGTTGCGTGCCAGACGCTCGGCGTCGTACAGGTTGCGGCCGTCGAAGATCACCGGGGCTTTCAGGCGTTGCTCGATCAGGTCGAAGTCCGGCGCCTTGAACTGCTGCCATTCGGTGCAGATGATCAGCGCATCGGAACCCGCCAGCACCGATTCCGGGGTGCCCATCAGCATCAGTTTTTCTTCGTTCGGATACAGATGCTGGGTTTCCTGCATCGCTTCCGGGTCGAACGCGCGAACGCTGGCGCCAGCAGCGAACAACGAATCGAGCAGGACACGGCTCGGCGCGTCGCGCATGTCGTCGGTGTTTGGCTTGAACGCCAGGCCCCACAGGGCAAAGGTCTTGCCGCGCAGGTCACCCTTGTAGAACGCGTTGATACGGTCGAACAGCTTGTGCTTCTGCCGCTCGTTGATCGCCTCGACCGCTTGCAGCAGGTCACTGGAGCAGTGTGCCTGCTCGGCGCTGTGGATCAGCGCGCGCATGTCTTTCGGGAAGCACGAGCCACCATAACCGCAGCCCGGGTAGATGAAGTGGTAACCGATGCGCGTGTCGGCACCGATGCCCTGACGCACCGACTCGATGTCGGCGCCCAGGTGTTCGGCCAGTTCGGCAATCTGGTTGATGAAGCTGATCTTGGTCGCCAGCATGCAGTTGGCGGCGTATTTGGTCAGCTCGGCGCTGCGCAGGTCCATGAACATGATGCGGTCATGGTTGCGGTTGAACGGCGAGTACAGGTCGCGCATCACATCTTGCACTTCGTCACCTTCGCAGCCGATGACGATGCGGTCCGGACGACGGCAGTCGGACACCGCCGAACCTTCCTTGAGGAATTCCGGGTTGGAGACGATATCGAACTGCAGCTCACGACCGGCCTTGTCCAGCGCGGCCTGAATGTGCGCACGCAGGGTGTCGCCGGTGCCGACCGGTACGGTGGATTTCTCCACCAGGATCAGCGGCTGCTCACGATGGCGCGCCACGGCGTCACCCACCGACAGCACGTATTTCAGATCGGCCGAACCGTCTTCACTGGACGGTGTGCCCACGGCGATGAACGCAACGCGACCGTGTTGTACGGCGAGTTTTTCATCGGAAGTGAAATGCAGGCGGCCGGAGTCCAGGCCTTCGCGCACCAAGCTCGACAGGCCCGGTTCGAAGATGCTGACGTGACCCTGGCGCAGCAGTTCGACTTTCTTCTGATCGATGTCCATGCACACGACGTCGTGACCGACTTCGGCCAACACGGCGGCCTGCACCAGGCCAACATAACCGCTACCAAATACTGTGATTTTCATGGAGCACTCCTGAATTCGGGCGCACGAGACGGACGAGTGTTAATAGTGATGACCCCGAGCATGACCAGTGCCACGCCCAGCGATTTAGTGAAACTGAACGATTCGTTGAACAGCGGCAGACTGGCCGCCAGCAGGTACACCAGCGCGTAGCTGATGCTCAATAGTGAATAAGCCCGGCCCAGCGGCAGATCGCGCAAGGCCGCGAGCCAGCAGAGCATCGACAGGGCGTAGGCGAAAATCGCCGCCACCACCACGGCCAGTGCCGACAGATCGACACTGCCGGTGCTCAGCGCCGTCAGCCATTGTTCCGGTTGTGGCAGGCGCGTCATGCTCCAGCGCATGCCCAGTTGGGCGCCACTGACCAGCATTACGCTGCCCAGAGCAAAACCGATTCCACGCGCCTGTTTCATGACTGTTGCCCCAGCAAAACCACGCCGCCGATCACCAGCGCCACGCCCAGCCAATGCTGGCGGTCGATGGGCTCGCGAAAGACGAAGCGGGCAATCAGGGTGATCAGCACGAAGTTGAGGCTGAGCATCGGGTAAGCGATGCCCACTTCAAGACGTTGCAACACCAGCAGCCAGACCAGCAGCCCGCTGCCGAGAGCAAACAGCGCCAGCCACAACCATGGCGAACGCAGTTTGTCGGCCCAGGACGAATCAACGCCGCGCCAGCTCTCCACGGCGAATTTCTGCGCGACTTGCCCCAGGCACGTCAGCAGACACGCCGTCAGTAACAGCAACCAACTCATGACGGATCCTTGGGCAGCACCATGATCACCAGATTGCCCGACTCATAACGGGTACCGTCCTTGGGCAGCAGGTCCAGCTCTTCGAGCTCGTCCTGACCCTTGACACGCATCAGCACGCCGACCGAGCCGCTGCGGCGCGCTTCACGTACCCATTGTTGAACGTTGTCCTTGGTGAGTCGGCGCTCGGCGCCTTCCGGGTAGGACAGACCGTATTTGAGTTCGCCGACCGTGTTGTACAGCGCGACCTCTGGTTGTTTCATGCGCCAGGCCAGCGCTGCCGCCGCACCCAGATCATTGCTCAGCAGATGCGTGGCGCCGGACAGCTCGGTGACGTGGTGCCGGATGAACTGATCCGGGGTTTTGTTGGCCACCACCGACTTGGGCAACGCCGCCGGCAGGATCCCGGCCAGCAACAGACTGCCCAGCGCCGGTGCCGCCCAGCACTGCAACGGCAGGAACGCTTGCGCCAGGTTGGCGATGATCCAGCCGATCAGGGCGATGAACACCAGTACCAGGCTGTGCAGTTCGTGGTCGTACACCGGTTTGTTCAATTGCAGGTAAACCAGTGCGATCAGCGTGACCACACCCAGCAACAGGTTCAGCAGGCCGTTGATACCCAGCGCCCGACCTTGTTCCAGACGCAGACGATCAGCCAGCGCATTGCCCAGCAGCAGTGCCAATGGCAACAGGCACGGCAGAATGTAGGTCGGCAGCTTGCCGTTGCTCAGGCTGAAAAAGCCCAGCGGCAGCCACAACCACAACAACAGAAAGACCATGTTCGGCTGGGCCCGGGTTTGCCAGGCTTGCTTGAACGCGGTCGGCAACAGGCCAACCCACGGCAGACTGAACGCCACCAGCAGCGGCAGGTAGAACCACCACGGTGCATCGTGCTGCGCATCGTCACCGGCAAAGCGGCGGATGTGTTCGTGCCAGAAGAAGAACCGCCAGTAATCCGGTTCCTGTGCGTGCACCGCCAGCGCCCACGGCAAGCTGACGATGATCGCGATGGCGATCGCCACCGGGCCGAACACCAGCAGTTCGCGCCAGCGTTTTTGCCAAAGCATCCACGGCAACGCGATCAGTACCGGCAGCAACCAGGCGAGAAAGCCCTTGGTCATGAAACCCATGCCGCAGGCCAGCCCCAGCAGCGCCCAGGCGCCCAGACGGTGCCCGGTGCTTTTGCTGTCGAGCGCAAACCACAGCGCCACCAGGCTCAGGTTGACCCAGAAGGTGAATTGCGGATCGAGGTTGGCGTACCCGGCCTGACCGGCGACGACTGTAAAGCTCATGTAGAGCAGGGCGCAGATGAAGCTCTTGCGCGGATCGTTCCATAACCTGCGCGCGACCAGGTAGGCCAGCAGCACACTCAAAGCCGTGCTGAGGGCCGAGGCGAAGCGTACGCCGAACAGGTTTTGTCCGAACAGTTCCTGGCCGATGGCGATCATCCAGTAGCCGGCAATCGGTTTCTCGAAATACCGCAGCCCCATGAAATGCGGCGACACCCAGTTGCCACTGAGCAGCATGTCCTGGCTGATCTGTGCGTAACGGGTTTCGTCGGGGATCCACAGGCCATGGGTGCTCAACGGCAACAGATAGGCCAGCAGACAGAGGCCGACCAACAGTGGCAGTGCCCAGCGTCTGGTCATGCGCCTTGCACTCCCAGCCAGCCTTCACGGCCTTCGAGCACACCGCGTTGCACGCGGCCCACGGGCAGGGTGTTGAAAAACTCGGGCAACAAGTCGCCCAAGGGTTTGAAGTCAATGTGGCGCTGGCGTGCATCGGCCAGCAATTGACGAAAGTCCTGAGCCATCAGAATCCCTTCTACTTCGGCATGAATGGTGTAGACGTTAAGTGCTTGCGACTGGAACCGGTCGAGGATAAAGGAGTTGAAGTCCTTCGCCGCCACGTGCGGGCCGACGACTTCGTCGAAGGTCGGCAGGTCCACCGGAATCTGCGGAGTCCCCAGCGAACCGTCCGCCAGCAGCGGACGGAACAGGCTCTGCCCGCGACAATCGCTGTTGTAGCGAAAGCCGAAGGCCTGTTTGGCCTCGATCACGCGCTCGTCCGCACGCCAACCGGCGGCGGCCGAACACTGGATCTTTTCGCCGAGGATGTCGCTCAACGTGTCGACGCCCTGACGAATCTGTTCGATCAGTTGGGCATCGCTCCAACGCCCAGCGTTGGCCTGCCAGCCATGGTGATCCCAGGCGTGCAGGCCGACTTCGTGACCGGCGTCCCGGGCCTGACGCATCAGGTGCCCGAGATCACGGCCAATCGGTTTGCCGGGCCAGGCAGTGCCGGCCAGCAAAATGTCCCAGCCGTAGAGGCCGGCAGCGTTGGAGCGCAGCATTTTCCAGAGGAACTGCGGGCGGATCAGGCGCCACAGATGCCGACCCATGTTGTCCGGGCCGACACTGAAGAAAAACGTTGCCTTGACCTGCGCCTCGTCGAGCATCTCCAGCAGCCGCGGCACACCCTCTCGGGTGCCACGGTAGGTGTCGACATCGATACGAAGACCTGCCTGCATTACTTCTTGTCCGCGATTTCGAGCATGGCTTCACGCAGGAAGAAGTCCAGGGTGTTGCCGATGGTCTCGCGCATTTCCACGGTCGGCTCCCAGTTCAGCAGGCGCTTGGCGTTGGCGATGCTTGGCTTGCGGTGTTCCACGTCCTGGTAACCGGCACCGTAGAACGCCTTGCTTTCCACGTCGCGGAAACCGGCGAACGGCGGGAAGTTGTGGCGCAGCGGGTGCGCTTCGAACTGACGCAACAGCTCTTCGCCCAGTTGACGGATGCTGGCTTCGTTGTCCGGGTTGCCGATGTTGATGATCTGGCCGTTGCACACGTCGTTGTCGTTGTCGATGATGCGCGCCAGTGCCTCGACGCCGTCAGCGATGTCGGTGAAGCAACGCTTCTGCTCGCCACCGTCGAACAGACGGATCGGCGTGCCTTCCACCAGGTTGAGGATCAGTTGGGTGATGGCGCGGGAGCTGCCGATACGGGCCGAATCCAGACGGTCCAGACGCGGGCCCATCCAGTTGAACGGACGGAACAGGGTGAAGTTCAGGCCCTTGGCGCCGTAAGCCCAGATCACGCGGTCCAGCAGTTGTTTGGAGACCGAGTAGATCCAGCGCTGCTTGTTGATCGGGCCAACGATCAGGTTCGAGCTGTCTTCGTCGAAGTTCTTGTCCTGGCACATGCCATAGACTTCCGAAGTCGACGGGAAAATCACGCGCTTGTTGTACTTGACGCAGTAGCGAACCAGTTTCAGGTTCTCTTCGAAGTCCAGCTCGAATACGCGCAGCGGGTTGCGGGTGTATTCGATCGGGGTGGCGATGGCCACCAGCGGCAGGACCACGTCGCACTTCTTGATGTGGTACTCGATCCACTCGGAGTGAATGCTGATGTCGCCTTCGACGAAGTGGAAGTTCGGGTGGCTGCGCAGACGGTCGATGGCGTCGGAGCCAATGTCCAGACCGTAGACTTCGTAGCGGTCGTCACGCAGCAGGCGCTCGGACAGGTGGTTACCGATGAAGCCGTTGACACCGAGGATCAGCACACGAGTGCGACGTGGCGCACGACCGGATTCGGCGCCGCGCAGCAGCGAGCCATCGACCAGACCCAGTTCATTGGCCAGTTGCGGGCCGCTGAGGTACAGGCCGTTGTCGTTGCGCTGACCGGCGTTGATCACCAGCGAGTCCTGACCGCAGGCAATGCGCAGCGGATCGACGCTGATCACGCGGCCTGGCGCCTGGCCTTCGTTGCCCTTGACGACTTCAGCGCTCCAGACGATCAGTTTGTGTTCGCCCACGGCGCAGAACGCGCCCGGGTAAGGACGGGTGACGGCGCGCACCAGGTTGAACAGTTCTTCCGCCGGTTTGGCCCAGACCAGTTTGCCGTCCGCCGGGGTGCGACGACCGAACACGGTGGCTTTCGATTCGTCCTGTGGGGTTTCAGTGATCTTGCCTTGCAGCATGTTCGGCAGGGTGTCGCGCAGCAGATCGCTCGCGGCGGTGCGCAGTTTGGCGTGCAGGGTCAGGCCGGTGTCGCTGCGGTCGATGGCAACGCGCTGCTGGGCAACGATGGCGCCGGCATCAGCGCGCTTGACCATGCGGTGCAGGGTAACGCCGGTTTCGGTTTCGCCGTTGACCAGCACCCAGTTCGCCGGAGCGCGGCCGCGATAGCGTGGCAGCAGCGAACCGTGCAGGTTGAACGCGCCTTTTTTGGCCAGGGCCAGCAGTGGTTCGCTCAGCAGATTGCGGTAGTAGAAGGAGAAAATGTACTCCGGGTCCAGCTTGGCGATGCGCTCGATCCACAGCGGGTGGTTGGCGTCTTCCGGGGCGTGCACCGGGATGCCTTTGTTGGCGCACAGCTGTGCAACCGAGGCATAGAACGCGTTTTCTTTCGGATCATCGGCGTGAGTGAACACTGCTGAAATGTCATAGCCGCTGTTGAGCAGGGCTTCAATGCCGGCGCAGCCAATATCGTGGTAAGCGAAGACAACAGTTTTTGCACTCATGAGAGAACCTGATCGGAAGTGGAAGAAGTAGCGGTAGAAGAAAGACCATCAACGGTGACGGCAGGGGCCGGAGCGGCCGGCTGGCTGCGCAACACCTTTTCGATGAAGAAACGTGGACGGGCGCGCACATCGCTGTACATGCGGCCGAGGTATTCACCCAGCAGGCCCATGCCGATGAATTGGCCACCGGTGAACACGAACAGCACGGCGAACAGCACGAACATGCCGTCACCGGCCCAACCGGCACCGAAGGCCAGACGCAAGACAATCAACGCAATCGCGAACAGCACGCCCAAGCCGGCCATGGCGAAGCCGACGATGCTCAGCAAGCGCAGCGGGGTGGTGGTCATGCAGGTGACCAGATCGAACATCAGGTTGATCAGGCGCATTGGGCTGTATTTCGAGTCGCCGTGTTCACGCTCGGCGTGGGCCACGACGATTTCGGTGGTGTGACGGGCGAAGCTGTTGGCCAGGATCGGGATGAACGTGCTGCGTTCGCGGCAGGCGAGCATCGCGTCGATGATGGTGCGGCGGTAGGCGCGCAGCATGCAGCCGTAGTCGCTCATGGCGACGCCGGTGGAGCGTTGCACGGCGAGGTTGATCAGCTTCGACGGGTAGCGGCGCAGCGCCGAGTCCTGACGATTGCCGCGCACGGTGCCGACCACGTCGTAACCTTTTTCGGCCTCGGCCACCAGCCGGGGGATTTCTTCCGGCGGGTTCTGCAGATCGGCGTCGAGGGTGATCACCACGTCGCCCTTGCACTGTTCGAAACCGGCCATGATCGCGGCGTGCTGACCATAGTTGCGGTTGAGAATGACCGCCACGAACGGGCTGTTTTCACGCCCGGCGGCTTCTTCGAGCATGTTCGCCGATTCGTCGCGGCTGCCGTCGTCGACCAGCACGATTTCAAAATCGTGGTGCAATTGGCGGCAGGCCGCCTCGGTACGACGCAGCAGCTCGGGCAGGCTTTCCTGTTCGTTGTAGACCGGGATGACGATCGACACGCTACGGATTGGATAAGGTTTCACAGGCGTTTTTCCATGATTTGAGCGATGGCACCGACCACCCGGTCAAGGTCTTGACCGGTCATGTCGGGGAACAGCGGAATCGAGCACAGCCGCGCCGAGTTCCATTCGGTGTTGGGCAGGTACAGGTCGGGGTCACGCTGGCGATACCAGGTGTGCAGGTGGGTGGCGATGAAATGGATACCGGTGCCGATGCCCTGATCCTGCAACGCCTTCATGAAGGCTTCGCGATCCATGCCGCAACGCTCGCTGTCGATGCGCAGGATGAACAGGTGCCAGGCGTGTTGCTGGGCATAGGCGGGCAGGGCCAGCGGTTGCACCGGCAGGCCTTCGAACTTTTGCAGGTAGCTGGTGGCCAGCTCGGTGCGCCGGGCGTTGATTTCGTCCAGACGTTGCAGCTGCACCAGGGCAATCGCGGCGTTGATGTCGGCCAGGTTGTACTTGAAGCCCGGTTCCATCACTTGCGCCTGCGGCTTGCGGCCACCGGTCAGACGGTCATAGGCGTCAACGCCCAGGCCGTGGAATTTGAGCATGCGCACGCGGCTGGCGAGGGCTTCGTCGTCGGTGACGAACATCGCGCCTTCGGCACAAGTCATGTTCTTGATCGCATGGAACGAGAAGATCGCCGTGCCTTGCGAACCGACGTGGCGCCCCTTGTAGCGGGTGCCGGCGGCGTGGGCGGCGTCTTCGATGACCGGGATGCCGTGCTTGTCGGCCAGGGCATACAGCGGATCGAGATCGAATGCAGCGCCGGCATAGTGCACCGGAATGATTGCCTTGGTTCGCGGGGTGATGGCCGCTTCGATGCGCGCAGCGTCGGTCATCAGCGTGTCCCGGTCGACATCGACAAACACCGGTTTGGCGCCCAGCAGGGAGATCATGTTGGCGGTCGAGACCCAGGTCTGCGACGGGGTGATGACTTCGTCGCCCGGGCCGATGCCCAGCGCCAGCAGCGTGATGTGCATGCCGCCGGTGGCCGAAGACAAGGCCACCGCGTGTTTGCAACCCACGTACTGCGCAAACTGCTCTTCGAGTGCCTGGTTTTTCGGCCCCGTGGTGATCCAGCCCGAGCGCAACACCTGCTCGACAGCGGCAATTTCCTCATCGCCAATACTTGGGCGGGAGAAGGGGAGAAACGCCTGACTCATGGGCACCTCATTACAAAAAAAATAAAGGATGGATTCACGCGGTTATTGGATCCAGCCTCAGCGTAGACACAGAAAAGCGCTCTTGCATCAATAACTTGGCAAAAAAAGCATGACGTCGGGGATTTATTGACTTTTCACGATTTGCCCGGCAGGTTGGGGCATAGCCACTACCGAACCTATGGGAATTAAGGTTATGCCGGTTTTTGTGAAAGGAACATGAAAAACCGGTTGGCGAATCGTTTATCTGTCACTTATACAGCCGCTGTTCAGGCTTCTGCCGTCCATCGCAGTTTTTTGTCGGACAGTGCCGCTCAAGTACCTTCTTTACTTCAAGTACATTGCATTTGTTAGTTGTTGTAGTGCTGTACGTTTTTTACTCAAGGTTTAACGTTTGATTGATTTAGTTGCTGCAACCCCCGACGCTCCAAAAACCAACCCGATGAGCCTGTACCTCGCGCGTTTGGCGCCCTCCAGCCAACTGACCATGCGCTATGTGCTGCAAGATGCGGCCGATCGCCTGGGCTTTGAAGACATGAATGTCGAAGAGATTCCCTGGCATGCCTTGCAACCGGAAGATGTTGTAGCGCTGGTCGCTGCATTACGCGCAGACAACTACGCACCGAACACTTCTTCGTTGTATGTGAATGCGGTGCGCGGGGTGATGAATGAGGCCTGGCGCATGAGTCTGATCAGCCAGGAACATCTTTTGAAGATGCGCTCGGTCAAGGGCATCGCCGGCACGCGGCTGTCTCAGGGGCGCAATCTCAAGCGCACGCTGATTCACGAATTGATGGAAGTCTGCGCCGCCGACCCACGCCCGCAGGGCCTGCGTGATGCAGCAATCATCGCGCTGCTGTACGGCACCGGTATGCGCAAGTCGGAATCGGTGGATCTGGACCTGAATCAGGTCGACTTCAGCGAGCGCAGCCTGTGCGTCACCGCCAAGGGCAACAAGCAGTTGATCAAGTACGCGCCGGCATGGGCGTTCAGCAAGCTCGACGCGTGGCTCGAACTGCGCCGTTCACAGCTCAAGGAAGGCGAGAGCGACGATGCCTTCCTGTTCAACCGCATTCGCCGTGGCAGCCACATCACCCGCGAGCGCATCACCAAGCATGCGATCTACTACATCGCTCGCCAGCGCGGCACGCAGGTCGGGGTGAAGATCATGCCCCACGATTTCCGTCGCTCGTTCATCACTCGGGTGATCGAGGAGCACGACCTGTCGATCGCGCAGAAACTGGCGCATCACAGCAACATCCAGACCACCGCCAACTACGATGTGCGCGATGACAACGAGCGGCGGCGGGCGGTGGATCGCTTCGATCTCTGATCAGTTCAGGCCAAACACATGCGCCGCACCGAGTACCGACAGCTGCACCGCGCTGCCGGCGGGCGGCGCGTGCATGCCGGAGCTGCGCACCAGAATCGAACGGGGCGGATCCTGAGTCGCGGATGAGCTCAGTTCAACCGTCAGGGTGCAGGTGTTGCCGGCAAAATCGCGGTCGGTGACCAGCGCAGGGCAGCTTTGACCGTCAGACGCCACCTCGGCGATCTGCAATTGTTCAGGACGCAGCATGATCTGTGCAGCGCCGCTGAAGCCGTTGCTGTTCACCGCCACCGAACCCAGATCGCAATGCGCCCAACCCGCCTCGATTCGCGCGGGCAGGACCACCGCTTCGCCGAGAAAGTGCGCGGTCTGTTCATCCTCCGGATAGCGGTAGAGATCCATCGGATGCCCGGACTGCACCAGCCGGCCGCTGCGCATCACCGCCAATTGATCGGCAAACGACAACGCTTCACTCTGGTCGTGGGTCACCAGGATGGTAGTGACGCCGGCGTCTTCGAGCAGGCGTGCGACCATTTTGCGCATGGCACTGCGCAAACCGGTGTCGAGGGCGGAAAACGGCTCGTCCAGCAGCATCAGCCGTGGCTGTTGCGCCAGTGCACGGGCCAGCGAGACCCGCTGTTGCTGGCCACCGGACAATTCGTGGGGCCAACGGTTGGCCATGTTGGCGTCGAGGGCGACGCTGTCCATCAACTCAAGGATGCGCTGGGTGCGGGCCGCACCGGTCAGGGCCAGGCCGAAACCGATGTTCGCCGCCACCGTCATGTGCGGGAATAACGCGCCGTCCTGCGGGACGTAGCCGATCTGCCGTTGATAGGCCGGCACTGCGTGGCTGCGGTCGACCAGCGTCTGGCCGTTGAGCGTAATGCTGCCGCTGTCGGGAAACTCGAAGCCGGCGATCATCCGCAACAGCGTGGTCTTGCCGGAACCGGAGGGGCCGACGATCACCGTGCGGCTGCCGGTCGGCACGTTGAGGCTGACGTCGTCGAGCGCCTTCTGCGCGCCGAAGGTTTTACTGAGGTTGAGCAGTTCGAGAGCGTTCATCGGCCAGCGGTACGCCTGGATTGGTGATAGAGAATGGCCGTCAGCGGCAGTGAAAGCAGGATCATCAAGAACGCGTAGGGCGCGGCGGCGGCGTAATCGATTTCGCTGGTCATCGCCCAGAAACCGGTGGCGAGGGTGCGTGTGCCGTTGGGCGCGAGCAGCAGGGTTGCGGTCAGTTCATTGGTGATTGCCAGGAACACCAGTGCCGCACCTGCCGCCGCGCCGGGGGCCGCCAGGCGTACGGTGATCAGCCACAATGCGCGTATCGGCGAGCGGCCAAGGCTTTGCGCGATGTTTTCCAGCTCGACCGGGGCCTGTGCGAAACCGGCGCGCAGGCTGACCAGCGCCCGGGGCAGGAACATCAGCAGATAGGCCAAGAGCACCGTGATGGTGGTCTGGTAGATCGGCCGGGCGAAATGGATGGTCACGGTGACCAACGCCAGCGCAACGACAATGCCGGGCAGGGAGCTGGTGATGTAGTTGCAGCCTTCCAGCAAGCGCTGCAGTTTGCCCGGCGAGCGGATCGACAGCCACGCGATGGGAATCGCCGCGACACTGGTCAGCAATGCGCCGGCCACTCCGTAAGACAAGGTTTGCAGCAGCGCCGGCAGCAACTCGTCACCTTGCCAGACCTGCACACCACCGGCCACCAGCCAGCGGCACAGCGTGAGCAACGGCACACCGAGCGCGAGCAGGCAGGTCAAGGTTTGCAGCAATAAAGCCAGGGTTGTCACGCCTCGGCCCAGTTGCACGCTGCGCTGGTCCCGGGCGCTGCCGGAACCGACTCGCGCATAGCGGGCGTTGCCACGTGCGGCAGATTCGGCGGTGAGCATCGCCAGACAGCACAGCGCCAGAACGCCAGCGAGCATGTTGGCCGCCGGGCCGTTAAACGTCGATTTGAACTGATCGAAGATCGCCGTGGTGAAGGTGTCGAAACGGATCATCGCGTACAAGCCGTACTCGGCCAGCAAATGCAGACCGACCAACAACGCGCCACCGCAGATTGCCAGGCGCAATTGCGGCAACACCACCCGAAAGAACACCGCCCACGGCTTGAGTCCCAAGGATTGCGCGACGTCTTCAATCGCCGGATCGAGACGGCGCAAGGTCGCGGCAATCGGCAAATACAGAAACGGGAAATAGGCGATCACCGACACCAGCACACCGGCCGGCAGACCGTGGATCGACGGAATCAGGCTGACCCACGCATAACTGTGGACGAACGCCGGCACGGCCAGCGGAGCCACCGCCAGCACTGACCACAGGCGTCGGCCGGGCAGGTTGCTGCGTTCGGTCAGCCAGGCCAGGGTGGTTCCGAGCAGGATGCACAGCGGCAGGGTGATCAGCACCAGCAGCACGGTGTTGATCAGCAATTCGCCGACCCGCGGGCGAAAGATCAGGGCTTCGATGGTCGCCCAGCCGGTGTACCACGCCACGCCGATCACGAACGCAATCGGCAGCAGGGACAACAACGACACCAGCACCGCCGAGCTCACCACCCACGAACTGCCACGCCCGGCCAGCGTGCGGGGCGGGTGAAGGAGGCTGGCGGCGGCCGTCGCAACGGCCGGTGCAGGCAAGGTTTCGGGCATCACTCAGAGCAATCCGGCCTGGGTCATCAACTCGACGGCTTTTTTGCTGTCGAGGGTCGACGCATCGACTTTCGGCGCGTCGAGGGTTTTCAGCGGAGTCAGCTTCGGATTGGACGGCGCGTCTTTACCCACGGCGTATTCGAAGGAGGTGCCGGTTTCGAGAACTTCCTGACCTTCCTTGCTGGTGATGTATTTGACGAACTTCTGCGCTTCATCCTGATGCTTGCTCGAGGCCAGCACGCCAGCGCCGGAGGTGCTGACGAACGCGCCCGGATCCTGATGTTTGAAGTAGTACAGCTTGGTGTTTTTGCTGTTTTCGCCGGTCTTGGACTGATCAACGAAGCTGTAATAGTGATAGATCACGCCGCTGTCGATCTGTCCGGCGTTCACCGCTTTGAGCACCGCACTGTTGCCGCGATAGATCGTGGCGTTGGTCTTCATGCCCTTGAGCCATTCCAGGGTGGCAGCTTCACCTTTCTGTTGCAGGACGGCGGCGACGATCGCCTGGAAGTCCGCGCCAGCCGGGGAGGCGGCCCAACGGCCTTTCCAGGCCGGGGTGGCGAGGTCGAGCAGGGATTTGGGCAAGTCCTTTTCAGTCAGTTTGCTTGGGTTGTAGACGAACACGGTGGAGCGGGCGGCGATGCCGACCCAATTGCCGTGGGCCGGACGGTAGGCGGAATCGACTTGCTCAAGGGTTGTCGGCGCCAACGGGGCGAACAGTTTGGCGTTGTCCACCAGCACCATCGCCGGCGAGTTCTCGGTGAGGAATACGTCTGCCGGCGAGGCGGCGCCTTCCTGCACGAGCTGGTTGCCCATCTCGGTGTCATCGCCGTTGCGAATGGTCACCGGAATGCCGGTTTCCTCGGTGAAGCCGGCCACCCAGGACTTGGTCAGCGTTTCATGCTGCGCGTTGTAGACCACCAGACCCACCGAATCGGCGGCAAAAGCCTGCCCGGTGCCGAGCAACGCAGTGGCCAGCAATGCGCGCTTGAAGAAGGATGGAAGGCGTGGATTCATTCGGGCAGCTCCTGTTTTCAGACGTTATGAGCAAACCCTCGCAGGAAACAATGCGAACGATTTGCAAGTGTCGAGTCGCGGCAATGTAGGGTGGCAAATGAGAAAAAAACGTCAAAGAAGCCGTTAATACTTGTCATTGCCATTCAAATTTACCGCGACTCTCTCCTTTTGTCTTAACGTCATTGCTCAGGAGTGGGGAATGTAAGCCACGCTCTGGTCTGCGCGTCCGTGGAATACCTGTTCGCCACGGGTCGGGGTGGTGGTGATGACCTGATGATCAGCCTTCAGCGCATCGAGTGGCACGGCGTCACCGGAACGGTATTGCGCCACGAAGATCGTGCGTTGCGGATCCCAGTGTTCGCCGCTGGTGCGTTGCAGCCAGGCGATCAGCGTCGCTGTGTCGCCATTGTGCGGGAAGTCCTCGATCGTTTCCGGCACGTAGTAGAACGGTGCACCACCGGTTTGCAGATACATCGGTACTTTGTTGTCGACCTCGATCATGACCATGCGCCATTGATTCAACGGTGCCTGCTGACTGGCCTGTTCGCGTACCTGTTCGCCGAAGCGGATGACACCGCCGCCGCTGTTGGTCCACGGGTAGAGCACACCCAGTACCGCAGCGAGCAACACAGTAGTGACAGCGAAGCCGATCTTCAGCCCACGGCCTTCGCTGTTGCGGGCGGCCATGCGCCGGGTCACCCACCAGGCACCCAGCAATTGCGCGAAGGGCACCAGCGGCAACACGTAATAGCTGCGGCGACTGCCACTGGCGGTGAAGAACAGCATCAGCAGCGCGAGCCCTTGAATCAGCCAGCGGGTATCCGGTTCGATGTGCTTCCAGTTGCGCGCGGCCACCCACAAGGCGATCAACCAGCACGGTGCCCAGGGCAGGGTGTAAACCGGCAGGTAGATCAAGTAGGTGTAAATCGGCCCGAACTGATCGAACGGCTGGAAAAACCGCACGACGTTTTCACGCAGCACCAGGCCGAGGCCGCTCTGTTCGTAGTTGGGCGCACCGTAGAGGTGAGACAACAGGAACGGCGTCATGTAAAACGCGCCGGCGATCAAGAGCGCGCCGAACAGTCGCAGGTTCAGGTGACGTTTCCAGCGGTGTTCGCTGAGCAGGTGCGGCAGCAGCACCAGCCCCGGCAGGATGAAACCGATCAGGCCTTTGAACAGCGAGGTCAGCGACAGCAAGCCGAAAAACACCACATAGCGCCAGAAGCGGGTGTCATCCGGGCCGCGCCAGTACCACCAGACGGCCGCCAGCACGCCGCAGACGGTGAGAATGTCGGCGGTGGCGACTCGCGCCCAGAACACGAAATAGAAGGTGGTCGCCAGCATCCAGCCGGCGATCAGCCCGGTGCCTTTGCGGAAAAGTTGCTCGCCGAGCAGGTACACCAGCCACACGCTGAACCACGCGGAAATCACCGATGACAGGCGCAACGACCAATGCCCCAGTCCGCCGGTGAACCAGGAGGTCGCGGTGATCAGCCAGTACGACAGCAGCGGTTTGTCGTAATAAGGACTGCCCTTGAGATAGGGGTCGAAATAATCGCCGCTTTGCAGCATCTGCAAGGCGATGTTGGCCCAGCGGGTTTCCGGCCCCCACAGCTCGCGACTGCCCAGGCCGAGCAATAACAGCAGGGCAGTCGCCGTCAGCAGGAGCAGCAACGCGCCCCGGTCTTTTTTGTCTGCGGTCATGGTTTGCTCTGGGCAAAGATAAAGATTTCCAGGTTGCCGCGCCGGAAGTGCTGACCATCGATCGGCAGCAGCTCCAGTTGTTGCTCGTCAGAGGTGCTGTTGACGCGCATCACCACGCCCACCGAGCCTTTTTTGCGCGCTGCGGTCATCCATTCGCCTACGCCGTCGAGGCTGACCTTGCGTGACGCCATGGCCGGGTCATCGAGGCCGTACTTGAGCTCGCCAACGGTGTTGAACAGGTCGACTTGCGGGCGGCGCAAACGCCATGACAATGCGGAAGCGGCTCCCAGGTCGTTACTCAGCAACGAGCTGGTTTCGCTCAGTTGCTGCTGATGTTCGGCAATGAACTGATCCGGCATCTTGCTGTTGACGATGGTCGCCGGCATCGCGGCCGGCAGCAATGCGACGAGCAGGCCGATGCCCAACGCCGGCATTGCCCACAGCGTCAGCGGGCGCAAGGCTTGCAGCGATCCGGCAATCAGCCAGCCGAGCAGCACGATATAGCCCAGCGACAGGCTGAACATTTCGGTGTGTTCGTAAATTTCACGGGTCGCTTGCAGATAGATCAGCGCGACCAGAGCGGCAATGGCCAGCACCACGTTGACCACACCGTTGATGCGCAAGACACGGCCGTTCTGGCGTTCGAGCCAGCCCATCAGAGTGTGCCCCATCAGCAAGGCCAAGGGCAGCAGGCACGGCATGATGTAGGTCGGCAATTTGCCGCTGCTCGCGCTGAAAAAAGCCAGCGGCAGCAGGAACCACAAGGCGAGGAAGGCGATTTTCGGATCACGCTTTTCGCGCCAGGTACGCAGCAGCGTCGAAGGCAACAGCAGTGCCCACGGCAAGGTGGCCGCAAACAGCAGCGGCAGGTAGAACCACCATGGTCGTGCGTGCTGTGCGTCTTCACCGGCGGCGAAGCGGCGGATGTGTTCGTGCCAGAAGAAGAACCGCCAGAAATCCGGTTCACGCGCATGCACGGCCAGTGCCCATGGCACGCTGACCAGCGCGGCCACCGCCACGGCAACCAGTCCATAACGCACCAGTTCACCGAAGCGCCGTTGCCAGATCATGTAGGGCAGGGCGATCAGCACCGGCAGCATCAGGGCGAGGAAACCTTTGGTCATCAGGCCCATGCCGCAGGCAAATCCCAACAAAGCCCAGCCGCCCAGACGCGCGCGCGGGGTGCTGCTGTCGATGGCAAACCAGATCGCCACCAGACTCAGGTTGACCCACAAGGTGAACTGCGGATCGAGGTTGGCATAGCCGGCTTGTCCTGCGATCAGGCCGAAGCTCATATAAAGGAGGGCGCACGCGGCGCTGATTCGCGGGTTGTTCCACAGGCGCCGGGCCAACAGGTAGGCCAGCCACACGCTAACCCCGGAGCTGAGTGCCGAGGCGATGCGCACGCCGAACAGGTTTTCACCGAAAATCGCCTGGCCGATAGCGATCATCCAGTAGCCGGCAATCGGTTTTTCGAAGTAGCGAATGCCCATGAAGTGCGGCGCCACCCAGTTGCCGCTCTGCAGCATTTCCTGGCTGATCTGCCCATAACGGGTTTCATCGGGAATCCACAGACCGTGAGTCATCAGCGGCAGCAGATAAAACACCACGAATGCCAGCACCAGACCGGGTATCGCAAAGCGTTCGATCAGGGAGCTCTGGTGGAGGCGCGGCAAATTCAGCGCTGCATGGTGCAGCGATTTGTTCTCAGACGTCATGACTGGACCTTGGTGCAGTACAAAGTGTGCGTTTCAGTGACGGCCCGGCAATTTCCGTAGCAGGCGCGGCACTGGGTTGAATGAATGCAGAGGCGAGCACGGCCGATGGGCGTGTCCTGCATTCAGAGAACGGGTCTGCTTCCAGCGTTAAGTTCTCCTCGAGAAGACAAGCTTTAAAATTAATTTTTTCCAGTTCGGGAAAGTAAAAAACATTTCTTATTACAAATTTCATACACGCCAATACCTGTGCCAGAGCATTGGCCGAGCCGTTTGTTCTCGACTAAGTTTGATGATTACTTGGCCAATCGTTGCCAGCCTTCGGGATTCATGAGGCCAATTACTTCAAGTTTTCCTTGCGCATCTATCCGGGCCAAAACAGTGCTGCCATATTCGGCGGCGACCGCGCGCGGGTAACCGGTCTGCCGTTCGAAATCGGCAATGCAGCCGCTGTGGGTTACCAGAATCATGTTCTGTCCCGGGGTCTTGTGCGCCACCAATTCATTGCGCATCGTCGGGCCACAGGTTTCCAGCCATTCCGCCGCCACGGCATCGTGGCCGAGCATGTAATGCGCAGTCTGCAGGGTGCGCGTCAACGGGCTGCTGAAGAACTGGGTCTTTTCCAGGCCCAGTTGCGTAAAGCCACGGCCTACCTGGGCTGCAGCAATGCTGCCAGCCTGGGTGATACCGTCTGCCGGCCCCAGACAGGGATTGGTCGAGCGGTCGCAACGTTCGGTGTGGCGAACCAGTGCGACGACCTCACCGGCCTGCCAGGCCTTCACCCATTCCTGGGTAGCCGACGCACTCGCATAGCGCAGGTTGGCGGGCGAACGTTGCATCCAGACGAAGCCGCAAATCAGTGTAATCAACAGCAAACCGACAGCAATGATTGCCCAGGTGCGCGGACGAGACAGATCCCATCGCCTGGACGCTGATTGTACGTGTACTAATTCAACCACGACGTTGCCCCTTGTCATTCCCGAGTTCCACTCAGTACACGCGCAGTGCAACGTAAGCTCCAGGAGGTTAGTTACTTTACGGTGGTCTACTTGAATGGCTGCTGAACACTACGTTCAGAGTCGTGGCGGAGCAGTGAAGAACATGTGAAAAATTTGCGAGGTCCGGCGTGTGTTAACTAAAACGGCTATTTGATAAACAAACTCAAATACCCGTTTTGTTTGCTTTAAACACTTAACAACAACGCCGGGCAAGGCGAAGCTGCGAATATTGGTCAACGTCTTCGCGCCGCCCCTTGCAGCCCTGACATCAGCCCTGGAGTCATTGAACCGGATGGACCTCAAGCAAAGCCTCGCCAATCGGATTGTGATTGTGTTCGCCTTGATGAGCGCGGTGGTGGCCGGTGTCTTCGCGATGGGCATTGTGGCCACGGTGCATGTCGTCGAGCACAAGCTGACCATGACCGCCCTCAGCGGTGGACTGCGCCGGTTGTTGGCGATGGACGACATCAATCAATGGCGCCACGAGCCGGAAAAGAGTGAGCTGTTTTTTTTCGAGAACGGTCCGGGGCCCATGGCACTGACGCCGCAATTGGCAGCACTGCCCCAGGGGTTTCAGGAGATCACCTTCAACGGTGACGATTTCTACGCGATGGTCGAGGCGGTCGGTGGCCGCAAATATGTGCTGTTGCGCAATCAGGAAAGCTTCGAACAGCGTGAACACCTGCTGTTCGTGGTGGTGATAGTCGGGTTCATCCTCAGTGTCATGCTGGCCGTCGCGCTCGGCAGGTTGTTGGCGCGGCAGGTCATGGCGCCGGTGATTCGCCTGGCAGGGCAGGTGCGGCATCGTGATCAGTTGATCGCGTTGGCGCCGGCCCTGCATCCGGACTACGCCGATGATGAAGTAGGGGAGCTGGCCCTGTCTTTCGACCAGACACTCGGCCGGTTACGCGAAACCCTGAATCGGGAAAAGCTCTTCACCAGCGACGTCAGCCACGAACTGCGCACACCGTTGATGATTCTGGCCAGCTCCTGCGAGCTGTTGCTGGCCAACCCTTCGCTGGATCCGCGTTCCACTCAGCAGGTCAAACGCATTGCCCGGGCCAGCGCTGAAATGCGCCAACTGGTCGAAACCTTCTTGATGCTGGCGCGCAAGCCGGAAGAGCTTGGCACCGAATCCACTTGCACACTCAAATCGATCGCCGACGCCCAGGTGGAAATCTGGGGGCGACTGATTCGTGAAAAGGGTCTGGAATTCATCTACGAGCCGCAACTGGCGGGCACCACGCGTTATGACCTGACGTTCTTGCAGTCGGTCATGGGCAATCTGTTGCGCAACGCCTGGCACTACACCGATCAGGGCTTTGTAAGGTTGACCCTGCTCAAGGACAGCTTCGTGGTCGAGGACAGCGGCATCGGTATTCCGGAGGAGAAACGTCACGCGATGTTCCAGCCATTCGTGCGCGGTGACGAGCAGCGCGGTGAAGGCCTTGGGTTGGGATTGTCGCTGGTGCAGCGGATCTGCAGCCATCAGCGCTGGCAGGTTCAGTTGGTGACTCGCGAACCCAACGGCTGCCGCTTCACCGTCACGCTGTCGGCGGCTCAGGAGGCCGACGGGCAGACGCGAGAATTACCCGCCGCTTGATTGATCAATGCAGCCAGGCGTTTGACGTTGTTCTGTTGCGCGGCCACCAGGTCGTCGATGCTCGGGCCGGACGGAGTTTGCAAGGTTGAATGGCAGGTCAGCAGAGCATTGTCCGCCGCACCGCTGGGACGCAGGCGCCATTTGACGTCGATCAGTCCGTACTGGCCGGGGATCGAGTCGAAACGCTGCACATCGATGCGCACCGAGACGTTGCCGCGACTGCCGGTATTGCTCAGTTGATCGTTCAAGGCACTGCGCAGCTCATCCGCCAGACTCGCTCCCCACCACTGGGTTTCCAGAATCGCCAGGCCATTGTTGCCCTGACGGATGACGATTTGCGGGCGGTCAACTTGCGGCGGCACGCTGATCCCCTCGATCGGAATCTGCGCGCCCGAGCGGGACGCCGGCAGTTGCACCGGGGTCAGGGTGTGAAAGTTGATCGGCTCGCTGCGGCAGGCGCCCAGCAGCATGAACGCAGCGAGCACGGTGATCTTCAGCGGTAAAGCCATGGGGGAGCTCCTGTGCTCAATTGCGCGGCGGTCCTTTCAGATCCAGCGGCGCCGCGTTGTCGGGACGACCGCGAATCAGCGATTCCGGATGGCGACCGAGATAATCCGACAGCTCACGCAGCGAACGCGACATGCGCCCGAGTTCGTCGAGGGTCTCGGTGAGTTTCTCGCGCTGTGGCGAATCTTCGGCCAGGGTCGAGCTGGCGGACTGCAAGGTCTTGCTGACGTCGGCCAGGGTGGTCTGCACGCTTGGCAGGGTTTTCGCGTTGAACTGGGTCAGGCCTTTGCGCAGCTCGACGAGGTTGCTGTCGAGGTTGCCGGCAATCCGTTCGACCGGCAGTTTGTTGAGCTTGTCGACCACCGCTTCGAGTTTTTCCTGCAACTGTTCGAGGCTGCCGGGCACGGTTGGCAAGACCACCGGCCGAGCCGTCGCGTCGAACGCAACTTTCTCGGCTTTCGGGAAGAAGTCCAGCGCAATGTACAACTGCCCGGTCAGCAGGTTGCCGCTGCGGGCTTGGGCGCGCAGACCATTGTCGACGAAGGTGCCGAGCAAACGAATGCCGGCGGCTTCGTCGTCGGGGTCATGCTTGAATTCGGTGAGCATTTTCTTGTAGGCCTGACCGAGGCGCTGCGGGTAAATGACGATGCCGACGTTCAGCGGGAAGCTGCGTTTCTTCGCGTCGAAATCGAGATTGATGCCGACCACCCGGCCAATTTCCATGCCGAGAAATTCCACCGGCGCATCGACCTTGAGCCCGCGCAAGGACTGCTCGAAACGCAGCACCATGTATTGCGCCTTGCCGTTGGGCGGGGCGAGGGCGGCCTGCTGATCGGCGAACAGTTCGAAATCCTTGTCGTCGGCGGCGGCAACGTCGTTGGGGCTGTAATCCGGGGCGCGGAAGGCAATGCCGCCGACCAGCATGGTCGATAGCGATTCGGTTTTCACCGCAAAGCCGTTGGCGCCGACATTGATGTCGATACCGCTGGCGTTCCAGAACCGGGTGTTTTCGGTGACGAACGCGTCGTTCGGCGAATGGATGAACACCTCTATGTCCACGCCTTTGCCCTCGGGATTGAGGGTGTAAGTAACCACCTGACCGACCGGAATCTTGCGGTAGTAAACCGGCGAACCAATGTCCAGCGAGCCGAGATCCGGCGCGTGCAGCATGAAGCGCTTGCCTGGTTCGCCGTAGGTGATCGGCGGTGGATTTTCCAGGCCCTTGAAGTGTTTGGCGCGGCTGTCGGACTGGCCGATGTCGGCGCCGATGTAGTCGCCGGAGAGCAGGGTGTCGATGCCCGACACACCACCAGCGCCGATGCGCGGGCGCACGACCCAGAAGTGTGAGTCTTCGCGGGTAAAGGTTTCGGCCTGCTTGGCCAGTTTGATCGTGGCGTCGACGCTCTTCTGATCGCCGCTCAACTCGACGTCAGTCACCTGACCGATCACCACATTGCGGTATTTGACCTCGGTCTTGTTGGCGGTCAGGCCGCTGCCGGTCTTGAAGTTGACGACGATGGTCGGGCCTTCCTGCATCAGGTTGTGCACCACCAGCGAAATACCGACCAGCACCGCGACGATCGGCACGATCCACACCAGTGAAATACCGAAGCGACGCGTCTTGATCGGCGCTTGGCCCGGTGCTCGTGGCTCATCGGCGGCTGACGACTTCATCCATGTCCTCCTCGGTTTGGTGGATGCTGAGCGTCAGGAACGCAAAAGCACTTCATCAATATAGAAGTGCTTGGCGATAGAGCAAATAAGCGAGGAGATGGTTACGTGGTAGATGCGCTCAGCCGAGGATTTCACGCAGGCGATACCAGAACATGCCCAGTGCCAGCAGCGGCGAACGCAAGGCCGGGCCGCCGGGGAAGGTCATGTGCGGTACCGCGCTGAACACGTCCATGCCCTGACTGTGGCCGGCGTGAATCGCTTCGCCCAGCAGCTTGGCGCACCAGTGCGTGACGTTGAGGCCGTGCCCGGAGTAACCCTGAGCGTAGAACACGTTCGGCTGCTGCTTGAGCCGGCCGACCTGCGGGAAACGGTTGGCGGTGATGCCGATCTTGCCACCCCATTGATAGTCGATGCGCACGTCCGCCAGTTGCGGGAAGACCTTGAGCATCTTCGGGCGCATGTAGGCGGCGATATCCGCCGGATCGCGCCCGGAATAATGACAGGCGCCGCCGAACAGCAGGCGTCGATCCGCCGAGAGCCGGTAGTAATCGAGGCCGACTTTCTGGTCGCACAACGCGAGGTTGTGCGGGATCAATTGCGCGGCACGCTCCTCGGACAGCGGCTCGGTGGCGATGATGTAACTGCCGGCGGGCAGGACCTTGCCGCTGAGTTGCTGTTCGAGTTCATCCAGATGCGCGTTGCAACCGAGCACCATACTGCCGGCGCGAACGCTGCCGGTGGCGCAGCGCACTTCAACGGTTTCGCCATGAATGATCTGCAGCACCGGGCTTTGCTCGAAGATTCGCACACCGAGGGACGCCGCCAGACGCGCTTCGCCTTGCACCAGATCCAGCGGGTGCAGATGACCGGACCCCATGTCGATCAGACCACCCGCGTAGCCGTCGGCGTTGACCACTTGCTGACGGACCTGCTCCGGGCCGACCAGACGGGTTTCATGTCGATAGCCAAGTTCGCCAAGGCTGACTTGCTCCTCCTTGAACGCAGCGAATTGCGCCGGAGTGTTGGCCAGCTCGCAGAAGCCCCAGCGCAGGTCGCACTCGATGGCGTTCTCGGTGATGCGCTGGCGCACCAGTTCCACCGAGTCGATCCCGGCGCGCTGCAAGTAACGCACGCCGTCATTGCCGACATAGCGGGCAAAGCTTTCGACCTCGTGACCGATGCCGCGAATCAACTGACCGCCGTTGCGCCCGCTGGCGCCCCAGCCAATGCGTCGGGCTTCAATCAACACCACCGACAGCCCGCGCTGCGCCAGTTCAATCGCGGTGTTGACCCCGGTGAAGCCGCCGCCGATCACGCAGACATCGGCGCTGAGATCACCGTCGAGTGCCGGCCAGGGCGTACTGGCCCGGGCCGAAGCTGCGTAATAGGAGCGGGCGTGTTCTTTGCTGTACTGATTCATTTGTTCGACTTCACTTTGCTCCAGGACCGGGTCATCAGACGCATGATCGACTGGGGCGGGGTAGAGGAGATGTAGAGCTTGTCCAGCACCGCCTGGGACGGGTAGACCTCGGGATTGTTCACCAGCGCCTGATCCATGTACTGCTTGGCGGCCGGGTTCGGGTTGGCGTAACCGACCGAAGCGCTGACCTTGGCAATCACTTGCGGATCGAGCAGGTAATTGATGAAGGCGTGGGCTTCCTTGGTGTTGCTGGCGTCGGCCGGGATCGCCAGCAAATCGAACCACAGGTTGGCGCCTTCCTTCGGAATCGCGTAAGCGATATTCACCCCGTTCTTGGCTTCCTTGGCGCGGTTGGCCGCCTGGAATACGTCGCCGGAGTAACCGAAGGCTACGCAGATATCGCCATTGGCCAGATCGGAAACGTATTTCGAGGAGTGGAAATAGGTGATGTACGGGCGAATGCTCAGCAGTTTCGCTTCGGCCTTTTTATAGTCTTCCGGGTTTTCGCTGCGTGGGTCCATGCCCATGTAGTTGAGGATCGCCGGAAACACTTCGTCCGCCGAGTCCATCATCGACACGCCACACTGGGTGAGTTTCTTCAGGTTTTCCGGCTCGAACAGCACGGCCCAGGAATCGATGTGATCGATGCCGAGCACAGCCTTGACCTTGTCGACGTTGTAGCCGATGCCGTTGGTGCCCCACAGGTAGGGGACCGAATGCTGGTTGCCCGGGTCGTTCTTTTCGAGTAGTTCAAGCAGCTTGGGATCGAGATTCTTCCAGTTTGGTAGCTGCTCGCGATCGAGTTTGAGGAACGCCCCGGCCTTCACCTGACGCGCGAGGAAGTGGTTGGACGGCACCACCACGTCGTAGCCGGTACGGCCGGCGAGCAGCTTGCCCTCCAGGGTTTCATTGGAGTCGAAAACGTCGTAGATCACCTTGATCCCGGTCTTGGCCTGGAAGTCGGCGAGGGTGGTTTCACCGATGTAGTCGGTCCAGTTGTAGACGCTGACCTGTGGCTGGGCCAGGGCTGCGGTGCTGCACAACAGCGCCAGTACGGCGGGAACCATGGATTTCAATAGACGCATATCGACACCTCTTGGAATTATTGGAGTTTTTCGGGTGAGCACGCCCCCTTGTGGGAGCTGGCTTGCCAGCGATAGCGGTGGGTCAGTCGATAGTGATGTCGACTGTGCCGACGTAATCGCTGGCAAGCCAGCTCCCACAGGGTTTGTGGGTGTTGGTCAGACGCTCAGCAGCAGGAACTCGCGCTCCCAGGAGCTGATCACGCGCTTGAAGTTTTCATGCTCGGCGCGTTTGACTGCGACGTAGCCGCGCACGAACTTGTTGCCCAGGTAACGCGCAACGGTGTCGCACTCTTCCATTTGCGTCAGCGCGTCTTCGATGGTGATCGGCAGGCGCAGGTTACGGCGTTCGTAGGCGCGGCCCTCGACGGCGGCACTCGGTTCGATGCCTTCGACCATGCCGATGTAGCCACACAGCAGGCTCGCGGCGATCGCCAGATACGGGTTGGCATCGGCGCCCGGGAGGCGGTTTTCCACGCGCATGGATTCCGGCCCGGAGGTCGGCACACGCAGGCCGACGGTGCGGTTTTCTTCGCCCCACTCGACGTTGACCGGTGCCGAAGTGTCCGGCAGGAAGCGGCGGAACGAGTTCACGTTCGGCGCGAACATCGGCAGCACTTTCGGGATGTACTTCTGCAGGCCGCCGATGTGATGGCGGAACAGCTCGCTCATTGTGCCGTCGGCATTGGCGAAGATCGGCTTGCCGGTGGCGATCTCCACGACGCTCTGGTGCAGGTGCATGGCGCTGCCGGGTTCGTCGCCAATCGGCTTGGCCATGAACGTGGCAGTGACGTTGTGCTTGAGCGCCGCTTCGCGCAGGGTGCGTTTGAACACGGTGATCTGGTCGGCCAGATCCAGTGCGTCGCCGTGACGGAAGTTGATTTCCATCTGGGCCGGGCCGTCTTCGTGGATCAGTGTGTCCAGATCCAGACCTTGCAGCTCGCACCAGTCGTAGACGTCTTCGAACAGCGGATCGAATTCGTTGGCGGCATCGATCGAGAACGATTGCCGACCGCTTTCAGCACGGCCCGAACGGCCCAGCGGCGCCTTGAGTGGCAGGTCCGGGTCTTCGCAGCGCTGGGTCAGGTAGAACTCCATTTCCGGCGCCACGATCGGCTTCCAGCCCTTGTCGGTGTACAGCTGCAGAACTTTCTTCAGCACGTTGCGCGGCGACAGTTCGATCGGGTTGCCGAACTTGTCGAAGGTGTCGTGGATGACGATGGCGGTCGGCTCGATCGCCCATGGAATCACATACACGGCGTCGCTCACCGGTTTGCAGACCATGTCGATGTCGGCCGGGTCGAGCAGGTCGTAGTAGATGTCGTCGTCGACAAAATCCCCGGTTACCGTTTGCAGCAGCACACTTTCCGGCAGGCGCATGCCTCGCTCATGCAGGAACTTGTTGGTCGGTGCGATCTTGCCGCGGGCGATGCCGGTCAGGTCGCTGACCACACATTCAACTTCGGTAATCTTGTGATCTTTCAGCCACGTGAACAGCTGATCGAAAGGGGCATTCATAAAGACCTCGTTATTGGTTTTATAGACGCCGGGGAGGGCGGGTTTCATCTTCCGCCCCTTCCCCTGTGGCGCGTTGACGACTATCTTGGGCGTGCCTTGCCGTTCCATCTATCCACTTTAAGCAGCACCAAAGCGCACCAAAAGAGTGCGCAAGGTCTCCCATGACAACGTGTAATCCGCTTCAGGTTCAGGCTTTCAATACCGCTGATGTCAGCGAACAGATCCGCGCCACGCCGGGTTGGGTCCAGCATTACCAGCAGATGTCTCCCGGACATTTCGCCGGGCAGATCCGCTATCTGGACCTGGAGGGTGTGCAGGTCTACGAAGAACAGATGAACACCCGCGTCGAGCAGACATTCAGCGCGCCGTCGGGTGCCTTGGCGTTCTGTTTCGATCGCAGCGATAACGCGCTGTATCTGCTCAACGAAGACAGCCGCAACATCTGGATCACCCCGGAGAACTACCAGGAAATCGCCGTGGTGTTCGGCCCGGAATTCGTCCGTCAGCACGGTCTGGATGTGGCGAGACTCGAAGGATTGTTCATGGCGCCGCTTAACTGCGGGCAGAACGCCTTGTTCAGTCGCTGGTTAAGCTCAACTCTCACGAAGTTGTCGCAAGCTATTGATCCGTTTGATAAAGACTCACTGACTCAGCAGTTACTCGAAGACTGCCTGTTCATCCTCGATAACGCACACACCCGTCTTGATCGCGGCGGATTACAGCGGCGTAGCGAAGAACGGATGATCATGAAGCGAGTAGGGGAGTGGGCGGCGGATTCGCCGGAAGACACCGTCAATCTGCTCGAACTGTCGAAGGTCGCAGGGGTGCCGTTGCGGCAATTACAGCAGGCGTTCAAGGCCTACACCGGGATGACCCCGAGTCACTGGCTACGCCTGCGTCGACTGAACAGTGCACACCGCGAATTGCTCAGGCGCCGGCCCACGGAAACCACTGTGGCCGAGGTGGCGATGCACTGGTCGTTCTGGCATCTGGGGCGTTTTTCCAGCAGTTATCGGGCACTGTTCAAAGAGCTGCCGAGCGAGACGCTGAAACGCTAGAGATTGCCGTCACGGGCAAAAAGATCTTGTGTCCCAAGCGAAGTTAAATAGAATCAGTCTCATTTGAATCTAACTTCGCGCAGGGTCTCTTGAGATGATTGAAGCCGCCACGCCATCCGAGCAGAGCCTGCACGCGCTGTACCGCGATCACCGAGGCTGGCTGGAAACCTGGCTGCGTCGACGCATGGGCAACGCGTGGGATGCGGCTGATCTGAGCCAGGACACCTTCATGCGCGTGCTGTGCAGCGCGCAACCGATTGCCGACATGCGTGAGCCCCGCGCCTATCTGCTGACCGTGGGCAAACGTCTGCTGAGCAACTTCTACACCCGCCGCAGTCTGGAAAAAGCCTACCTCGAAGCCCTCGCGCAACTGCCGGAGGAGTGCGTGCCATCGCCCGAGCAGCGTTGGCTGCTGCTGGAAACCCTGCAAGCGCTGGATGAGTTGCTCGATGGTTTGCCCCGAGCGGTACGTCGGGCGTTTTTGTGGAGTCAGCTTGAAGGCCTCGGTTACCGCGAAATCGCCGAGCGCCTGCAAGTGTCCGAGCGCACCGTCAAACGTTACATGGCGCAGGCCTACGAGCATTGTCTGCTGGTGGAGCTTTGATGCGCGTAGCCCCCAGCGATGAAGCCCGCGAAGTCGCCCGCGCCGCCGCGCACTGGCTGGCGTTGATTGAGTCCGGCGAAGCGGGCGCTGACGATCATGCGCAATTGCAGGTCTGGCGCAACAGCGATAGCCGGCATGAACACGCGTGGCAGAAAATCCAGCGCTTGCGCGAACGGTTTTCCGCTCTGCCTTCTGCGTTAGCCATGGCTACGCTGGATCGTCCGGATCCTGCGCGTCGGGCCGCGCTGAAACGCGCGCTCGGCATCGCGGCACTGGTGCCGGCGGCCTGGCTGCTCAGTCGGCAACTGCCGCTGGATGTCTGGCGCGCGGATTTGCAGACGGGCACCGGTGAACGCAAAAAATTGCCGCTCGCCGATGGCAGTTCGTTGCAGCTCAATACCGACAGTGCCGTCAATATGGATCTTGCTGCCGGTCAGCTCACGCTGGTGCGGGGAGAGATGGCCCTTGATGTACCAGGCAACTTAGCGCTGATCATCAATCTGCCGTTCGGGCGGATCATCGTCAGTCACAGCGAGATTTGCGTGCGTCTCAATGAGCGTGACTGCAATGTGTCGGTGGTCCGTGGCTCGGTGCAGTTGCAACCGTCAAACGGGCCAGCGCTGATCCTCAATCAGGGCCAGCAGATCAGGCTGCAGGCGTCTGGTGCGGGTGTTGTCCGAGCGTTTGACGCCTCGATGCCGAGCTGGCGCGACGGTGTATTGATGGCGCAGAACCAGCCACTGGGGGATTTTCTGCGCGAATTAAGCCGTTACCGCCCTGGCGTGCTGCGCTGGGATCCGGAGCTGGAGGCGTTGCGCATCACCGGCAGTTTTCGCCTGGATAACACCGATCAAGTGCTCTCGCTGTTGGCGGCCAGCCTGCCGATCGAAGTGCAGAAACGCACGCGCTTTTGGGTCTCTCTCGTTCCGCGAAAATTATCCCAGTCCAAAAAAACAGTCTGAGACCTGTCCCTTTTTTTCGCCTCGCTGGTCATTCCAGGCAAGTGAACCAAATCGAGAGCTTTTTCCTATGCCTGCAGTATTTCCAGGTCGTTTGCGTCCGTTGTTGCAGTTGAGCCTTTTGTTGAGCCTGAGTGCCAGCCCCCTGTTGATCCCCAGCAGTTGGGCGGAAAGCGCCGACCGCCGCGGTTATCAGGTGCCGGCCGGCAGCCTGGGTGCTGCGCTGACCCGTTTTGCCGGACTGGCCGGGGTCAATCTGTCGGTAGATCCTGCCCTGGTCAGCGGGCGGAACAGCAATGGTTTGTCGGGTGAGTTCGGCGTGGAGGAGGGCTTCACCCGGTTGTTGCTGGGGTCCGGTCTACAGCTGCAACCGGCGGGCGAACGTGCTTACACAGTCATTCCGGCGCCAGACGGCGGTAGTCTGGAACTGGCACCTACTTCGATTCTTGGATCGACGGGTAGCACGGATTCCGAGGTTTTTGCCGGTGGGCAGGTGGCGCGCCGTGGTTCGCAAGGACTGCTGGGTTCCAGGGATTTCATGGAGACCCCGTTCAGCATGACCACATACACCAGCGAAACGGTGAAAAACCAGCAGGCCCGCACTCTGGGCGATCTGATCGCCAGCGATCCCTCGGTGCGTGCGACCAACCCGGCAGGCGGCCGTTATGAGCAATTCACCATCCGCGGTTTCAGCCTGTTCAACAGTGATGTTTCCTACAACGGGCTCTACGGGGTTCTGCCCACTTACACGATCGACATGGAAATGGCCGATCGCGTCGACATCCTCAAGGGCCCGAGCCAACTGATCAACGGGATTTCGCCGCGGGGCAGTGTAGGAGGGGGGATCAACGTGGTGCCCAAGCGCGCCGGCGATCAGCCGAATACATCGCTGACGGCCAGTTACGCCTCGAACAATCAGCTCGGCGGCGCCGTCGATATCGGTCGTCGGTTTGGTGAGGACAACCAGTTCGGCCTGCGTTTCAACGGCGTCAAACAATCGGGTGACACTGAATGGGATCACCAGAGCGTCGATCGCGACATGGCCGTGCTGGGCCTGGATTTTCGTGGTGAGCGCCTGCGGCTTTCCACCGATATCGGTCACACCGAGCGCGATACCGATGCGCCGCAAGAACGTGTGCAGGTCGGTGCAAACGCTAAAGTTCCGGATGCTGATGATGTGCGCGACAACTACGCGCAACCCTGGAGCCAGGCGCGAACCAAAGATACGTTTGGCACGCTCAATGGCGAGTTCGACGTCAGCGATTCGGTCATGTTGTATGGCGGCGTCGGCGCACGTAAAAGTAATCACGATTTCCTTCGGCATGCGGTGTCGGTGACCAACGACGCCGGCGATTTCAGCGTTCAACCGCGGGATTTCACCCGTGACGAAAATGTCCGGACCGCCACGGCGGGTGTACGCAACTGGTTCCACACCGGACCGGTCAGCCACGAGGTCAACCTGGCGGCCAGTTACTTCTACATGGATTTCGAAAATGGTGGCGCGCGGTATGCAGCAGGGCGCAGCAATCTGTATGACCCGGTGGAAACCGCAAAGCCGCGCACGCCAACACGCTACGACGCCAGGGTCTACACGGAAAACCGCTTCAGCGGCGTCGCACTGTCCGATACGCTGGGGTTCTTCGATGATCGCCTGTTGCTGACCCTGGGCGCCCGCTGGCAAAGGGTTCAAGTCGACGACTGGAGCGGTGATGTGAAGGGCGACACAGCCTATGACGAAGAAAAACTCTCGCCATCGGGCGGCATTCTGTTCAAGGCGACGGACAAGCTCTCGCTCTACGCCAACTACATGGAAGGCCTCAGCCAAGGGAAAATTGCGCCATCGACGTCGATCAACGAGGATGAAATCTTCCCGCCTTTTATCAGCCGACAAGTCGAAGTCGGGGCCAAATATGACGCGGGTTCGTATGCGCTTACAGCGTCTGTGTTCCGGATCAAACAGCCTGCTTATGAAACCAACGCCTCGACACGAGTCTTCGGCCCGAACGGCAAACGACAAAACGATGGTGTGGAATTGAGTGTGTTCGGCGAACCGTTCAAAGGGTTTCGATTGCTCGGCGGCGTGATGTACATCGACAGCGAACTGACCCAGACCACCAATGGAACCTTTGACGGTAACCGCGCGCCCGCGACCCCTAAATACAACGTCAATCTCGGCGCAGAGTGGGATGTACCCAATGTGCAGGGGCTGACGCTGACAGGCCGTGGAATCTATTCGAGTTCGCAGTATCTGGATCAGTCCAACCAGAAGGAAATCGACTCATGGGAGCGATTCGACGTGGGGACGCGCTACGCCTTTAAACTGGACGACAAGACCATCACCGTACGCGCCAATGTCGAGAACGTATTGGATAAACGCTATTGGAGTTCGGCGGGCGCATCAGATGACAGCGAACCCGGTTTGACGCTTTCGACGCCACGGACTTATCTGCTATCGGCAACGGTGGATTTCTGAATTGCTTTCTTGAATAAAAGGGTCGCTTAAAAGAAGGGTAAAATCTTCTAAATTCAGCGATCTTCTGTTAACTACACTAAATAGCCGTTTAGTAGAGCTATCGTAAAATACGCCGCCATCCACCGGAGCAGAGCATGTCTCAACGCACAGTAAACGCACAGGCCTTGATTCAGGCGCTGGATCTGCAATCTCACGTGGAAGGCGGTTACTTTCGCAGAACCTATCAGGCCGATCATAGAGAGATGCTCGATACCGTCGGTGGCCCACGGTACCTGATGACATCGATTTACTACCTGTTGACCGAGCAATCACCAGTGGGCCAGTTTCATTTCAATCATTCCGACATTGTGCATTTTTTCCATCTGGGCGATCCCATCGAGTACAGCATGATCCATGCTGACGGCTCGCTGGAAACGCTGGTAATGGGCAACGACATTCTGGCGGGACAGCATCTGCAAATGCACGTGCCTGGCGGAATCTGGAAAGCTTCGCGACTGCTCGAGGGAGAACATGGATTTGGATTGGTCAGCGAAGCGGTGTCGCCGGGATTTGATTTTGCGGATATGGAGATGGGTGATCGACGCAAACTGATTGCGCAATTTCCACAGCACCGAATGCTGATTGAAAAACTGACGCGGAATGCTGATTGAAGGTCGCCAATTGCAGGCAAGGCCGAGGTTTTGAAAAGAGGACTCAGGGTAAAACTCTGGATTGAAATCTGGCGTGCAACCGGGCTAATCCAGAAACATCTTGTTACGTGTAATGTATATTATGTTAAACCACGTATTACGCTACGCGCCTTCCTGCACAAACGTCTGTCTCACTCCAACAATCTCTCCAGCACCCTATAGATCTCACTCGCGACTGCGGAAAATCGATACTTTTCCCACGAAACTCTTAGCCAACCGGTCAATTAATCCCGGACACGAAGTTAAGTTTTTTCTCGGTCTGAGCTGGGCCCGTCCGTTGTTGAATTGGTGCGGTCTAATTCAGTTGCACTGATGCATCAGCTAATGACGGATATCGCGGTGCGCCTCTTGAGCTTTCATGTAGCCCACCGTCAGTATCCATTCATTTTTCGAGCTGCGAAACACACGCTCTATCGGCGAGTTATGCCAGCAATTTCCACTATGGGCTTTGCTTTGGCGCATGCGTGCGCCTGCATTGTCTTGATCCGTCACGAGGTGACCGAATCACAGCTGATTTTAAAGATTTTCTTTATAATTTGATTCCACAACTTGACTACTTTTAGTCAAACGCTGTCAAGTAATGCTCGATAAACTCACGTAACTCCCCTCGCCGTAGTGGTTTTTGCAAAATGCCCCGAAGCGGAATTTTATGGGTTTTCGCCCAAAGTAAGAGGCTTTGGCGTTGTCGGGAGTTTGCATCAGCGATAGCGATTATCGTGGCAACTGACCGGTATTTTGTAATCGCTTGCAGAGAATGCGCATCGACTTCGGAATCTAGCGCGTCGTAAAGCAGATACTCATAACGTCTACCCTCATCCAACAATGCCATTACCTCGCTAACTTGGTTGCATAAGCTGAGGGTGTAAAAACCCAATTTGTTGAGTGCGTCTGCGTAAACGAATAGCGAACTCGAATTTTTGCTGAGTATGACAACCTTTCCCCTGCTCGTGCGCACTGACTGCTCCTCAAAAAAAGGAAAGAAATTAGCGCCCGCCGAAGCATCTGCCTATCAGACGAGTCTTATTTTTGTCCAGATTCATCTGATTGGTTGCAAACACAGGAAACAGGAACAATACACCCTAACTTACATCCCCTCGCCTTTAATTGAAATCAGGGTAGCTTTCGGCTTCCACAAGTCTGGTCGATGTGGCAGCGCGCGCATTAGGTTTGCGATAATCCGCGCCTCACCCTCCTCCCCGCATCATTTGATGGTGGCGGCCTCAATTCGGATTTAAAAGCACCTCCTGAGCCGACATATTTTCAACAATTTATGCAGTTTCCCAGGCGGTAAGCAGAGAAATTTGGTCTCGCCACTGTAATCAATCGTGGAAATTCCACCTATTATGGGGGGCGTTTGCTTGCGTAACATAGATTCAATACGTCATGTAGGGAAAATCCTACAGCTCCAATAGAATTCTCTGTGTGGGTAGAAGGATTCTGGCGGTTGGTGGCAAGTGTGGATCAAGTAAAATTATTTTTTGAATTTGCTTACCCTGCGCGCATTTTCTTGGCAACTTCCGCGATGGTTGTCGCTTGCTTGCAGCACGACAGCAAATTCGGCACGAGTGAGACCTCAAAGCTGAATAGAGGTTTTTCTATAACATTGAGACCATTTCTTAAGGGTGGATTGGGCTGATAATGCATATACCCAGTGTTAACAAAGTAAAATTACAATTTTTGCTCCTATTGTTCTTTTCGCTTTTTTGTTTATGCAGTGAGGTGCAGGCTACCGAGTGTACGTATAATAGTTCCCAAGTAAGTTTACCGCCAATAGTGGGATTCGCTACAGGCGACGGTTCTGGAAAAATTATTTCTAAAAATTGGCACGAGGTGTTTACGCCGATCGCACTTGATTGCGTAACCAGTCCGACCGCAAAGGAAAGCCTTCAAAGTATCATAAGAAGTACTGCGACAGATACTGGGAAGCGCATTACATTTGAAGGCAAGAGCTATATAGCATATGCAACTGGACATCCTAAAATCGGCGTTATTGCAGAGGTTGGGGATGTTACCCCGTACACACCTCTAACTAGCTCATTTCAAGTAATCGCCGAGGTAGTTAGAGCGAGCGGGACGCGGTTTACTTTAGGGTCAAAAGTTAGAGTTCGGCTTGTGGCGTTAGATTATTTACCGCCGGGATCATATGTTTTGTCTGGAATTCCGAATCTCTCCTGGCACGGCGTCAGAAATAAAGTCACCCAAACTTATATTGGGGCTGGCGTTGTTTCTGTTTCAGGCTCTAACGTTTTGGTTGAAAACAAGGCGTGCGAACTCAAGACCCCAGGAACTGTAATTCTGCCGAAGATAGACATGAGCCGAATTAGTTATTCGCAGGGGGTTGATTTCAACATGACTTTAATTTGTGCTGGTGCTGGCTATCCTTTCATGGTGAGTTATGAGATGAGCGATGTTGGAAACTTGAAAAATTCTACAAGCATATTGACCCCAGGGGGAGGGGCTGGAATGGCCAAAGGGATCGCGCTGAAGATATATGACGATTCAAAAGAGGTGTCACTTTCTCCTCCTGCGAGTTTAATTAATGTGCGTACTTTTGGCAATATTCCCGAAGAAGGCGGGACTGTCACAAAAAACATGAAAGTTCGCTATGTTACTACTACAGCTACAGCCATGCCTGGTCGAGTTACTGGAGGGGTTACCATAACGCTGTCTTATAAGTAATATTTCACCCTCCCCTTCGATGACTTGGAGTTAAATCAAAAACGCTATATGGCTTATCTCAGGCCGCATTATGGCTATATAAAGCAATGACACGGCTTGCCAGCAGTCTAATTCGTTGAACTGCGCTGACCTTGTGGCCGCAAATCGAAGCGGCATCTTGAGTGATTTATACGCCTTGCCAATATGTCAGAGACCATTCATGGGCCTTTATGGACGTTTGCGAAAGAACCTTGGGGTTTGGCGCATGGAGCCTGCCAACCCTCGCCCGTTATCATTTTATCGTCATTTCAAACCCTCCACCGAGTGAGCGATATCGGCTTGCCTCAAGCGGTTAACAAGGGATCCGGAGGACTGGGCGCTCTGTCCCACATTCTGATTCTTCATCGAAACGATCCGGTTATTCCTCGCCTTTGAGTGAGGGATATTTCTGCAAATCAAGATAAGTAAAACATATGAATAGAACACTCAAACGATGGGCGGGTGGCACTGTGCTGCTGGCGTGTGGCAGTGCCCTTTCCGTCACCATACTTTGTGCGAACTCGAACATTGCACAGGGCGAAACGCAAACTGTAAGCCCGGCGATAAAAGTTGCAGTAGCGATGGTCTCCCAGGATGAGCAAGTCGACATGCTCAGTGGCATTGGCGAGCTTGAAGCCACTCGTCAGGTCAAGGTAACCGCCGAATTAAGCGGGCGCGTTACGGCCATCAGTTTTCGTGCCGGAGATGTTGTCAAAGCGGGCCAGGTCTTGGTCCAGCTCAACGACGCTCCGGAACGAGGTGAGCTGGCGCGCCTGAAAGCGCAGTCAATCAATGCCAAATTGCGCCTGCAACGTACGCAACACCTGGTTCCTCAAAAGGCCGCTACACAGGAGCAGCTTGATCAAGCGCAGGCTGATTACCAGGTAATTCAGGGCGATATCACCCGTGTTACTGCACAAATCGATCAAAAACGAATCAAGGTCCCCTTTTCGGGCGTGCTGGGTGTGCGCACGGTCAACCTTGGTGAGTTTGTCCACTCAGGTACGGCGCTGGTTTCTCTGACCGACGCCGACACTCTGTTTGCCAATGTAACCCTGCCAGAGCGTGACATCGCGAAGTTGAAACCCGGTCAGGCCATGCAGGTTGCTGTTGATGCCTATCCCGGTCGTACCTTCTTCGGCAGGGTCAGCGCTCTTGAGCCACGTATCGACCCAGGTACAAGAACGATGCTGGTGCAGGCCACGATCCCAAACTCAGAAAAACTGCTGACGCCCGGCATGTACGTGAAAGCCAGCATCGTATTGCCAACCCCTGAACGAGCCCTGAGCGTTCCGGAAACCGCCGTGAGTTACAACACCTATGGCGACTTCGTCTATGCCGTGGAAGGTAACGATGAAAAAACGCTAAGTGCACGCTTGGTTCAGGTCAAGACCGGTCAACGTTCGCACGGGCGTGCCGTACTGCTTGACGGGGTCAAGGCCGGAGACCGGGTCGTGACTTCCGGTCAATTGCGCCTGAGCAATGGCGCTCACGTCGAAATCATCTCTCAGGACAGCGTGTCGCTCGAAACGGCACCCAAAACTGACGTAGATAAGTAACAGGCGAACTAACTGTCATGAAGTTTACTGATCTTTTTGTCCGGCGCCCGGTATTGGCGCTGGTGGTGAGCACCCTGGTTCTATTACTAGGGTTGCTTGCCGTCAATCAATTACCCGTTCGGCAATATCCGCTCACTGAGAGCGCCACACTGACCATCACCACTCAGTACCCGGGCGCCTCGCCGCAGTTGATGCAAGGGTTCGTGACTCAGGCGATCGCGCAGTCGGTGGCCACTGTCGAAGACGTTGATTACATGATGTCGACCTCGACTCAGGGCCGCAGCGTGATCGTCGTGCGGATGAAGCTCAATGCCGACTCGAACAAGGCAATGACGCAAGTGATGGCCAAGGTCAACGAGGTCAAGTACCGGCTGCCGGCCGAGGCCTATGACCCGGTCATCGTGAAGTCTTCCGGAGAGGCGACTGCTGTTGCTTACGTCGGATTTTCTAGCCCGACCCTATCAACTGCGGCGTTGTCGGATTACGTGACACGTGTGGTGCAGCCGCAGCTTTCGTCCATTGAAGGTGTCGGCAGCATCGACCTCAATGGTGGGCAGAAGATGGCCATGCGGATCTGGCTGGACGCCAACCGCATGGCCGCTCACGACATTTCGGGCGCCGATGTCGCGCAAGCGCTGCGTGATAACAACGTACAGGCGGCCCCGGGCCAAGCCAAGGGGCTTTACGTCGTCTCCGACATTCAAGTCAACACCGACCTGGTCAGTGTGAGTGAATTTCGCGATCTGGTGGTCAAGTCCACGCCCGTTGGTATTGTTCGTTTGAACGATATTGCCACCGTCGAGCTGGGCGCAGCCGCCACGGACACCAGCGCCACCATGGATGGCGTCAACGCGGTGTTCTTCGGACTGAACGCGGCCCCGAATGCCAACCCTCTGGTGATCGTCAAAAAGCTTAACGAACTGCTGCCGGGTATCCGTCAAAGTCTACCGGCCGACGTCAAAGTCGCCGTGCCTTTCGAACTGGCGCGTTTTATCAAGGCCTCTATTGACGAAGTATTGGGGACGCTGCTGGAGGCGATCATCATAGTCGTGGTGGTGATCTTCCTGGCGTTGGGATCTGTGCGTGCGGTCATCATTCCGGTCATTACCATTCCGCTGTCGATGCTCGGTGCCGCGGCATTCATGGCGATGTTCGGTTTCAGTATCAATCTGTTGACGCTGTTGGCCATGGTCCTGGCGATAGGTCTGGTGGTGGACGACGCCATTATTGTGGTGGAAAACGTTCATCGGCATATCGAAGAGGGACACTCCCCTGCCCGTGCTGCTTTGATTGGTGCACGCGAAGTGGCAGCGCCGGTGATTGCCATGACATTGACACTGGCCGCAGTCTACGCGCCGATCGGCCTGATGGGCGGTCTGACGGGCTCGCTGTTCAAGGAGTTCGCGTTCACGCTGGCAGGCTCAGTAATGGTGTCGGGTCTTATCGCCTTGACGCTGTCGCCGGTCATGAGTTCGTTTTTGCTCGACAGCAAAATGAGCGAAGGTTGGATGGCCCGTCGCGCAGAGCAATTTTTTCACCATCTGGGTGAGGCTTATTGCCGTGTGCTGGATATTTCCCTGCACCAACGATGGATCACCTGCATCGTTGCCTTGGTCGTGATCTTGAGCGTGCCGGTGCTGTACAGCCACACCAAAAGCGAACTCGCACCGCTTGAGGACCAGTCCACCGTACTGACCGCGATCAAGTCCCCACAGAATGCCAGCATCGACTACGTCGAAAAGTTCGGTCAGAAGTGGAACGAGGTAATGGTCACCCTGCCGGAGCAAAGCAACCTTTGGTTGATCAACGGGATCAATGGAGTTTCCAACAGCATCGGCGGCGTGAACTTCGTCGAGTGGGAGAAGCGCGAACGCAATGCCGATCAGATCCAACTCGACATGCAAAGCCGCGCCAACGACATTGAGGGCAGCAACGTTTTTGCCTTCCAGCTGCCATCGCTGCCCGGTTCCACGGGGGGCTTGCCGGTACAGATGGTGCTCAAGAGTGCCAGCGACTACAAAGTCGTTTACGAAGCCATGGAAGAGCTGAAAAGCGCCGCTCGAAAAAGTGGCCTGTTCATGGTCGTGGACAGTGATTTGGACTACAACAACTCCGTCATCCGCATCAAGGTAGACCGATCCAAGGCTAACAGCCTGGGTGTGACCATGAAAGCCATCGGCGACACGCTGGCCGTACTGGTGGGTGAAAACTACGTCAACCGCTTCGCAATGGATGGTCGCTCCTATGATGTTATTCCGCAGAGCTTGCGTAATGAGCGTCTGTCGCCTGAAGCGCTGTCGCGTTTTTACGTGACCAGTGCCAGCGGCGGACAAGTACCGCTGTCCAACTTGGTGGAAGTCTCGACAGGTGTCGAACCGAACCAGTTGACGCAATTCAACCAGTTGAACTCCGCGATTCTGCAAGCGATTCCCAAACCAGGCGTGAGCATGGGGGAAGCTGTGCAGTTTCTTGAAGAACAGACCAGCAAACTGGCCCCTGGATTTACCTGCGACTGGCTGTCGGACTCACGTCAGTACCATCAGGAAGGTGCCGCGTTGTACATGGCATTTTTGTTCGCCATCATCGTGATCTACCTGGTGCTGGCGGCGCAGTACGAAAGTCTGCGCGATCCACTGATCATCCTGATCAGTGTGCCGATGTCTGTCTGTGGTGCGTTGATTCCTCTTGCCCTGGGCATGGCCACGATGAACATCTACACCCAGATCGGCCTGGTGACGTTGATTGGACTGATCAGCAAGCACGGCATCCTTATGGTCGAGTTTGCCAATGAAATCCAGATTAAAGAAGGCCTGGATCGTAGCGCCGCAATTCTGCAGTCGGCGAGGCTGCGTCTGCGACCGATCCTGATGACCACCGCAGCCATGGTGACCGGTCTGATCCCGCTGCTGTTCGCCTCGGGTGCCGGGGCGCACAGTCGCTACGACCTGGGGCTGGTGATTGTCGTGGGTATGCTGGTAGGGACTGCCTTCACCTTGCTGGTCTTGCCGACCATATATTCCCTTATTGCCGTGGACCATCGTGCTGCGGCCAACAACCCCCGCACGCTTGAATTGGCAAGTACCGCCGAGGTGCCGACCAGCGCAAACCCGGGAGCCGATCATGCTTGATCGAGGAACCTTTCCCATGCGTATGCTTTATCTCCTGCTGTGCCCGGCCGTGATGGCCGGATGCACCGTAGGTCCTGACTATAAACCGGTCAGCAACAAGCCGATCACCCTTACACAGCAGTTGCCCTCGCAGCTGTACTCTGCAGATCGTCTGCAACAGGACTGGTGGCGCCAATTCAAGGACAGTCAACTAGACGCCTTGATCGAGCAGGCACTGGCCAGCAACTACGACATCCGAATTGCGCAAACCCGAATGAGCGAAGCGCGTGCGATGCTCGATGAGCGCGAACTCGACAAGTGGCCGACGGTGACCGCCGGTGCAGACTATTCACGCAGCATGTCCCAGGTCAACGCCGGCCCTATTGGTGAGCGGAACCTCAGCAAAACCTACAGCGCGGGGCTGGATGCGCAGTGGGAAATCGACCTGTTTGGCCGATTGAAACGACTAACGCAAGCTGCTGAGGCTCGCAGCGAGGCGGTCGCGGACGATACGCTGCAAGTGCGTATCGTGGTGGTCGCAGAAGTGGCCAATAACTACTTCCAATGGTACGGCGCTCAGCAACAATTGAGTGTGGTGCGTGCCAACCTGGCCAACCAGGACGCGGCCGTGACGGTGGTGCGTAGTATGGTCGAACACGGTCGCGGTAATCCCGACGAACTGGAAAGCGCAGAAGCATTGCGAGCGAGCATCATGGCGTCTCTGGCGCCGCTGCAAACACGCAGCGACTTGGCGCGCTTTCGTCTGGCGGTGTTGGCCGGTGTACGCCCTGATCAATTGGTAGCGCTGGAAAAAGCGACTCCTCTGCCGCCACTGGGCACGCGTTTGCCCATCGGTGACATCGGCGATCTTCTGCGCCGTCGACCCGATGTGGCGAGCGCTGAGCGCACGTTGGCAGCGACCAACGCCGACGTGGGCGCGATCACCGCCGAACTCTACCCTCGCATCGACCTGGGTGGTTTTCTGGGTTTTGTTGCCTTGCGCGGCGGCGATTGGGGGCGTGGCAGCAGTCGAGCGTTCAGCGTCGTACCATCGGTCAGTTGGCCGGCGCTGCACCTGGCAAGCGTGAAAGCACGACAACGAGCCGCTCAGGCCCACTACCAAGGTGCTCAGGCACAGTATGAGTTGGTCGCCTTGCGTGCCATCGAAGAGATTGAAGCGGCGTTGACCACTTACAGCCAATCGCAGGAGCGGCTTCGCCATCTAGCCGAGTCCGCTGAGCACAGTACGCAGGCTGCTTCGCTGGCCGGCATTCGCTATAAAGCGGGACAAGCATCGTATCTGGTAGAACTTGACGCGCGGCGTAACTTGTTCGCCTATCAGGATGCCCTCGCCCAGGCTGACACCGCGACGTTCCTCGATGTGGTGTCGTTGTACAAGGCACTGGGCGGTGGCTGGCAGGCTCCGCAACCTGCCAGCAACTGAGACCTGCGCCAGAATTGCCATTTCTAACTTTTCCATTAACCGCCAAAAAAACGTGTACGACGCCTTGTTCGGCGTCGTACACGGGGGCTGAGAGTATCAAAAATGGGAGTTCGCTTCCCCAACCTGCCTTTCACTGAATGTTGGCACTGAGCGCGCGATCTATCCGCGCAAGGCAAGTAGCTGACTGAAGCTTGGGGGCGTTTGTGGAGGTTGAACTACAGCTGTTACGTAGCCATAAAAAGCACGCATTGCGCGTGCTCCTGTCACACCAAGCCGTTACGCTTGGCGAGTTCTCCGAGGGCAATCAGGTTTTCCACGCTCAGCTTGCGCTGCAGGCGAACGCGATACGTGCTGACGGTCTTGTGATTGATCATCAATTCATCGGCGATGTCTTGATTACCCATTCCTCGTGCCAACAACTTCAGCACTGTGATTTCACGATCCGACAATTGTGCGATCAATAGAGCCTCCTGGCTCGCTGCCTGGTTATTGTCGCGAAGTTGATGAATGGTGTTGGCGGGGAAATAGCTGTACCCGGACAGCACGGCTTTCACCGCGCTAACCAGATCATCGAGGCTTTCATCCTTGCACACGAAACCCGCCGCCCCCGCCTGCAAAGAGCGCATGGCGAAGTTGCGGGTGTCACCGGAGGTAAGGATCAATACGCGAGTGGAAATGCCGATAGCCTTTAAGTGAGCAATCACTGCGAGGCCGTCCATTTTAGGAATACTCAGGTCTAGAATAACCAGATCCGGGAGAAGTTTGCGGATACGATCGACGGCATCGACGCCATTGTCGACTTCCGCCACGATTGTATATCCCTCTCCTTCGAGCATTACACGAACCGCCATCCGCATCAGTGGATGATCGTCGACTATAACTATACTACCCATTGTCGAATATCCTTCGATATTAATATTGGCAATTGGTGCGGACTGCCTTGAAGAATACACTGATTTCACAAATGGCGCTGCGATACAGGCGTCAGTCATATACCAACGTTATGAGTACAGATCAATTATGCGCTGCAAAAGCAGTGAAAAATACTCTACGGCGCTGGCTAATTAATGCATTTTTCATCAAATTTTTCATACATCAGATCTTTATTCGCCTTCGGCACATCATATAAAACATCGCAACTTCCCTTGCTCCACTTGACATTGAAGGCTCCCTTGTCAGGTATTCCGAATACCAATAAGCGAGAGGCGTTATCGACACTACCAAGCAATCGCCCATTTTCTCCGTAGGCCTGTGCGCCGAATGGCAGCTTCTGGCCATCCCCCAGGCGCAAGTCGAATTGGATTCGACGGCCGGATTCTGCTTCGAATCGGCGCTTGACCACTGCGCCCCGCGTTGGCACAACCTGGCCGGAGGTTTCGGCAATTTCAATCCCGCTACCAAACGTCGAAGTTTCCAGGTTGATCCAGTTGTAGCGATAGGGCTGGGCGAACGGGACGACGGCATAACCCTTGCTGTCAGTGCGCACTGCGTTGGTGGAATCGACGCCAATACCTTCGGTATTCGGCACTTCAACCAATGCAAATGTCTCGCCCACCGGCTGTCCGAAGGTCACCCCCCCGCCGTGCACTACTACCGAACCAGATGCGCCAAGGTCCAAGTGCTTGTTGTCGCGGCCTTGCCCAAAGTTGCCACCCACTTTCGCCGTTGGTGTGTCCCAGTTGAGACCCACACTGGTGGAGCGCCCCGCTGTTTTGCTTTGGCTGGCCTGGGCCGAATAGTTCAGAGTGTTATGTTCATTCAGGCTGCCGGACAGACCGGTTTGAATGGACGAGTCCCCTTGATTCGATGCGGTAATGTTTGAGTACATGCGCTGCGTGCCACGGCTGCCGCCAAACGGAATGCTGATAGACGCCGTCATCTGGTTGTCAGCGCCCTGATGGCTGCCCTGTTGTTCGGTGCGGGAAACGGCGAAGCTGTAACTAATATCCGAATAATTGCTACCGTAACCGAACTGCCAACGTCGCGTACTGCCCTGCCGATTCCAGTAACTGGTTTCGCCCAGACTCAAGAACAGCGACCCACGTCCCGACAGAGACTGGTTGACATTCATGTCGAACCGGCTCTTCTGTCGCCCGTAATTGCGTGCGCCAACCTGCTTTTGATCTTCGACATGCTGGCTTAAGGTGCGATAGGACTCTGTGGAGTAACGGTAACCGACCATCGTAAACGTGGTATCGGTCTGGCTCAGTGTCTTGGAATACAGAAACCGCGCACTCTGACCGACATCCTTGCGCCCTGCCTGGTTCTGAGAACTGCTGTTGGTCACGTCGAACGACAACCCGCCCCAAGGGGAGTTGACGCCTACCCCGAGGTTCAACGCTTTGTAGTCGGCCGCTGCGATCAGACCGCTGTAGCCGGTAAAGTTATCGGTGGCACCGTAAACCAGAGTGCCCTGGGTGAACTTGGGCGCAGCCTTACCGTCAGCCTGATACTCACCCGCCGCCAGGCTGTATCGCATGGAGCCTCGGCGCGCCATGACCGGCAGGTAGGAATAGGCCTGTGAATACTGACGCTCACGCCCATCCGCTTCAATGATTTTGATGGTCAGGTCGCCGTTCGAACCACTGGGGTAGATGTCAGCAATCTCGAACGCCCCCGCCGGCACGGTCGTGGAGTAGATGACGTAGTTGTTCTGGCTGATCTCGACCGTCGCGTTGGTCTCGGCGATACCTCGTACAACCGGTGCGAAGCCCACCTCATCATCCGTCAGCATGCCCAGTTCCGAGTGAATCTGTGCACCACGAAAACGCACACTGTCGAAAATATCGCCTTGGGTAAAGAGCTCACCTGCCGCCAGCTTTCCTTTCAAGCTGCGGACATCACGCTCAACGTAGGTGCGGTTGCTGCTGAATTTTTCACGCACGCCCGTTGACCCGGAGATCGACGACTCGTTACGAAATCGCCATGCCCCAACGTTGAAGCCATTCCGCAAACCCACATAACGATAGTCATTGCTATAGCCGCTGCTGATATTGCGGCTGAAGTTGGTCTGGTAGTTGGTATAGAAGGCCGTCACCCCGTCATCCCACAACGAAGGGTCGACATAGCCTCGGGACTGATGGCGGATATAGGCTTGCGGCATGCTGATCTGCAAGGCCAACGCAGTCACATCAAACTCGACATTGGCACCGGGAACCATGGCGGCTACATCAATAACCGTAGCGTCATCACTTTTCGCCGGAATCAGTTTTTCTTTCGCGAGACGGTCGATGTCCACGCCAATGGCTTTAAGCACGCCCAGTTGAACAACAGGCACGACTTCACCACTTTTACCAGTGGTGGAAAACTCAATGCTTTGGCGCAATATCAACGTCTGATTGAGATACACGTCAACATTATAATTTCCCGGAGCCACGGAACTGCCCTGTTCAAAGTATTTCAACTCGACGGCAGCACCCTGCTTACTTAGGAAAGAGCTATTAAACTCTACCGAATAGGCAGCCGTAGGCACGAAAACTCCCATCAAAATTAAACTTGACGACCCCAGGCCTCCGAGGGTAGTGACGGCACGTTGATCCCATGAACGAAACATCCGTATGTATTCCCGCTTCACAACTCAAACATTAGCGACTTAGAGGCAATGAACGGCAGCCGATAAGACGTGCTGATCAAAATCAACCAGATACTTTCATTGTGTGTTGCTTTGGTGCGCCGTAATCATCGAGCGAGTTGAATTCAACAACTGCTTCGGTTTGGGAAAAGGAGGCACTTCCCCCCGTTACCAGAAACTTGTCTTGTCCACCCGGCGCGAGCATCTTTGATTGCACCGCATAAGTCTTGCCTGCAAGTTTCAAAGATACCGAGCCAAAAGAAACGTGGTACTCAGATGGGTTGTTTGCCAGTAGCCAAAGTTTTCCACCCTCGCCAACCATTCTCCACTTCAGGTGATTGACTGACTCTTCCTGGGTACCCGACAAGCCTGCAGGACGATAAAAAAGCTTGATGCGCTGACGCACAGCTATTTGCAGCGTGTTCTCCTCTTCCGACATTTGCGGAATTTCCTGAACGCTGAGCCAGAACACCGATTCTTTATCCGAAGGAAGCCCTTGGCCAGAGTAGAAAATTCGCAAACTTTGCTGCTTCTTGGCCCCCAGTCGACTAAGTGCCGGGGTCAAGGCAAATGGTACTTCCTGATCGGAAGACGATGCGTCGGGGTCCACCCAAGACTGCACCATGATGTCTTTGTCACCATCATTTTTGACCATGATGGACGTTTCCTTGAGTTTCTGCGGATATATAATTCGCGTCCCACCCAAAGTAATACCGGCACTGGAGACGCCGCTGAAAAGCATAGCGAGTCCCGCCAGCGCACATGTCGCAATCGGCATTTTCATATTAAAAACCCTTAAGTTGGAGAGGTACTTTCGCACCTCATCCAGATGAAAATTATTCGTAAGTCAAGGTAAACGGCAATTCGCCGTTCGCTGTACCTGGAGTAATCGCTTCTTCGTTAGCCATATATGCCGCACGCATATTCAGGTTGGCTGTGTACTTGAAATCAGGATCGGTACCGGCTTTCACCAGCGCCGCGTTAAAAGTACCGTTACCCGCAAGATTGATCAGATTGTTGCTGCTGTCGTACAGAGCTATACCAACGCCTTTGGCAGTGCCCGTGGTTTTCAACAGATTGTTGTTTTTGGTGTCTACACCGGAACCGGAACTAGGGTCGAATTGAACTTTTACGGTGGTTAGACCGGTAGCAGTATTACCGCAATCAAGATTGATATTGATCGCAGTACCCGCCACGATTCCTGTAGGTGCACCGTTCAAAGAGTCGATACTGACTTTGCCCAGTTTGACGTCAATAACCTGTTTGCCTTTTCCGCCGGTTACAGAGGTGCCCGCACCTTGAGTTGCGCTGCAGGAGGCCGCAGTAATTTCACCAGTAAACTTGATGGTGCCATCCGAGGCCAATGCCGAAGTTGCGAACATGCCAACAATGGATGAAGCAAGAAGATGTCTGAGTGCAGTAGACACGAGTGGATTCCTTTATTTGTACGTTCGAGAGCAGATGAATTAACTCTTGCAGCAAGAGCCAGAACGACTGTCGCATATCCAGTTTCGTCGCCCAATTGCAGAAATCCGCCTACCCGTACTGATAAATCCACGAACACTGTAGGAATATTCCTACGCAACTCGTCGATTTTTGTTTGCACTGTTCAAAAAAAAACCGCCTTCCGAAGGAAAGCGGTTTTTGTTCAGCGATTATTCAGAGAGGTGAAAACCAGATATCAGGCAGTTCTGCCTGTACGGTAATGGTTTTGATCTGAGTGTAAGCATTTAGTGCTTCGCGGCAGAACTCTCGGCCGATGCCACTGTTTTTATAGCCACCAAACGCGGTACCGTCCGTAATGTTTGAATAGCGATTGATCCAAACGGATCCGGCCTCCAGACGCGATGCAGTCTCCATCGCGTGTTTCAAGTTGCTGGTATAGATACCGGAAGCCAATCCGTATTCCGTGCCATTGGCCTGGGCGATCATGGTTTCATAGTCGTCCCAAATGATCAGGGACAACACCGGGCCAAAAATTTCTTCCTGGCAGATTCTCATCTCATTACGGGCGAGCAGTATCGTCGGTTGAATGAAGTAACCGTGTTCACACCCCGCCACCACTGCCCGAGCCCCCCCCACAAGTAGTTCGGCGCCCTCCTCCTGCCCCAGTTTGATGTAGTCCAGCACGCGCTCGCCCTGACGCGCATTGACCAGGCAACTGACGCGCGAGTCCTCGGCCAGCGGTGAACCGATTTTCACACGCCTGAATGAAGCGATCAGTTTCTCGCTAAAAACGTCGGCAATGTCCGCATGAACAAATAAGCGAGTGCCGGCCAGGCAGGATTGTCCATTGTTATGAATGGCGGCAAACGTCGCGTTGTCGATCACCGCATCAATGTCCTCAATATCAGGGAACACGATATTGGCACTCTTGCCACCGAGTTCGAGTGTTGATGGCACAAGCCGTTTGGCGGCAACGCCGGCAATGATTCTGCCGACTTCGGTGCTGCCGGTGAACGACAGTTTTCTGACCAGCGGGTGCTCGCTCAGTGCCGCACCCACTACCTCTCCCAGGCCTGTGACCATATTCATCACGCCGGCCGGGAAAATCTTGTTGATCAGCTTGGCCAGCTCGAGCGTCGACAACGTGGCGTTTTCATCAGGCTTCAATACAACGGTATTGCCTGCCACCAATGCCGGAGCAAGTTTAAACGCTGCCATGATGGCAGGCGCATTCCAGGGAATGATCTGACCGCACACACCCAACGGCTCACGCCGGGCGATGGCGTAACCGCCTTCGATTTCGCGTCCGGAGTCTTCATAGGCCATCACCACCGAAGCGAAGTAGCGATAGTGGCGTACAGCTGTCAGATAATCTTTGCGCACTTCGCTGACGCACCGACCGACATCAAGCGCATCGATGATTGCGAGGCGTTCGCTGTTGCGCTCGATTTCATCCGCCAACAGATTGATCAGTCGGGCGCGCTGCTGCTGACCCAGATTGCGCCAGGCCGGGAAAGCGTTTTGAGCAGCAGCCACTGCGCGATCTACATCCGATTCCGTGCAATATCGAATGTAAGCCAAGTTATTGCCAGTTGCGGGGTCGACTGCGGCAAAACAAAATTCTTTTCCGCCTGTTTCTAACACTCCATTAATAAGAGGGCCGTAAGTTTTATCAAGCTCTACTTTCATTTAAACCTCATCGCTTTGCGTAACAAGCGGATAAATCATGATATAAATTCGCCAATACTTTATTCATCGTCCAAAAGGCTGCGTATGGATCCTCTTTCCGACGTCTTATCTTTATTGAGAATTCGTAACTATCATTCCGCCTCACTTTCATTGGGCGGCGACTGGGCTTTTAACTTCCCTATCAGAGAAGGCATCAAATTCACTGCAGTGGTTAAAGGCAACTGCTGGTTACAGGTCGAAGGTGAGCCGACACCCCAAAAACTTCTCCAAGGTGACTGCTTTTTGATGACACGCGGCGTGCCTTTCACTCTGTACAGCGACCTTTCGCAACCGGTTCTCGATTCGGATGGCTATTTTCTAACCCTGGCAGCGGATGAACTTGCCCTCAATCATGGCGGCGATGACGTTCAACTGGTCGGTGGCCGCTTTGACTTCACGGGGATACCCACCCAATTACTCCTCGGCACCTTGCCCTCTCTGGTTCATGTACAAGGTAACGAGCCTCAGGCGTCAATTCTGCGCTGGGCACTGGAGCGCTTTACCTCCGAACTGCATCATCAGCGTCCGGGCCGGTCGCTGATGAATGAGCACTTGGCGCACATCATGCTCGTCGAAGTCCTGCGTACCCATCTGGCAACGCTGAACAGCAGCGGTATCGGCTGGTTTTTCGGCCTGGCCGATCGCAATCTCAGCCTTGCATTGGGCGCGATGCACGGTAACCCTTCGCACCGCTGGACTGTTCAGGACCTTGCGCAGTTGGCCAACATGTCGCGCTCGGCGTTTGCGCTTCGCTTCAAGCAAGTAGTTGGCAGCGCGCCAATGGAATACCTGACCCACTGGCGGATGTTGCTTGCCAGTGATCGCCTGAAGAATTCCAGCGACTCGGTATCGACCATCGCCTTTTCCTTGGGTTATGAATCCGAGAGTGCTTTCAGTACCGCTTTCAAGCGTGTGATGGCTCAATCGCCACGCCATTACATGCGCGGGCATTCAACTCCGGATTAGTGCAGTCCACCACCGATGATCAGCAGTTCGCCAGTGATCCAGCTGGCGTCTTCCGAAGCAAGAAACGCAACGGCAGGAGCAATGTCTTCAGGCTGGCCGATGCGGCCCAGCGGCGTGATGGCTTCGATTTTTTTCCGAAATTCATCTTCGAAAAAACCGCTGGCATGAACGCCTTCGGTCACGACCAGGCCCGGGTTAACGGAGTTGACCCGGATCTTTTTCGGCCCGAGTTCATTGGCGAGGGTCTTGGTAATCGCGTCAACTGCGCTTTTCGACGCGGTATAAACCGTCGAATTGGCAGGCGTGAACGAAGTCACACTGGAGCTGATGTTGACGATACTGCCGCCCTGAGGATTGAACACCGCTACAGCCTCCTGGGTGCAGCGGATCAAACCCAATACGTTCAAGTTGAACTGCCGGTGGAACTCTTCTTCGGTGATTTGCGCCAGAGCGCCTGTGGCATAGACACCGGCATTATTGACCAGGATATCGAGATGGCCGTGTTCATGAACAATGGACTTGAACAACGCCTTCAGTTCCAGCGGATCGGCGACGTCAGCCTTGATTGCAGAAGCTCGTCCGCCTGTTTCAAGGATCTGTGCGACAACCCGATCTGCTTCTTCCTGGCTACGGGTGTAATTGACAATGACGGTTGCACCGTCGCCGGCCAACTGTTTGGCGACGGCCGCGCCAATGCCTTTGGACGAGCCGGTGACCAGCGCGATTTTCTTGTGCAGTTTTTTCATGATGAATGATCCTCTCTGGCGTCGATCAGATGGTGCAGGAGAGCAACTCTCGCCTGACTGAATCCAGCTTATGGACGTTGGCCTGATCCAGTAATAGTTGGCACTCCAGAATAGTTTTGCCATCGTCCAGACTTTAGATCTCAGGTCTTTTTGCGCGTCCTGACATGCCAGCGCCACAGGACAAATGAAAGAAACAGAAACGAGATCAACAACGGCACCAGCACAATGTTGATCAACCGCAACACCTTCCCCAACCGCTCTACTTGGGTATTGAGCTGCAGCGCCACTTCGCGCATTTGCTGCTCAAGTGAGGTTTTTTCGGCTGTGAACCTGTCGACTGCCTGCTTTTGTTCGGCCGTCAAAGGCAGGTTCGGATCACGCCCCTCGGCAAGTAACGTCAACTGTCTTTCAGTCGAGTCCAGCGCCTGCTGCAAGTTGCTGTTCATCTGCCGGAAACGTGTCTGCGCCTGCTGTTTCAATTGTTCAATCACGGTGAATGTACGGCTGTAGTGACCGCGAGAGCGCAGGCTGATCAACGCGTCCGAACCGGACAGGCTATCGAGTGCATTGAGTACGAAGGCCGCGTTGTCAGCCCAGGGTTCCACCGCAAGGTGTTCACCTTGTGACTCGACATCGGCCCACAGGTTGTTGCTCAGCAGATCGGTGTCCGCTACGACAACGACATTGATCTGATCGCTATGAGTAAGGGCTTTGTCGTCCGGTTGATGCACAAATGCCGATTCGGCAGCTCCTTGAATCCGTACGGCAATCATGTGGGCTTCTGCTGAGGGGACGAAGGACCTGGCCAGCTCGGCTGGGTCCTTAAGGTGGTCGAGAATCGAGGTCTCGACCAGCATGGTTTGCTGCGAACTGTGCAGCAGCGGCGTGAGTGTGGTTTTCGCTTCTTGCACGGCATTGAGAATGCCGCTAGTGGACAGGGTAATACTACCGAGACCCGCAGTGATGACATCCTCAGGGTTTATAGCGCCGGATGTCAGCTTCAGGGCCGTTGGTTGCCATACGGGCTCAGCCCCCCCCTGTTGCAGCAAGACGAACTGACCGAATTCGCCATCGCCCAGTATTCGTCCCGGCAAAAGCCGCACGCCCCAGGCTTTGAGCAAGGGCGTCAGATCCGAAGATTTGTCCTTGCTGGGGATACCGAAATACTGGTCACCACGATCCCATTCGCTATAAGGATCCACGAACACCAACAGCCGCCCGCCCCGCAGCACGAACTGGTCGACTGCTCGCAGCGTGGATTGCGCGAGATGCTTGGGATGAACCAGCATCAAGACCTTCAGGTCCTCGGGGATTTGCTCTGTTTGCGGCGCCAGTTCCTGAACCTCGAAGACTTTGCGAATTTCCTGCGCGATCAACCATGGCGCCTGACGCTTGCGAGTCTGAGAATTGAAACCGCCCATCAGCGGCAGTGTCGAAATCAGACCGATTGATGGACGTTGTGGCCGCGCCAGCGATTGCAGGAGACGACTGACATCGTACTCAAGGAACGATTGCTGATTGAGCACAAACATCGGAATGCTGGCGTGATGATTCTGCCCGTCGACCATGGCCAGACCAAAGAACACCGGGGCAGTGCCGGCGCCAAAGTCCAGCGGTTCCAAGCCCAACTCGGTAGCCTTCACCTCCTGCTCAGAAAAAGCGACCGGGTCGATGACGTGCAGCCGTAAACGTTCATCCGATACGCGTTGATACTCCTGCAGCAATGCTTCGACCCGTGCGGCGTAGCTGCGCAACACCACAATGTCCTTCGCCGCCTGGCTGGAGAAATACAGATAGAGATCGACCGGTTCCTTGAGATCCTGAATGATCTGACGGCTGCCGGCACTGAGGGTGTACAAACTCCGTTCGGTGAGGTCCAGGCGCATGTCCGACAGGCGCGGCGCGATGTCCAGGTTGATCAACCCGAATAACCCTGCGATCAGCGCAAGCCACAGACACGTAGAGACGAAGCGGTTGAACACCATGGCATCAGGTCGCCTTCTTCAGTTCGACCGTCAGTACGGTAATGGCCAGCCAAGCGATGATCTGGCTGATGAAATACAGTAGATCTCTCGGCTCGATCACACCTTGAGTGAGGCCACCGAAATGCGCCATGACACTCATGGACGCCACACGATCCAGCCAGTACACCGACACCCATTCGCGAAACAGGTCGAGAATCACGGAGGAGCCACAGGCGATAAAAAACAGACACACCGCAGCCCCCAGCAGAAACGCAAGCAGCGGACTTTTGGTCAACGCCGACGTGCAACCGCAGATCGCTAGAAAACTCCCCGCCAACAAGGCGCTAGCCAGGTAGCCACAAAGAATGGCCCCGTTGTCCGGTGCGCCCAGGTAATTGACCGTCAGGACCAACGGGAACGTCAGTAAAAGCCCGGCAATGGCGATGACCCACGACGCGAAAAACTTGGCCAAAACCGCACCGGGCACACTCACAGGCAGCGACATCAACAATTCAATGGAGCCTGATTTGCGCTCTTCTGCCCACAGGCGCATGCCCAGTGCAGGCAGCAGCAAAATATACAGCCACGGCAAGTAATCGAAAAAAGGATTCAGATCGGCTTGATTACGCTCAAAAAATCCGCCGCTGTAAAACGTGCAGATACCGCTGAGCAACAAAAAAGCAACCAGATAGATGTACGCCGTCGCGGTGCCGCAGGCACTGCGCAGCTCACGGTTGAACACCGCCCTCATGGTCGGCTCTCCCGCGTCAGTGAGCGGAACACTTCACTCAAAGAGCCGCGTTCGATTTCCTGACGAAAGACGTTCCAGCCTTTTGCATTAATCAGACTGTTGATCTGCGGAACAATCACCTGACCGGGGCGAGCCAGCACCCTCACACTATTGGTGACATGATCCCTCTCGACTCCTGCAACCCCGGGAAGAACGGCCAGAGACATCAGGTCCAGTGGTTGTTTGGCGAACAATGTCACGGCTTGGTGATAGCGCGATCGGCTCTCCAGTTCTTGCGGTGTGCTGTCGGCCAGCAACTTGCCTTTGTTGAGTACCAACGCCCGACTGCACAAGCTTGTGACCTCCTCCAGAACATGCGTCGAAATGAGCACGACCTTGTTCCGGGCCAGTTCCTTGATCTGCTCACGCACCCGGTGCTTTTGATTTGGATCGAGCCCGTCAGTAGGCTCATCGAGAATCAGGACAATAGGGTCGTGCAGAAGGGCCTGGGCAAGTCCTACACGGCGCTGAAACCCCTTGGACAGGTGTTCAATAACCTGCCCATACACTTCCATTAGTTCAAACCGTTCCAGCATGGCCGTCACGCGCTGCTTCTTTTCACGTCCACTGTAACCGCGCATATCAGCAATGAAACCCAGGAAACCCTGCACCGTCATTTCGCTGTAGCATGCATTACCCTCGGGGACATAACCGATCAGCCGCTGGACATGCCGTGTGTGACGGCGAATGTCCAGGCCGCACACTTTTGCGGCTCCTGACGTCGGCGAGACAAACCCGGTCAGCATCCGCAACGTGGTGGATTTACCCGCTCCGTTGGGCCCCAACAAACCAAGTACCTCTCCCGCTTTTACGTGAAACGACAATTCGTCCACAGCAACGGTACCGCAGAACCTTTTGGTCAATCTGGCTAGTTCGATCATGACTTCCACAACAGTTGAAGAACTTGTTTCACCGTGGGCCGCGGTCCACCAGTGACGATGAGAAGTACGATAACCGCACGCAAACGGCTATAGAACAGCGCATCTGTTGAATCCGAAAAGTCTTAGGCTCATGACGATTTATCGTTGGCCAATTACGGATTATCTGACAGGGTCAAAGAGGCAAGCTGCGTATTCTGCGAGTCAGTTGATCGGCCCCGATCATCATTGCGGAGTCATGTGAACCGATGCTATTGCGAACGATAGAAGTGCCTGATGCCCAGGGTGAGCTGCACAATGCCCCACTGCTTTGCGGTTTTCTGGCGACTCATAACGATCAAATGTTTCTGCTCTACAGCCTGAATGAAAAGCTGCATGACGATTTGGTCCGGGTGTACCTGACGGCCATCGAGAAGGACGCTGACAGCGTCAGAATGTGCAGCGCGACGGCCGATGACTTCAAATGTGCCGCCCAAGCGCTTAAGAGCGTTCTTCGTGATGCCAACTCAAGTGACGGGCAGCAGACCGACGATTCCTATCGCATCGTCGACCTCAGTAAAGCCGACTTCACCTGCACCCCCACACCCACCCATCATAGTTTGAAAATCAGCGAGGCCTGGTTGCTGAGGTTGTTGGAATTCAGCCCCAGCGGCGTGGTAAACGATGGTGATCGGCCTGTAACCGTCGATACACCCGCCGTTGCGGTACAGGCAGTCAAGGCAGAACTCAATCTGAGCCTGCAGGGTACGGAATATGGCCTGGCCACCCCGACGGCAAGCCCTTACCAAAGGCCCCACCTCGAAGCCATGCAATCGTTGCTCGACAAACTTTCTCCAACGTCCAGGTCGAGCAATATTTCAGCCGACAGACCGGCACCCTCGACCCAATTGACGGCCGTAGCAGCGGTCAGTGCCGAAGCCATACAAAGTGAATTGCAAGCGATGCCCGAAGAACAAAATATCCGCGCGCGCGCAGATCAGAATCTCAAGACCCTGCTGGCCAACGTCCAGGCGCACACTGCAACCCTGCTTGGGAAGTACGCCCGACTCGAACAGCAGCAGCGTCAACAAGAGCAAAAGGAGCGCGAGTTATCGCTACGCGAATCGTCAGTCCTTCAGCGGGAGCAGGAGCTGATGGAAGGGATTACCGCGCTGCTCGCGGCTGAAGAGCAACTGAACAGCCTGATCAATGCCTGATTGGCGGGCAGTATGAAGCCCGGTGAGACCTGGCCTGTCAGCTCCGGGATTGTATGCCCTGCGCCTTCAGCGCGGCCTCGAGGCGCTCGATAAAACCGCTGATGGCCGTGGTCATGACGCTTTGCTCAGTATCGTGAATCGCGGCTTCCAGCGATTTGCTCGACGCTATCAGGGATCTCGACCGGGTCACTGCCAGCGCGCTGCGAATACGGTGCAGCAAGTGCGTAATGGCGGCCGTATCGTAGCTCTGTGTCGCCCTTTGCAAGTCGTCCAGATCTTGGCGAATGATTTGCGCGAACAACGTGCGCATCTGGTCGGGTATCTGCAACTGATCCACTTCAGGAACCGTCTCACGCTCCTGAGCGGCAGGCTGCCCGGCCAGCTCCTTCAGACAGAAATACAGCCCCTCGATCGAAACGGGCTTGCTCAACCAATTGTTCATCCCCACCCGAATACAGTGCTCGCCCTCCTCGCGCAAGGCGTTGGCAGTCACTCCGATGATGGAGAGTTGAAGATCAAGCTTGCGCACTTCTTCAGCCAGGGCATAGCCGTCCATGACCGGCATGTTGACGTCGGTCAGCAGCACGTCGAATTCCTGTTTTTCCAGTTGTTCGAGAGCTTCCCGCCCGTTGGGCGATACAGTCACCGTGCAGCCGATATTCTCCAATTGTTCTCGCATTAACGTCTGATTGACCGGGTTGTCTTCAGCCAGCAGCACTCGCAGTCCCAAATCCCGGTTCGCAGGCTGATGCGCATACGGATCGGCCTGGGGTATTTCACCGGTGATCGCCATTGATACGGCTTCAAGGATCGCCATGACGCTGTGTTGATTGACCAGTATGTCTTTACCGATGCATTCGGGCACCAGGTGAAAATCATGCCGGGCAAACACGGTCGCCGCAGACCATTCAGGTTGCAGCCCACTCTGCGACATCACCTCCACCACGGCGTCTGGGGTTTGATCCTGTGGGTCATCCTGAATCGATGTGTAGGCACCGTTATGTTCCAGCCAAGCGCACAACGCGTCGGTCAGTTCGGGGAACGGGCTGCGCACCTCAACCAGTTTGCCGACCAGATGCTTAAAACGCGGACGGCTGTCCTGCCCTTCAATCCCGTCGACCCACACCGACAGACTGAAGACGCTGCCTTGGCCCGGAGTGCTCTGAAGTGACAGTGTGGCCCCCATCAATTGGCAGAGTTTCAGGCAGATGGATAACCCCAGTCCCGCCCCCTTGAGCGCATGACGCTGATGGTTCACCTGATAGAACGGCTCAAACAAACGATCCTGCTGAGCCTGCGAAATACCGGGGCCGGTGTCTTCGACTTGCCATATCAGTTGCCAGCGGCCATCCGCGCAGGCGTCGCCACGAAGATAGACGCCGATGTGCCCACTGTCAGTGAACTTGATTGCATTGTTCAACAGGTTTGCCATGATCTGCCGCAAGTGAACGGCGTCACCTTTCAATCGTGCAGGCAAGCCCGGGTCGATACAGCAGTAAAGCGCGATACCTTTTTTTTCCGCAATGTCGGAGAAACTGCGCACCAGCCCTTCAAGTGTGAACAATGGGTCAAATTCAGCGGATTCCAGCAGCAATTGCCCCGATTCGATCCGGGACATGTCCAGAACATCGCTGATGATGCTCAGCAGCAGATCGGACGAACTGTCGATGGTGTCCAGGTAAGCGCGCTGCCGTGGGGTCAGCTCCGTCATTCCGAGCAACTCAAGCGTTCCCAGCACCCCGTACAACGGGGTTCTGATTTCGTGACTGACGTTGGCAACGAAGCGACTTTTCTCTTCATTGGCAGCATTCGCCGCCTGGCGGGCGAGCACCAGCGTAGCGGACGCTTCACGGTGTGCGGTGATGTCAGTGAAGGTGCACAACAGGACTCGTTCATCCTGGAAGTGAGTGGGCGCGTAACGTACGTGCAGAGCGCGCTCCGCAATGATCAGGCACCCTTCCCCTTCCTGGGGCTCGCCAGTATCGAACAACGGCCAGTGCTGCAGCAGTCTGGGGATGTCAGGCGCAGCCCCCAGCCATTCAGTGAACAAGCCGTTACAGGTCAACCTTTCATTGCCTTTGAGAACGCACAACGCCAGCGGCACGGTCTGCAACAAAGAGTGGTTGAAATCATGATTGTGGCGCAGTTCGCTGTACTCGCTGCGTGCCGGGATCACAATACGCCTGCGATACCAACTGGTGAGCCACCAGCCACCGAGTACGCAAGATGCAAGCAAACCCAGCAGCCCCGAAAGTTGCCATCTCGCGTTCCCGATCAACTGCGCGAAGCTGACGCGATACAGTGCCTGCCAACTGAGCAGTGCACCGGAACTGCGTTTTATGACCAGCCCGGAAGACGTGAGGTGAAAGCCATCTTCGTACGCCAATATTTCCGAATCGTCAGCACCGAGCAGCAGACTTCTGCCAGGCGCCATCAGATCAATGGAGTCGAAGCTCAGCGCATCGAAAAACTGGCGCTCGATACGCACACCCGCATCATCGGGGTCAAACAGGTTCACGAGTGTCGCGGCGATCAGGTTTCTGGACGGCTGCGAGACACCTTTTCCTGACTCGTGGAAGGGAACGGATACATAAGCGACCAGTTGTTCGGTGTCAGGTTCGCGGTCAGCCTCGGTAGCGGCCCAATGGACAAAAAGATCTCTATCCCTGGAAGGGTGTTTGATGAGCGTCTGTTGCACTTGGCGCAGGGCGGTACCGGCATCACGGGGTGCAGCCGGTCCATTGCCCGGCGCGGCTTCGATAGCAGGTAGCGCAATATTGATTTGCTGATCGGGGTCGAACACAAACATCTGTGGCGAGTGGGCGGAAGATTGGCGCCAGAAATCACTGTAGACATCCGCCACGCTCATGCCAACGGCGATCGCCTGATCGACCCGCGAAGCCTCGTCGTACTGGTGTTTCACGATCAGGGAAAAAGGCAGCGCAGACGGCGAAGACTGTGCAGTGTAAATCACCAAACCATTGCTTTCCTGTCTTGCGACCGGAGGGTCTGCCATGTCTTTATGGGGGGGGGTGTAGTGAGGCGTGGTACTGGCACTGATGGCCCGAAGGAGGAATACTTCCTGATCGTAGGCTCGTCCGACAAAATTCAGAAAATGGTAATTCGCTTTCACTAGTTCGCCGCGAAAAACTTTGTAGGTAACCCAATAACCGGTCGCCACAAAAAACACCCCTAGCAGCAGTGACAGGGTCAAGCCGAAGTGCATGCGCAAGGACACTTTGGCCAGTCGGCCCACAGTTGATAGGTGAAGAGGCATAAAGTCCGTGAGGTATTTATTTCGGGAAACATCAGGGGCAACATTGAGGCTTTGTGCGGCCCTTGGCACTGAACAAAAATCATAGCATGTAGGATTAGTCCTACATTGCAGATAGATCTTACTGATTATGCGCAGCAGACGGAGGCTTCATTCTAGGCGGGATTGAATGACTCCGAGGCGAACATGCCCAGCACCTCCCTGACAACTCCCAAAAACGCCGTAATTCACTGCATTTCCCCCAGCAACCAGATGCGTACCGCTCAGCGTATGGCGGCTGTTTCAGACGTGCGTATGTCGGAAGACATGGTCCGTCGAGCACTGCCCAACAAGGAGTTTTTGCCCTTCTATCAGCCCAAGGTATGCATCGACACGCACGAACTGGTCGGTGTAGAGGTACTGGCACGCTGGAAACATCCCACACTGGGGCTGATTTCACCCGCGCAGTTCCTGCCGGTAATGGAAAGGCTGGGGTTGCTGGACGAGCTGTTCAGTCAGCTGTTGGATCAGGCTTTGCGACAACGCCTTGCCCTGCTGGCCCTGGATGTGGAAATCAACTTGGCCTTCAACGTCCACCCTGTTCAATTGCAAAACGCAGATTTCACCCAGTGCATTCAGAAGTCCCTGAGTCGTCAAGGGTGCCCGGCACGTGCAATCACCATTGAGCTCCTCGAAACAGGTTTGATCACGCCCGACGGCCAGTGTTTCAAGAATCTTCTGCAACTACGCTTGATGGGCTGTGGCCTTTCGATGGACGATTTTGGCAGCGGTTTTTCTTCATTGCAGCGGTTATGTGAACTGCCCTTCAGTGAGATCAAACTGGATGCCTCCTTTCTTCGACAAATCAACAGTAATCATAAGACCCGCACCATCATTGCCAATACCATCAATCTTGCCAAAGCCATGGGAATAAAACTCGTGATTGAGGGTGTGGAAGAACTTGATCAGGTTCGTCAACTCAAGGAAATGGGCTGCAGCGTGGCACAGGGTTTCTTCTTCGCCCGCCCCATGTCTGCGGAGCAGTTTGTCCGCTATTGCCTGTGCGGACAGTAATTACTCAAAGAGTTTTCCAACAAAATGATTAATTGAATCATGCCTGTCAGAAGCAGCTTCTCTCGTGTGCTTTGTTTTCTACTTATCTTCCCTTCTTTCGGTATGACTGGCAGCGCTAATGCGGACTCGACCATCAGGCCAACTCTACTGCACCTAAACAGTCAACTGGCGCCAGAACCCCTGCGTCTTAATCTCACAGAATCGGACTGGGCCTGGCTGCGCGAGAAGAAGCATCTGACCGTGGGTGTGATTGCTAAATCTGCGTTGCCGTTCGAGGTGGTTTACAGCAATGGAAACTACGAAGGCATCAGTGCCGATGTCGTAGCCATGCTCAAACAGCAGTTGAGCATCGAAATCAGTGTCAAGCCGTTCTCCAGTCGTGAGGACGCGCTCGATGCGTTGAAAAAACATCAGGTCGACCTGATAAGCCGGGCTGGTGAATACGCGAGTGTGGCAGGAACTACCCAGCTCAGTTTGCCCTACGCGCATAACGTGCCAGCGCTGTATCGCCGTCAGAACGATGACCGTCAGACTCCCCATAAGCTGCGAGATTTGCACGTCGCAGTGGTCGGTGATTATTTGCCAGCAGAAATATTGGCCAGCCTCTTTCCGCAAGCACACATCATTAGCTACCCAAACGATGTCCAAGCCATGGCCGCCGTAGCCTTTCAAGATGTCGACCTGTACTTGGGCGATTCTTTGACTGCTCATTACTTGATAAACAACAGCTTCTTCAGTTATCTGAAGTTTGCGCGCTTCGTCAAAATCGAATCGCAGGGTTATGGCTTTGCCTTGCGCTCCGACGACCACCGCCTAATGCATATCCTCAACACTACGATGAACGCTATCGGCACGACTAGACTTGAGCGAATCGTCAAACGCTGGATCGGTTGCGGCAATATCATGCCGCAAGAGCAAGTGATACTGACTACACAGGAAAAGCGCTGGTTGGCGCAGCATCCTGTTGCACGCCTGATGATCAACGATGACATGGCCCCTTCAGCCTTTTTTGATGTCGAGGGACATTTCAATGGCGTCATTTCTGACTTATTTGAGGTCATCACCCAGCGCACCGGTCTGCGATTTGAAGTCCAGCGCGTCTCTGGCTTTCAGGAGATTCAGGACGCTTTGCGCGAAGGACAGACCGACCTAGCAATTTTGAGCCCGAGTCCTGCGCGCCAAACAGAGTTTAGGTTCACCCACCCTTTCGCCAACAGCTCATTCAGCCTGGTGACATCCACTCGCAGACAGGGCCTAACCAGCCTCACCGCACTGTCCGGGAAGCGACTGGCTATCACTCGCGGTCATGTAATGATGGATATTCTTCGCCGAGATTACCCCGCCATCACTCTGTTGACGCCCCCCAACAATCTCGACGCGATGCGCATGGTCGCCAGCGGCGAAGCGGATGCTGCATTAATGGCGCTCTCAATGGCCCGTTACTACACCGCTCGCCTTTACGAAAAGGAATTGAGGGTTTCCGGCATTCTGGACGACGAGATGGCCACCGCCAGCTTCGCCATGCGCCGCGGTGACCTCGAACTGCACTCCATCATTGACAAAGCATTGCTGAGCCTTTCACCCGATGAGTTGAATGCGATCTCCAGCCGATGGCGGGCGAACGCGGCCATGAGTGGGCAAACGTGGCGCGATTATCGTCGCGTCATCATGGAAATAGTCAGTCTGGCACTGCTGGTGTTGTTTGTTTCTGTGGTGCGTATCTTTCAGCTTCGCCGTCAGATCCAGCGACGACGCACCGCCGAAAAAGCGCTTAACGATCAACTGGAGTTTTTGCAGACGCTGAATCACGCCATGCCGGTTCCGGTCTATGTTCGCGATGATCAGGGACGTTTGCTGTCATGCAGCAGCCGCTACGAGCACATCATGAATGTAAGCGAAGCGCAGTTGCTGGGCAAAACTGCCCTGCAGATGCCGACCGAACATTTTGAGGTCGCGCAGGCGCTGCATAACAGCTACCTGCGAGCCATGGAGACCGGGCAAGCCATCGAACAACGTTACGAGGTGATTATTGCGGACAGGCCGCAGATCATCGATCACTGGATCCAGCCGTTCCGGGACTCTTCCGGCAGCATCAAGGGCGTCATCTGTGGCTGGCAGGATGTGACCGAACACCATCAACTGGTCGACGACCTCAAACGTGCGAAGGAACGGGCCGATGAGGCCAGCCGTGCGAAGACACAGTTTCTTGCAACCATGAGTCATGAAATCCGCACGCCGATGAGCGCTGTCATCGGCACTCTTGAACTGGCATTGAAACGCGCCGATCAGGGTGTGCTGGATCGTTACCACATAGACCTGGCATACACCTCGGCGAAAAACCTGCTGGAGTTACTGGGCAATACGCTGGACATCGTGCGGATCGAATCGGGCCATCTGAGTATCAGCCTGCGTCGCTGTACCCTGAAGGAAATGGTCGAGCCAGTGGCAAGGGTATTCGATGGGCTCGCACGGCAGAAAAACCTCGAACTGTTGCTTGACATCGATGCCGGAGCCACTCGGGAGGTGCTGATTGACCCATTGAGGTTCAAACAGGTGCTGTCCAATCTGGTCAGCAATGCAATCAAGTTCACTCATCAGGGCCAGGTTGCGATCAAAGTCAGCACATCGGTAGAAGGGCCACACCTGATGGGCGCGCACTTGCAGGTAACCGACACAGGCATTGGTGTCTCCGATGAAGATCTCAGTCTGCTGTTCCGGCCGTTCGCTCAGGTTGCACAATCAACCTTGAATACGCTGGGCGGCAGCGGGCTGGGGCTGGTGGTGTCGCGCTCTCTTTGCGAAATGATGGGGGGACGGCTGGAGATGCAAAGTACCTTGGGCCGTGGCACCACGGTGGATATCACCCTCATGCTCAAAGTACTGGATCCGGTTCCGTTACGCGAAGCCCCCCCACCCGATTCGCTCGAAAACGACGTCGTTCAACGTGCACGAATCCTGATCGCTGACGACAACAGTCTCAATCGTCAAATGCTGCACGCACAGTTGGAATTTCTCGGACACACTGTGACAGAAGCGTGTAACGGCCTGGAAGCCCTCGAACGCTGGCGTCAGCAAGGCTTCGATTGCCTGATCACCGATTACCATATGCCATTGATGGACGGTGTCGACCTGACTTTGGCGATACGTCACGAAGAACGGTTGCGCAACGCGAAACCGTTGATGATCCTCGGCCTGACCGCAGATGCGCAGCGTGAAGAGGTTGAGCGATGCATCAACGCCGGCATGCGGGATTGCCTGATCAAACCGGCGGGGCTGGATGTGTTGCAGGATTGTCTCGCACCACTGCTGACAGGCAGGCGCGAAAAAAAAACTTCCTCTGTAACGGTTGAGCAAGCGCGGTTCGACACCCTGTCGCCACTTATCGATATTGGGGTGAGCGATCCGGACATCATGAAACAACTGTTGGCCGAGATTTCCAGGAGTAACCAACACGACCTCATCGAACTGAGTGGTCTGCTTGAGAGTCCGGACGAGGTCGAACTCTCTCGATTGCTGCATCGCATCAATGGCACCGCGGCACTGATGAGAAATCATTACCTGGCGGAACTTTGTAAAGGGAAAACGCCGGGAGGTCCTGCGAACATGCTGGAGCGGGCAAGAATGGTCGAGCAAGAACTGCAACGGATTCAGAACAAATTGAAATTGTGATCGGTATTGAACCAGAACTTGCTGGCCATTTTCCCTTATGCAGAGTGTTTTCAAACTGGAGGATTCTCCCGATGGATATTTCGACACTCCTTATCTACACCGTTGCCGCCAGCGCGGTGATGACGGTACCAGGTCCGTCCCTGCTGCTGGCGCTCAACAACGGCGCAACGCATGCCATGCGTGTCGCAGCGTTCGGAATCGCTGAGTGGCGCTTTCGGATCTGATCCTCATTGCAGCGGTCGGCTGTGGCCTGGGGGCATTGCTGCAGGCATCCGAGCAGGTCCGGCCTGGTCAAATGGCTCGATGCGGCCTATCTGCTTTATCTGGCCTGGGTAATTTGGCGCACGCCGACGCGGGCGTTGCAATATGCCCCGTGCACAGCAGTGGCCAGTGGTCGCAGCACATTTATGCGAGCACTTCTAGTGGGGTTGTCGAACCCAAAAGGGGCTGTTGTTCTTCTCGGCGTTCTTGCCGCAATTCATTCCCCCTGACGAACCTGTCGTCAATCAATACATGATTTTAGCGCTGATCAGCGCGGCAATCGATTGCGTGATTATGTCCGTTTACGCAGTCGGCGGACCTCATGCTATGGGCACTTACCGACATCGTCCTGAAGACAATCTACCTGCGACGACACTTCGAGCTGCTGGACGACGCAGGCCTGGAATACAACCTACTTGCTAGCCTTTTCAAGGGGCGGGATACCCCGACAATTCAGTCAGGGTCTTCTATTCGGGACATGACGGCTGCAGAACAGGCAGATGCCGAGTCACTAATCCGCAACAACCATATCGCCGAATTTAATTACATTGCCCTAGTGGCTGAGGTGAAGGACGTTGAGGTCATCAAGGCCAAGTTTTACACGACCGTTGTGGGTTATGAAAAAATCCAGCTGTTCAGGCTGATCAATGATGAGCACGACGACAGCGTCATCCGGAAATTTATCAACGAGTCCTATCACATCGAGAATGAGTACGTGATGCAGCTCAACCCGCATAAATTCGAGAGCATTCCGGAATATGTCATCGAGGAGTGTGTCGCGCTGCTTACGCCCGCTCCCACCGTTGCGTAAGTCAGTACCACGGATCTGATCCCAACTGACACTTGGGGGCTTTTTGACCAGACGGGAATCCCACAGAATTCGGAGATCTTACCGTTCGATTTGTTCCGAATTCTGTAGCCTCTCCCTCGTTGCTTGCATTGAAGCTGAAACCGTACCCAAAGCTATAAAGGCCCCGTTTCCTTCGGGTCGACTGCTGCCCTTCACGAGAGACAGCAATCGGCCAGAAGCAGACGACCAATGCCGCGTGACCGACTTTTACGCTCATGCACACGCCGCGGAAAAGCGGCGGGTGCATAAGTCCATCAGACGGCCAAGTGCGTCTTAAAGAACGGCACGACCTTTTCCAGCGCCTTCGCGGTGGCTTCCGGCTGGTCATACAACTCGTAGTGTGAGGTATCCGGCAGCACGAGCAGTTCCTTGGCTTTCGATGCCGCGCGGCCGTAAATTTCCTGGCCGTCGCGATAGGCGCCGAAACCGCCAGGTCTGTCGCCGATCACGACTAACAACGGCTGGGTCAGTAACATTTCGGCAAGGTGGAACGCATCCCAATCCAGTGCGGCCGCTCGACGCGAGAATAGAAAGCTCGTCAGTCCGTGAGCGGCTTGGCCCCGCGACGTCTTGTAGTAATCGGTGGCCTCCAGGACATCAATGTCCGTGACACCTGCCTGCTTGGCCGCGTCTACCGAAGGCGGCAGCACGTCATCCACACGTGACTTGCTGCCACGCGCTTCGATGGTTCTCTGTAGGGCGATAGCCTCCAGCGTACCGATAGGATCATAGCCACCGAAGCCCTCGCGGCTCATTCTTCCGAAATTGACTCCGGTAATCGAAACCACCGCCTTTATCCGGCGTTCGGACTTCGCCGCGCTGATGGAATAGCCGCCACCACCGCACACGCCCAGCACGCCGATGTGATTGGCATCCACGTAGGGCAGCGTGACTAGGTAATCGGTCACTTGGCGGAAGTCCTCCACTCGCTGGCCCGGATCTTCGATGAGGCGTGGCTCGCCGCCGCTCGCGCCCTGGTAGCTGGCATCGAAGGCGATCACCACGAACCCCTCCTTCGCAAGCGCGGCGCCGTACACGTTGCCCGAAGTCTGCTCCTTGCAACTGCCGATGGGGTGCGCGCTGATGATGGCCGGATATTGTTTTGTCTTGTCAAAACCCGGTGGGAAATGGATGTTCGCGACGATGTCCCAGGCCATGCCCGGATTGCGGATGTTGACGGTTTCAATGGCGTTGGCCATGGCTGACTCCTCGTAGAGTTGTCGATGGATTCGTGATTTCACGCGCTCGCCGGTTGTCGGCGTGACGCACACGATAGGACTTAGCCAATCTGTTGATAATCCGTCAAAATACGAATTCCATCATAAGGCTGACTAATCAATGAACGGGCGTCGACTGCAAGATCTAGTGGCCTTCCTTGCAGTGGCCGAGGAGGCCAGCTTCACGCGCGCCGCGGCGCGTCTGGGCATCTCGCAATCGGCGCTGAGTCAGGTCATCCGCGGGCTGGAGGAAAGACTTGGCCTACGGCTGTTCGCGCGCACCACGCGCAGCGTTTCGCCCACCCCGGCCGGCGAACGGCTCCTGGCTCTGATCGGCCCGTCAATGGGTCAGATCGAGTCCGGGCTGGAGCAGATCACTGCACTCCGAGACAAGCCCGCCGGGACGATTCGCCTGACCGCTGACGAGTATGCAGTACACAGCGTGCTGCAACCGGCGATTGCGCGCTTCCTGCCGGAGTATCCGGACATTCGCATCGAACTGACCATTGACTATGGCCTTAGCGACATTGTCAGCGGACGCTTTGATGCCGGCGTTCGTCGCGGCGGCCTGGTGGCGAGGGATATGATCGCGGTGCGGATCAGTGGTCCGCATCCGATGGCTGTGGTCGGTGCACCGGCGTATTTTGCCCGGAAGCCGCCGCCCAGACATCCACACGACCTCACCGAGCATTCCTGTATCAACCTGCGCTTGCCCACACACGGCGAACACTTCGCTTGGTTATTCGCCAAAGCGGGAAAGGAGCAGCGCGTGAAAGTGGAAGGTTCATTGGTCACGAACAGCATCGCCTCCGTACGTGATGCTGCTATGGCCGGACTCGGCCTCGCCTACCTACCGCAGGCGTACTTCCGCGAATCGCTGGAATCCGGAGATCTGGTCGAAGTTCTAGGGAGCTGGCGTAAAACCTTCGAGCCTTACCATCTTTATTACCCAAGCCGCCGCCACGCTTCGCCCGCGTTTTCATTGCTTGTCGATGTGTTGCGCCACAAGGAATAGCGGCGATTTGCGGTGTACGCTTTGGGTTGAAAGCTGCCGCTTGGGAACGACAGCTTTTGGCCGGTGGCGGTCGTTTGTGAGCGTCCGCTTTTGGCCGGTGGCGGTCGCTTGCCAACGTCCGCTTCCGATAGCTGCCATTTGGGGCGCAGGTGAATTAAGCCTTGGGATCATGTAATGGGGTACGTTTTCTAACTCGTGGTTTGCGCTTCGCCTCGGGCAACTGGCGCATATGGCTCAGTTGCTGCTCCAATGTTTCTGCTCGAGCCAGCTGCGCTGCGGCAAGTTGCTGAGCTTGGCTGAGCTGGGTTTGGAGCGACTCAAGTCGTCGCACCGATTGTTCGACTTGCCGCCCAGCATCCTCGAGCCGGACTGCCATGGCTTTGCTCTCCTCCCTCGCGCGGTCTACCTCACGGTGCGCACGATTCTCTACCCACGCAGATAGCTGTCTTGGTCGGCACGATCCTGTTCATGTTTTTGTCGCAACGCCTGCAGTTCTTGCTGAAGTGCCTGGTTTTGCTGCTGGGTATCGTGCCGTTCGAGCAACAACACGTCACGATGCTGCTGCAGCTCCTCAATCTGCGTCTGCCGTTGAACCAGCAACAGTTCCAAGTCAGCTAACCGGGATTCGGCCGCCTGACGCCCAGTCACGGCCTCTATCACCTGTTGCCGCGCCTTTGCCGAGTCCTGACGCGCTTGATCCTCGACCAGTGCGAGTCGTTCGCGCTCAACTTCCAGCACTTGGCGTTGCTCAGCCAGGCCCTGTTCGGCCGCACCTTGCGCCAGTCGGATAGCTTGCTGCCATACGGCAACGAAGGCATGCGAGACCTCACCCGGTAATGCCGGCAGTCGCGTTTCTCCATTCAGGCGTTCAGACAAACGCGCCCACCATATATCCAGAAGCCCTCCGACCCGCGTTGGACTACCTTGACCCAGTTCCAGGCGCACCCGCTCGACTGTTGGCCGCTCACCGCGGGCCAAGACTGCATCCGCCGCCGCGAATACTTCATTTTCTGGCACCCCTACTGCCATGGCCTGCCTCCGCGTATATTAGGTCTGATAATTAAATGTTATCCGTGCCAAATGCTGCAGACGAGGCTCGCCGCGGTTCGATCGTGCCCTGCTGCTGGTCTGGAGCGACGGCGCCGCTCGGAAGCGATCAGCCTGACGGTCGAGGACATGCGCCGATTGAATGCCAGAACCTAGATGTACGTCCCCGACTGGACCAAGACCGAGACCGGCCAAAGCCTCGATGACGCAGAACTTCACCTCGTGGGTTTCGAGAAGATGGCGAGCGCCTTAAAAATCGCGCTCCATGGTGACCTGAGCCAACCGTTCCGGAGGTCATGACGACGAGGCTGAGGCGAACGGTGAAACAAGGCCTGTGTACACCATACGATGAACAATCACGTTAATTGTCAGAGCATTGAGCCAGTAATCCAAGGCACGTGAACTGCTTGTGAACTTCTGACATCGCCCACTTGTTAAACCACGTATTACGCTACGCGCCTCCTGCACCAACATCTGTATCACTCCAACACTCACCCCAGCACCCTATAAATCTCAGAAACCACCTGCATCGTAGCGTCTTCGATTGTTCCCTCATTACGGCACAGAACCCAACCGTGCTCCTTGACCGCTTGCTCGAACATCTCCGTACATGCCACATGCTCTGCGTACTTCTGAATCACAGTGCCGCCCAATCCTCGCGATCTCGTTGCAGCCCTTGCCCATGAAATGTCCGGGTCGGTGACGACGCCAACATGCAGGTCAGGCACGCGCACATCTCGATCCAGGTTCAACTGGAGAATCTCGGCAAACGGGATAGATCGGCGAAACGCGGCATCTGACGGATACCAGCGATCGATCAGGATGATGCTGTCCAGCGGCTGCTGCGTCAGTACGTGTCGGGAAATCCAGCGCCGACTATCAGCCAGGCGCTGGCACACAGCCCATTCCAGATCCTGAGAAGGATTTCTGGCAAGCGTGTTGATCAGGGCCATGGTTTCACCCCGGAAAGGATCGCTTTTTCTCTCGCAAAGCCGGATGACTTTCTTGTTGCCGGCTCTCAGCACTTTCGTAACGGCCTCCAACAGTGTGGTTTTACCGGTGCCTTTGGGCCCATCCAGAGAAACAAACAGCGGACGATTCATTGTTCACATAACGATGGATTTACGGAGGGGCACTGTAACCGCATTCCTGGCATTCCAATGGCTGAATTGTCATTTCCAATGGCATGGCCCTGCCCTCACCCTACTTCACCGCCCTCCTCAGCTTGTTGCTGGAGAAATGACTGGAGACTGTTGTGGCCGTCTACGATCAGTCCTCTAACAAGCGACTCATGGTGTTCGGCAGTAGTGAGATCTTGCAGATCGAAGCTTGCAGACCAACGGATGAACGTCTTTGACTGTCCAGTCAGCGAGGCTAATTGAACAGTAGCTACATAGTTGTCCAACGGTAACGGAGCCTCCTCGAAGCGATAAGACAGCATCGTATTGCGATCATCGACCGACAAAAGACGCTCCCTGACCACCGCACCGTCGACCAACGTGAGTTTGCGAATACAGCCAACCAATCCATCGGGCTGGTTGTCCTCAATGCTGCTTTCCAAAATGGAGGGATGCCATTTACCAATCTCACCAAACCTCTTCAACACGCTCCAGACGTGCGCTATATCGCCGTCCAGAACAGCGGAGAACTCAACCATCGACATCGTGTACACCCTCAAAATCAACTATTTTGGAACCTGACCTCTGCGCACGTCAGAGGTGGATGAAATCCGGTCCCGGTATGGATCAACCGGGATCGGAAGACGCTCAACCTTCGAACTGGTGATAAACCTTGGCAATGACCTTCCAGGCCCCGTCGATTTTGATCAGGGTCAGGTAATCGTTGTAATCAGCGCCGATTGCATCCTGTTCCATATCGACACGAACCACGGCGGTGGTTGGCGTGATCGCCAGTACGTCGAGTCGGGTGATGATGTTCGGGGCATCGCCGTTCTTCTCTACGAAATCAAACAGATTCCTGATCGGGCCGCCCAGCAGTTCACCATTGGTGAATCCGTACATCACAGCGTCTTTATGGAACGCCTGCGCAACGCTCTGTGCACTGCCCACACGCAGCCCTTCAACATACTGATTGGCAATAGCGATGACAGCGTTGTACTCAGCGGTGGGTACTGCCTTGATGTTTTTCGACATGGGTCTGTCCTTCCAGTAAGGACGAGGCGCGACGCACCTCGCCAATTGCATTCAACGGCTCAGGCGCTTGGGTGGGTGTGGTAGATCTTGCTGACAATCGTCCACTGACCTTCAACCTTTAGCAGGTTGAAGAAGTCGGTGAAACGGAATCCTGAAACATTGTCGGTATCGACCCGGGCGCTGGCTGCCGTGCCTACGATGTCGATGCGAACGATCGCTGCTTGCGCTTCCGGAGACGGGCGGAACGCGTTATCGATGACGTCGTACAGGTTCTGGATCGCACCGCCGACGAGCTTGCCTTCGTCGACCCCGAACATGGTGGCCTGCTGGTTGAATGCGGGCTTCATCAAGGCGCTGTCAGCTTTGGCACCACCTTCGTTGTACTGGCTGAGCACGTCGACGATTGCGTTGTATTCCTGAACATAAGTTGGCGTGGACATAAGGTATTCCTGAGTTGGTAAATGGCTGATGAAAGCAAGGAAGGTTTACGGACGAGGCGCGGTAAACAGTCACCAGTCCTGGCGCGTCGGGGAGATGATCAAGTCGTTGACAGTGACGTTTTCCGGTTGGTTGAGCGCGTAAATCACCGCACCCGCGATATCGTCGGGGGCGATGGCAATTCGGTTGAGCGCTTGGGCAGCCTTGCGCCCTTCAGGATCACTGACCTTGTCGGCCCAGCCGGTATTGATGACACCCGGGCTGACCGTGTTGACGCGGATGCCGTGCTGCACACCGAGCTCCTTGCGCATGGACTCGGTCATGGCCTGAACGAAAAATTTTGTTGCGCTGTAAACACCGGCCGCCGGTCCGACCTGATGACCGGCAACAGAGTCCATATTGAGAATCTGCCCGGACTTGCGCTCCAGCATGAAAGGCAGCACCGCCGCCGTAGTGTTGAGGTAGCCTTTGATATTCACGTCGATCATCTTTTCCCAGTCCTGTACCGCCAGGTCGACCCAGTTGGAAAAAAGCATCAGCCCGGCGTTGTTCACCAGAATGTCTACGGCGCCGTAGGTCTCATGCGCAAATTGCGCGAGCGCTTGGGTCTGATGCGCCTGAGTCACGTCGGTGGTAAAAGCGACCACTTCGTTACCGCCCGCCCGCAACTCGGCGACAAAGCTTTCCAGACCCTGTTCATCCAGTGCAGCGGCCACTACGCGCACGCCTTGGGCGACAAGCGCGCGGGTGGTGGCGGCGCCGATGCCGGAAGACGCGCCGGTAACGATCGCTACTTTGTTATGCAGATAATTCATGCTCATTACCTCTTATCGATAAATGCCGTCGTTCAGGCGTTCGCGGTTGGCCAGTCGATGTAACCCTTGGCACCGCCGCCGTAGTAACTCTCGCGTGGCGCGATGGTGAGCTCGATCCCGCGACGCAAACGCTCCACGAGGTCGGGGTTGGCAATGAACAAACGACCAAACGCCACCGCATCGATCCGCCCCTGCGCACGACGCTCTAGCGCCATCGGCAGGTCGTAGTTGTTATTGCCAATGAATGGCCCTTCGAACTGCGCACTCAGCGCGTCCAGATCCACGCCTTCCGGGACCGTGCGGGAGGTCGCCGTGGCGCCTTCGACAAAATGCAGATAAGCCAGATTGAATTGATTGAGCTGCTGAATCAGGTAACCGTAAGTCGCCATGACATTGCTGTCGGGAGGTGTATTTCCGGCATCGGGTGTAACTGGCGAGAGGCGAATACCGACCCGATCGCTACCCCAGATCGAAATCACGGCTGCGGTGACTTCCAGCGTCAGTCGAGCCCGGTTCTCGATGGAGCCGCCATATGGGTCAGTGCGTTGATTGGTGGAATCGCGCAGGAACTGGTCAAGCAGATAGCTGTTGGCGGAATGCACTTCCACACCATCGAAACCGGCTCGCCGGGCATTCTCTGCGGCCAGTTTGTACTGCTCGATGATTCCTGGAATCTCCGAGGTTTCCAGTGCACGAGGCATCGACACCTCGACAAAGCCTTTCTCGGTGTAAGTGCTGCCTTCGGCCTTGATCGCCGAAGGCGCTACTGGCGCTTCTCCGTTGGGTTGTAGCTCGACACTCGAAAAGCGCCCCACGTGCCACAACTGACTGACGATTTTGCCGCCCGCCGCGTGCACCGCGTCAGTGACTTTTTTCCAGCCAGCTACCTGTGCCTCCGACCAGATACCCGGGGTCATGGCGTAACCCCGCCCCTGGGGAGAAATATTGGTCGCTTCGGCGATGATCAAGCCTGCACTGGCGCGCTGGGCGTAGTAAGTCGCGTGCATTTCATTCGGTACGCCGTCTTCGGCCATTCGGCTGCGTGTCACAGGTGCCATGACAATTCGGTTAGCCAATTGGAGTGCGCCCATTTGCATGGGCGAAAAAAGGTCGGTATCAAACGTGTTAGCCGTCATAAAATCCTCGACTGAATAGACCGGTCGTCTAGTGGAAGGTTAAAAAAATACGCCCCTCTGTCAGCAGGCGTTTGCTGGTGATAGTGCTGTTTCAAAAGCTGCCATCGTGTTCACGACTGTTACCGGCAGCGTTGCACCTGGTCACACAGGTGGTCGTCTGTATGACCCGTTCGTGAGGGCTCTAGCGCGACTTTCTCCCACTTGCTGATAACCAGCGGCGCAATCGCATTGCCCAGTACATTGAGCGTGGTGGTGCCGCTGTCGATAATCCTGAAAATGCCGGCGATCAATGCCACACCTTCCAACGGAAGACCGGCAGAGGCCAAGGTGGCTGACAAGATCACGATTGCAAACCCAGGCACACCTGCGGCGCCCTTCGAGGTCAGTACCATCGTCACGACCAACAGAATCTGCTGTGACAGAGACAGGTCTATCCCATAGAGTTGCGCCACAAAAATGGTCGCCACACCGAGAAAAATCGATGCGCCATCGAGATTGAACGCATACCCCACCGGCACCACAAAACTGACGATCCGACGCGGTACACCGTAGCTTTCCAGTTTGGTCATCAGTTGCGGCATAACGGCGGCTGAGGCGGCACTGGAAAACGCCAGAATCAACTCATTACGGAAGTAGCGGATCAACTTGAAGATGTTTTCGCCAATCAAATAACAAATGCCACCCAGTACCACTAAAGCGAACACCATCAGCGCCAGATACACCACCCCAATCAACTTGAGCAGCGGCAGCAGCGAGGCAAAACCAAACGTCGCGACGGTCGCGCCGATCATGCCAAACACCCCTATCGGCGCGTAGGCCATCACAATGGAAACCACCTTGAACATAGCATCGGAAAGGCTCTGCACGACCGCAATAAATGGCGCGCTTTGGTCTTTGGGCAAAGCATTCAACGCCAGCCCCAACAGCACAGCGAAGAACAGTACCGACAGCAACTTCGCTTCTGACATTGCCACTATCACGTTGTCTGGAACGATGTTCTGCAAAATCACCAGCGCCCCTTTGGACGGCTCAAGCGTGATCGATGCAGCGCCATGCGAAAGGCCTGAAATATCGGTTCCTCGTCCTGGTTCGAAGAGGTTGGCAAAACACAGGCCTATGACGATGGCCAGCGCGGTAATCGCAAAGAAGTAGCCGAGCGACTTCACCCCCATACGGCCGAACGATTTGCTGTCACCGCCGCCCGCGATCCCCAAAATCATGCAACAGAACACGATCGGAACAACCACCATCTTCATCATCTTGATAAAGATGTCACCGAGCGGTTTGAGGATCTCCGCACTCACCCATGTCTGATAGTGCGGATGCGTATTGAAGTACCAACCTGCAAGCACGCCAAGCAATAGCCCGGCAACGATTTGCCACACCAAGGGAATACGTTTCATGTCTAGCCTTCTTGTTGGAATGAAAGGTCTGCGTCTATTCGCAGTTGCTAGAGTCATGAGCTTCCAGCTCACTTGAGATCGAATGGCACAAACGGGTTGTGCCATGCGTGTTCCTATTTAGCGAAGAGCTGGCTCATATCCTTGAACGCCTTGAACTCAAGAGCGTTGCCGCACGGGTCAAAGAGAAACATGGTGGCCTGCTCGCCTACCTGGCCTTTGAACCGAATGTACGGTTCGATCACAAACTCGGTACCAAAGGACTTCAAGCGTTCGGCCAGCGCCTCCCATTGTTCCCAACCCAAAATGATGCCGAAGTGCGGAACAGGAACATCGTGTCCGTCGACCGGGTTGCTGTGAACGCTCTCTTGTGAGGCTGTTTTCGGATGTTCGTGGATCACCAGTTGGTGACCATAAAAATCGAAATCGACCCATTGCGTGCTGGAGCGCCCTTCTTCAAGACCAAAGACCTCACCGTAGAAGGTGCGCGCCGCAGCCAGGTCATAAACAGGGATCGCGAGGTGAAATGGCGAGAGGCTCATCAGAACTCCAAATATTTTTTGTTGGTTGGCGAACATTTCCACCGTCATCAGCTCTCTGGGTTCAGCCGGTGCCGGGGATGGAAAACATCCTAGGACGGAAAACCAAACATAAAAATCAATATATATTTCTCAGAAACACAATTAATATTTGTGAATGATCAAAGAACTGAAAACACTCATTGCGGTGGCGCGGGAAGGCACATTCGCCGCTGCCGGGAACAAGATCGGCCTGACCCAGGCCGCTGTCAGCGCGCAGATTCAGCGCCTGGAAACCGAACTCGGTTTTGAGATTTTCGACAGGAAAGGACGTTCGGCCCATCTCAACAAAATGGGTCACCAGATACTTCTGCAGGCGCAGGAGTTACTCAGGCTATACGACAATCTGGGTTCCACTGCGCTGGGCCAACCTACCAACATACTCATCAACATCGGTGCGATCGCATCCGTGCAACGTTCCTATTTGCCCGATGCGCTGGCGAAGTTTCACCAGCAGTGTCCGCAATGCCGCACACGTGTCATTCCAGGGCTTTCAATGGAGATGGTGAACCTCGTAGACGCCGGCGAAATCGACATGGCTGTCATCATTCGACCGCCCTTCTCTCTTCAAAGTGACCTGCGCTGGACGACGCTGGCGCGAGAGCCCTACCGACTGATCGTGCCACGCGAGCTGGAGGGAAATGACTGGTCGGAACTGCTGTCCAGCCAGCCATTCATTCGCTATGACCGATCATCTTTCGGCGGCCGGCAGGTTGATCGTTTCCTGCGACAGATGCATTTCACCTTGCAGGAAGTTTGCGAACTGGATGAACTGGAGGCCATCATCAAACTGGTGGAAAAAGGTGTAGGCATAGCGCTGGTGCCACAGACAGAGCCCCATCAGGAATGGCCCGAAGGTGTACGAGCGATCGATTTGGGACAACACACCTTTCACCGGGATATCGGGCTGGTACATCGATCTCGACAGAGTTTCACCGAGCCTGTGCGAATTTTGGCTCAGCTTATAAGTGATCAGGTAACCGCCGTTGCAGAATAATAGTCGCCAAGCGCGGATCGAAATGCTGTGCAGCGACGACGCCAGCAATGATTGAAGAACTCAGCGCCTGACGGCGAACCACCTACGGCGCTGTGTTTTTCAGACCTTGCTTCAGGTAATCAGAACTGCCTGTCTGCCTGATCATGATCATGATCATTGCTGCTTGGCAGCATTCGTCAGTGCGTCTTCAGCGCACGTTCGACGCTGATAGCAAGCGGCGTGGTTGGTCTCCCGATGAGTTCAGCCAAAGCGCGCTCGTTGCTGTAGAGCGCTCCCTGTGAAGCGCTGACGTCATAGGAAGCCAATGCTGCGGCGAGCTCCTTCGGCAAGCCGGCACCTTCGAGTGCGGCGGCGTAGTCGGCTTCCGGGAGGTTGCGATAAGGGATGTTCTTGCCGGTCTGCTTCGAGATTTCTGCCGCCAGATCGGTGAGCGTCCATGAGTTATCGCCGACCAGTTCATAGGTCGCGTTTTCATGGCCATCAGCAGTCAACACCACGGCGGCGGCTTCAGCCAGATCCTCGCGTGTCGCTGACGAAATCCGGCCTTCGCCTGCACTACCAAACAGCGCGCCGTTAGCCAGTGCCATACCAGCGAAACCGGTGTGGTTTTCTGTGTACCAACCATTGCGCAACAGCGTGTAGAAAAGTCCGGACGCCTTGAGGGCAGCCTCGGTTGCGCGGTGTTCGTCGGCAAGTTGCAACACGGACGAATCGGCGTGCAACACACTGGTGTAGACAATGCGCTGGATGCCCACCCTCTTCGCCGCCGCGATGACATTGGTGTGCTGCGCAGCACGTTGCCCGATTTCGCTGGAGGAGATCAACAGCAAGGTTCCCACTCCGGACAACGCCGCATCCAGCATCTCGGCCTTGGAATAGTCGAACGCCCTTGCCGCAACGCCCAGCCCTTCTGCCTGTTCCGGCTTGCGCGCCAGGGCAAGAATACTGCTCGCGGCAACTCGCTGCTTCAGGTGCTCAATGACGAGGCGGCCCAGTTGGCCGGTGGCTCCGGTAACGGCAATGCTCATGCGGTGACTCCTTGGTGAACGGAAGAGTTGAAGAAACAGCCATGAGCGAATATAAGAAATTAGATTACTTAAAGTAAGTACGTACAAAAAGGTAAGTGCATGAATACGAACGCGCCTTCGAAATCATCAGAAAAGCCGTCTGCAGTCCCATTGTCCGAACGATTGAGGCGCGGCGACGTGCTCGCGCCAGAGTGCCCGTCGCGTGAAATCCTGAGCCACCTGACAAGCCGCTGGGGTGTGCTGGTGCTGATTGCCCTGCTGCCTGGCACGCTGCGGTTCAGCCAGTTACGACGCAAGATCGGCGGGGTCAGCGAACGAATGCTGGCGCAGACGCTTCAGTTGTTGGAAGGCGATGGGATGGTGGCGCGTCACGCCTATGACGTCGTGCCGCCACATGTCGAATACACGCTGACGCCTATGGGGATGGAAGCCGCAGTACGGGTGCGCGAATTGGCCGATTGGGTGGAAACGCACTACGCAACCGTGCTGCGTCAGCAAGAGATGGCAGCCGTGGATAAAAGCTGAATGTCTTTCGCTTGAGAAGCGTTAAAGCCCGTCCATTTCACTCTCGTCGCAGAAGAGTATGGGGAGCAATGCCGAAGGTCTTGCGAAAAGCGTGGCTGAAATGAGAGAAGTCCGAGAAGCCGAAATCCAGCGCCGCCTGGGAAATGCTACGGACTTGACCACGCTCGATCGCGTCGCGGCTGGCGAACAACCGTGCCTTCCAGATTTCCGCGACCGGCGATTTCTGATGGCGGGCGAAAGCGCGCGTCACTGTGCGCGTGGAGACATGGTGAGCTTGAGCAATGCGCTCGAGTGAAAGATCCGCCTCGGTCAGATACTGATGGATGTAATTCATGATTCGGCCGTACAGGTCCAACTCGTCATGTGTCTGCTTTAAATCCTGAAGCTCCAGGCTGACCACCAAGAGGTCGAGCAACGTGCTGGAATAACGACTGGACAGGCCTGGTTTTTGGAAGCCTGAAGCCATGCTCGCGGCCTGGCGCAACATTTCGCGTAACGGAATTACCCCTGGGCGACGATCATCCAGAACCATGGCGGTGCACTCCGCTATTCCCGGCAGCCGCTGGCTGAGCAATTGTCGCGGAATGCGCACAAGGTGGTTATCGGTACCACCGAAGCTGAATCTGAAGGGCTGGGATGCGTCATAAAGGAACAGATCGTCCGCCGCCAGCTTCGTCCGCCGGTCAGCCTGCTCCAGTTCGCCATAACCGCTGCGGGTAAAGCCCAACCACAAATCGTCATTCGGGTCGCTGCGCAGGTGCTGGGCGGTCCGCTCCCAATAATGCAAGGGTGCGGACAACGTGCAGATGTCCAATGCCCCCATGCCATGCACCTCCAGCGCCCCGTCGAAATCGCTCTGCGCCAGCAGTTTGCTGTCGGCGTCCAGGCAATGGTGACACACCACCTCCTTCCAGTAATCGAACCGTTGGGGCGCCGTGACGGCAAGCGTTGAATACTGACATGTCTGGCTCATTGCATGGACCTCGCGGCGGCGGTTCAACAAAAAAGCGTGGTAACGTTTTTTGCGAGCTCAGCAATTATCAGGCCATCTGCTCAGTCTCACGCCCAGCGCTTAGCCGCGCCGCCAGATCGCCCTCCGCACACTTGGCAGACAGTGCCTCCCCCAGCACTTCCCCTGCAACTTTCCTGAGCATTTCGTCCCTTGTTTCACAAGCCCCGCACCATCACTGCGCATCGATGAGCTGGCCATTTACGGCTGTCCTTTTTAACCAAACGGTTGTCCATTCGAGCCAAGCACATCCCATCTCCCCTCGATAATTTTCACTCCATGCCGTGTCCCTCCCGACACCAATGACGAGGTGCCTCATGCAACGACGAGAACAGCAGCGACTGTCCGATTCGTCCTGGTTTTTACAGCGCTGGGACATGGCACCCGAAGAGTTCGCCAGTTACCTGGTGCAACTCGGGACCTTGGCGCTGCAACGCCGATGGCGTGGTCCTGATCGCAAAACAACAACATCCACTGGCCTGTAGAACAGCGAACCGTCCGTTTGAGACGGGAATAAAGGAGCCCCCATGGAATCTGCAATCGATAAACATCTGAAATGTCCGCGGACTTTGTCGCGTCGCGTCCACGACGAATACCAGCCACCCTTCCCCATGTTTGTGGGACGGGCTGACGAAAACGTGAAGCAAGTCGTGATGGCTTACCTCGGGGTGCAATTTCGCGAAGAACAACGCGCCGCCGCCCTGCAGGCCATACGCTACATTGACGCCAGCTTCGCCCTCGCCGATGGCCCCGGGCATTACGACCTGACCTACCACCTCGACAATCAGGGGTATGGAAACTTCATCGCCGTGGGCTACTGGCGTGATCCCGTCGCCTATCACCGTTGGCTGCTTTCACCGCCGGTGGCGAATTGGTGGGGCGACGATGCGCGCCTGAGCGAGGGGCTGGGATATTTCCGCGAGGTCATGGCCCCGCGCGCCGAGCAGTTCGAAACACTGTATGCCTTCAAGGACGATTTGCCAGGTGTCGGTGCGGTCATGGACGGCATCAGCGGCGAGATTGAAGAGCACGGCTACTGGGGCTCGGCGCGCGACCGCTTTGCCATCTCCCAGACCGACTGGATGCAGCCGACCAGTGAACTGCAAGTCATTTCAGGCGATCCGGCCAAGGGCGGCAGGGTCGTCGTACGTGGCCACGACAACCTGACGCTGATCCGCTCCGGACAAGACTGGGTCGAAGCCGGCGAGGAAGAACGCGCGCTCTATTTCAACGAGATGCTGCCGCCCCTGCAAGACGGCATGAACTTCCTGCGTGACGAGGGGCAGGCGCTGGGCTGCTATAGCAACCGTTTCGTACGCAATATCGACCTCAATGGCAATCTCCTCGACATCGCCTATGACATCGGTCACTGGCGATCGCTCGACAAGCTGGAGCGCTGGGCAGAATCCCACCCCACTCACCTGCGCATTTTCACCACGTTCTTCCGCGTGATCGGCGGTCTTTCGAAGCTGCGGCTGTATCACGAGGTCTCGGTGGCGGATGGTAGCCAGCAACTGTTCGAGTACATCAACTGCCACCCGCAGACCGGGATGATGCGCGACGCACACGTGTCGCCCGCCTGACTCCATCGCTGACTCCACTTTTAGCCCTGCGCGTTGCCTGACTGGCGATAGCGGGGCTCTTTTTGCCCGAAAAAAGGATCTTCGATCATGAAACGGTTCCGCTACCTGGCACTTGCAGCCCTGCTCCCCAGTCTTTCCTCCCACGCGCTCGAGGTCGATCCTGGCGACTACGAGCCGCTCCCCGTGGGCGCGACCATCGGCGTGGTCTACTACCAGCATGCCAGCACCGACAAAGCCTATTCCAACGGGCACAAGACCAGCTCCGATTTCAACCTGACATCCGACGTCGGCATTTTGCGTCTGCTGCACGTCTACCAGTTGAGCGAGCGGCTGACCATCGAGCCGCAATTCCTGTTGCCCTTCGGCCATGTGTCAGGCGGTGGTGATGCGTCTGCGCTGGGCGACGCCAGCGGCATCGGCGACCTCATTCTTACTGCGCCACTCAAGTACCGTCTCAACGACGCCAACGACACTCTCGGTGCGACCGCTTACCTGTACGTGCCGACTGGCAACTACGACAAGGACGACGCGCTCAACCTTGGCGAGAACCGTTGGAAATTCGATCTGCAGGCCGCTTACGTCAAGCACTTCACAGAAAAGTGGGCCATCGACCTCGTCGGTGACGCCATCTGGTACGGGGACAACAACGACTACGGCGCCAGCTCTGCCCGTCGCGAGCAGGACGTTTCCTATGGCGCCCAGTTGATGGGGCGCTACATGCCCGACGAGACGACGGCGCTGGCGATCGGCTTCGGCCACAGTTGGGGCGGGGAAAACCAGGTCGATGGTGTCAACCAGGACGACAGGATGGAAACCACCAACGTCCGCCTCACGGCCAGAAAGTTTCTGACCGCCAGGGACCAATTCCAGGTGCAACTTGGACGCGACCTTGCGGTGGAGAACGGCCCCAAAGAGGACTTTCGCATGAACCTGCGCTACGTCAGGGTTTTCTAGCCCCCTCCTCTGCGCAGCCCGTATCAAGCGTGCCAACCGGCTCATGAGATGCCCCTGATCTTAAACGGAGTAACCCGACAATGACCGACCAGCAACCCACCGCAGAACAACAACCTTCCCTCTACACCCGTCTTGGCGGCTATGACGCGATTTATCAGTTCGCAGGCGCCGTGTTAAGAAAAACCATGGGCCACCCCGCCATCGGCCACATCTGGGCCCATATGTCGGAATCGACGTTCCAGAAGGAACACATCAATTTTGTCGACTTCCTTTCCGAGCACTGGGGTGGCAGCGCCAAATACAGGGGCAGAGACATGGTCACCGCGCATCGCGGGATGGGGCTGACCGAGGTGCACTGGCAAGCGGTGCTCGATTGTCTGGAGGCCTGCTACGACGACTACGGCCTGGCCCCGGACCTGCGCAAGGAGGTCAATGACTTCCTCATCAAGTTCAAACCGGCGGTGATTGGCAGCCCCTCCTATCGGGATGTGGTACTCGCGCACCCGGAAATGGACCCGGCCAAAGGCATGAAGAGCGTCGGGGTTGTCTGGCCGAAACCCGGGAAGTCGTCCCGAAAACCGACCACGGCCGAATCCGAAGACTGACTCGCTCGGCAAAAACCGGCGCCACCGCAATACGGCGTCCCGCTCAACCAAGTGAATGTCCTCCTCAACCAAGCGCCGCTCAATGTGCGCAGATAGCTTGATACCAGCCCGGTCGCGACATCGCCAATCGTGCGCACCGTAACCGGGCTTCTCCGAGACGACGTTTGAACAGACATTGCCAACCCAGCAGGTTGGCACAGGACACAGGACACCCCATGGCCATCATCCGCCCGACGCTCGAACAAGTGCAGGATCTCGCCAGCCGCCTGCATATACAGCTGACTCCCGAGCAAGCCAGCGAATACCTGGCGCTCATGCAATCCAGTTTTGATGCCTACGATCTCGTCGATGAGTTGCCAGACTTCATCCCCCCGGTGTGCTACGAGCGCAGTGCCGGTTACCGCCCATCAAGTACGGACAATCCGCTGAACGCCTGGTACTACAGAACCGAGGTAATGGGCGCCAGTTCGGGCAAGCTTGCCGGCAAGACGGTTGCGCTCAAGGACAATATCTCTCTGGCTGGTGTCCCGATGATGAACGGTGCCGCGCCACTGGAAGGATTCGTACCGTCGTTTGATGCCACTGTGGTGACACGTCTGCTCGACGCTGGCGCCACCATCCTCGGCAAAGCCACTTGTGAACATTACTGCCTCTCCGGTGGTAGCCATACCTCGGATCCAGCCCCTGTGCACAATCCTTATCGCCATGGATTCACCACCGGCGGCTCGTCTTCCGGCAGCGCAGCGCTGGTGGCGTCGGGTGAAGTCGACCTGGCTGTCGGTGGCGACCAGGGCGGCTCCATCCGCATTCCGGCAGCCTGGTGCGGCATTTACGGAATGAAGCCCACCTTCGGTCTGGTGCCCTATACCGGCGTCATGGCGATCGAGGCAACTTTCGACCATGTCGGCCCGATGACGAGCAACGTCCGGGATAACGCTCTGATGCTTGAAGTGATGGCCGGCATCGATGGCCTCGACCCGCGCCAGACCGCTCCTGAGGTCGATGCCTATAGCGATTATCTGGAACGAGGCGTGACCGGGCTGCGGATCGGAATTCTCCAGGAAGGTTTCCAACTCGCTAACCAGGACCCGCGCATCGCAGAAAAGGTGCGCAGCGCTATCGCCCGGCTCGAGGCGTTGGGTGCGCGGGTCGAGGAAGTCTCGGTTCCCGAACACAACCTGGCGGGGGCATTGTGGAGCCCTATCGGCTGTGAAGGCCTGACCATGCAAATGATGCACGGCAACGGCGCGGGTTTTAACTGGAAGGGGCTTTACGACGTGGGCCTGCTGGACAAACAGGCCGGTTGGCGTGACCAGGCCGACGCACTGTCGCCATCACTCAAGCTGTGCATGTTCGTGGGTCAGTTCGGTCTGGAGCGCTACCACGGTCGCTACTACGCCAAGGCCCAGAACATTGCACGCTTTGCCCGGGCCGCCTATGACCGGGCGCTGAATACCTATGACCTGCTCGTCATGCCGACCGTGCCGATCACCGCCCAGCCACTCCCTGAACCGGGCTCTTCCATCACCGAAACCGTCACACGTGCGTTGGAGATGCTGGGCAATACGGCCGCTCAGGACATTACCGGGCACCCCGCCATGTCGATCCCTTGCGGCCTGGTGGACGGACTGCCCGTGGGGCTGATGCTTGTCGGAAAACATTATGCCGAAGGCACCCTGTATCAAGCGGCAGCGGCATTCGAGGCCTCTGTCGATTGGCGGACGCTGTAAATCGGCGCATCGCGCTGAACGTGAGTAGCAAATTCAGAGGGGTCAAAACATGAGCCATACGCACGAACATCATCACGATCACGATCACACCGAGCCCCCCGAGGCCATCGCCCTGCGCGTCAAGGCGCTCGAATCCCTGTTGATCGAAAAGGGTCTGGTCGACCCGACCGCCATGGATGCGCTGGTGGACACTTATCAGCACAAGGTCGGCCCGCGCAACGGCGCTCAGGTGGTCGCCAAGGCCTGGTTCGATCCCGATTACAAACACCGACTGCTGGAAGATGCCACCGCGGCGATTGCCGAATTGGGTTTTTCCGGCGTGCAGGGCGAAGACATGGTGGTGGTGGAGAACACCGCGGCCGTGCACAACGTGACGGTCTGCACGCTGTGCTCCTGTTACCCCTGGCCAACCCTGGGTTTGCCCCCCGCCTGGTACAAATCCGCGCCCTATCGCTCACGGATAGTCATCGACCCACGCGGCGTACTGGCCGAATTCGGTTTGCTTGTTCCCGATGACAAGGAAGTGCGGGTCTGGGACAGCAGTGCCGAGTTGCGCTACCTGGTACTGCCGGAACGTCCGGCGGGCACAGACGGCTGGAGCGAGGAACGCCTGGTCGAGCTGGTGACGCGTGACGCCATGATCGGTACCGGCCTGGCCAAGACACCGGGCGACGCAGCCTGACCCCGCGAAGGAGAAAACCATGAACGGTGTACACGACTTAGGCGGTATGCACGGGTTCGGCCCGGTGCTCACCGAAGACAATGAACCGGTGTTCCATCACGACTGGGAACGCAGGATCTTTCCGCTGTTTGCCTCGCTCTTCGTCGGCGGCTACTTCAATGTCGACGAATTCCGCCATTGCATCGAACGCATGCAACCGGCGGAATACTTGCAGTCGAGTTACTACGAACACTGGCTGCACGCCTTCGAGACCCTGCTGCTGGAAAAAGGCGTGATCAGCGCTGGCGAACTGCAGGGCACGGTCAAACCGACCTCGCCGACGCAGCCGCCAACGGTGCTCACACCAGACATCGTCGAGGCGGTGACTCTTGGCGGCGCTTCATCCAGGGCGAAAGAGCCTGTCGCCGGTCGTTTCCGGGTCGGTGACCGAGTGCGGACGAAAAATTTCAATCCAACCACCCACACCCGACTGCCACGCTACGCGCGCGGCAAGGTCGGGACCATCGAGATTGCGCACGGTGCGTTTGCCACCCCGGACACGATGGCCCACGGTCTGGGCGAACAACCGCAACAGGTCTACGCCGTGCGCTTCAGTGCGACAGAACTGTGGGGCGTGGCGCGACCGGACAGTGTCTGCATTGATCTGTGGGACAACTATCTGGAGGCCGTATGAACGCCAGCAAGCTTCACATCCCGCCCATCACCGGGCTATCTCTCGACAATGAAGGCCCAGTGTTCGACAAACCCTGGCAGGCCCAGGCTTTTTCCCTGCTGCTACACCTGCACCAAACCGGTCTATTTCCCTGGAAGGACTGGGTGCAGACATTCAGCGATGAGATCAAGGCAAGCCCGGCGCAGCCCGGAGAAAGCATCAACGACGCTTACTACCGGCAGTGGATTGCGGCCACGGAAAGGATGGTTACCGCGCTCGGTTTGACCGCTTTCGAAGACATCACCCGGCGCACCGAAGAATGGCAGCAAGCCTACGAGAACACGCCCCACGGACAACCGGTCACGCTGCTCAATGCGAGTTGCCCACCGCCCCATAGACACGAGCACGAACACCTGCCACGGCGCGAGCCGGTAGCGATAAGCCGAGCCGCAAACTGACCGCAGTCATCCGTTTTTTTACTATCGAGGTCGCGAAGCGGCCAAGGAGCAATCGTCATGCATATCGAACCTGATCTGGTGGAAGCCGGAAAACTCTGGCTGAGCTATGTCACTGCCGCAGGTGTCGGCGCCTACACCGTCAAACTCGCTGCGCAAGCCATCGGTGAGCGTGGGGTCTTTTCGCTGCTGGCTCGGACTGTCACTGCCACGGCCCTGGTCTTCAGCTTCTTCGAGCTGCTGCCGCACTATCCGGTCGGTGTTTCCGAGGTGCATCTCATCCTGGGGTCAACGCTATTTCTGCTGCTTGGCGCTGCACCTGCTGCGGCGGGTCTCGCCCTGGGACTGCTGATTCAGGGCCTGTTCTTCGCGCCATTCGACCTGCCGCAATATGGCATGAACGTCACCACGCTACTGGTACCGCTGTGCGCAGTCGCTGCCCTGGCCAAACGCATCATTGCGCCCGACACGCCGTATGTGGAACTGAGCTACAGACAAGCGCTGGGGCTGTCGACCGCCTTTCAGGCAGGCATTGTCGCCTGGGTGGGGTTCTGGGCTTTCTACGGAAAAGGCTTCACAGCCGAAAACGCCCTGTCGATTCTGACCTTCGGCAGTGCCTACATGACCGTGATCACCCTCGAACCGCTGCTGGACCTGGCCGTACTGGCCGTGGCCAAGGCCAGCCGTCGTCTGCGGGGTAGTTCGCTGCTCGAACGCCGTCTGTACCAGGCCGCCTGAGTCGACGCACTCCAGTCCAGATCGGCCTGCCCCGAGCATTCGAAGAGCGTAATGCTCGGGGAATCAACCGCAAGAACCGCCCCGCGACTGCCGTAGCAGCCGCGAACGCTGAAGATGGCTTCCTATGGCTTACTGATCTTGAACCAGATGGAGTACATCGCCGGCAGGAACACCAGCGTCACGATGGTTCCGACGAACGTGCCGCCGATCAGTGTGTAAGCCAGCGTGCCCCAGAAGACCGAGTGCGTCAGTGGAATGAACGCGAGGATGGCCGCCAGCGCAGTCAGCAGTACCGGGCGAGCACGCTGTACCGTGGCTTCGATCACGGCGTGAAACGGATCAAGTCCCTCTTGTGCGTTGTGATGGATTTGTCCGATCAGGATCAGTGTATTGCGCATCAGAATCCCCGACAGGGCGATCAACCCGACCAAGGCGTTGATACCGAACGGCTGCTGGAAGAGCAGCAGTGTCGGCACCACACCCATCAGCCCGAGTGGCGAGGTGAGGAACACCATGATCATTGCCGATACCGAACGCACCTGCAGAATGATGATCAGCAGCGTGACGGCGATCATGATCGGCAGCAGTGGCAAGATCGCTTGGCCCGCCTTGCCCGACTCCTCGATCGCCCCCGATTGCTCGATACGATAACCCTCCGGCAGCGTGTCGATGACCGGCTGCAGCGCCTTCGTGATCACGCTTGAAACGTCCGGAGGCTGCAAGCCTTCGGCAATGTCGCCGCGTACAGTAATGGTCGGCGTGCGGTCACGACGCCGCAGGACGGGATCCTCCATGCGCACATCCACTGTCCCCACTTGCGACAGCGGAATCCGCTGGCCCGCCGTGCCCACCAGCGTAAAGCCTTGTATTTTTGCAGGGTCGAGCCGGATGTCCCCCGCCGCTCGCCCGGTCACTTGTACCGAACGGATGTCCTCACGAACGGCCGTGATCGGTACCCCGGCAAGCAGAAACTGCAACTGCTGCGCGACCGCACTGGAGGTCAGCCCCACCGCCTGCAAGCGGTCTTGGTTCAGGGTGAAATGCAGCGCGGGTGTCAGCGGCCCCCAGTCAGTATTGACGGTTCGCATCAAGGGGCTCGCCTGCATCACCGTCTGCACCTGAGCGGCAATCTCACGCAATGTCGAGGGATCGGGCCCCATCACCCGGTAAGCGACAGGAAACGGTGAATACGGACCAAACACCAACTGCGTCACCCTGACCCGCGCTTCTGGAGCCAGCCCTTCGGCGACGGCCTCGCGCAGACGGAGCTTGAGGACTTCCCGTGCCTCCTGACTCTGCGTCAACACCACAATCTTCGCGAAAGACGGATCAGGCAGTTCCGGCGCCATGGCCAGATAGAAACGCGGCGCACCCTGTCCGATATAGGCCGTGACGATTTTTGCTTCAGGCTGCTTTTGCAGCCAGGCCTCGACTTTGGCGGTGGTGATACTCGTCTGCTCGATGGAGGTTCCATAGGGCATTTGCACTTCAATCAACACTTCGGGACGGTCCGAGGTGGGGAAGAACTGCTTCTTGACCAGGCTCATGCCGACAACGGCCAGGACAAACGTTGCGATAACGGTACCGGCGACCAGCCATTTGCGGGCAATGACGCGCGTCAAGATCCGGCGGAAGCGGTTGTAATTGGGCGTGTTGTAAATGGCCGCGTGACCACCTTCGACCTGTTTGATGTCCGGCAACAGCTTCACGCCCAGATAGGGGGTAAAGGCCACCGCAACCACCCATGAGGCAATCAGGGCAATGCCTACGATCCAGAACATGTTGCTGGTGTACTCGCCAGCGGTCGATTGCGCGAAGCCGTTAGGCAGAAAGCCGATAGCGGTCACCAGCGTGCCGGAAAGCATCGGTGCGGCAGTGTGACTCCAGGCATACGCGGACGCTTTGATACGGTCGTAGCCCTCCTCCATTTTCACCACCATCATCTCGATCGCAATGATGGCGTCGTCCACCAGCAGTCCAAGCGCCAGGATCAGCGACCCCAAGGTGATCCGGTCAAAGTTCTTGCCCGTTGCCGCCATCACCACAAACACCACGGCGAGCGTCAGTGGCACCGCTGCGGCCACGACAATACCGACGTGCCAGCCCATGCTGAGAAAGCACACCAGCATCACCACCAGCAAGGCGACGAAGAACTTGATCATGAACTCGTCGACGGCTGAACTGATATTCACCGACTGATCGGTGACCTTGCTGAGTGTCATGCCCAGTGGCATGCCTTCGTTGATCCGGGTGGTCTCCACGTCCAGTGCCTTGCCCAGGTCCAGGCCGTTCCAGCCCTCGCGCATCACCACACCCAATAACAGCGCTTCCTCACCATTGTTACGCACAAGGAAGGTGGCCGGATCTTCGTAACCCCGCTCGACCGTCGCAACGTCCGAGAGCTTCAAGGTACGTCCCTGAATCGCCAGCGGTGTGTCACGAATCTTCTGCAATTTGTCGAAGGCGCCGTCGAGACGCAGGAAGACTTCTGGCCCCTTGGTTTCAATCGAGCCGGCCGGCGTCAGCACGTTCTGATTGTTCAGCGCGGCAAAAATATCCTGCGGGGTCACCCCCAGCGTGGCCAGCCGATCATGGGAGAAAGAGACAAAGATGCGCTCGCTCTGCTCACCTATGATGTTGACCTTTTTCACGCCTGGCACATGCAACAGGCGCTGGCGCAGCGATTCGGCATCACGTACCAGCAGGCGCTGCGGCTCGCCTTTGGCTTTCAAGGCAAACAACGCAAAGGTCACATCTGCAAACTCATCGTTGACCATCGGGCCAATCACGCCGGCCGGTAGCTTGATCGACTCATCGTCGAGTTTTTTGCGCGCCTGGTAGAACTCCTCCTGCACTTGGGAGGGCGGTGTACGATCAAGCAGTGTCACCACGGTGAAGGCCAGACCCGGACGAGTGTAGGTTTCCGTACGGTCGTACCATTTCAACTCCTGCAGGCGTTTTTCCAGCGGCTCGGCGACCTGGTCCTGCATTTCCTGCGCGGTCGCGCCCGGCCACGCCGTGATGACCGTCAGCTGCTTGACCGTAAACGGCGGGTCCTCCGCGCGCCCGAGCTGGAAAAACGCGAGGATCCCGGCAACACCGATCAGGAAGATCAGGAACACCGTGATCGAACGCTCGCGAACGGCAAGCGCCGAAAGATTGAAGCGCCCCTGGCTCATGGACGGCTCCCGGCAACCTGGACGTCAGCCTGTTGAGCCAGTCTCACCTCCTCCCCCTCGCGCAGAAGATGTGCGCCTAAAGCGACAACTTGCTCACCGACCTTGAGTTCACCGTCGACACGCGCAATGTCATCGCTCACGCCCAATATCTGCACAGGCCGCCAGTTCACCTTGGTCGGGTTGCCAGCAATCACCCAGAGGCCGGGGCCTTTGCCTGGGTCATAAACCGCCGCCAGCGGCACTTGCAACACCTGTGCATTTGCGCGGCTGCCAGCGATCTGCAGCGTAACGGTCGAACCGAGCGGCGCATTGGCCAGCGCGCCCTCCAGCACATACCGCGCCTCAAAGGTGCGCGTCATGCGATCGGCCGAATCAGACAGCAGCCGCAGTCTGGCTGTCACAGCACCCGAGGTGTTGCCATAAAGTGTGGCCTGCGCGGTCGAACCTGCCGCCGGACGTAGCGTCTCGGGCAGGTGCACGATGGCTTCGCGCTGCCCTGCCCGCGCCAGTCGAACCACGGCTTGCCCGGGGCTCACCACTTGTCCTGGCTCGGCCAGCGTCTCCACCACCACGCCATCGGAATCAGCAAGCAACACCGCATAACCGGACGCATTGCGAGCGACATCAGCCTGCGCTTGCGCCGCGCTCAACTGAGCTTTGGCGGTATCTGCGGCGGCTTTGATCTGATCGTAGGCCGAGGCCGAGATGGCACCGGCGGCGACCAGATCGCGATACCGGGCCTCGTCATCCGCGGTCTGTATGGCTCGCGCCCGAGCGGCCATGACCGACTCTTGCTGCGCCCGCGCCTGCAGCCCGAGATCAATCGGGTCGAGACGCATCAGTGGTTGACCTCGTTTGACCGTCTGGCCTGTGTCAACCAGGCGCTCGAGTATTTTGCCCGAGACCCGAAAACCAAGGTCAGCCTCGACGCGGGCGATCACCACCCCCGTGAAAGCACGTGAAGCCTCGGACGCCGCCGAAACCGCAGCGGACCTCACCAACGGGGCATGCGTACGGGGATCGTCAACCACGGATGAGTCGCCACACGCCGTCAGGACGAGCGGCAACAGACAAACGGCAATCGGTACAGCTAGAGGCCGGCGCATAGGTTCCGTTACTCAAGAATAGGACATGCCGGCATTTTCATTAAGGTGACCATTAATGTCAACGGTCACACATTTTCAGTTGTCGGCGCACAATGACAAGATATCGTTGACCTTAAAGCCGTGACCGTAATTTAATATGGTCACTTATCATCTTCGTCGCAGGTACCTCAATGCCTCCTGTTCGCCCTATCACGCTTTTGGTGGCCGCCAGTTTGATGGCAGGCTGCGCGGTCGGTCCCGACTATCAACGGCCTGCCCTCGCGCTTCCCGATCGTTACCTGAGTCAGCCTGCAGCCGGACAGACGCCGGCAACGGCGCCGGCCCGGCTGATCAACTGGTGGGAGAGTTTTAACGATCCCGTGTTGACCGGTTTCGTCACCCAGGCGCTGGAACAGAACCTCGATCTGGCACAAGCAGCGGCGCGGGTCACACAGGCACGGGCAGGATTGGGGGCCGCCAATGCCGCTCTGTTGCCCTCCGGGAGCATTGATGGCCAGGCCGCACGCGCCTATCAATCCGTCGAAACGCCGCTCGGCCAGGTGTTGAACTCAACGCCTGGCTATGATCGCTACGGAAGTTCCTACGAGCTCAACCTCAATGCCGGCTGGGAGATTGATGTCTTTGGCGGGTTGAGACGCGAGCGCGAAGCCGCACTCGCCGAATACCAGGCCTCCGAGGCGGGCGCGACCGCCACACGCCTGGCCATTGCAGCGCAGACGGCCGATATCTACATCACCCTCCGTGGGTTGCAGGCGCGACTGGAGATTGCCAACCGTCAAGTCGAAACCCAGCAGGGACTGCTGGAGAAAGTCCGCCTGCTCTACGGCAAGGGCCTCGCTGCCCGCTATCAGGTTCAACAGACTGAGGGCGCGCTGGCGCAAGTCCAGGCGAGCGTGCCAGTGCTGCAGACCGGCCTGGATGCCGCCATGAATGCGCTGGACGTGATGCTCGGCACCCCGCCGGGGACTCACCGCACGCAACTGGCCGGTACGGCGAGCATTCCTGTTGTGCCGCCGATAAATGCCTCGGGAACGCCGGCCGATCTGCTGCGCCGCCGGCCGGATCTGATCATCGCCGAGCGCCGCCTGGCAGCCTCCAATGCACGCATCGGCGTGGCGATTGCCGAGTACTACCCGAAACTTTCGCTCAGCGCATTGCTCGGTAGCGCCACGACTGTTTCCGGCGGCAACCTGTTCACTGGCGGCGCCAGTCAGTCGGCGGCGGTCCTTGGGTTGCGCTGGAGACTTTTTGACGTAGGCCGAATAAACGCGCAGATCAATCAGGCCAAAGGACAGGAAGCCGAAGCGCTGGCCGCTTATCGTCAGTCGGTGTTACGCGCCACCGAGGATGTCGAGAATGCCTTCTCCGCCCTGGTGAACCGCAACCTTCAGGCCACCACGCTCGCGGGAGGCGAGGCTTCTCTGACACAGGCTCGCCAAGCGTCTTTTATTGCCTACGGAAAAGGCACCGCGAGCCTGATCGATGTGCTTCACGCCGACGAAACGTTGCTCCAGGCTTCCGATGCCCGTGCGCAAGCGCGGACAGAATCGGCGCGGGCTGCGGTCGCGGCATTCAAAGCGCTCGGCGGCGGCTGGCAAGTTCCTGAAACCCTGCCTGTTGCGTCGCGATGAAGCTCGCCAGCTTTGCAAAGAATTTGGCTCGACAGTACGCAGCAAAAGGTCGATCGCGGTTTTGACGTGGGCCACGCCACGGCGTTTTCATCAGAACCTGATGGCCAAAGTCATGGGGGTTTGACCTACAAAAAAGGGCCAACCTCTCTGCGAGAATCGGCCCGATCAACATGCCCTTGCGCGTGTGGGGTCGGGAGGCAGCACGCACTCCCGCCCCCACATTGTGAGTACAGTCCTCAGCTAAAAACGGTAGCTGACAGACGTACCGAGCCCGCTCGCACTGTTCTTGTACCTGGCGCTGTAGGCACCTCTGGATGGCGAGCTGTCGTTGACCTTCACGCTCTCCTCCCAGAGGTAGGAATAAGCGAAGTCGATGGTGACATTTTCCACCGGCGTCCAGCCCGCACCGAAGCTGATAACCTTTCGATCGCCCGTAGGAATACGGGGGCCGCGATTGGTATTGTTGGCGGGTGATTGATCTACCGAAAACCCGCTACGCAACACCCACTGGCCATTCAATTGATAGGCGGCACCGATGGCGTGTGCCCACGTGTCATGCCAGTTCTGCTCTTCGCTGATCGTCCCCAATTGACCGCTCAGCAACGGCGGCAGGCCGCTGTTTTCGATCGTCAGCTCCTTGAAGCGACTCCAGCGCGTCCAGGTGCTACCGACATAGAGCGTCCAGTCGTTATTGAATTGATGCGTGGCCGAAAAATCCACCGACTCCGGCGTATCCACATCCAGCGATGCGTCATAACTGCGGCCGCTGACGCCCAGCACGCTGAAGATGCCATCGGTGACCTTGGTTTTCGCATCCAAGTGGTAACTGACTTTGGAGTGATAAGTCAGCCCCAGGCGGGTCTGATCTGTCGCCTGCACCAGCACACCGGCGTTGAAGCCCAGCGCGGTGTCATCGCCCGTGCTTTTGAGCTTGCCGTCATTGCGCCCCGGGGTTAATGGATTGGGCACCATGCCCGATATCTCTCCACCGATACGGTTGATGGTCGGACCGAAACCGATCGAGACTTTTTCGTTAAAAGCGTAACTGATGGTCGGTTGGAAAGTCAGCGTGGTGACTTCGCTCTTGTTGGCGTAATAGCGTCCGGCAAACCCACTGCCGTAGTCGGTGATCAACCCGAAAGGTACATAAAATCCGACGCCGAATGCCCAGTGCTCATCGATGGGTTTGACGTAATAGCCCATCGGTACGGTGGTCGTGGGCACCATGTCGCCGTCTTCGTTGCCAGCGAACGTACTGCGAGTCCGGCTGATATCGGACTTGGCGAACAATGTCGCCGCCCCCACGCTGACCTGCTCTTGTTTAAGTCGCGCCATGCCCGCCGGGTTGCCGTAGATCGTACTGGCGTCTTCGGCCGATGAAGATCGCCCGGCAAACCCGGACCCCATCCCGCTGATGCTTTGTTCGTTGAGTGCAAAGCCACCGGCCAGCACATTCGAAGACGCAAGCACGACGGCCAGGCCCACGGGGCTCTTGAGCATTATTCTTTTCATTGTTGGGACTCTATGGAGATCACTGGAATAGAACATCGAACTACAGCGAAGCCATATTATCCATGTGACCAATTCAGTCAATGGTCACGAAGAGCAAAATGTTGCGCCCTCCCGGCACTCATTGGCCGGGAACGGAAAACGTCATGTGGGGGATGTGGTTTTGACTCGAATCGACTGACAGATTTGACCAGCGACAGTCAGGGCATGAGGCTGCGCAGGATGAGGTTGGAGGTCAGCGTGGGCGCTTGCTCGATGAAATCCAGATTGTGCTGCAACAGCAAGGGGTTGACGAAAGGTCGCAGCGCCAGATCGATCGCCTCGACAGTCTCGTCCAGTGGAGTCTTGCGCTCGAACTCCCCCGCTTCTCGTCCTTGCCGCACGATGTCGACAATAAAGTCTTTGATCAGTGCTTCATACACCTGGGCACTGTGCCAACGCTCCGAAGCGGAAAACGCCGCGATGTCATAAAGCTTGCGGTCGTTGAAGAACAGGTTCACACCCGTGGCAATGACGGTTTTTACCAATCTGCGCAAACGCTCGGTCGCCGAAAGAGATTCTTCGTTAACGGCCTGCTCAACCGCTGCAACGATTTGCCCCAGACAATTGGCGCAAATGGCCTCGCCAATCGCCTGTTTCGAGTCAAAAAACTTATAGATGTACGCCTTGGAAAAACCGATGGCCTTGGCCAGGTCGGAAACCGTGGTTTTCGCATAGCCATACTGGCTGAAGTGCTCATTGGCCGCGGCGACAATCTGGTCACGAATGTCGTGCTCGGCCGGGCCACGAGTGTTTGGCGAGGAGGCAGATATTGATAGCTGATTCATGACAGCAGCTTACTCATCCTATGGCGGGCTGACAACTTGTGACCACACAGGAATAAGGTCACAAGTCTGGCGATTTCAGATGAGGCCAGCCGTTACATCTGCTTGCCGTTACGCGCAGTGATCGCCACGGTAGTCGGCGAATCAGCCAGGGGAACAAAGCGTCGGGTTGAACCATCCAGCGCATCGATGCACCCCGCCTCGATGTCGTAGACCCATCCGTGCAGATTCATGCGCCCTTGCTCGAGCGCGAGGGCCACGGAGGGGTGCGTGCGCAGGTTCGCCAGTTGCGCGATCACATTTTCCCGAACCAGACCATCGAGCTTCGCGCGCGGTGTGTCGAATTCATGCGCCGCGTTGATCGCTTTCGCAGCGTCCGCGTGACGCAGCCAATTGGCGACCGCAGGAAGATGATCCAGACAGGTGCAGCGCGATATCGCGCCCATCGCTCCGCAGTCCGAGTGCCCGCAGATCACAATGTCCTGTACGCCGAGCACGGCGACTGCATATTCGACGGTAGCCGACACGCCACCGGGTTCGGGACCGTACGACGGCACAATGTTGCCGGCGTTGCGGATCACGAATAGTTCACCGGGTTCGCGCTGTGTAAGAAGCTCAGGCACCACACGACTGTCCGAGCAAGTAACGAATAACGCCTTCGGATTTTGTGAGGTCGCGAGTTGCTTGAACAGCTCGACACGTTGCGGATACACCTCACGCTGAAAGCGCAGAAAGCCGTCGATAATGTCACGCATGAAGTTCTCCAAATCCTGATGCCGGATGCTTGCAAAAGTACTCGATATGAAAGGGTCGTGGGTGTTTTCAGCGCTGCAATAGCCGCTTCGTCATCACCATCGACGTCTGCAACGACTGCCCCGTGCGCTGCAGTTTGTTCAACAGACTCGCCCCCAACCAGAGTTGGTACAGGGTTTCTGCCAGTTGCCGAGCGTCAGTCTGCGGCAAACTTTTATCCAGCTGCCCTTCTTCCAGGCACGTCGTGATGCGCGCAACGATGCGCTCGGCGCCGTCGCGCAAGGTCAGGCGCATCGACTCGGACAGGTCGGCGACTTCCGCGCTCAACTTCACAACCAGACATTCATCACCATGGCCTTCCAGGGTGCAGCGGTTCTGCCAGCCCTGCCAGTAATCCATCAGCCGCTCATAGGCACTGAGGCCGGGCAGGGTCAGGCGTCGCTCCATATCTGCGAGGTAGCCGACAAAGTAGTCTTCCAGCAACGCCTGGCCGTAGAGTTCCTTGGATTTGAAGTAGTGATAGAACGAGCCCTTGGGCACACCGGCGGTCTGCAGGATCTCGCTCAGGCCAACGCTGGTGAAGCCCTTTTCGGCCATCATGCGGTGGCCAGTGTCGAGCAGGTGTTGGCGGGTATCGTCGTAGGTCGGTTTCATGGGGCGCAAAATACCAAACATTAGACCAGTCGTATATTTCTGATGGGCAGGAGTTTGCCACAGTGATGGCTCGGAAACACGGGCGTAAAAATTTACTAGACGACCGGTCTAATATAAATCTATTCTGTGGCCGTCACTCCTTCCGAGGTGTCGCAGACGAACCCGTCGAGGACACCAGACCAATACAGGGCGCTCTATGAAAATCTTGATGGTTCTGACTTCCCACGATCAGCTTGGCAACACCGGCAAGAAAACCGGCTTCTGGCTCGAAGAGTTCGCGGCCCCCTACTACGCCTTCAAGGATGCCGGCGCGCAGATCACTCTGGTATCGCCGGCCGGCGGCCAGCCACCGCTCGATCCGAAAAGCGATGAGCCCGATGCGCAAACCGCTGAAACCGATCGCTTCCGCAAGGACCCTGCTGCTCAGCAGGCGCTGGCCAATACCGGGCGCCTGGCGGATGTCAGCGCCGAGGATTTCGATGCCGTGTTTTATCCCGGTGGCCATGGCCCACTGTGGGATCTGGCCGAAGACAAACACTCGATTGCGCTGATCGAAGCGTTCGACCGCAGCAACAAACCTCACGGTTTCGTCTGCCATGCGCCGGGCGTTCTGCGTCACGTGGTGGCTGCAGATGGCAAACCGTTGATTCAAGGCCGGGACGTCACCGGTTTCACCAATGCTGAAGAAGCCGCTGTAGGCCTGACCGATGTCGTGCCGTTCCTGATCGAAGACGAATTCCAGCGTCTCGGCGGCCGCTACTCCAAGGTCGCTGACTGGCAGGTTCACGTGGTGACCGATGGCCAACTGGTGACGGGTCAAAACCCTGCCAGCTCGGCAGCCGTCGCCGAAAAACTGCTTAAACTGTTGGCCTGAGCCCTCCAGCGTCCAGACACCGTGCGCATTCCGCACGGTGTTTTTTTTTACCGCATTACTAGTCGACTGGTCTAATAAGGCCAAAACAGGAATCACATGAAAAACAGCCCTTACTTCACCCCCGTCAAACTGGGCCTGCACACCCTGAAGAACCGCATCGTCCTGCCGCCCCTCACCCGCCAGCGCAGCACACAACCGGGCAATGTCGCCAACGCATTGATGGCCGAGTATTACCAGCAACGCGCCGGCGCCGGTCTGCTGGTTACCGAAGGCACGCAGATCGAACCTCGCGGTCAGGGCTACGCCTGGACTCCCGGCATTCACACCCCTGAGCAAATTGCCGGATGGCGCACAGTCACCGAAGCGGTGCATGCACAGGACGGCGTGATATTTGCCCAACTCTGGCACGTCGGACGTGTGTCCCACACCGCGCTGCAACCCGGTGGCGCGGCCCCGGTTTCAGCGTCTGCCATCGCCACCGAGCGGGTCAGCGTGTTCATCGAAACTGCGCCGGGCGCCGGCGAACTGGTTACACCATCCGCGCCGCGAGCGCTGAGCACCGATGAGGTCCAGGAACTGGTTCAACTCTATATACAGGCGGCGCGCAATGCGATGGACGCCGGCTTCGACGGGATCGAACTGCACTGCGCCAATGGCTATCTGGTGAACCAGTTCATTTCTGCCCACAGCAATGTGCGCACCGATCAATACGGTGGCTCGCTGCACAATCGCCTGCGCTTTCTGCGCGAACTGGTGTCGGGTGTCGCCGAGTGCATCGGTAAAGAGAAAGTCGGTGTGCGTTTCGCGCCGCTGTTCACCACCACCGATGAAGCGCGCACCTATCTGGGCATGGTCGAAGAGGATCCGCACACCACTTACATCGAAGCGATCAAAGTGCTTGAGGATGTGGGCATCGCCTACCTGTCCATCGCCGAAGCGGACTGGGACGACGCGCCCGCGATGCCGCAAACCTTCCGCCGTGCAGTGCGCGATACCTTCAGTGGCGCGATCATTTATGCCGGGCGCTACAACGCAGAATCCGGTGCGCAATTGCTTGAATCGGGACTGGCGGATCTGGTGGCTTTCGGTCGTCCGTTCATGGCCAACCCGGACCTGCCGGCGCGCATCGCCAATGACTGGCCGCTCAATCCACTGAATCCCGCGACGGTCTATGGCGGCAATGCCGAAGGCTATGTGGATTACCCGACCTACAGCGAATAATTCCGCGAATTCGCCCAGCGCTCCCACTCACCGGGAGCGCTTCCTCTTCTCTCCCGCTACACCCGCGACCTCGCGCGCTGCGCTGCGAGGTTTTCGCATCTGCACAAAAAAGATTGCCGATTGATTGTCAGGTTTATTTTTTCAGCCTATCTTGAATAAAACCTATACAAAGCACTTCTTTACGTACAACTCTTCCGCTACGGATCGGCCCCCATGCACAGCACTGCCGCGAGCACCCTGAATGAACCCACTACTAGCCAGCCATTACCGCGAAATCCTCGTCGGTGTCGGTGAAAATCCCGAACGCGAAGGTCTGCTCGACACGCCCCAACGTGCGGCCAAAGCGATGCAGTATCTGTGCAACGGCTACTCGATGAGCCTGGAAGACGTCACCAACGGTGCCCTGTTCGAATCGCAAAGCGATGAGATGGTCATCGTCAGTGACATCGAGCTCTATTCCTTGTGCGAGCACCATATGCTGCCTTTCATCGGCAAGGCACACGTGGCGTACATCCCCACCGGCAGGGTGCTGGGACTGTCGAAAGTGGCGCGCGTGGTAGACATGTTCGCCCGCCGTCTGCAGATCCAGGAAAACCTCACCCGGCAAATCGCCGAGGCGATCCAGCAGATCACCGATGCCGCCGGCGTGGCCGTGGTCATTGAAGCCAGGCACATGTGCATGATGATGCGCGGCGTCGAAAAGCAGAATTCGATCATGACCTCTTCGGTGATGCTCGGTGCCTTTCGCGACAGCTCCACGACGCGTCAGGAGTTTCTGCAATTGATCGGGCGGCGAAGTTGATTTCCGACCTTCGACAGGCGCGATAAACCTGTACACAGCAACCCCACTGTACAAGCACGATATTCCTACTTTCACCCCTATACCTGTGCACTCAGGGAGAACGGCAATGGCCCGACTTGTGCTCTTACTGGCTCTGGCACTCGGCGTTGCGAGCTGCGGCAGCGTGGATGTCAGCCACTATGCCGATCAACAACCGGCGCTGGATCTGCAACGCTTTTTCAGCAAACCCGTGAAAGCCTGGGGGATGTTTCAGAAGCGCTCCGGGGAAGTGGTCAAGCGCTTTGAGGTCAACATCGTCAGCCATCGTGAAGGCGACAACCTGATTCTCGATGAGCGCTTCCTGTACAGCGACGGCACGCGCCAACGCCGCGTCTGGACCCTGACGCCCGAGGGCCAGGGACGCTGGAGCGGGCGTGCGGGTGATGTGGTGGGCGTCGCCACAGGTCAGGTGGCCGGCAATTCGCTGCACTGGCGTTATCGCCTGAATCTGCCAGTTGATGGCTCGACCTATGAAATGAGCATGGACGACTGGATGTACCAGATGGACGAGGACACGCTGATCAACCGCACCAGCATGTCCAAGCTCGGGGTTGAAGTCGGCCAGGTGACCTTGTTTTTCCGTCGCCAGGGCACGGGAGAAAATCAATGAACAGTGCTGAATTGATAGGCAAGGAGTGAAGCATGAATCTGCAAACCCTGACCGAACGTGCGGCCAACAGTGAAATACGTGAGCTGGAGCTGCTGTCGCTTGAAGGTGGTTTTTATCTGGCCCGCATCCGTCTGGATCACGGCCAGTTCACCTTGCTCGACGATGCAGCCAAACCGATGCATCTGCGCTCGATCACCCATCTGCGTGACCTGCTGCAGACTGTGCCGGCATTCCCCTGCGTGCTGGTGCAGCAATGCGTGCACGACGAAATGTGCGGGCGTGATAGCGGGCCCGTCGAAGAGCTGCGGATTCCGTTTTCGTTGGCCACATCGCTATGAAACGGATGCTGTGAATGAACCAGAACCGTCGGTTGTGCCTGGTACTGGGCGATCAGTTGTCCTTCGATCTGGCTTCCTTGCAGACGCTCGATAGCGAGCGCGACACTGTGCTGCTGGTCGAGGTCATGGAAGAAGCCAGCCATGTGCCGCACCACCCGCAAAAGATTGCCCTGATCTTCAGTGCCATGCGCCATTTCGCCCAGGCCCTGCGAGATCAGGGCGTTCGAGTCGAATACGTGACCCTGGATGATCCGCACAACAGCGGCTCGGTGCCGGGGGAATTACGCCGCTGGCAACAGCGGTTGCAGGTCGAGGAAGTGCACGTCACCGAGTGCGGGGACTGGCGCCTGGAGAAATCGATCAGGGACTGTGGCCTGCCCATCCATTGGCACGCCGATACGCGTTTTCTGTGCAGTCGCGATGAGTTCGCCGCCTGGGCTGCCGGTAAAAAGCAGTTGCGCATGGAGTTCTTCTATCGCGAGATGCGCCGCAAGAGTCGCTTGCTGCTCAATGGCGACGGCACGCCGGTGGGCGGCGCGTGGAATTTCGATGCCGAGAATCGCAAGGCCCTGCCCAAAGGCGTGAAAGCCCCCTACCCGATCCGCTTCAGCAACGACGTCATCACTGGCGAAGTGCTCGCGCTGGTGAAGGCGCGCTTCAGTCAGCATTACGGTGCACTCGACGACTTCAACTACCCGGTCACCCACGCCGACGCGCAGGCGCTGTGGGAGTATTTTCTGGATTCTGGCCTGGCAGGATTCGGCGACTATCAGGACGCCATGGCCAGTGACGAACCGTTCCTGTTTCATGCGCGCATCAGTGCCGCGCTCAATATCGGCCTGCTGGATTTGCGGCAGTTGTGCAGTGACGTCGAGTCCGCCTATTGGGCCGGCAGGATTGCCCTGAATGCCGCTGAAGGCTTCATTCGGCAACTGATCGGCTGGCGGGAATATGTGCGCGGCGTGTACTGGCTGAAAATGCCGGACTACGCACTCGGTAATGTATTCGGCAACGACCGGCCACTGCCTGAGTTCTACTGGACCGGCGCTACGCAGATGAACTGCATGCGCCAGGCTATCGGCCAGAGTCTGCAGCACGCCTACGCGCACCACATTCAGCGGCTGATGGTCACCGGCAATTTTGCCCTGCTCGCCGGCATCGCGCCGAGCCAGATCTGTGAGTGGTACCTGGCAATCTATATGGACGCCTTCGACTGGGTCGAGCTGCCCAACACCTTGGGCATGGTCATGCATGCCGATGGCGGTTACCTCGGTTCCAAACCCTATTGCGCCAGTGGCCAATACATCAATCGCATGTCCGACTACTGCCGAAGCTGCGCCTACAAGGTCAGCGAAAGTACCGCGGACAATGCCTGCCCGTTCAATGCGTTGTACTGGCATTTTCTGATGCGCCACGGCGAACAACTGCGCGGCAATCAGCGCATGGCGATGATGTACAAGAACCTCGACCGCATGCCACCAGCCAGACAGGAGGCGCTGTGGCAACGCGGGCAAAACCTGTTGGCGCGTCTGGATAACGGCGAATCGATCTGAAATGAGTGCTCGCATGCGTGAGTGGTGAAACTTAAGCACAGCGCGCCCGGTCAACGGATGATTGGCGCTCAAGTCCCCTGCGAGCGCGACGTTCACTGCTCGCGTTGTGCCTACGCGCTCTATGAAGCCAGCCCCTGAACATTCAATAAAGCAGGTCACATGGATACCCTTGAACACCTTAGTCGCGAAGCGCTTGAATCAGAGGTAAGGCGATTGCGCGCGGCGCTTCAGTGCCCTCAGGTCGACACGCAGGACGTTGACCTCGATCGCGACATGGCGGCGCAACTGCAAGCCAGTCGGGATGCGCTCGCCCGCAGCGAGGCTCGCTTCATCACCATTCTGGAAACCATCGAGTCGGCGTTCGCCATCGTCAAGGTCAAATTCGACGCCGAGGATAAACCCGTCGATTACTACTTCGTCGAAGCCAACCCGGCGTTCGAACACCAGTGCGGGGTCAACCTGCGCGGCAAATGGGTGACCGAGTTCGCGCCGAATCTGGAAAGCTTCTGGTTCGAAACCTACGGCCATGTGGCCAAAACCGGAGAGCCGGCGAACTTCGAAAATTACGCCAACACCTTCGAACGCTGGTTCGACGTGCGCGCGGTGCGTGTCGGCGATCCGGCCGACCGGCAGATCGCGATCCTGTTCAACGACGTCACCCAGCGGCGCGACGCCGAGGAGCGTTTGCGTGCCAGTGAAGCGCTGGCGCGGGAGAACGTCGAGCGTGTGCAACTGGCGCTCGCCGCCGGTGCGATCATCGGCACCTGGCACTGGGACCTGCTCACCGACCGTTTTGCCGTGGACGAAGCGTTCGCCCGGGTGTTTGACCTCGACCCGGCGCTGGGCCGCGAAGGGCTGAGCCTCGAACAAGTCATGGTGACCGTGCATCCCGAAGACCAGGATGGACTGACCACCGCGATCAACGAAGCCATCGGCCGTGGTGGCGCCTACTCCCACCAGTACCGTGTGCGCCGCACAGACGGCAAATATCAGTGGATCGAAGCCAACGGCCGTGTTGAGTGTGCCGATGATGGAACGCCGCTGCGCTTTCCCGGCGTGCTGATCGATGTCGAGGAACGGCGCAATGTCGAAGCGGAGCGCGACCGCGCCATCGCCGCGTTGCGCGCGCTCAACGATACGCTGGAGCAGCGCGTGTCATCGCGCACTTCAGAGCTGATGCAAGCCGAAGAGAAACTGCGTCAGTCGCAGAAAATGGAAGCCGTCGGCCAACTGACCGGGGGCCTGGCGCATGACTTCAACAATTTGCTGGCCGGCATTTCCGGCGCGCTGGAGTTGATGGGCGCGCGCATCAGCCAGGGCCGGCTGAATGAGGTCGACAAGTACATGGTGACCGCCCAGGGCGCGGTGAAGCGAGCCGCCGCCCTGACCCACCGTCTGCTGGCGTTTTCCAGACGCCAGACCCTTGATCCACGGCCAACCGATGTCAACACGCTGATGACCGGCATGACCGAGTTGATCCAGCGTACGGTCGGCCCCAGTATCGTTCTGGAAACCCTCGGCGCGCCGGGGCTCTGGCCAACGCTGGTGGATGCCAGCCAGTTGGAGAACGCCCTGCTCAACCTGTGCATCAACGCGCGCGATGCGATGCCGGATGGCGGGCGCATCACCATCGAGACGGCCAACCGTGCGCTGGACTGCGAGACGGCGCGCACCCTGGACATGCCCGAGGGCGAATACCTGTGCCTGTGCGTGACCGATACCGGCACCGGTATGACCGCTGATGTCATCGCCAAGGCCTTCGACCCGTTCTTCACCACCAAACCGCTGGGCCAGGGCACGGGGTTGGGGTTGTCGATGATCTACGGTTTCGCCAAGCAGTCCGGTGGCCAGGTGCGCGTGCATTCGCAGGTCGGCCAGGGCACGGAGATGTGCATTTATCTGCCGCGCTACCATGGCGAGCCCGTGCCGAATCAGGATCACAAGGACAACACGCCGGCAGCCTTGCCCAAGTCTGGCGAGACAATTCTGGTGGTGGACGACGAGCCTACTGTGCGTGCGCTGCTGACTGACGTGCTCGGCGATCTCGGCTACACCTTGATAGAGGCCTCTGACAGTGTGGTCGGGCTGAAGATGTTGCGCTCGGACATACACATCGACTTGCTGATCACCGACGTCGGCTTGCCGGGTGGCATGAATGGTCGGCAACTGGCCGATGCCGGCCGGGAAATCCGCCAGAACCTGAAGACCCTGTTCATCACCGGGTACGCAGAAAACGCGGTGATTGGCGCCGGTCAATTGGGCCCGGACATGCAGGTGCTGACCAAGCCGTTTGCCGTCGACACGCTGGTGGCGCGGGTCAGCGACCTGATGGCGATGAAATCCGAATGAGCGACCGTTGCGGCGCTGTAATCCCAGAGAGAGTGGCTGCGGCCAAGGAGTGAAAAATGGTGACGTTTCTGATTTTTCTGATCGCGTGCGGCGCTGCGGCGACTACCGGGGTGATTTTCAAGCCCGGGCCATGGTACGAAGGGCTCAATAAACCCGGATTCACCCCGCCCAATTGGGCGTTTCCGGTGGCCTGGACAATAATCTATCTATTGCTGGCCTGGGCCGGTTATCGCTTGAGCCTGATTCCTGGCAGTCAGACGGTACTGGCGCTATGGGCCGCGCAGATTGCCTTGAACACGTTGTGGACGCCGGTGTTCTTCGGCGCGCATCAGGTGGCCGCCGCCATGGTGATTCTGCTGCTGTTGTGGCTGGTGGTCGCGGTGATGGTGTTTATGGCGTTGCGCCTGGATTTGATCACCGGGTTGATCCTGTTTCCGTATCTGGCCTGGTTGTGTGTGGCGGCGGCGTTGAATTTCTCGATTCTGCGCAATAACCGTGGTTGATGACGGCAGCTGTCATAACTCCCATTTTTTCTGACAAAAAGGCTCTTTTTCAGGCATTCAAAATATCTTTCCAGGCCCTTGAAAGCGCAGGTCCCCGCTCAGGACGGGGATTTCGCAATGAACAACAGTTCATTACTGAATTAGTGATTTAACTAGGTAGTTACCTATCTATATAATGCACGCCTCATTTCAACGGGACATTCAACGTGAAGCAGAGTCAACGCCTCTCGGGCATATCAAAATTCATTCTGGTCGGGCTGGGGGTGATCATCGCCCTGCTCGGCCTGGCACTTGCGGCTGGCGGAGTGAAGCTGGTCAGCCTGGGAGGGTCGTGGTACTTCCTCGTGGGCGGTCTGGTGATGGCCGTTTCCGGTCTGCTGATCGCTCGCTTCAAGACGGCCGGCGCCTGGCTGTTTGCAGCGTTTCTGGTGGGGACAGCGATCTGGGCGGTGAGCGATGCCGGGCTGGTGTTCTGGCCGGTGTTCTCGCGTCTGTTCATGTTCAGCGCCGTGGGTCTGGCGGTGACGCTGGTCTATCCGCTGCTCAAGCGTGCCAACGGTGATGTTCCGGGTCGTGGCGCTTACGCCGTTGCCGCTGTCTTGGCCGTAGGGCTGGCGGTGGCTGCCGGCAACATGTTCGTTGCGCACCCGACCGTCGCTGCCACCGGCACTGGCCCTGGCCTGACCCCGGTTGAGCCAGACAAGGCGCAAAAAGACTGGGCGCACTACGGCAATACCGAAGGCGGCAGCCGCTTTGCTGCGCTGGACCAGATCAACCGCAACAACGTCGACAAGCTGAAAGTAGCCTGGACCTACCACACCGGTGACGTCGCCGAGAGCGATGGCAACGGTGCCGAAGACCAGCTCACTCCGCTGCAGATCGGCAACAAAGTGTTCATCTGCACCCCGCACAACAACCTGATCGCGCTGGATGCCGACACCGGCAAAGAGCTGTGGAAGAACGCGATCAACGCCAAATCCAAAGTCTGGCAGCGTTGCCGTGGCATGGCCTATTTCGATGCGACCAAGAGCATCGCTCAGCCAAGCAATTCGAGCATCATCGAAGCCAAGCCTGCGCCGGCCGCCAACTGCCAGCGCCGTCTGCTGACCAACACCATCGACGCCCGCCTGATCGCGGTCGATGCCGATACCGGCGAGTTTTGCCAGGGTTTCGGCAACAACGGTCAGGTCGATCTGAAGGCTGGTCTCGGCGACGTGCCGGACAGCTACTACCAGCTCTCCTCCGCTCCGCTGATGGCCGGCACCACTGTGGTGGTCGGCGGTCGCGTAGCCGATAACGTGCAAACCGACATGCCGGGCGGCGTGATCCGTGGTTTCGACGTGATCACCGGCGCCATGCGTTGGGCCTTCGACCCGGGCAATCCGCAGGACAAACAGGCACCGGCCGACGGCAGCACGTATGTACGCAGCACGCCGAACAGCTGGGCGCCGATGTCCTACGATCCGGCGACTAACACCGTGTTCCTGCCGATGGGCAGCTCGTCCACTGACATCTATGGTGTCGAGCGCAGCAAACTCGATCACACCTACGGCGCCTCGATCCTCGCGCTGGACGCCACCACCGGTGATGAACGCTGGGTGTTCCAGACCGTGCACAACGATCTCTGGGACTTCGACCTGCCGATGCAGCCGAGCCTGATCGACTTCACCAAGGACGGCAAAAGCGTTCCGGCGCTGGTCATCGGCACCAAGGCCGGGCAGATCTACGTGCTCGATCGTGCCACCGGCAAACCGTTGACCGAGGTTAAAGAAGTCCCGGTCAAAGCCGCGAACATCCCGAACGAACCGTACTCGCCAACCCAGCCGAAATCGGTGGGCATGCCACAGATCGGTGCCCAGCACCTGACTGAGTCGGACATGTGGGGCGCCACCCCGTACGACCAGTTGCTGTGCCGGATCGATTTCAAATCGATGCGTTACGACGGCCTGTACACCGCGCCGGGTACCGATAAATCCCTGAGCTTCCCGGGTTCGCTGGGCGGCATGAACTGGGGCAGCATCTCCACTGACCCGGTGCACGGCTTCATCTTCGTCAACGACATGCGCCTGGGTCTGTGGATTCAGATGATCCCGTCGCAGAACAAGGCGCAGGCCTCGTCCGGTGGTGAAGCGCTGAACACCGGCATGGGCGCGGTACCGCTCAAAGGCACGCCGTATGCGGTGAACAAAAACCGCTTCCTGTCGGTGGCCGGCATTCCTTGCCAGGCGCCGCCGTTCGGCACCCTGACCGCGATCGACATGAAGACCCAGAAAGTCGCCTGGCAGGTTCCGGTCGGCACCGTTGAAGACACCGGTCCCCTGGGCATTCGCATGCACCTGCCGATCAAGATCGGCCTGCCAACCCTGGGCGGCACCCTGTCGACCCAAGGTGGCCTGATCTTCATCGCTGGTACTCAGGACTTCTACCTGCGCGCCTTCAATAGCGCCAATGGCGAAGAAGTGTGGAAAGCGCGTCTGCCGGTCGGCAGTCAGGGCGGCCCGATGACTTTCGTTTCGCCGAAGACCGGCAAGCAGTACATCGTTGTAACCGCTGGCGGCGCGCGTCAGTCGACCGATCGCGGCGACTACGTGATGGCTTACGCCTTGCCGTAAACCGCAGTGCCCGTGTTGAGCACGGGCGCTTTCTTTTTGCGCGCGGCACCTGAGGGTGCCGCGCCGCTTTCCGATATTGCTACCGCTTTGAGCAGGAAGATCTCCATGTTTGGTTTTACTCGTAACGGCTGGGTCAACGGCGTGCTGTTGGGCCTGACCTGCACCACCCTGCCCGCCTTCGCCGATACCGATTCGAACCTGTTGACCCGCAACACCCTGACCGGTGACTGGGGTGGCCTGCGCCACCAGATGGACCAGGACGGGATCAAGTTCACCGGCGATTACACCGGCGAAATGGCTTACAACGCCGATGGCGGCCTGCACCGTTCCGGCCGTTACTCGCAGAACATCAAGCTCGGCGCGCAGTTCGACCTGAGCAAGTTGTATGGCGTAGAGAACGCCGGCAAGGTTCAGCTGACCATCAACGACCGCCGCGGCAACAGCGCCTCGGAAGATCTGGTTGGCAACCGTCTGCCGATCCAGGAAAACTACGGCGGCCTCTACACCCGCCTGACCGAACTGAGCTATGAGCGCAGCCTGTTCACCCCGGCGCTCAACGTGAAGCTGGGTTACATGGCCATGGGCAACGACCTCGGCGGCCTCGACAGCGGCATTCTGTGCAACTTCATGAACGCCGGTTTCTGCGGCCATCCGCTGAACATGTCCGGCGGCAGCGGCTGGACCAATTACCCGAACGCACACCTGGGCGTGCGGGTGAAATACGACTTTTCGCCGTCCTGGCAACTGCGCGTGGCCGCGTTCAACGTCGATCCGGAAAGCAACGGCAACTCCAGCCGTGCCTGGCATCTGGGCCCGAAACACACCACCGGCACCGTGGTGCCGATCGAGCTGGTGTACAAGCACGCGGGCCAATTGCCTGGCGAATACAAGCTCGGTTACTACTACGACAGCTCCGACGTGAAACGCGTCGGCAGCGACAAGGAAGTCTCCGGCCGTGGCGGTCACTACCTGCTGATCGATCAGGCCGTATGGAGTTCGCCAACGTCCGAGGGCCGCAGCCTGCATGCGTTCGGCCAATACTCGGCGGCCAGCGAAGCGGCTTCGCCATTCAGCAAGTGGTACGGCACCGGTCTGGTGCTGTACAAACCGTTCGAAGGTCGCCCGCGTGACACCGTCGCTCTGGGCTACGGCCGCGCCGTGCCTAACTCGCGCAGCCGCGACGTGCAACAGGACGCTGCCATGGCCAATGGCACGCAGTTCCCGAACCTGGACAGTGGCGAGCAGTTGATCGAACTCGGCTACGGCTATCAGGCCACGCCGTGGCTGACGCTGCGCCCGAACATGCAATACATCATCGAACCGGGCGCGTTTTCCGGGCAGGACATCGACAATGCGTTGGTGTTTGGCTTGCAGGTGAAAGCCTCGCTCTGACTTCTGGCAGAACTGCAGGCAATAAAAAACCCGGCGTAATGACCGGGTTTTTTATTGCCTGAAAATTGTCGTAACCAAGAAGCTCACTCGACACCGAACCTTTACCCCCGAACCAGCGTCGGAGCTAGGGCGTTAACGCTTACCGCTCGCCACGAGGTTTCCGTTTGAAAGCAGCCATCGTCAAAAAATACCGTTTGATCATCAAGACCATGGGCTACGTGGGCTGGTCGCTGTTCTGGTTGTTGCTCTGGGACATCGCCGTCACCGTCGACTTCATGTTGTTCCTGAACGCCAAGATCAACCTGCCGCTGATGCCGCTGACGCTGCTCGGTTCAGCGCTGGTGGTGCTGATCAGTTTCCGCAACAGCAGCGCCTACAACCGTTGGTGGGAGGCGCGCACGCTGTGGGGCATGATGATCAACAGCTCGCGCAGCTTCGCCCGGCAGGTGCTGACGCTGCTGGATGATCCCGACAACGAAGTGAACCCGGTGAAGGCGACGCTGTTGCGCCGCCATGTGGCGTACGTCAATTGCCTCGCGGCGCATCTGCAGGGTCAGCCTTGCCCGGAGGAAGTCCGCGCGTTCATCCCGGCGGATGAGTTCGCCCGCAGCGGCACCACCAACAACTTTGCCAACGACATCCTCACCGGTTCCGCGGCGTTGCTGGCCAGGGAATACAAGGCCGGGCGCCTGGACAGCATTCGGCTGGCACGGCTGGAATCGACGATGGTCGATCTGTCCAACAGCCAGGGCGGGATGGAACGGATCGCCAATACTCCGCTGCCCTACCCCTACGTGTATTTCCCGCGCCTGTTTATCTCGCTGTTCTGCCTGATTGTGCCGGTGGGGCTGGTGGAATCGCTGGGTTGGTTCACCCCGCTGGCCTCGACGGTGGTGGGCTTCATGCTGCTAGCCATCGAACGCATCGGTACTGACCTGCAAAGCCCGTTTCGCCATAGCGAGCACCAAATCCAGATGGAAGCCCTGTGCGAAACCATCGAGAAAAACCTGCAGTCGATGCAGCGTGATTCGCTGGGGGACGTACGCAGGGTTGAAGAAACGGCTTGAACAACGATCTGAGGGATGCCAGGGCGTAAAGCCCTGGCGAGTCGCAGGTTTTACTTCTTCTTTTTCGCCGGCTTGTCAGCCTTCTTTGCATCCTTGGCCTTTTCCGGCTTGCTATCGGCTTTTTTCGCAGACTTTTTCGGTTCGGCGTCTTTCTTCTTGTCTTTCTTGTCGGAAGACTTGGAAAGCGCCGAAGCTGCCGCTGATTTCTTTTCCGGCGAAGACTTTTTGTCTTTCAAGTCCTTGCTGGCTTTCGAAGCGTCGTCTTTTTTGCTTTTCTTCTCGTCTTTAGCCACGTTGACCACCTCTCGGAATGTGCCGGTATTGGCACCGGGCCTGTGCGAATGAACACAAGCTGATCGTTAGGCGTGGGCGTTCGGGCGGGGTTCAGATTATTTAGAGTTGGAGAGCGTTTAACCAAGAGGCCAGCAATTTTTGAAGTGGATTTCAATCAGGCCGGCAAATAGCCCATGGAGGCGCAGGGGTAAACTTTGACTCGATCCACTGTTTGAAAGCTATTACCACGGCGCTGGGAAACTTGGCTGACGGCCTGACCAGGTAAACCCCACCAGCGGTGTCGAGTTGCCAGTCCGGAAGAACGTGAAGCAATTTTCCTGCAGCAATGTCATGGCGCATCAGCCATTCGCCTGCGCCGAGTATCCCTGAATCAGCGCAAGCGGCGGCAAGTAACGATTCGCTGTCGTTGGCCGTGAGGTTTCCTTTTGGCGCGATTGTTTGCAACTCGCTGCCGCGAAAAAGCCTCCATTGCGGAAAAGACGCAAGGCCACTAAAGCGAAGGCAATTGTGCTTGATCAGGTCGTGTGGATGGTCGGGCATGCCATGCTTTTCTATGTAAGCGGGCGAAGCGCCGAGGATCCGGCGGTGGTCACTTAACCGTTTGGCGATCAGTCGGTTGTCTTCCAGTTCTCCGATTCGGATCGCAGCGTCGAATCCTTCGTCGATGATGTCCACCAGGCGTTCGCTATAGTCTGCGAGGATCGAAACGTGCGGATGTTCCTTGAGAAACTCCGGCAACATCGGACCAAGCCAGCGCCGTCCCATGGCTGCCGGCAGTGCAAGCCGCAACGTTCCTCGAACTTCGCTGGCACCTTGCGTCGCCTGCTGTTGCGCTTCATTCATCAGGTTGATGGCCGAGCGCAGATGCTGCTCAAGCTTGGCACCTACTGGCGTAATTCGAACCTGACGGGTTGAACGCTCGACGAGACGCACACCGAGGCGCTTTTCCATGGCGGCCAGTCGTTTCGATACGACGGTTGGGTGTCGCTGCAGGAGCCGACCTGCAGCGACAAACGAGCCTTGGGAGGCAACGGCCAGAAACGCAGCGATTTCGTCACTGTGCTGACTATTCAGAACATCAAGATTCATGGTTTTAGAATGATCGCCCCCGATGACTGCCCCGACTCCAATGCCGTATGCGCCTGCGATGCATCTTTCAGAGCGTAGCTGGCCCAAATCCTGGGCTTGATAATACCTGCGCCTATGGCGGCCAGCACATCCTGCGCCCGTACCTGGTACTCACAGGCACTGGCGGTGTGTGCTGCCAGTGAAGGACGTGTGAGGAACAGCGAGCCTTTAGCATTGAGCGTCGACAGTTCTACAGCCGAGGGCGCACCTGACGAGGCCCCGAACGAAACCATCAGCCCGCGTGGCCGGAGACTATCCAAAGACGCCTGGAAAGACGCACGGCCAATAGGGTCGTAGACCACGTCAACCTTTCTGCCCTGGGTCAGACGGCTGACCTCAGACGCCAGGTTGTCGGCATTGAATACCAACACCTCATCACAACCGGATCTCAGCGCTTTTTCGACGCTGGCCAGTTTTGAAACCACACCAATCACTGTCGCCCCCAAGTGCTTGGCCCATGGCACCATGATTTCCCCCAATCCTCCAGCCACGCCATAGATGAGAACTGTGGTGCCCTGTGCCACTGGATAGGTGGTTTTTAACAGGTACTGCGCAGTGATGCCTTTGAACATGACAGCTGCGGCATCATCGAACGACAAGGCGTCGGGTATCTTCACCAGTCGCTCGGCTGGATAAAGTCGGGCCGAAGCATATGAGCCAATGGGCCCAGTAGCATAAGCGACCCTATCACCAACGTGCACATTGCTGACGCCCTCACCCACGGTGACGACTCGCCCGGCCCCCTCCAATCCGAGTCCGGATGGCAGCGCAACAGGCACCGCACCCTTGCGTTGAGTCACATCGAGGAAGTTGACCCCGATGGCGTCCTGTTCAATCCAGACCTCACCTGGCCCGGGCAATTGTTCGCTCAACGTTTCCAGACTCAACACATCAGGCGCGCCGAACTGATTAAAGCGGATAGCGGATACCATGGTCGTTTCCTCTAAGGTCAGAAGTCTTCCAAACAGATGCCGCTAGTGTGAGAACTGACTTGCCGACGAACAAGACGGGCTGACTGCACGACATTAATGCATGATTTGCAGCAATAACATCATGGAATGGAGCGCTGCATCAGTTGCGGCGCTGTAAATACCAACGGTTCAAAACTGTCAATAGCACAGTTGTGCGACTGTTCCGCAGATAGCGCAGTGATAGGCTTTTCTGGCGTGACATTACGCGAATGCCCGATCTGTTCAGAAGGCAGGTCGGGGCCAATGTTTAAGCCCGCTGTCAGCTAACTGAAAGGATTCGAACATGAAAAAGTCCATGACTACCCTGGCCATCGCCGCGACACTCGCTCTCGCCGCAACGGTCACAAACGCTGCCGTTCATCCAACGACCATCAGTGCTCCACAGACGGTCAAGCAGGCGACCGCCTCGATTGACACGCCTTTCGCAACCCAGCGAAAAGCCGGAGAAATCCAGACGGCCAGCCTGGCCAGAAGCTGCTCTGATGAGCGCTATTCCTGGTGGGAATTCAGTGGCTGGGAAATAATCGCCTGCCTCGGAAGCGGTCAGTGGTAATTATTCAAACGAGTCTGGTGCGTGACTTATGTGCTGAGCACGCACCAGCGCCTGTTGTAGCCAAACGACAGTCCTTACTCTCGGCGATTGAGCCAATGCCGCAACCGCGACTCCGCCCTGCCCCACGCTCCCTCCGCTCTGATACCCCCGCATGCACCCCCGGCTTGGGGTAATCTTCAAAACATAAAGGTAGGTATGACCGGAATGAACGACAGCCGGAAATTCCAGCGGCTGCTGATCAGGTCATCCGGATGAATCGCCGAGTACTGAATCTCCCCGGAAACCCTCACCGGCAACTTGCCGAAATTGAAGATTCGCCCAGCGCCGATCCCGATGGGAAACGTGACTTTGTTGCCGCCCTCGGCCTTCCAGTTGACCGTGACGTTGGGGGTCATGCCGATGCGCCACTGTTCCGGCCCTGGAATCGCCCGCTGAATGAAATACTGCACATTGGTCAGGCTGACGTCCTTGCGCTTGCTATCACCGCCAACCGACCACCAGTGCTGCGGGAACACGCCAAGGGTCCAGTCCGGGCCGAGGTACGCGGCGACGAACGCCGGGCCCAGCGAATATTTGCCCGTACCGAGCACGTCTTCTTCAGCAGTCGGAAACATCGCGGTCGGGCCGAACCCCCAGACCATCTTGCCACCCCCGTCAAAGCGGATCGGCTCCTTGGGCGAAAACACACCGACGTAGGCCAGGTCGCCGAAACCGCTGGTGCGGTCGAACGGGTCCTGCACGACCGAGGTGAAGTCACCGCGATCGTGCAGAATCTCGTTGGGACCCATGCCAATCAGGTTACCGGCCTTGCGGTTGACCGGGGCGCTGACGTAGCTGATCGGCAGGCGGTTGATCAGGTTCCAGTCTTCGCCAAGAGAGATCGGAAAGGTCGGCATGAAACTGTATTTACCGAGCATCCGTGTGCCGTTGCTGTGCGGACCTTTGAGCGCGGTGTAATCGTACTGGTTGAAAAGCAGAACAAGGTTGCCCACCGGGTTGTCCATCAGTCTGGATATCTGTTCGGTGGACGGTTCGCAGCCGGCCTTGACCACTTCTTTCAGGTCAATGTCGAAGTCCTGTTGTAGCTGTTGGCATTTTTCCGGATCGACCCTGGCCCCTGCAACTGACGGGGAACCCAGTTTCGGCAGAGGGCTGGCGGCACAGGCCAAGCCACTGAGCACCGCCCCGCAGAGTGTCAGACTTGATCGAATCCTTATCGATTGCATCGATTTGCCCTCCATTTCACCAGGCGTACTGAAGGCGCAGGGTCCAATTGTTCACGTCTGGGGAGCTTCTATTGTTTGATCAGATCACTTGGCTTCCAGCTCTGGTCAAAAAACGCCTGCTTCGGCCCATACAACCGCACGATCACCAGGAAGCCTTTCTCCGGTACGGTCTTGATCCAGTTCTTGCCCTCGCCCGGCGATGTCGGCCCGAAGTAAATGTCGGTGGAGCCGTCGCTGTTTTGCGCCGGTTTATCCATTTGATTGAGGGACGGGAACGGCTGGCCGTTGTCCAGGCCCGATGCCGTGAGGTTGTCGTAGGCGGTGACCGACCAGAACAACGCCGCCGGGACATTGGCCGGGAGGTTGAGCTTGTAGGTCTGGGCGCCGTCGAGGAACTTGCCCTCGGCGTCGCGGGTGGTGGCGGGATACTTGGCGCCGGCGCCGACCATGTTCATGACCATGCCCGGGCTGTCGGAATAGGCCGAGGTGAAGAACGCCACGCGCTGCTCAAGATTGGTGAAACTGCCGCTGGATTGAAACTCGGTGTTCTCCCCGGCAAAGGTGTTCACGTATTGGCGATCCTTGTAGTACAGCCCCCCCGGCTCTTTGTACAGCAGGTGACTGGTCACCACCTTGCTCATCTTGAACGCGGTACGCGCGGCGTCATCCAGCAGCTTGCGTCGTTCGGCATCCGGGGCAAAGGGCTTGCCCTTCTCGATGCCTAGGGTGTGCAGGAAGCCGCGCATGTCCATGTCCGCCGGATCGACGGCTTCGGCGTCGATGAAACGCGAGAGCATGTCGAAGTAGCGACCGTCTTCGGGGAACAGCATGTTGATCGGTGCGCCGGTGGCGTCGGGGAATTGCATCGGCAGGGCCGAGTCCTTCTTGCCCAGCGGATAAATCTTCGTACGCTCGACTTCGGCTACCGGCACGCTGAGGTCTTTCGGATCCTTGAAAAAGGTCCGCCAGAACAGGAACACGTTGTTGGTGCGCGAGCGATAGACGAATCCCTCGGTCGGCTCCGGCCCTGTGTAATCAGGTGGGAGCAGCACATAGGTGCCGCCCTTGCCTTTGTCGGGACCCGCCAGGCCAACGTCACCGCGCCAGGTTCTGCCGTCGATGGTCGGCCCGACAATCGGGCGCTGGAAGAAGTCATCGAACATGCCCTGCACACCGGGCGGTGCTTCAACCACCAACGGGCCGTACTTCGCCAGATCCAGATAGCTCATGGCGTAGACCAGGTCGGAATTTGGTGTGGTTACCAGAGTCTTGGCGTTGATGCGTTTTTTCCAGGTCGGCAGGATGTTGTAGCCCGCGCCGAACTGCTTCTCCGACGCTTCCTTCATCGACCAGATATTGATCGCCGGCAGAGCCCACAGATACGACTGCACGGCGCGCTGGAACACCAGTTCGTCAATGAGGCTGCGTGCGGTCGCTTCGGTCGGGAAGCCTTTTTCAAAAGGCTGATTGGCCAGTTCTTCATAGCGCGTCGCGGCATCGGCGAGGCCGCTTAGGGAGAGGCTTACGGCCAGGGCCGTCAGTGAGGTGCGCAAACGGTTCATGGGCTGTCCTTATGAACGCAGTTGGAAATCGGTTCAGTTGACCTTGACCACCGCCGGTGGCGTCCACTGGCCATTCATCGCGGCCGCTTCCGGCCAGTAGGCGCGAACATAGAGCGAGAAGTCCGCGCCCTTCGGCGCCGGGAGCCAGTTACTTTCCTTGTTCGCCCCTGGTGAGTCACTCTGCACGTAGAGTGTCAGCGAGCCATCGGCGTTGGTCTTGAGCGACTTGTTCTTGGTGCCGAGGGAATAACGCCCCAACGAGTTTTCGGCGAAGAAATGCTGCTGGTTGTACAGCGTCAGCGACCAGAAACCCTTGACCGGTGGCAGCGCGCCTTTGGGGAAGGTCACGCTGTAGCGCTGCGCGCCGTTGAGTCGGACGCCGGACTCGTCCAGATCCTGATAGAAGTACTTGGTCTCGATCTGTTTGTTGACGAAGATGTTTGACCGGGCAACCGCCGTGCGCAGGAAGTAGTCGGTGCCAAACGCTGCGCCGTTATCGATGGTGCTCCAGTGATTGGGCAATTGCTTCCCGTAGTTGCGGAACTGCAACAACGGCTTGACCACGTCTGCATCAGACTTTTGCGCCTCGTCGATCATGGCTTTTTTCAGCTCGGGATCGCGCTGGGCGATTTGTGCCAGCACCGCCAATTGCGCATAGCGCGCCTCTTCTCCCGGCAGCGGTTTGGCGTCCTTGAGAATCGCCGGCAGCTCATCGAAGAACTTTTCCGGGAGCACCCAACGCGTTTCCTCGTCACCCGCCGCCTCGGCGGGGAATTTCGGCGACTGGCTCCAGTCACGCTGCTTGAGTTTGCCGTCGTATTTGGACAGCGGGTACATGTCGATGCCCGACAGATAGTGCTGAATAGCCTTGCGATCTTCGGCCGTATCGTCCTGGAAGACCCGCGGAATCACGAAACCGGTGTTGGTCTTTGCACGAAAGACCTGGGTGATGCCCTCAGGCACCTTGCCGTTCCAGTCCGGCCCCACCAACAGATAGAAGCCCGGTTTGGTGGCGTACATCTTTCCTAGCTCGGCGAAGCTGTCGGAGCGCAGGTCCACCACCTGATAAACCCAAAACCGGTCGCCAAAGTTCGGGACCTGAATCACCACCGGTTCGATATCCAGCGCAATGCTGCCCGCACCGTAGACCACATCCTGGTTCGGACAAGCCACCAGGCGTTCCCCCGGTGAAATGTAGTCGGTGAGCATCGACAGATGGTTGATCGGCGCCACGGGCACGATGCCCCCCATCAACCCGGCCTGCGGCAGATCCTTGAACTTCAGGCGGCGATTATAAATATTGGCCATCGGCCAACCCCAGAAATAAGCCTCCCGCGCCATCATCCGTACGTAGGTTTCGGTCACCTTCACATCGGCTTCGGGGCCGGATACCGGTACTACTGGCGAGGTCTGTGCCTGCACGGCAACCGCGCCGAGCAATACCGCGGTAGCGAACAGACCGCTGGCGAATAAAGGTGTTTTGTTCATACGGAAGGCATCCTTGCTTGGGACGGTTTCTCGGTGAATCAATCTTCCAGCGACAGATTGAACATTAGAAAAACCTAGCAGAGGAAATGAGATCGGCCAGAAAAGGTATGAAAAATTAAGATCCTATTTCCATTTCTGATAACTGCTCCTCAGCTCTTGGCCGACATTCCAGGCTGAGGGCAAGAACTCTGATAAGGATCGCGACGGAAGAAAGGCATCACAGTGCTCGTGCAGCTGTAATGGCCCAGAGCAAGCGTTTTTTGACCAGCGCTGGAGGACGCATGATTTGATTCGATCAATAGAGATGAAGTGTGCTGCCCCCTTATCCAAGGGGCAACGTACAAGCGTTGGTGAGTATTGTTAAGCCACCATCTTGCTTCTTTACCCGAGTGCGCTGGCAAACGCCTGGGGCGTCGGGCTCTCCTCCCATTGTGCAACGCCTTGCGGCAGAACCAGCCAGGGTTGCTTGCGTCGCGTCCAGATATGCGCCACCGGCGTGAAGTGTTCCGTACCTTCCAATACTCCCGCCCGCACCACACGCATGCCGGGCGCGGCGGTTGTCTCGTTGAACAGTCGGGTATGGCACTCGCCGCAGACATGTTGCGTGGAGGTCTGCCCTTGGTATTCGCGTACAAAGGTCGCCGTTTCGCCCTTCACCTGCACTGCCGAAGCCGGGCATAGCACGTGCAGACCGAACGCGCTGCCGCTCCAACGCTGACAGTTCAGACAATGACAGGCATACAGCGGTGGCAGTTGCTGCGCCTCGATTTCGATGCTGACGCGCCCACACAGACATTGACCGGTGAATCTCATGCGTTGACTCCTTACAATGACGCCCGGATAAGTTCGGCGCGCATGATCCCTTTTCACACGCTCGAGCAGAAGAGCAAAAAAGGAGCAGCTGTTGGTCAAGAATGTATGAGCGGTCTTGAATGGGAAAGCCAGCAGGTGTTCCTTGCGGTGCTGCGCTCGGGCAGCCTGAGCGGTGCCTCGAAGTTGTTGGGGATTGCGCAGGCCACGGCCCGCCGACGCCTCGATCATCTTGAGCAGACACTCGGCTTGAGCCTGTTCACCCGCACGCCCTCAGGCCTGACGCCTACGAGTGGGGCGCAGCGCCTCATCGATCATGTCGAAGCCATGGACCTCGCCGCGCAAGCCTTCAGCCGGGCGGCCAGCGCTGAAACGTCGGTGGACCACGGCACGGTGCGGCTGACCTGTGGCGAATTGCTGGGAGTGGAGGTATTGCCCGCTTTACTGCGGAACTTCCATTACGACCATCCTGGACTGAAGCTCGAATTGAGCATCGGCGACGCACTGGAAGACATCGCCAGGCTGCAATCGGATATAGCCGTACGCCTGATGCGTCCGATGGAGGCCGATATCGTGGTGCGGCGGGTCGGCAGCTTGCGGATCGGCGTCCATTCCAGTGCCGAGTGCCTGGAGCGTTATGGTGAGCCCGTCAGCCTGACGTCGCTGCGCCAGCGGCCGCTGATCGGGCCAGACCGTCGCTCAGCTGACTTGCGTCGCTTGGTCGACGCCGGGCTGTGTGAAGCCGATCAGCATTTCGCGATTGCCACGGATCACCACCTTGCGCAACTGGCTGCATTGAAAGCGGGATTGGGCTTCGGTCTTTGCCCGATACCTATCGCCAGAAATCATGGGCTGATTCACGTATTGCCAGACAGCTTCGGCTTCGAGGTCGAAGTGTGGATCGCGATGCACAGTGACTTGCGCAAAATCAAACGGATCGCCAAGGCGTTCGAAGTGGTAGGTGAGGAACTGCATCATTATCTGCGCTCGAACGCCCACTGAGGGAAGTGATCCATGCCAGCACCAGTCCCTGCCCGCCATACCGGGATAATCGCGATTTATTGGTCTCGCTCTGAATCAACCGGCGCGAACGCTTTGGCAGCGGCCACGGTATCCAGAGATTCGCGCAGCAGCTGAATCTTGCCGTCTTTGGCCACCAGGCGGCCGGCGTACATTTGCCGGTAGATGCGCCCAGTGGCAGGCACCAAGGCCTCTACGCTGTATTCGGCAAACGCCTGGTCGGGTGTGTCGATCAGAAAGTGAACGTTGCGAAATTTGAAGTCCGGCACTTTACCGAGCAATGAGCCGATGAAACTCTCAATGGCGGCGGGGCCTTGCACACGGTGGGGAATGCCCAGCGACTCCAGGTAGGGCAACTCCAGCACACCATCCTCCGCGAAAAGTACTGCCGCCAGGTGCGGCGTCTGGATGGCATCCAGGTAGTTTTGAAGTAATTCCACGGCATTTTTCATGACGACTTTCTCCGAAACGCATAAGGGATGGGCACGCTGCAGGTGCTGACCTGATCACGTTAGGAGATCCCTTTGATTTCAAAAATAGACGTTAATGAAAATCATCGTTTCATAATTGAAAGCCAACGCCTCATGACGGCCATCGCCATTCAGGCTGGCTTAGATGCTCGGCAAAGAAGTCCGACAGCGCTTTGATTTTTACCGGCCGGGTACGTGCCGAAGGGGTGACGAAATACAAACCGCCACGGGCCATGCTCCATTGCGGTAACACCACCACCAAGCGCCCGTCTTTCAAGTACTCGCTGGCGATAAATTCCGGGAGTTCGGCGATAGCCAAGCCCTCAAGCAACACCGGCAATAGCGCATCCGAGTTGGTCACTCTTAACGGGCCGCTGGGCACCACGTCTTCTTCGCTGCCGTCTTTATGGGTGAACCGCCACACTTGGCTGCGGGCCCGGTAGGCATAACTCAGGCACGTGCGGGACGCGAGTTCGCGGGGGTGGCCAGGATGGCCATAAGCGTCCAGATAAGCCGGCGAGGCGACCAGGTATTGAGTGACGGCACACAGGCGCCGTGCAACCAGCGAGGAATCCGGTAATACGGCAATGCGTAACGCCGCATCAAAGCCATCGGCGATCAGGTCAACCGAGGCATCCGAAAGGTGCAGGTCAATCGACAGCTCGGGATACTGGCGCAGCAACTGCGGCATCAGTGGTGCCACCCAACGCAAGCCAAACGACATAGGTATCGCCAAGCGTACTTGGCCGCGGGGCTGGACCGATAAATCCTGAGCCTCGCTTTCCACCTCTTCAGCCTGCCGATAAATCTCACCCGCCTTGGCCGCCATGCTCGCGCCGAATTCGGTGAGTGCCAGTTGCCGCGAGGTGCGGTTGAACAAGCGCCCGCCCAGACGCTCCTCCAACCGTGCGACAGCTCGCGATACCGTCGGCACCGACACGCTCATGACCCGTGCCGCGCCGGCGAACGAGCCCTCTTCGGCTACCTTGGCAAACATCGCCAACCCTTCAAAATCCGGAAGTCTGCTCATTTCATTTCTGCAACGATAGGTTTCAGACAATTCTATTTTGAAAGTTTTTTCCCGTCGATAAGCTTCCCCCACACCGCAACTCACTCAATCGAAATACGGGAGAAACACCATGACTGACAAACTCGAAGGCAAAATTGCATTGGTTACCGGCGGCACCTCAGGCATCGGTCTGGCCACTGCCAAACGCTTCGCTCAGGAAGGCGCTCACGTCTATATCACGGGCCGTCGTCAAGCCGAACTGGACGCTGCTGTCGCCGCGGTTGGCAACGCCACCGGCGTTCAGGTGGATTCCGCCAACCTTGATCAGTTGGACGCGTTGTATCGCCAGATTGGCGCAACCCACGGCCGAATCGATGTGCTGTTCGCCAATGCGGGTGGCGGATCGATGCTGCCACTGGGTGACATCACTGAACAGCAGTACGACGACACCTTCAATCGCAACGTAAAAGGCGTGCTGTTCACTGTGCAAAAGGCACTGCCACTGCTGGCCCAAAAAGCCTCGGTGATTCTCACCGGCTCTACGGCGGGCAGCTCGGGCACCGCCGCATTCAGTGTGTACGCCGCGTCCAAAGCCGCCGTGCGTTCATTTGCCCGCAACTGGATTCTGGACTTGAAAGACCGCCAGGTGCGCATCAACACCATCAGCCCCGGCGCCACCCGCACGCCTGGCCTGGTTGAATTGGCCGGCCCCGATGCCGCTCAGCAGCAGGGCTTGCTCGACTACATGGCCTCGCTGATCCCCATGGGGCGTGTCGGTGAAGCTGACGAAATTGCCAGCGCCGCGTTGTTCCTGGCCTCCGATGACGCCAGTTTCGTCAACGGTATCGAGCTGTTTGTTGACGGTGGCCAGGCGCAAATCTGAGCAGCCAGCGGGCGACTGTCGCGGTCGCCCGCCACCCCACGCCTGAGTGTGTGCATTACCAACCCGGACTGCGTTCGCTGGTGCTATTGTCAGGCGCAGATTGAGCGGGTGTCACTGCCGCACAATCTTTTTACAGGGTTCTGCCAAGGGCTTGCTCATAGCTCGAAAGGAAATGCCGCCACTGCGACTCATCCCAGAAAGAATGCCGTCTGAGTTGAGGAATGTCGTGACGCGCCGCGCCCATTGCCGTAGCACGACCGCGAGATTTCTCCAGGTCAAGCAGCGCCAGTTCGAAATCGAAGTCTGTGTCGGTAATCGACGCCTTGATAAAGATGTGTTTGGAACGCATGCAACCGTGCTGCCATTTGCCCGAATGCATCCGCGCCAGCATTTGCGCCAAACGTTCAAGAAGTCGCAGATGTTGCTCTGTGGTCAACAGGCTTGCAGCGCCCTGGCTATACCAGGTATCCAGATCGATGAAGCCGCCCAGGTCTTTGGTAACCAAGACACCCTGCCATACGCCGTCGACTTTTCTCGCGCCATAAAATACCGGTCTTGGCGCATTCACGCCCAGCTCTTCGAGTCTTGAAAGGGCAACGCCTTCACGCAATGCGGTGGGTCGGCCAGTGGGGTAACGGAGACTGCGGAACAAATGGCCGGTCTGGCGCTTTACGAAAAACGTCTTGTCACCTTGAACAATCAGTTGGACACCACTGGTGCCGCTGCGGCGCACATTCGGCGGTTCCACCCACGACCCGGACGTACCCCACCAGAAATCAAATTCATCGCCTGCCCTGCCCATTGTGCGCTCCATTTATTGTAGAAATTGTTTCGTGCGACGTTTGCATGAGGGTCGCAACAGCAGCTCAGTCTGTTGGTGGACGTTAATAGTTCCCTCGGTTTTCGAGGATTTTAGGGCCAGCTTGGGGCTTTTACGCAACCACGTGACGAAAATTGGCTATTGAGGGGTGTTTATCCCTTCAGGCGTGTCCTTTTCGCCGATAGCCGATGACATCAAACACAGATGCCAACCGCGTCGCGAGGGTCCGCCCGACTGTTTTTTTCGATTAACTTGAAAGCCGTTAAATTGACCCAGGTCATGATTCAATTCGATTGAGGGAAATAACGAACAACCTTCTTGATCGGCGTTTTCTTTGTGCTAAAAGTATTGCCGCCAGTGGCTCCTTACAGGGATGAGTAAGGGTTTGCTCATCCGCAGCCATTGCCCACGGATGCATACTTTCAACAAGGAAGTCATATGAAAATAGTTGGGCTGTCCGGGATTCTCCCGTCACGCATTATCAGCAATCAAGACGTTATAAACCTGGTCGAGGAACACTCTAAAGATACGTTCCAGGAAGACTTGCCAAAAACCTTGAAGACCATCAGCAAGTTGCTTGAAAAAAGCGGCAGCGGCACGCGTCACTGGCTGGGCGCCGACGAAACGCCGATGGAACTGATGGAGACTGCATTCAACTCGGCGCTCGCTCAGGCCAATATCGACAAGACCGACCTGGATCTGTTGATCTATCCGAACGTCACGCGAGGCTTCATCGAGCCGGCCAACAGTACGTTCATCGCCAAGGCGCTGGGGCTGAGTTGCAGAAACTTCGATGTGGTGGACGCCTGTAACGGCTGGGTGACCGCCATGGATGTCATCAACAGTAAAATGCAGGCCGGCGAGATCCGCTACGCGGCAATCGTCAACATGGAATTTGGCATGTCTGCTGGCGGGCCGGTGATGCCCAAGAACTTCTCTTTGCAGTCGTCGGCGGAACTGGCTTACAAGTTTCCGAGTTTTACCATTGGCGAAGCAGTCACCGTCACCATCCTCAGTCAAGAGGCCCCGGGCAACTTCAAGTTCTCGTACATCAACCGGCCGGACTTGAGTGACTTGTCGACCATCTCCCTACCGGACTGGAAACTGTTCTGCAATGAGGAGGATATTCCCCGTATTGCACCGACCGGCGGGCAATATCAATTCAACTCCTACGCGGCAGCCTTGCATGAAGATGGTCGCAATGAAGCGATCAAAGTCTTCAATCTGCAAAACATCTCTGCAGCAGATGTTCATAAAGTGTTTATTCATACCGGTTCGCCAAAGATGTGGGAGCACATTGGGCAACTGATCGGTATTGATCACAAGCTGCACCACGTCGGGCATAAGACCGGCAACATCATTACCGCGTCCATCCCCTACGGGATCTTCGATGCGATCAGTCGGGGCGAAGCCGAGAACGGGCAGTTTTGCATGGGCTGGGCGGGCAGTGGCGGGATGGTCTTCTCTGCGTTGTCATTTACTCTGTAAGGCCTGAAGCAACTTGCCGTCCTGAGGCGGCAAGTTGCTCGTCCATGATCAAACTGTTGGTCGGTACCAAAACGAAAATCGCGCTTCGATCTCTAGGCCAGCGGCGGGTAGTCGGTGTAGCCCTCTTCCGAACCACTGTAAAAAGTGGAGGCATCCGCAGTAGCCAGCGGCGCATCAAGGAAGAAGCGTTCCGGCAGATCAGGGTTGCTGATGAACAGTGTGCCAAATGTGACTGCATCGGCCAGGCCGGTTTGCAGGGCCTGTTCCGCGGACTTCCGATCATAACCAACATTCAACACGAAAATTCCTGAGAACCGCTGGCGAGCCCCGGGCGCCAAGGGTTTCGCGCCTTCCGGTAGAGTCCCGGGTTCCATGAAATGCAGAATTCCAACGTTTCTACTTTCCAGCGCTTCTACCGCGTACATGTAGGTCTGCTCGAGATTGGAGTCGCCCATGTCATTGTACGGAATGCGCGGCGACAGCCTGACCGAGATACGGGCCGGTCCGAAGACTCTGATCGCGGCGTCCGTGGCTTCAAGCAAGAACCTCGCCCGCTTCTCAATGGTACCGCCATATTCGTCGGTGCGTTTGTTTGAGCCGTCCTCCAGAAACTGCGCGGGCAGATAACCATTGGCACCGTGTATCTCTACACCATCAAAGCCCGCATCTTTCGCGGCCTGTGCAGCTTTTTCGTAGTCCGCAATGGTGGACTTGATTTCATCAATGGTCAGTTCGCGTGGGGTCACCGAGGGTTTGATGCCTTCTGGCGTGAACGCCTGGCTATTGAAGGGGACTGACGATGGCGCGACCGGGAGTTCTCCACCATGAAAATCAGGATGAGATGCTCTACCGGTGTGCCAAAGCTGGGCGAAAATGAGGCCGCCGGCTTCATGAACTGCCTGAGTTACCTTCTTCCAGCCCGCAATCTGTTCAGGCGTATAGATCCCTGGGGTATTCGTCCAGCCGACGGCCTGGGCGCTGATCTGGCTGCCTTCGGTAAAAATAAGGCCCGCCGAGGCACGCTGTGCGTAATAGGTCGCAGTCAATTCGTTGGCCACCTGATCCTTGGATCGACCTCTTGTCATCGGCGCCATGAACACCCGATTTCTGAAAGTGAGCTCTTCGTTGTTCAAGGGGGTTAGAAGCTTAAAATTTCCCATACTTTCCTCAGAATAAATTTATTGAATGTCTGCCCGTGCCTAACGATTTCTCAAGTGCGGCTCGACCAAAGAAATGCTTCTGTCGGATGCTCGATTGGCTGGCTGCAAGCCGCCGGCAAGAGTGGCGAACGAAGGGTCCGGTTCGGACCGCTTCCCTCAAATGAGGACAGTCGACAAGGTATCAATAATAAACCTGGCGTCAATTAGGCACCGTTCGTACACCTGGTAGGTCTGAGGATACCTACCGTCAGGAAATGGTCGGCGGCGTATGGGCTGGCGAGCCGTATACAGTGGCCTCGGGCGCAAGAGCAGGACGCTCTGCGTTCATGATCGAACGGCCTGAGCAATCGATGTGAAGGTTCGGTTGAAGCAGGTATCGAGATTGATTGCCCGCGGTTGAAAGGCAAAAACCAGCGCACTGCCAACAACAAAAAGTGTTAGCAGAGTTTCATGCTTACCAGATCGCGCTGGTTCGATTGAGATCTTCGATGTTTTTCAAGCCATCGGATGACAAGTCCCGAAGCGCAGCATGGGCGGCCGACAACGCGTTCACGTAATCCAGTGAAGCAACCTTCCCTACGTACTGGTTGGTCCGATTGCAGCGGCGTCGAACTTCTGCCGGGCAGCATCAACCTCCGGCAACTTGGCGAGCGTCCATTCATGCAGTGCTCGAAAAGGTTGTTGCAGCGTGCGGCCCAGCGGCGTGATTTGGTACTGCACCGCGACTGGCGAAAGCGAAATCACCTCGCGCGATACCAGGCCGTTGCGCTCCAGCCGGCGCAGACATTGCGTGAGCGCTTTTTGGGTGACGCCTTGCAGGCGACGACGGATCGCGTTGAAACGTTGCGGACCGTCATCAAGCACGGCTAATACCATCATCGACCATTTATCAGCGATCTGCTCGAATAAAGCCCGGCTAGGGCAGTCGGACGAGAAGCACAGCGGTTCGAGTTCAAGCATGGCGGTTTCCTTCTGTATACCCTGGCGCTCTAAGGCGCGAGATTGACGCCAAGTTTACTGGATATACCGAGCCTGAGAACGCTTTCTACCATTGTTTCGCCGGAACACTCTGACGCACATAATAATTGTCGAATTCACTGCTTTCCGTGAATTGGAAGCCATGGCGGGTATAAAAGCGATTCGAAGCACTTTCTTTGAGAGCGCCAACTTTAACAGGGAGCGCAGCCGCATCCGCCTCTTTGAAAATCTGAGTGAGAACAGCAGCCCCTACACCTGATCCTTGCGCGCTCGGTCTCACATACAAGTGGTCGAGCAAGAGTTCATTGAGGTGATGCTTGACCACTACAAAACCAACCCTCTCTCCAGATACCTCGATATAGCGTGTGTTGCGAGCGTCAAAACCGCCAAGAAACCGCTCTCGCGCACGCACCGGATCAAATCGCCCGACACGCTCCAGACTTTCGCGCATGGCCTCAATTCGAATGGCTACAAGATTTTCCAGGTCGCTTGTTTGAGCCGGGACCAAAATGACTGGGAAATTTTGATTGGGTGCGACGGGCATAGGTTGTGCTCTATTTACCATCCTGGAAGGCCAGTATAGAGAGCCTGACTTGTGGGGCCCAGTTTGGCTTCACCGTCGAATTCAGGCACCCATCTCAAAAACGAACATGACTTGGTCAATCTGGATTTTGATTGCCAGAGCCATGCGTGACCGAAAGGTCTCCAATACGACCTCATGGTATTCACATGTCGATATCAGACACGATCATGGCGCAATCAGGCTATTGAATCGGCTGCAAGGCCGGCTAAGGTGCCGTGTCTTCCTATCAAAACAATCCCGGTCAGATCATGGGGTTGATAAGAACTGCGGCGGTTGGACGGGCTTCTCTCGGGAGTTCAGCAGGCAACGATGGTGACCGATCGTGTGCCCGTTCAATGGCTTAAATGTCGATCAGCAGAGAATAAAAATACCGATGATCAGCCCGAACTCCATGGATTCGAGTAGCCAATTGGCGCAGGGCTTCAAGCCTCGTCACGTCACAATGCTGTCCATCGCCGGGATTATCGGCGCCGGTTTGTTCGTCGGTTCAGGACACGCGATTGCCGCAGCAGGGCCGGCGGTGCTTCTTGCCTATCTGTTTTCAGGTCTGCTTGTCGTGCTGGTCATGCGCATGCTCGGCGAGATGGCGGTGGCCAATCCGGACACCGGTTCGTTCTCCACCTACGCCGACCAGGCCATCGGCCGCTGGGCCGGTTTTACCATTGGTTGGCTGTACTGGTGGTTCTGGGTGTTGGTGATTCCCATCGAAGCACTGGCGGCCGGGCATGTGCTGCACCAATGGTTTCCGCAGGTCGATGCCTGGCTGTTCGCGTTGGGATCGATCGTTGCGCTGGTGGTGACCAACTTGTTCAGCGTGTCCAAGTATGGTGAGTTCGAATTCTGGTTCGCCATGGCCAAGGTTGTGGCGATCATCGGCTTCATCGGGGTCGGTTTTGCCGTGTTGATGGGCTGGGTGCCCGACCGCGAAGTCAGCGGGTTGAGCGGCCTGATGGCCGAGCACGGCGGATTTGCGCCCAACGGCTTGTCGGCGGTGGTCGGCGCTTTCATCACGATCATGTTCAGCTTCATCGGTACGGAAGCGGTGACCATCGCAGCCGCCGAATCGAATAACCCGGCGCAGAACATTGCCAAGGCTACCCGCTCGGTGATCTGGCGCATCGGCGTGTTCTACCTGCTGTCGATCTTCGTGGTCATCTCCGTAGTGCCCTGGAATGATCCGCTGCTGGCCTCGGTGGGCTCGTATCAGCGCGCCCTGGAAATCATGAACATTCCAAACGCCAAGTTCATGGTCGACGTTGTCGTGCTGATCGCCGTGGCCAGTTGCATGAACTCCTCGATCTACATTGCCTCGCGCATGCTGTACTCGCTGGGCCGTCGCGGCGATGCACCGAAAACGCTGAAGACCACTTCCGCGGCCGGTGTGCCACGCGCCGCCGTGATCGCCAGCACCGTGCTGGGTGCGTCGATCACTGTGTGGAGCTACTTCATGCCCGCCGGGCTGTTCGAGTTCCTGCTGGCCAGTTCCGGGGCGATTGCCTTGCTGGTGTACCTGGCGATTGCGGTGTCGCAGCTGCGCATGCGGCGGATATTGCAACAGCGCAAGGTCGAGCTGACCTTCCGCATGTGGCTGTTTCCATGGCTGACGTGGCTGGTGATCGGCTTCATCTGCGCGGCGCTGGCGGTCATGATGATTACTCCGCAGCACCGCACCGAAGTCACCACCACCATTGGCCTGGCGCTGGCAATCTCCTTTATCGGCCTGATGACGTCGCGTCACCCTGCCCCGGCGGCACGCGCGACGTCGGTGGGCTAGGCGTTCACGCCGAAGCCGATATTCCCTTGGCGAAGACCAAGGGAATGACCGACGCCTGCATCTCAGACCGGTTCCTGTGAGGCCATGATGTCATCGACCCCCTCCGTGGCCGACGGTACGACCCAATCCGTCGGGTTTCTGCTGTTGGATAAATTCACCCTCATGTCGCTGGCATCCGCCGTCGAACCGCTGCGCATGGCCAATCAATTGTCGGGGCGAACGCTGTATCGCTGGCATACCTTCAGCGCCAATGGTGCGGCTGTTTGGGCCAGCGACGGGGTCCCGATCACGCCGGATGGCTCGTGGAGCAACCCCGGCGTGGCGGACACGGTGATTGTTTGCGGCGGGGTCGGCATCCAGAGCGTGATCACCCGCGAGCACACATCCTGGCTGCAATCCCTGGCCCGGCAATCCAGACGCTTGGGCGGTGTGTGCACCGGTAGCTGGGCACTCGCCAAAGCCGGGTTGCTCGACGGCTATGAGTGCAGCGTGCATTGGGAGTTTCTGGCGGCCATGCAGGAAGCTTTCCCACGCGTCAACGTCAGCACCAGCCTCTTCACCCTCGACCGCAACCGCTTTACCAGTTCCGGAGGAACAGCGCCGCTGGACATGATGCTGCACCTGATCGCCCGCGATCATGGTCGTGAATTGTCCGCCGCCATCTCCGAGATGTTTGTTTACGAGCGCATCCGCAACGAGCAGGACCATCAACGCGTACCGCTCAAGCATGTGGTCGGAACGCATCAGCCCAAGCTGCAAGAAGTCGTTGCGTTGATGGAGGCCAATCTTGAGGAGCCGATCGAGCTGGACAACCTTGCCGAATACGTCGTTCTGTCACGCCGACAGCTGGAGCGGTTGTTTCAGAAATACCTGCAATGCACGCCGTCACGCTACTACTTGAGGTTGCGGCTGATTCGCGCGCGACAACTGCTCAAGCAAACCTCGCTGTCGATCGTGGAACTGGCGTATGTCTGCGGATTTGCCTCCACACCGCATTTCTCAAAATGCTATCGCGAGCACTTTGGGGTGCCGCCGAGCGACGAGCGCTCAGGTTCTGCAATGAGTCGTAAACGGGCAACGCCGCCGTCATCGATCAACACGCTGACAACGCTCGATCAGGCGAGAAACGAATCGACGTTTGCCAGTGTTCGAATGATGGCGAGTGCCGATCTGGCTTGAATAAACCAAAGCAAATTGGCCGGGGACACCCAAGATGCCCCGGCCATGCGCCCTGCCCGTTTACGCCTGATCCAAGGCCTCCACCACGCCTTTGTCTTCCCCAAGAAACCCGCCACTCTGATGCGCCCACAGGCGCGCATACACACCGTTCTTCTCCAGCAACTCCGAATGAGTGCCCTGCTCGATGATGCGCCCGTCGTCCATGACAATCAGCCGATCCATCGCTGCAATCGTCGACAGTCGATGTGCGATCGCGATCACGGTCTTGCCCTGCATCATGTCATCGAGGCTTTCCTGAATCGCCACTTCGACTTCCGAGTCCAGCGCGCTGGTGGCTTCGTCCAGCAGCAGGATCGGCGCGTTCTTCAGCATCACCCGGGCGATCGCCACCCGTTGCCGCTGGCCGCCGGACAGCTTGATCCCGCGCTCGCCCACCAGGGTGTCATAGCCGGTATGGCCCTGACGGTCGCTGAGTTGGCTGATGAACTCGTCAGCCTGCGCATTGGCGGCGGCGCGGCGGATCTGTGCGTCGGTGGCATCGGGCCGGCCGTAGGCGATGTTGTCGCGAATCGAGCGGTGCAGCAGCGAAGTATCCTGCGTAACCATGCCAATGGCACTGCGCAGGCTGTCTTGAGTCACGTGCGCAATGTTCTGGCCGTCGATACGAATCTCGCCGCTGTCGACGTCATAGAAACGCAGCAGCAGGTTGATCAGCGTCGATTTGCCGGCACCGGAGCGGCCCACCAGACCGATTTTTTCACCGGGACGAATGCTCAGGCTCAGGCCATCGAGCACCTGACGCTCGCCACCGTAGTTGAACTTCACCTTGTCGAAAGTCACCGCGCCGCCGGAAGTCACCAGCACGCCGGCATCCGGTGCGTCTTGCACTTTGGTGCCTTGGGTCAGCGTTGCCATGCCGTCCTGGACGGTGCCGATGCTTTCGAACAGCGAAGTCATCTGCCACATGATCCAGTTCGACATGCCATTGATCCGCAACGCCATGGCGGTGATCGCTGCTACCGCACCGGCGCCGACATCGCCCTGGTGCCAAAGCCACAGGGCGTAACCACCGGCGGACATGATCAACGCCACCACCAAGGCCTGATTGACGATCTCGAACAGGCTGACCAGACGCATCTGGCGAAAGCCAGTCTGCTTGAAATCTTCCATCGCCGCCCGCGCAAAATGTGCTTCGCGGTTGGAGTGGGAGAACAACTTCACCGTGGTGATGTTGGTGTACGCGTCGGCGATACGCCCGGTCATCATCGACCGCGCGTTGGCCTGTTCTTGGCCGACCTTGCCCAGGCGCGGCACGAAGTACCACATGGCCAGACCGAACAGCACGACCCAAGCAAGAAACGGCAGCATCAGCTTCAGCGCAAAACCGCCAGCCAGGGCAATGATCGCGATGAAGTACACGCCAATCCCCGGCAAGATCTCGATCATGGTGAACAGCACGTCGCGCACCGCCAGCGCCGTCTGCATGACCTTGGTCGTGACCCGGCCGGAGAACTCGTCGGAGAAAAACGAAAGGCTCTGCCGCAGCATCAGCCGATGGAAATCCCAGCGCAGGCGCAGCGGCAGGTTAATCGCCAGAATCTGGTGCTGGACCATGGTGCGCAACGCCACCAGCCCGACACTCAAGACCATGACGATACCCATACCCCACAACACGCGGCTCTCCTGCACCGCCGCTTCGCCGCCGGCCTGCCACGTCGAGAGCAGATCGACGACCTGGCCGAGGAAGGAAAACAGCCACGCTTCATAGACCGATACGGCGGCGCTGAGCAACGCCAGTGCCAGAATGTAGCCGCGAGCGCCGCGAGTGCAGGCCCAGAGAAATTTAGCCAGACCGTTGGGTGGCGGTGGCACCTCGTCAGGCGGGAAAGGGTCGAGTCTTCGTTCAAACACACGAAGCATGATGTTCTCCTGAACGTTCAAGTCAGGGAGATTCTGCCACCGATTGGATCCCGGGAGGTCTTTGTGAAAAAGTGTGTGCCCTTCTGACACGCGCACATCGATGGCCGTCCACATGAAAATTCAGGGATCGCGTGCATTATCTTGCTCGAAATAAACCATCAATGATTTGAGCTTGTGTTAATCGGGCACGTAAGTCCGTATCGAGCCGTTGATCGTCAATGTGGTATTCACGTGTGTTTCTGTAGGCATCCAGATGACAGACCTCTTTCCCAAGCCAATGCCATACGACTTGTGAACACACAGGTGTTCGGCGATCACAACATGTCACACCAATTTTCATCCCATTGAGTCGTACGTTTTGCTTTTTGAAACTCGGGATGAGAATCGTTTGGTTAATCTCGCTTGAGCTTAAAAACTCGTACTCAATCAAAAATATACGATCTCCCAAATAATAAGCGATGCCTTCATATCTGTACTGTTGTGTGAGGTCGATTGCTTGCCCGCTCGGCATCGAGAGTTCTTTTCGGATAAAGACGAAATGACCATCGGTTTCGTTGATGTGAACCAACGAACAAAGTATTTGGCCTGGCTCCGACGTTGAGTAACTGTACTCATGGTAATAACCCACCATGCTTTTAAGCCTTGACGAAGAGCTACGACGCAAGTGCTCAACAGCTCTTTGTGGGGCAGTGAGTAATGATAGCGAGATTTTACGCTCTCTATCACTTACCAGTAGCACGAATTGCTCGGTTGGCAATGCAATTTCGTACCCCTCCACACCAAAAAAATCGCAGATACGCTTGAGGTTGAACGGTGACGGAAAGCTGTTGCCATTCAGATATTTATTGAATTGACCCCGATGTATATTCAGCCGTCGGCATACATCTGAAATCGATCGGTAAAAGCTGCAAAGATGTTTCAGATTTGGGGTGAAATACTCACGCATTCGATGGGTACTGAGTCGCTTGATTGTCAGATGGCGCCAAAGTAGCAGCAAGCCGCGACGTTTTCGAACAATTCGCGCAATTGCATCGAATAAGACAATATCTAAATATTACCTCCCGAAAGAATGAGTAAACATCCAGTCATGAGGAGTCATCCAAGTACTACACCGAATGCAGAAAAGGACTACGCACTCTGGAGCATTATTCGTTATCCCCACCTCTGGCCCGTGGCCATTTGAGCAAGTCGTTATAGCCTATTCCCGGTAAATCAGGAGTTGTTTGAACATGGATCGTTTTTTTCCCTTAAAAACCAACGCTACCGCCTCACCGGTATTGCTGATCGACGGCAGTGCCGAGACATCACAATTGTTGGAAAACGCACTACTGCGCATACGCGCAGGGACATCCGTGCTGCAGGCTCTAACCACGACGACGCTTCAATACACGAACGAAGCAGACCTTTTTCGTTTGATTTTGTCCGCATACCTCCCTTTGCAGGACGGGTTGGACTTGCTTGAACAGCTGCAATCGAAATCCTAGCCCTCACACGCCTTATCAGTACAAATAGCAAAAAATGATCCCTGATCACCTGTTCTGGCACCGATGAACGGTGCGGCTAAGGAGCACTATTGGAACTTCGGCACCTACGCGGCTTCATGGCTGTTGCAGAGGAGCTTCATTTCGCACGAGCAGCGCAGCGACTGCATATTGAGCAATCACCGCTATCTAGGACCATCAAGGAGCTCGAGTTGGAGTTTGGAACTCAATTGTTTGACAGAACGTCACGAGGAACACGACTGACTTGGCCTGGGGAGGTACTCGTCAAGGACACGGTCAGAATATTTGAGGCCATTGAGCAAGCACGCAGTAATGTTCAGGCCGCGGTGGCGGGTTATCACGGAACTCTTCGTATCGCATTGTCTGATGGAGTGTTGCCTCAGCGCCTCTCGGCGCTCCTGGCGCGCAGCCGAGAAGAGGAGCCCGAGGTGGAAATACGTCTTTACGAAGTATCACTTTCTCAGCAATTAAAAGGGTTGCGTGAGAAGGTCTTCGATGTCGGTTTTGCACGCTCAAATGACGTCGATCGGGGGGTGATAGCAACACCGGTATGGCAGACGCCTTTGACGGTCGCTCTCCCGGTTCGGCACCCCCTTTTGGCGCTCAAACTCATCCCTTTGATAGAGCTCTCTAGATATCCAGTCGTGCTATTTGACCCAAAAACCCACGCTGGTTTGTCCGGGCAGATAGAGCGTTTGTTCCGTAAAGCGCAGGTAGATGTTTCGGTCGCAGAACACGTATCCAGTCAAGAACTCATGCTTTCTCTCGTCGCTGCAGGTTACGGCGTCGGATTAGCATGCAAGGCTCAAATGGCTCTTTTCCAAAGCAGTGAAGTTCTAACTCGGCCATTGGCTGGCGACCCTCCCTTGTTAACGAGTTACCTGCTGTATCGAGAGAGCGTACCGGATGGACAACTCAAAAGGTTCATCGCCAGGGTGAGTGAAAGAGACACCCATCAGGATGGACCGTAATCCGGGAACGAGTGACTGTTTGAGTCTCAAGCCAGACCGAAAGGGACACAGGCTTGCACGTTGAAGACCCTGGGATCAGTCGTTTTACTGATAACAAGCCCTGAATGTCTTCAGACTTGGCGAGTCTGAAAACATTCACGATCAATGCGGGTATGCGCCATGACGTATTAAGTCTTTCTCATCGGGCAGTCTGAGGGTTCCATAGACAGGCATAACACGCCATGGAAAGTCTCGTGAACAAAAAACCTACGCGACATGAAATCATGCTTGTCTTCCATCCCACAGAGGCGGCCATACGGTGGGTCGACTTTCTTGAGCAAGAAGCCGACATCCTGAATTGGATGGCAGTTGGGAGCCACCCGCACCTCAAATACGTCGCGCGCAGCGCATACCATCAACTGCACATCGGGCAACTGTTACATGCGATGAGCCATGGAGAACCGGCATGCGAAAAAAACCGTCAACAACAGAGTGAGTCCCGCTTTGAAAAAGCAGCGCAGCGCTCGAGTATTAACTCTGAAACGGCCTCTCTAAACATCATTGGTGCGTTGTTGACATTGCTGCTTGGGCAATCGCCAAGGGGGGGCCGCTACTCGTCGTTCAAAACACTTGAGTCTGTCATCTTGGCCTTGATAGCCAATCATAACGGTCGCCCTGGCATAACCGAACGTGCGTTGTGGGCCAAGTTTGCTGAAGCCAGACGCCACCTTAGCTCGCCCCTAGAAAACGAGTAACGGACTCAGATCCTGCAACAGCAGCGATTACCTGAGCTCAATCCACTGAATGCCAAATGCCCCCTGCCAGAGCAATCAACGCTCAAGGAGAACTCATCGTGCCTACGCAACAGCAACCGACATTTCTTTTGCAAGAACGCCGTATTTTACGGCGCTCTGATGTTGAGCAAAAAACAGGGCTCAAACGCGCCTTTCTCTACAGTTTGATGAGCCAAGGTAAATTCCCCAAGTCTGTTCGGATCGGAGCTCGAGCCGTCGGATGGGATGCAATGGAAGTGGACCAGTGGATCACTGATCGCTTGAAAGATCGTGACTAAGGAGAGTCATGACCGTGGCAATAAACATCATCTCTGAAACCGTGCCCCCTCTACAGGCAGCCAAGCCTACGCAAATAACTGCAGCGGCCTATACCGAGGATCCCGTAACCGATACGCCGATGGTTGTGACACTCGATCAACTGAAGCCCTACGATCTGAATCCAAGAGTCACGCGTAACCCCAAGTATGATGAGATCAAGGCGTCCATTCTCGAACGTGGGCTAGACGCCCCTCCCCCCATTACTCGACGACCGGGTGAGGCATGCTACCGAGTTCGCAATGGTGGCAATACGCGGCTATCGATCTTGAAAGAGCTTTGGACGGAAACTAAAAATGACCAATTTTTTCGTCTGGCTTGTGTATTTCGTCCTTGGCCAAATCGCGGCGAAATAGTCGCGCTTACCGGACATTTGGCAGAAAACGAATTGCGCGGTGGACTGACGTTTATCGAGCGGGCACTTGGTGTGGAAAAGGCCCGGGAACTCTACGAACTGGAGTCCGGCGACACGTTATCTCAGTCTGAGCTTTCAAGGCGTCTGACCGCCGACGGATACCCGGTGCAGCAATCTCACATCAGTCGAATGCGCGATGCTGTTGAGCATCTGCTGCCAGCGATTCCGAAAATGCTCTACGGTGGGCTCGGGCGTCATCAAGTCGAACGGCTTGCAGTAATGCGCCGCTCCTTTGCCAAAATTTGGGAGGAATATGCGCGAGGCAAGCCTCTCCCTATCGATTTTGCGTCTTTGTTTCATGACGCACTGCTGATGTTTGATGGTCCAGCCTCCGAACTAAGCATTGCTAGAGTACAAGACGAAATCGTTGGTCAGATGGCTTGTTATCTCAAGGTCGACTACGACACCTTAGTCCTCGCTTCAGAATCAGGCGTAAAGCGTGAGCAGGTGTTGGCAACGACTTCAGTACATCGCTCAATGCTGAATTCACCGCCAAGCGATTCACTTGCTATCAAGGCGAATGCTTTGAAAACGATGCCGCCCTCCTCCACAAATTCTCCAAGCCAGATTAATACCTCAAAGGATCCTGATCGACTGCAGTCTATCCAGGCATTAGTAGCCAAACACGCCGGAGACGAGCCTGTGCTTGCCCGAGATGTATTGCCCTTCACTCAAGGAAGTCTTTTTCCTATCTCAGATATCTGGAGCATCGACCCTGGCTTGGATGAGCCGCAACGTCTGCGCATTCACATTAGTCAGTTTGCGCGGGAGATTTGCCAGGACGCCGCAAAGGCTGACCTCATCACGCAGGTGGATGAAGGGATCGGCTTCCGTTGCAGATTTGATGCAATGACTGAAGACCTGTCTCCGTCGAGCTTGCTTGGGCTGTTGGAGATGTTGACCAAGAACTCGCCTTCTATATCAACACCGATAGATATAGGCCCTCTTCTGCTCGGTTCCGATGCTTCTCAAGGCGAACGTTTGAGTGATGCCAACCTGGTCAAACTATTTCGTTTGATCAGATTGGCTCGACGCCTGATTGACCATAAATCACATAGCGGTCCAGACACGCCGATTAATCTTAAGGAGGACGCGTGACTACACCTCACCCGATTAATCAAGCCGTTATTGCTCAAGCTCTGCATGATCTGCGCAACGGTCAACTACGCCGATGCAAAACCATGGGTTTTGCTGATGAGGATCTGGCAGCGCTGAAAGAGCCAGCAATGCTCAGCGTGCTACTCAATGCTCGAGTGCCATGGTGCACAGTGCAGATAAATCGCAGCGTGCTGCAAAGAGTACTTAGCCAAATGAACGATCTGGAGCAGGAGATTGCCAATGTAGATCGAATGCTTAGGCTAGGTGCCAGTACAGAGATGGTGAGCACGTTCTATGGGTTGACCCATCAAGAAGTCGCACTACGCCGTGGCGTTCTTGGATTACCTAAACGCAAAGGTCGCCACCCGGTGCTAACCGAAGCACAGGACACTTTGCTCTGGCAGCGATGGCATCCACAATTGCAAATTCGCAATATCGATCCTAAAGACGAAATGGCGATGCTGGAACTGACACTGGATCTTGCGCAGGAGCTTTCGTTTCCTGCTTCTGTCATCTGGTTAACCCTACAAGCCTGGATTGCTCAGGGATTGGTCTAGCACAGTGAAAAGCTCAGGCCCTATTCCGTTGTCCACGGTTCTCGATACCGCTTTGAAAGACTTGCGGATCGAGCATGCACAGGGAAACGGTGATGGCTTTCTGTTCAGTGGGAATCGGCATGAAACCGTGCCTCGCTCGCTGCTGCTCGACACGCGCCTGACGCCACTCGAGCGAAACGCCTGGCAAGTGTTTCGCCTACTACTCAACGAGGATGGTGTCACGGCCTTCCCTACGTATGAGCAACTGCGAAGCTACTTGGCGTGTGTGCCCTGTGGCGCACAAGCGTCCCACGAAAGCGTGGCCAAGACTCTGACGGTATTGCGCCTGACTCGATGGTTGAGCCTGGCGCGAAGGCGCAGAGATTCACGTACAGGGCGAGTACAGGGCAACTTGTATGTACTGCATGATCGTCCTCTCACCCCCTTTGAAGCGATGCAAATCGATCCCGAGTACATGGTGCTTGTCAGTAATACTCTCAAGCACCCCAATAAGGGGGTTCAACGAGTCGGATTGGCTGTACTTGAAGAAATCGGGGAGGATCCTGGTGTTCAAACGCGTCTATTGCCCAGCCATTTACAGGTTTTAACCGCAAGCCTGTATCAGCAGCCGTTCCAAAAACAGCAATCAGAAACCGTTTCCGAAGTGCATGATTTATCTCCTTTGACGAGAAAAAATGCTCAGCCTTCGGAAACCGAATTGGGCCGGGAATGCCCTGAATCCGGCTCGCTACGGCATCCGAAGACTGCGAGTACTTTAAGTAAAAAAGCGTTAAAAAAACTACGTACAGCTGAAGGCTCCCACCAGATCTGCGAATTGCAATTCCCTGCACGCTTCAAACAGCTGACGCCAACGCAACAGGCAGGTGCCAAAGTCGCACTCTTGCAGCTCACCGGCGATGTTCGTCAGCAGGTTTTGGATGAATGGGCCATGAGGTGTCGAGATAGCCAAGTACGCAATCCGGCAGGTTATCTGTTTGGAATCATTCAGAAGGCGCTGCAAGGACATTTCACGGCTTGGGCCGCAAAGGATCAGAGGACTGAGCCACCAGTCCCGCCTCCCCGATCAAATCGCGAGCCAAAGGCCGAGCGCGATCCAAGCGTGGCCCATGCCCATCTGAATGTGCTCAAGGGTCTACTGCATCTACGTTGAACACGATCAGAACAACGTTATCCCCTAGGGATAGGAAACGAAAATCGGGCTTGAGTCGCGTGCCCTTTGTTCGCTGACAGCTACCTGCCATCGCCTTAAATCTGAGCACTCTTCAAAAACACTGAGTGCTTCTGCAATGACAAGCGATCTGCAACTGAACCTGGGGGCGTTGCGCAGCAGCATGCAACTGACCCTTCATACCCATCATGCTTCACGCATATGGCATGGACGAGATGCATCACAAGGTCGGGCGACGATTATCGGTCTTAATGGCTTCATTGCCATCATGAACAAGATGAAACGTAGTGCCGAGCAGGACGATCCCTACGCCGATGCCTGGATGCTACGCATCGAAGAGAAGTTGAACGACACAAAGTTATGTCTCAAATCTCTTAGCGAGGAAATTGATCTGGCGCTCGCTGAGGTTCCCGACGCATTGAACATGGGGGAAAACCTTAACGTTCAGCCTGTTCGATTGCCGCTTTTTATCAATGCTCAACTCGGTTTCATGGCCGTCTATTTGTTGGCGGACTATGACGATCTGGCAAGGCGCCTGATTTTGGCTCATCACACCGCCCTGATTGATCGCCGCACTCTTGAACGCCTGCTCAACGAAGGCGCTCATGCGCTCCGCAGTCTTTTCAGCTTTGCACAGCAATTCAAACCCTCAGGATTAAAGCGCATTGACTATGAATCTGAATCCCAAGCTGCCATCAGGGCCAGGGAGCGATTTGGCGAAGTACCACAGGATGTGATGGATGGAAGCAGACGTTCACGCTTCGCTCCCCCCTTATCGCACCGTGCCCCTCCAAGACGACAGTGTGATGAGGAACAAGGCACTGATGCTCAATTAACGGCACCCGAGGATGTCATCAGTGATGACTCGCCTGCTTTGGTCCAGCCAGAGGAGGAGCGCTAATGGAACTGCACTACTTTCATCCATTGGATCAAAGCGATTTTGAACAGCTGGAATATGCCGCGTACCTAAAAGGCCTTTTCAGACCTTTTAAAGGTAAGGGGGATCTCGAGGACTGGGCCGGACAATGCATAGCGATACGTAATGGGCTGATTAGTCTGGCGACGCAAAGCGTTCTGGTTCAGGCACGTCACTACCCGTTCAACCTGTTGCAGGCCCAGCTCACGTCTCACATCACAGGCGCAGGAACAACCTTTATGCGCTGGCGCAACCCTGAGCGCACAACTATGGGCGTGGAGTTGTGGGCAAAGTGTATTGAGAACGATGCAACTCCCAACCTGGTCATCGCCGACCTGCTTGCAATGGAGCAACAGCGGATTGTGCTGAACATGCAAATCAGTCTGGCCCATACCTTGGCCCGCCAGGCCCAAGAGTGCGCCAGAAAGATGGCAGAGGCTGAAGCGATCTATCAACGCTGCGTTACTAATCGCACGATCACCCCGGAGCAAAACCGATGAGTACCCATTTTGTTGGCGAAGGCAATATTGGTTCCACTCCCGAATTCAGGACGTTCAATAACCATAACAATGAGCCTAGGCGCTTGCTACGGCTGAACATCTATTTTGACAACCCTGTACCTGTCAAAGACGGGTATGAGGATCGAGGTGGATTCTGGGCCCCTGTTGAAATCTGGCACCGAGATGCCGAGCGTTGGAGCACTGTGTACCAAAAAGGAATGCGTGTGATTGTTGAAGGCAGAACAATCAAGGAGGAATGGCAAGACGCCGATGAAAATACCCGCGTCACGTTCAAGATCGAGGCAAGGCGAGTCGGTATCCTCCCTTATCGATTGGAAAGCGTCACATTGGGTGGTAGATCAGCTGCCGCCGATTCCAGCGATCAATCCCATTAGATTGCAGTACGGGGGGGGCTGGGCCAATGATCCATCGCCCCCCTGCTCCAACGTCTGTTCAGACTGCTCCAGCTCAACTGTCCACTGACATCCATGCTGGAGCCGCGCGCTTCATAACGAATCTTTTACAGAAACGTCTTCTGACTTGTTCTCTTACTCTCCCGACTTTCTTGCCCTCATAAATCGGATATGAGCAAGACCCGTTTGATCCTCGCTATGGTTTCAATCTGAGGGCCAACTTCGCCTGTCATTCAGCGAAGAACACAGGTCATGACATGCGACTTTTTTTGTGTGAAAAACCCTCTCAGGGTAAAGACATCGCTCGAGTGCTTGGTGCCCGTCAACGCGGCAACGGCTGTTACAAGGGGGCCGAAGTTGCAGTGACCTGGTGCATCGGACATCTGGTGCAAGCGGCAGAGCCTGAAGCTTATAACGAGCGTTTCAAGCACTGGTCGCTTGAGGACTTGCCGATCATTCCCGCTCAGTGGCGCGTCGAGATCAAAGAACACACCAAGGCCCAATTCAAGATCGTTAAGCAACTGTTGGCTCAGTCATCTGAACTTGTCATCGCGACCGACGCTGATCGTGAGGGGGAAATGATCGCCAGAGAGGTGCTTGAGCTGTGTCGGTATAGAGGTTCAATTCAACGTCTTTGGTTATCAGCCCTCAATGAAGCTTCTATTCGCAAGGCGCTTGATAGCTTGCGCCCCGCCGCCGATACGCTTGCGCTTTACCATTCTGCTTTGGCCCGAGCGAGAGCCGACTGGCTTATCGGCATGAACATGAGCCGACTTTTCACACTGCTCGGCCGTCAAAGCGGTCACCAGGGCGTACTGTCGGTCGGGAGAGTACAAACACCAACGTTACGACTGGTGGTTGACCGCGATCGAGAGATTGAGCGCTTTGTACCTGCTCCGTTCTGGAGCATAGAGGTTCAATTAAGCATCTTGGGGCAATCTTTCTCTGCACAATGGATAGCGCCGGGCACGGCCATCGACAGCAAGGGGCGTTGCATTCGCCAAACAGAGGCACTGCATGCGCTTCAAAGCATTCGAGAGGCTCAATACGCGACTGTCGAAGCGTTAGAGACCGATCGGATAAGGGAGGTGCCGCCGTTACCCTTTGATCTGAGTACGCTTCAGGAAGTCTGCTCATCTCGATTTGGGTTCGGGGTTCAGCAGACGCTGGATATCGCCCAAACACTGTATGAAACCCACAAAGCAATCACATACCCTCGAACTGACTCAGGCTACCTACCCGAAAGTATGTTCATTGAGGCAGATGCACTGTTCAGTGCGCTGGCCATCAGCGATCCATCGATCCAACCACTGGTGCAATCACTGAACCGTAAACAGCGCTCGCGGGTTTGGGATGACGACAAGATCGGTGCGCACCACGGCATCATTCCTACGCTGGAGCCTTTTGGAATCGAGAACCTGAGCGCAAACGAGCGTTCGGTGTATGAGCTGATTCGTGCTCATTATCTGGTTCAGTTCCTACCCCACCATGAATATGACCGAACCAGTGCACAACTGATATGCGGGGAAAATAGACTGCAGGCCAATGGCAAGCGAATCGTCAGCTCCGGCTGGCGGCAAATGTTAGGGAAGCATGAGTCAGATGGGGATGCAGTTCCACTGCGTAGTCAGGTACTGCCGCCCTTAGTCATCGATGATCAATGTGATGTGCTGCAAGTGGAAATCCTCGCACTCAAAACGCAGGCACCCAAAGCCTACACACAGGGCGAGCTGATCAAGTCCATGAAAAATGTGGCCAGGATGGTTACGGATCCTCGGTTGAAACAAACACTAAAAGACACCGCGGGTATAGGTACGGAGGCAACTCGCGCCAATATCATTGGCGGTCTCTTGAGTAGAGGCTACCTCTATAAAAAAGGTCGCTCGATACGGGCCTCTGATGCTGCATTCACGGTGATCGATGCCGTACCCGCTGCGATCGCAGATCCCGCCACCACCGCCCTATGGGAACAGGCTTTCGACAAAATAGAAGCCGGGCAGATGACGTTGGACTGCTTCATTGCCAAACAGACGATATGGGTGACGCAACTGGTTGAACATCACCGAACGGCAACTTTGGCGTTACATTCGCACGGTGGCCCCAACTGTCCACTGTGTGGAGCATCTATGCGTCAACGTAAAGGCAAGCACGGAGTGTTCTGGTCCTGCTCCCGTTACCCCGAATGCCGAGGTGTTTTGCCCGTCGCATCTAAGTCCCCGACCAGTCATAGAGCGCGTCGTCGCTCACCACCCAAAGGTGGGTGAGCGGTCTGCCCAAGCACGCCAAATCCCTCTGAAACTGCGTGTGCGTCCAACTCCAATAGAGTTGTTATGTTAGGGATAAATTAATCACTGTCGCAGACGTAGTGCTGCTCATTTAGTTGAGGTACTCCACCCTGATGGGATTCCTCATCGCCCTGATCTGGGTGATGAGGAATCCTATCAGGGTAGACGTAATCAGTGCCGGCACCCACTGGCCAAATAACGGGTTCCTTTTGTACGCGGATGTGTGCTTCACGATACCGACCCACGCCACGATTCGGGTCGGGTGTGACGGCTGTAGCAGCGTATGGAAATGACGACCGCCATACGCCTCACAGTCCATAAGTGGCTTCTTTTTCAAGCCGAGGGGGTCATCCTTCGGCATCTCTGTCCCTTCTAACCACCTATGCGCAGCAAGGCCTTTTTAAAGGCCACATGACTGACCGCTAAAGCGAAGGACACCCCCCATGCAACAAGAATCACCTCCCCTCCAGTACGCCAGCGTCTGCAGCGGTATTGAAGCTGTCAGCGTCGCCTGGCAACCATTGGGAATGCAACCGGCCTGGTTTTCGGAAATTGACGCATTCCCTTGCTCGGTGCTGGCCCACCATTACCCTGAAGTGCCCAACCTGGGTGACATGACCTTACTTAAAGAAAAAATCCTTGAAGAGGAAGTTTCATCCCCGCCCTTTCTCGTTGGAGGTACTCCCTGCCAAGATTTCAGCGTTGCTGGTTTTCGTGCAGGTATCGCAGCGCCCCGAGGCGCACTGACTCTGAAATTTGTGGAACTGGCCAATGCCATCGATGAAGTCCGAACTCGTCGCGACGACCTTGAATCCATCATCGTCTGGGAAAACGTTCCCGGCGTACTCAGTGACAAGCGAAATGCCTTCGGTTGTCTTCTCGCAGCATTGGCTGGCGAAGAAAGCGAACTTCACCCACCAGGGAAGGCGTGGTCGCACGCGGGTGTTGTGTTTGGCCCCCAAAGAACAGTCGCTTGGAGAGTCTTGGATGCCCAATATTTCGGCCTGGCCCAACGACGTCGTCGTGTGTTTCTTGTCGCAAGTGCTAGAGAGAACTTCGATCCCGCCGCGGTACTTTTTGAGTCCGAGAGCCCGCGCCGGGATATTGCGCCGCACCGCACGCCGCAATCGTGTACTTCCCCCACTACTGGAGCAGGCACTCAAGCGAAAGGGAGCCTAGAGGTTCGAGCTTTTACCAACACATATGGGATGTCGAGTGGGCAAGGCGGCGCTGAGGCAAGCCTTGAGTGCTGCCCTACCCTGACCTGCAATCACGATGTCGCCATCGTGGTTTGTACGAGCACTGAAACAACAACCACGTTCGCCGACAACGGAAACGGGGATCATTGTTCAACTCACCAACAACCGATCTTGAGCAGAGTCTGTCATAAGGCAAGACGACTGACGCCTCAAGAATGCGAGCGGCTTCAGGGTTTACCCGGTGGCTATACGAGGATTCCGCGCCGCCACTATGCGACAAGACGCGTGAGCCGCAGCAGACCTGCTGACCTGTGGGACGCCACGGCTACTGGCTGGATGCTGATGGCGGCAGACAGTCCCCGCTACACAGCCATCGGCAATACCATGGCCGTGCCCTGTCTCGTATGGATTGGCAAACGGCTGATCAAAGAGCTATCAAAAGAATACGGAGTTGAACCTGGAGGGATTGATCACTGACACGACAGCGCATGCCAACGATTCTTGGGGCTCGCATCACTGATCAAGCGTCAGTGCCTGCCCAGGCAGCCAAGGTCCTCAAGGCTGCATCGTGAACGTTTCACGCCGACCAAGCCCAGTCCTGCTCAGCATCACTTGGCGGACACATGCCGAAATCGGCGTTGATGCATGTCACTCATTGTGCAAGTCCCTTTGGGGCATTGCGCCAAATCTGATCTTCAGGAGTCACCCATGAAAAACACTTCCGTTTCTCAGCTTTCACGACAGACGTTACAAAAGCCTGTGACCAAACCTTCATCTGAAATCTGCAACCCTGCCGTCGCCTTCTTTTTCGCTTGGAAAAAAGGTGTAGAACTCGCCGGCTATCGTTACTTCGGTGACAGCAGTCAGGAGGGTTTCATAAAGGCTAATTGCAGGTGGGATCTGCGTCCCGACCTTAGAGTAATCAATAGCAAATTTGAGGTTCTGACTGAACAAGAGCGGGTATTTATGGCCGCTCTTGTCAGTTTTTTCAATCCTGATGAGGGCAGCAACTTGCTCAAACAGGCTGGCGTCAAAGGTCTCTGTGAGCTGGGGCTTCTCAACGTCGAGCAACGAGATGTCATAGCCGGGCTGATCATGCACAACCACGCTTGGTAGTTCAGCGCTTCATTTGATCCATCAAACCACTGGGGGCTATCGCCCCTATTGGGAGCGAAGCCACCAACTGCTATCTCTAGCCTGGAGGCATTCCATGAGCAACGCGTTATCCAGCGAGACTTATTTCGATCTACATATTACTGGTCTTGGCTATCTCAATCGCATACGCGAGGTGAAACCCAAGAAAGGCGAGGCGTTCCTTGCCTGCGATATTGCTGCATTGAACGGCCCAACTAACTGCCCGGAATATCGCCGTTTCGATCTACGTGTTACTGGCGAACAAGCACAGGTTCTGGTGCGAGGTTGTGCCAAAGCAGTTGCTGCAGACCGAAAGGTTCTTGTCAGCTTTCGTCTCGGCGATCCCTGGGTCGACACATTCACCTACTCCAAGGGCATCAACGAAGGACAGATGGGTATCAGCTTCAAAGCCCGTTTGCTCTTGCTGCACTGGATCAAGGTTGATGGTGTTTTTGTCTATAGGCGCAAGCCGGTAAATGCACAAGCAAGCAACCCAGACGCGTCGAAACAAGCTGAAGACCCTTCACATGACGCATCTGATGTAGTGGAGCCTGACATCTGATTGCAGATCCGTTAACGGATCTTGGTTCCTCTCATCGTCGTCGATGAATGACGTTTAACTCCCTACCCCTTATGGGCCATGTCGCCCAAGGGGTGATGTCATGGCCCAAGTAAATAAAGGCAGCAGACCATGATTGTTATCAACTTTGATGAATCAACCAAACCCATGTCCGAACTTGGCGCACTGGTTATAACCAAAGGCGCCGATGCGCTGATGAGAGGGCTGAAGATAAATCCTTTCTTTTATTTCTATCGGCATCTGCAAGGCGATTGGGGTGACATCTGCGACGAAGATCGTCAGACCAATGAGGATGCCCTGATTTCTGGCAATCGACTGATGTCCGTTTACAACGTCATTGCTGAAGAAAGGATATGGATCATTACGGAGGCTGATCGTAGCGTGACAACCATTCTCCTTCCTGAAGAGTACTAAGGCCTGCGGTCAGGCCGCAGTACACCTTCAAATACCTGTCATAGCGGTCTCCTCGGAGGCCGTTTTTTTTTAGCCAATTAATCGGGGCATACCTGGTACCCCATTGATCACTGCGACGGTACTGCCTGCTTGAGATCTTGTGGGGATCACATACAGGAAGATTGTCGATGCCATCGAATAACAGATACCCCCTACCTTTCATACTCCTAAGCGTGTCCATCAGTGGATGCCATACCCCTGAGCAATCTCCCCCTGCAGCGATTACTCAGCCGTCTGTTGAGACTGCGTCAGAAGAGTACATTCCCGTTCAGCGGTATGGTCGATACACCCTGATTGAGCTCAAGCCGCAGTCTGCTAAGCAGAATCTTTTGCTGCAAGTCATCGACGTTGACCTGCCCAGTGTTTGGACCATTTCGGTAGGCGACGCCCTGCAGTACGTTCTGAAGCGTTCTGGTTATCGCCTCTGTGAAAGCACAAGTGCCAACGCCGCTCTCTTCGCACTCCCCCTTCCAGCTGCTCATTTGAAACTGGGTCCTGTTGCACTGCGCGATGCATTACAAATGCTTGCTGGTCCAGCGTGGCAGCTTCAAGTCAATGACCGACAGCGAAACGTCTGTTTCTTCCCTGCCGCCGGCACTGATACCGACACGTTCGCACCCATCCAAACAACACCGGAGGCCAGTCAATGATCTATTCCCTTCCGACGAAGGCAAACCTGCGTAATCGCCTAGCTCGCTGGACGACTCCCGTGTTGATTTCAATGGCATTTGGCTCGCTTGTACTGCAGCAAGCGTGTCTTTCCAAACTGAGCCAACGCTTGGATGAACTGGCCGACTCGACGCACTTGCAACACTTGGACGATCGAATTGTAGAAGTGGAGCAATCTCTATCCAGGTTGTCGTTACCTCAAGGCGGCGTTAGCTATTCAGACCTAAATCTGATCAACGAAAGCTTCAATGAGCGAATCGCTGAGCTGGCAGACGTGATCACGGGAACGGCAAGCCAAAGCGACCTAAAAGACTTGCGGCAACGCGTACAGCAACTCGAGTCAAATCAACCTCAACATCCAGTAATGCCCATTGCACCTCGACCTAAATTTCTTTCTCGCAAACCGACAAAGCCGGCCGAACCGCCTATTCAGATTTTGGGACAAGAGATTCGCGGAGGTGAGCGCTTTCTTTCGCTCGGACCAAAGGATGCGGAATCACTTGAGCAATGCCAACTGATACGGGTAGGCGAGACCTACTACGGATGGAGGCTTGACGGTATCGATGAGCAAATCGCTGTGTTCACAGCCAACGGCCTGACCCACCGACTCAGCATTCGCTAGGAGGCCACCATGTCTTACTTAAGGATATTACCCTCCCTGTTAATGCCGATATGTTTTGTGGCTATCGCACAGGAGCCCTCGACTCGGACTTCCGTCCAGACCTACTCAAAGCTGCAACCTGAGATGACATCGCCTGCCAGTTCCACCGTGCTGGCCCAGCAATGGGGTCTAAAGGAAGAGGAACTGTTCCGATTCAAGGAGCTAATGAGTGGGCCTCTGGGTACTTACTCGCCTAATCTCGATCCCTTGAGTGCACTGGGGATCGAAGCTCGAACTGACGCGGAGCGTCTTCGCTATGCACAACTTCAGGTTGAAGCTGAGGCTACCCGTGTCGAAAAGCTGCTCGTGTATCAGCGTGCGTACGACACAGCCTGGAAGGAACGATATCCAGGCTTAGCACTCATGAACTCACCGCCAATCAACAGCCCCATGTTGAGTAAGTCCAGCATAAGGCCCGCGGTATTCGTTCAGTACAATTGTCTGCAATGCGAAATCACAGTCAAACAACTGCTGGCCTCCGGTGCGACATTCGATATCTACGTAGTGAACAGCGAGCAAGACGACAGGCGCATCCGTCAGTGGGCTCTTAAGGTGGGAATCCAATCCAGCCAGGTGCGCGACGGAACCATCACTATCAGCCACGACAATGGTCGATGGCTATCAATCTCTGCAAATGGCGAATTACCCGCTGTCATGCATAAGGTGAATGGCAAATGGCTGCGCCAGTGAGCTTGTGCGGCATCTTGCTGCGCTTGGCAACGTACTCTTCGATTTTTCATATGGCACCGGCTGCTTGCGCCGCATCTATTTCGACGCCTCCACCTGCCTACAACTTGGAGGCTCGAAAAGCAGGTGTGCCTTCAAATTTATTGTTCGCAGTGGCTCTGCAGGAAAGTGGTATCACATTGCGAGGACTGCGCATTCCATGGCCCTGGACACTGAACATTGCTGGTCAGGGTCGATATTTCATCAAGCAGACAGACGCTTGCAGTGCTCTTCAATCAGCTTTGTCCCAATGGCCAGCGTCACGTATTGACGTGGGCCTCACTCAAATCAATCTAGGCCATCAACGGCGCTTTTATCGCCACCCATGCGAGGTGCTTTGGCCGCACAGAAATCTTGAGATTGCAGCGATCATCTTGCGTGAGCAGTACCGTACGGGCGAAAGCTGGCTGCTTGCTGCTGGTCGCTACCATCGTCCATCGGGAGGTCCTTTGGCCGCCCGTTACCGCCGTCGTATCGAGCGGCATCTGGAGCAATTGGCTCTTGCAATGGAGAGTCAACCATGAAAATACGATATCCATGGATTTTGCTGATTTGCGCTGTGTTCTGTTGTGGAAGCTCTGCTCAGACTGTAGAGCCCAGGCATGCAGATGCACGTTACAGCGAAGAGGATTTCTTGCCCGTGCACTCGAGCGCCTTATCGCCCGGATTAGTCAAAAGTCGAACATTAGATGCAGCAGGTTTGCCGTCATTTTTTTTGATTGGCGACGATCCGCATTCGCGATCATGGCTCAAGAAACGTCACTTACGCCTGACCACGCTCAACGCTGTAGGTTTGGTCGTCAATATTGAGTCTAAAGCTGCGCTGGAGAGCCTGCGTCACATTGCACCGGGACTGACGCTTTCACCCGTGTCGGCAGATGATCTGGCCCAGCGACTGAACCTTCAGCACTACCCCGTATTGATCACCGCTAGCAAAATTGAGCAGTAACCATGTCTGAAAATCATGCGGTCGAGACATTACTGCGGCCAGCGGTGGAGCTGTACAGTGTTGCGGCATGCGGTTCAGCCGCCGCACTATGTTTACTTGCGCCTTGGTCACTAGCATTGACACCATCTATTGGCGTAGGTGGAGCTTGTTGCTGTGCGGCTTTGGGCGCAATACGACTCAAGCAAGCGTCTGTCGTGCTGCGCTATCGTCGGCAAATGCGGCGACTACCGCGGTACATAATGACAAGCCGGGAAATTCCGGTCAGTCATCACCGGTTGTTTGTTGGCAAAGGGTTCCGCTGGGACCAACGCCATACCCACAGGTTGCTGCAGACCTATCGGCCTGAGTTCCGAGGCTATGTCGAACCGTCGGCGCTGTACCAAATGGCGCGCCGACTTGAAGCACGATTGGAGTTTGCACCGCGTCCAATCAACCAGCTACTCCGGCTCACTGGCTGGGACCATCCAATAAACCCCGTCAGGCCATTGCCCCCAGTTGGCGGATTACCTAGGTTGCACGCAGTTGAGCCGAATGAAGTCGATGTCACCCTGCCCTTGGCTGAACGTGTTGGGCACACGCTCGTGCTGGGTACTACTCGAGTCGGAAAAACACGATTGGCTGAGTTATTCATCACTCAGGACATTCGCCGCGGAGAGGTCTGCATTGTATTTGATCCCAAGGGTGATGCGGATCTTCTAAAACGCATGTATCTAGAAGCCAAACGAGCTGGCCGAGAAGGTGAATTCTATGTTTTTCATCTGGGGCAACCTTCGATATCGGCCCGCTACAACGCTATTGGTCGTTTCGGACGGATTACAGAGGTGGCATCTCGTATCGCCGGGCAGCTATCAGGGGAAGGAAATTCTGCAGCATTCCGAGAGTTTGCGTGGCGTTTCGTCAATATCATAGCCCGGGCTCTGGTTGAGCTTGGGCAGCGTCCGGACTATCTGCTGATTCAGCGTCATGTGATCAACATCGACGCCTTGTTCATAGAATACGCGGCCTACTTTTTTGCTCAACACGATCGAAAGGCATGGGATGTCATCGTTCAGTTGGAGGCGAAGATCAATGAGAAAAACACCCCTCGGCACATGATGGGTCGAGAGAAACGAGTGGTGGCGATCGAGCAATACCTGCAGCATGCACGATTGTACGATCCAGTCTTGGACGGTTTACGCTCAGCCGTACGCTACGATCGGACCTACTTCGACAAGATCGTTGCTTCCCTCCTGCCCTTACTGGAGAAACTCACCACCGGTGATATTGCGCAGTTGTTGGCGCCTGATTACATGGATCTGGGGGACCCACGCCCCATCTTCGACTGGATGCAGGTCATCCGAAAGCGCGCAATTGTCTACGTTGGCCTTGATGCGCTGTCGGACTCAGAGGTTGCGTCAGCGGTGGGTAACTCCATGTTTGCAGACCTTGTCTCCGTTGCAGGCCACATCTACAAATTCGGCGTTGACGATGGACTGCCAAATGCAGTGTCCGACAAAAAAATCCCCATCAATGTCCATGCCGATGAGTTCAACGAGCTGATGGGGGACGAGTTCATCCCTATGATCAACAAGGGAGGTGGCGCCGGCATTCAGGTCACAGCTTACACCCAGACCATGAGCGACATCGAAGCACGAATTGGCAACCGCGCAAAAGCAGGCCAGGTGATCGGTAACTTCAATAACCTGTTCATGCTGCGGGTTCGCGAGACTGCGACAGCCGAGCTTCTCACCAAGCAGTTACCCAACGTCGACGTTTACGCAACTTCCGTGATGAGTGCTGCCACAGACAGTTCGGATCCTCACGGCAACACCGCCTTCACCTCCAATACTCAGGACAGGGTCACAACGACCAGCGTTCCCATGATAGAGCCAGCCCATGTCGTCGCCCTGCCCAAGGGGCAGGCGTTTGGGTTGATCGAAGGTGGTCAGCTTTGGAAGATTCGGATGCCCCTTCCTGCTCCTGATCCTGATGAAGCAATGCCGAAGGATCTGCAGGCCATGGCTGAATATATGCGTCAACGTTATGTACCGGCAAATGACTGGTGGAGTCCAGTGGATATGCAGGATCAGGATTCGCCACTCCCAAGCGACATGTTTGATGACGGCACCTATAAAAAGTCGTCATCCCTATGAGCGATCCAGCATCTACAGCTCAGCGTCAGCAGCAGCGACAAGAAGGTCTGTTTATTGGCTTGCTGACACTCCCTCTCCGATTTGTATCCGTCCTATGCGGATCATTAATTCTGAGCATCTTGATAGAGTGCATCGGCATGTATGCATTCTGGCCAGAAGAAGGCTGGCGGCATGCGCAACAAATGTATGAGTTCGAGCTGGGGCAGCTGTCCAGCGATTTCAAACACAGCGCACTCGTACGCGAACCTGGTCGAACCGCCAGTGACTTGGTGCAGGTTGCCTATCAAGCCGTGATGATCAAGACGGGCATCGCAAGATCAATACATGCCACCTCTCAGAAAGCGCGTGACGCACACTTCGATAGTGCGCACGATGCACGCTATTTTGTGGGATCGTTTTACACCCATCTGGAACGCAATCTGATCGCGGCGGCTTACACCATCCTAGTGTTTATCATTCGACTGGCGGTGCTGTTTTTGTCGTTGCCCCTATTCATCATCGCCGCGTTCATAGGCATGGTTGATGGACTCGTTTGTCGAGATCTACGACGTTTCGGTGCTGGTCGGGAGTCAGGCTATCTCTACCATAGAGCGAAGGTATTCATAGCGCCCTTGGCGATACTGCCTTGGATTGTTTACCTCACAATTCCAATGAGCGTAAACGCAGGACTTATTCTCGTACCGAGTGCACTGAGTCTCGGTATCGCGATCGATTTAACAGTCCGAAACTTCAAGAAATACCTTTAGGCAGCACGATGATGGCTACCATCAATCATCTCGACCCATTTCGGGCCCACCAAAAGTAAGCCGCCATCTCTACATCGGCGGGCGTCCAATCCTTCTTTTGATTCGAAACAGGGCATAGAAACGAGTGTTTGGTATGGTTCAGGACGTTGGCGATCTGTGCAAGCAGCGGCAGATATACATCGATGTATTCAGCTAAGTTGCGACGATGCCTTGACGAGGTGTAAGTGGCCAAACGACTACTGGTTCTGGTACGGCTCGACCATTCACGAACAAACGCTGTTCCGCGGCCGCTCATGGATAGGGAATTGAAAAAGTAAGACGCGTGCCGGTCAATGGCTGCCCCCTCCCATGGTTTCAGAAATCGGTAGATCTTCGAAGCAATCACCAAGCGCAGACCCGGTAGGCGAGAAAGCGCGTCGATACCCTCTCTAGCACCTCCTGGAGCAAGGCATATCTGAATGGCGCGCAGCATTGCTCGTTTTTCAGCGGATGTCGCATTCCGAATCCTGACTTGCGAGCGAAGGTTGTTACCCGCCCAGGATGAAACTTTGCAAACGATTTTTTGAGCATTCGCTTCATTCAGGTGATGGAGCAGCTTAGCGACTTCCGACTCAAGCAGGATGACTCGCTGCTGACTAATCGCCTTGCCGGTACCGAAAGGCCAGTCGTAATCCTCTCGAGCCTGAGTGATTAATGACACCAAAACAGCGCTTGGCAGTATGAGGCCCGCGGCCTGATTCAGGCTTACGCCAGCGGGAAAGCAACTCGCGTCATGTGGCGCCGCCATTGATATCTCCTTTTTCATCCATGCCGCCAATGAAGGCATATTGCCACATTTGTTTGCTCAACAAGCAACATCACTTTCCGGGACCATTCCGCATCCGATTGTTCGCAGCGTTATTCCTTACTCACTATCACTATCGAGCCGTCTGAACGAATCAAACGAGCTCCCCAATGACCAAGCGCCTCTCCAAAAGATGTCTACCTCTATTCATATGCCATTTCGCCTTCGCAGGACATTGCACAGCCACAGCTCAGGAGTTGAGTAAGGAAACTATCCGCTTGGCGACCTTGATAAGAGAACTGAACGCCATTGACCGCATCGCTAGCCTAGGCGACACCGTCAAGGATCTCGAGTCGCAGAGATATCACTTCAACTACACACGCCTTCGGACAGACATCCAGCGCGTTAGAACGGGTATTGAGCAACACCTGTCCCCCCAACGAGCAGCCCCTCGCGACGTCATCTCTCTGCACGGTAATTACCACGATGAAGTGGTTGCTGACCAATGAACGCCGCCCAAATTACCGCTTTCCAGGCCAATGGCGGCATTACCCCTTTGATGACGGCTTCAGTGCTCACTTCTTGCGTCTTCGCAGCGTTGCTGCTCTGGGGAGTGTGGGCCATCCGCACAGCCTATTCCGGCTGGGCTGAGCAACGCTTGAATCAACGGCAGTTTCTAGGAGTGGTGATCCGATTCACTGCGATGTACCTAGCCCTGACTTTTGTCCTTCTCCCATGACCCAAGGAACACTATCCATGCGCTGGCACTCACTCCGGGCTACCCTCATTGCGACGTTACTTACATCCTACGGCGCAACCCTATCCCAGACCGCGCAGGCGAAGGGAAAGCTTCCGACAATGGAGGACCCCTCCCGCGGCGCAGGCAAAGGGATCATGGAAACGATGCAGAACTATGGCTACGACATCGTCATGTTGGTAGCCCTGCTAGTGGTTTCCTCCATGTTCATCGGCGTCTGCTACCACGCTTACACACGTTACTCCGAAATCCATACCGGACGCTCAACCTGGGGGCAATTCGGACTGAGTATTGCCGTCGGCGCGGTCATGCTGGTTGTGGGTATCTGGTTGCTCACCAAAGCCACCGGCATTTTGTAGGAGGAACGAATCATGGACTCGTTGAACGCAGCTTACGGCACAGTCGCTTTCCTTCCGCACAGGTTAAACAGGCAGCCGGTTGTTGTACGCGGTTTGACCGCGGACGAACTTTGGATCTGCACTGGTCTGTTTGCTACAGCAGGGTTGGCGCTGGGCATTCCTTGTGCCTGGCTTGCCAGCAGCATTGCACTAGTGCCCACCGCAATCGTGGTGGCGGTAGCAGCAGGCCTTTTCATTGGCGGTGGGCAACTGCGTCGACGCAAACGGGGCCGACCGGAAACGTGGCTTTACAGACAGTTGCAATGGTCAATCACACATCACTACCCCCGCTTATCCCCGCTTGTTGGGGGGCGCGACCTCATCACCCGATCTGGTTTCTGGGCGACCCGGCGAGGTGCTGTATGAGTCGATTCAAGAACGAAGTGCTGCACTTGCAAAGCCATGTGACAACGCTGCGCATGGGCACTGCAGGCCTATTCATCGTAGCCACGGGACTGGGCGCTGGATGGTGGAGCGCGCCGCATGATCTGACGATCCACGTACCGCCCGACTTGCGATCTGGCAGTACTCGCAAATGGTGGGAGGTACCACCGGAATCTGTCTACGCATTTACCTTCTACATCTTCCAGCAGCTTAATCGCTGGCCCAGTGATGGTGAGGAAGACTACACCCGTAACCTGCAGTCGCTGGCCGCTTACCTGACACCAGAGTGCAAAGCATTTTTTCAGCAAGACTATGAGCAGCGCCGCCAATCCGGCGAGCTCAGAAAACGTACTCGCGGTATTTACGAAATTCCTGGCCGAGGCTACGGAGATGATCCAGTTACCCGAGTCAAAACCGTCTCCGACAGCGATTGGCTGGTCACCCTTGACATCAACGCAGACGAATATCACGGCGCCGAGCAAATCAAGCGTGCACTGGTTCGATATCCCATCAGGGTCGTTCGTCTGGACATTGATCCTGAGCTGAATCCATTTGGGCTGGCTCTGGACTGCTATGAAGGCACGCCCCAGCGTATCGTCACACCTGCTACCCAAGGCACCGCTGCTCGAAAAACGGAGCGGTCATTGGGAGATTCACTATGAAATCACGCCTGACTTCGATCTTTATGGGACTGGCACTTTCGCTTTCAGCTTCCACATCCTTGGCTGTTGAAGTGGTGCGGTGGAAGCGCCTTCCCATTGCCGTCCCGTTACTTGTGGGCCAGGAGCGAGTGATCTTTATCGAACGCAACGTTCGAGTAGGACTACCCGCGTCGCTTGGCGATCGACTGCGGATTCAAAGTGCGGGAGGAACCGTATACCTGCGAGCCAATGAAGTGATAGAGCCAACCCGACTCCACCTTCAGGACGCGATCACGGGAGAACTGATACTCCTCGATGTCGTAGCTAGGGATGCGCAGAACGGTGAATTGAAACTGGAGGACATTCGAATCATCAAGGAGTCGCCCTTCAAGGCCAACTCCAGTATCAAAAGTCTTGAAGTTAGGAAGCTCGATACACAGTCAGTCTCGCGAACACCAATACCCATAGTGCTGACACGCTATGCGGCTCAAAACCTATACGCGCCGTTGAGAACTGTAGAGCCTTTACCTGGCGTACGAAGAATCAACGTAGCTGCAGACCTCCAACTGGATCTTCTGCTGCCAAGTCTCCCAATAGATGCCAAAGCGATCGCTGCATGGCGTCTCGATGACTTTTGGGTCACTGCGATTCGATTGAGAAATCAAACCAATACAACACTGAATCTGGATCCTCGGCTACTCCTTGGGAGCTTCGCAACCGCGACATTCCAGCATCAACACCTCGGTGCCAAAGGCACGTCCATGGATACGACCGTGGTTTACCTCACCACTCGCGGACATGCTCTGGCGAAGTCATTACTACCAAACATAAGTCCAGTAGATGCTGCACTCAACTTGCCGCTTGAAAAGCTCGTTTCCCTTGAGGAGGCGAACCATGAAAAGTAATGGATTACTCAAGTGGCTGATGATCCCGATGGTTTTGCTGCTGTTGCTTGTGTTCATAAAACTGCTGCCCAGTAAACACCCATCCCCTGCTGGCCCGGACACTAACGAAAACCATCTCACCCCTGAAGAGATGAGGGCACTCGGTCTTGAGGGTGATACACCGAGTGATACGGTAGCGACCCTGGTGGCTCAGGTCAGGCAGTTGCGAATGGAGCTAAAAAAATCGCAGGACGAACATCCTCGAATGGGTGATCCAGAGTCAGTCCGCCAGTTTGAGGAGAGGATTGAACACCGTATCCATTTCGCTCTGGAACAAGAGCGACAGCGCTCCCTGGCGGAGCGAGGTGAATCGGATAGCAGCGTGGAAAACCAAGGCCTGCTACAAGAGCTTCAACGTCGATTGGATGGGCTGTCCCAACAAGGATTTAACTCAGATTTACCGGTGGGTTTTGGACTTCAGGAGGGCGAAGACCAGAGCATGGATAATGGCATGCGATGGATTGAACCCGAAGACGGAAAAACCAAGGACCCATCAGTTTCTACCAAGCCTGCTATGAGTTTCCCCACTCGCTTTGGTCCTGCACAAAAGACTCTTGGCGAAATGGCAGAGTCCGTCGCCACAGCTGCGGCCAGTGACATAGCAAACCCAGTAGCCAACGCTACTTACACCGTGCCGCCCAATGCAACGCTAATGGGCTCCGTTGCCATGACTGCGCTCATCGGCCGTGTCCCTGTCGATGGAACAGTCAATGATCCCTACCCGTTTAAAGTTTTAATCGGAGCCGACAACCTCACGGCCAATGGCATCGACTTGCCAGAAATAGCCGGAGCGGTGGTCAGCGGTACTGCGTCAGGAGACTGGACACTCTCTTGCGTCAGAGGACAGATACGCTCAATCACTTTCGTATTTCAGGACGGAACAATCCGAACCCTGCCCGGCGACAACGAAAACGACTCCCGAGGCCACAAGCAGGACACGTCAAACAGCGGTGCTGCGCAGGAAGGTCTTGGCTGGATCAGCGACCGACACGGCATCCCCTGTGTCGCAGGTAAACGCCGCAGCAATGCTCAGCAGTATCTCGGCTCTCAGGCGCTGATCACCGCCGCTGGTGTAGGCGTTGCGTCACTGACCAAGTCCGATGGCGAAAACACGGTTTATACCGGCAATCAAGGAGGGGCATCAGGAACCTTTGGTATCTCAGGCAGTGAAGCCATGAACCGAATGCTCGCCAGTGGCGTTCAGGACATTTCGCAATGGGTCAGCAAACTCTATGGCCAGGCCTTTGCTGCAATTTACGTTGAGCCTGGAGCAAGGGTGGTCGTACACATTGAAGAACCCCTCACCCTCGATTACGACGCTCAAGGGCGCAAAGTCGATCACACACTCGGAGGTCGCCATGCCATCACGGATCTGGACTGAAGCTATCGCAGCAACACTGATCTTTATCACAACGACTGGTTGCACGACGAACACCGAGGATCTACTCACCCACGACGGCCATACCATGATGGATATCTGGAACCACCAAACCGGCGGATCCCAAAACGGTCAGGCGGCCCAGCAATTGCTGGATGCACGCCAAGCTTTGAGGCGTCCTCTGACAGAAGCGCTGGTGCCGTCCACCTCTGAACCGTATACCCGAACTGCTCAGAACGAAATTCAGCAGCAATTTCATCGTCTGCCTAATCCCGATCTGGTGATGTACGTATTCCCCCACCGGGCTGGAACAGAAGCCGTACCGGTGCCTGGTTACAGCACGGTTTTCCCACTGCATCAACGTGTGCAATACGCGATGCCAGGCGAACGATTGGAGGACTACTGATGTTCTGGTCTTCTGGACACAAACACGATGAAGCAGGCCGTGACTTGGATGAACCGAACGCATGGCAGCGGCACCTCACAAGGCTTTCGAAACACGCAATACCTGAACCAGGTGTGAAACAGATAAAGCCCGTAACTGCAGAAGACGATCAAGCGTTTTATAGCACCACGGAGTCCTTCGTTGATCGATTACCCTGGGTTGAGTATCTGCCACACAGTCAGTGCATGCTGCTCGAAGATGGCCAGTCAGTTGCGGCTTTTTTTGAGGTGACACCGTTAGGTACTGAGGGGCGTGAAAACGCTTGGCTGGCGCAGGCGCGGGATGCACTGGAAAACGCTTTGCAGGACAGCTTCGATGAGCTGGACAGCAATCCTTGGGTTGTACAGCTTTATGCCCAAGACGAGACCCACTGGGCTCGCTACATGCAAACGCTGCGACAGTATCTGCAGCCGCGCGCCAAGGACACTGCCTTCAGTGAGTTTTACCTGAGATTTTTTGCCCACCATCTCGATGCCATCGCCAAACCTGGCGGTTTGTTTGAAGACACTGCCCTCACCCGTTTGCCATGGCGGGGGCAGAATCGACGTGTGCGTATGGTCGTCTATCGTCGTGCGCCCGATGTTGCATCACTTAAACGTGGACAGTCTGCCGAGCAAGCACTGGAACGGGTGTGTGAAAGACTGGCCGCAGGATTGACCAGCGCGGGTATCAAAACACTGCGCCTTGATGCACCAGACATCCACAACTGGTTGATGCGCTGGTTCAACCCCAATCCGACGCTACTGGGTGAATCGGCCAATGATCGTGAGCGCTTCTATCATCTCACGGCTTACCCTGAAGAAACTGAAGCAGGCGAAGTTGAACTGGCAAGCGGCACTGACTTCGCACAGCGATTGTTTTTCAGTCAGCCACGTTCTGACTTAGACAAAGGTGTCTGGTACTTCGATGGTATGCCTCATCGAGTCATATTGATGGATCGATTACGCAATGTACCCCGCACCGGGCATTTGACCGGTGAAACGCGCAAGGGTGACGCAATCAATACCTACTTCGATCAGATGCCGGAAGACACCATGATGTGCCTGACGCTCGTCGCCACACCACAGGACGTCCTTGAGGCTCACCTCAACCACCTGAGCAAAAAGTCTGTGGGTGAAACGCTGGACTCGGAACAAACACGTCACGATGTACATCAAGCCCGATCAATCATCGGCAGCTCACACAAACTCTACCGTGGGTCACTGGCCTTCTTCCTGCGTGGTAAAGACATGCAGGAGCTTGATGCCCGAGGCATGCAACTGGCCAACGTGATGCTCAATGCAGGCTTGCAGCCCGTGCGCGAAGATGACGAAGTCGCCCCGCTCAATAGCTATCTGCGTTGGTTACCGTGCGTCTTCGATCCAGCCAAGGACAAGCGAAAGTGGTATAGCCAACTAATGTTTGCCCAGCATGCCGCCAATCTCGCCCCGGTCTGGGGGCGTAGTCAGGGAACAGGACATCCTGGGATTACATTTTTCAACCGTGGTGGCGGTCCCCTATCCTTCGACCCGCTGAATCGTTTGGACCGGCAGATGAATGCGCACCTGTTTCTATTCGGCCCAACCGGATCCGGCAAGTCGGCGACACTCAATAACATCCTCAACCAGATTACTGCCACCTATCGACCGCGACTGTTCATCGTCGAGGCCGGAAACTCCTTTGGCTTGTTTGCTCAATTCGCCAAACGTCTAGGCCTTACCGTGCATCATGTGAAGCTCGCGCCAGGTGCAGGTGTGAGCCTGGCACCGTTCGCGGATGCACGACGCTTGGTGGAGACACCCGATGAAATCGAAACTCTGGATGCTGATCGGCTGGATGAAGTGGCAACTCCCTACGAGGGGGACGAGCAACGCGATGTCTTGGGTGAACTGGAAATCACCGCCCGACTGATGATCACCGGCGGCGAGGACAAGGAGGAGGCCCGACTGACTCGGGCTGATCGCAGCTTAATTCGGCAGAGTATTCTGGATGCCGCGCACCACTGCGCAGATCAAGATCGAAAAGTACTGACCCAAGACGTGAGGGACGCACTGCGTGCACGAGCAGCGGTACCCGATTTACCTGAGGGCCGGCGAGGTCGCTTGCTGGAGATGGCTGAGGCAATGGACTTGTTTTGCCAAGGCCTGGATGGAGAGCTTTTCAATCGTCCTGGCACTCCATGGCCTGAGGCAGACGTCACCATCGTCGACCTGGCTACGTTCGCGCGCGAGGGTTACAACGCGCAGCTCTCGATCGCATATCTATCACTGCTCAATACGGTGAACAACATTGCTGAGCGTGACCAGTTCCTCGGCCGACCGATCATCAACGTTACCGACGAAGGCCACATCATCACCAAGAACCCCCTTCTTGCTCCCTACGTAGTCAAAATCACCAAGATGTGGCGAAAGCTTGGAGCCTGGTTCTGGCTCGCAACACAAAACCTGGATGACCTGCCCAAGGCGGCTGAGCCCATGCTGAATATGATCGAGTGGTGGATCTGTTTGAGCATGCCACCTGATGAAGTCGAGAAAATTGCCAGGTTCCGCGAGCTGAGCCCGGCGCAAAAAGCCATGATGATGTCGGCGCGCAAAGAGTCAGGGAAATACTGCGAAGGTGTTGTGCTTTCAAAATCCATGGAAGCCATATTTCGCGCAGTGCCACCGAGCCTCTACCTGGCCATGGCAATGACAGAACCTGAAGAGAAAGCAGTACGCTTCAAGCTCATGCAGGAGTTCGGCATCAACGAATTGGAAGCAGCAGTTCGTATGGCTGAAAATATTGATCGGGCTCGTGGTATCGAGCCGTTGAATTTCGCAAATACTATTGACTATTCGTAAACACGAAATAAGCGAAAAATCAAATTTCGGAGATTAAATACGCGTCCATGGGAAAAATCTGGAAGAGGTGTCTATAGAGCACTAAACATATGCCGGATAAGGATCCGGCATATGCTTAAAATTAACGACTAATTTTCCGGCCCAAACGTGAGACTCAGTATGTTCCCTCGAGTATTTGTAATTCCGCCACCGACATCAGCCGTGCCGACCGTATGAGTAAAATCCCAATGGAGACCAGCCTCTGCTGTATAAACTACTTTATAACTTATATTTACTGTAAAGCGCTTGGGTCTTAGCGGAGTGATAAGCTCATCGCCTGTAGATTCGTATTTTGCGAGCGTGGCATCAAGTACACTCTCGACATACTTTACAATTTCATCTGCTGAACGTTGGATGAGGGCATCATCTTTTTTGATCTTATCCAACGCCTCATAGGTTGACGGTCCGGATGGAAGGATAGTAGGCGGAAGGCTTTTTACTTTTTTATCAATAGCTTGCTGATTAACCTGCGCTTCCTTTCTCGGGCTCCACGTACTCAACGTCTCAGGTGCTGTGTATGCAGTTCGCAGAGGGCGCTGTACAAGTTCAAGATTAAGCGTCTGTCCCTCTTGAGATGTACGGCCTCCACCAACGTTCACAACTACCAGCTTTATTTCACCATTGCCAGTATACTCTTTGACGTAGTCAACCTGTAATTCAGCTTTCGTTAAAGAGATCCCCGAAATATTATCGGCGGCTGCGCAGGTAACACCTTCAATCTTGCTTTTTTTACTACATATCGAACTCTCATCAAATTCATTACACCAGTTTTCCAATGCGCGTGGGTCGAGCATTGCCCGGTCACGTGAATCTACCAATTTGAGTCCGCATAAGGTCTTGTCTGAAGCCATGATGCGCCTGCATATATCATCCCTGACAGCACTGTTGGCGTGGGAGGCAGACTGGCACAGAACGTACGATGCTTCAGTGCGAACCTTGCACGCATTGATTGTCGATTTTTTTGCATTTGTACAGCTGTTCTTAAAATGATCATTCTCTGCGCTAAATTTATCCCATTGTTTTAATGCCAAAATCTTGTTCACTGCCGCATTGGTGGTACTCACCACAGCGCTCAATGGAACGTTACTTTTAAGTGTGTCCTTTGAGCAGCAACCACTGAGCACAACCACGAAAAAAACAAAAATTAGCTTTTTCATATCACCCTCCCCGGGCTGGCATAAAAAAATGCCGACGCAATTTCATATAGCAGCGAGATAGAGGGCTTGCAAATTTATTTTTATAGACTAGGTTTACTTTTGGTATCAGAGCCCCAATCCGGCTGAAGTCGATAGAAGCTACCGAAACTTCGCCTTACGTGAGGGGTAAATCATGGAAACAAATCGCAGGCAGTTTATTCAAGCATCTACTGCGGTCTTAGCGATAGGCATTGCCGACACCACAATGCTGTTTAGTGGTATATCGACCGCAAAAGCCGCTGATCTTGGTAAAGTCAGGCGTGACATCAACGCTAACGTTCCAGGCTCCAATGATTTGATCTTATATAGTACCGCCGTGCAACGTATGAAGGCTCTGGATCAGAGCGATCCGAAGAATCCGATGAGTTGGAATAATCAAGCTCTCATACATCAGAACTATTGCCCGCATAGCAATTGGTGGTTTCTGCCTTGGCATCGTGCATATCTTTTTTATTTCGAATCGATCTGTCAGTCCATGCTTGGCGACCCAGATTTTCGTTTACCTTACTGGAACTGGACGCGAGATCGCTCAATACCGGCTGCTTTCTGGGATAAAAAAAGCCCTCTCTTCCATAGCAACAGGGATTTGAATCCTAATGATGAAGTGGATGGAGATGTTACTGGAAGCTCTGTAATTGACAAGATATTGAAAAATAACGTCGATGCTTTGCACTTCAGTGGTGCAACCACCAGTGACAATCAACGTGAAAGCTCGTTCGCTGGGACTCTCGAATCCACTCCGCACAATGGCATACATCAGTTCATAGGTGGTGACATGGGAACATACTTGTCACCACAAGACCCTATCTTCTGGTTACATCACGCCAATGTCGACAGACTATGGCGAAGCTGGAGCGCGCTCCATGAAAACCGCGCACTTACCGATAAATTATGGAAAGATCATAAGTTGAGCCAGTTCTACGACGCTACGGGCAAAGTCATGAATCCGCTCACTCAAAGCACATTGGTGCCTGAGGCATACAATGCTATTTATGATCAACTAGACGTCGTTGCCTCCAACAGAGCACGCCAGCCTATGCGCGCATTTGCTTTCAACAAGGAAGCAACGGTAGCACTAAGCGCTCGTATAAGCACTGTAGGTAATACGCTAAAAGTCGGCACTATCGATCTGGCATCAGATAGTAAGCTACGCAACTCAATTTCCAAAGCTACTGCGCCGCTGCTGGCACTTGAAGAAAAGCCTGTGGATTCGGTAGTCCTTATGAAAGTCGAAGGAATTCAGGTTAAAAGCAAGACCACACGGCTACGCATTTTCATTAACTGTGACAACCCATCCCCTAACACACCGATTGGTAGCCCCTCTTATGTCGCCACCATTAACTTTTTTGGGGGGGATCATAGTCATCATGATGATCGGGGGTTTAGCTTCATGTATGACTGTACAGCGACATTCGCGAACTTGAAGCGAACTGGTTTGTACAACGGTGCCGACAGTATTAAGGTCTCCTTCGTTCCGATTGACACGAAGAAGGGGGTTGAACCGGCTCCATTCATAGATGTCAAACCTGAACAGATCACATTTATTGGATTGTGACATGCTTTCGTTTTCGATAGCCCGGCTCTATTACTTATTACCGCTTGTGTTTTTTTGCGCACCCGCGGCGTATAGCGTTGAGCCTTCGAAACCTGCGGATACGTTACTCGTACCAAGTGGTGGAGTAAAAACTACAATCGTCGCAAACCAACCCGCGCTCAAGTGCCTAGACAGCACTGACTGCAGTGCGGTTCTGGTCATCGATGTGAAAAAGTTCCCCGAGTCAGTCAAAGGTCTGGAGATTGAGACTCGCTCCAAGGAGGATGGGGTCTCAGTCTCCGAAAAGCACTTTAAGGATCATGATGGTTCAGGTAGTTTTTTGGTGCCTCTGGACAAGTCGAATTTGAAGCGTGGTTATGATTTCAAGATAACGCCAATTCCTCGTTCAAAAGACAACACAGCAGTTGAAAATCTCACCATCGACAAGATCGGTCTTGAAATACTGCAATCACACCCCCTTGAGAAGTAAATTGCGTCAGCCACTCACGATCTAAACTCGAAAAAATCCAACCCTGTATTGCACGGCTTTCTGCCAATCTAGGATAACTCGAGAGCTCAAGAGCTTACGCTGCTGAAGATTTGGCCGAGACTGGTCGCAGTCCTCGCACATTAGGCTGTTTAGCGTCACTCTCTTCTCTCCTTCATTAAATCGACGCTAGCCCATTCGAAGCTGTTTATGAATGCGGAGAAACGTCGTGTCTTATAGTTCAATGAAAGTAAATAAATACTGGTCAAAAATGCTGCTTGATACGACTGATTGCTGATTCCAGCAGTCACCCCAGATGACCGAGATCTTTAAGGTCATGACGCATGAAAATCTGCGTTGATCAATTCAGTTCGCTTCGCATCCTTGTGCGAATGGCCCTCACTGAAATGAGGGTGGATGCCTCCCCTTCTGTCCTGGTCATACGTGACCATTTTCCAAACACATCTCTATGCAGCCGCTCCCATCAGGTTAGCGGCCTCATGTTCATCAAGGATAATTCAATGATTTCAAAGATACCCAACAATGACGACCTCATTGATGAGGAGTGCTCGCGTTACAAAGAAGATTTGATGGTTCAGAATGCCATCGCAGCTCTGGAGCGACGCATGTTCAAAGGAGGAGAAAAACTCAGTCATCCCAAGGATGTTGAAAACTACCTCAGACTACAACTGGCAGGTCAAACTCGCGAAGTGTTGTCATGTATCTACCTCGATTCTACCCATCAAGTGCTTGCATACGAACCTCTTTTCTACGGGACGATAGACACAACGAGCGTCCACCCTCGCGTCATCTTGCAAAGAGCTCTTGAACATCACTGCGCTGCTGTGATCATGGCGCACAATCATCCCTCTGGCGATATCAATCCAAGCGGTAGCGACCTAAAGCTAACGAAGCTAGTACGTGACCTTCTGCTCAAAATCGATGTGCGGCTTCTTGATCACTTCATCATTGGCAAAGGGGAGCCATACTCATTCGCGGCAGCGGGATGTATCTGAAGGGTGTGTTCCATTTTTTTGAAGCGCCCTTCTGGGCGCTTTTTTCTTACACTCGAACCACTTCAGACTTCTAGATGGCGAGGGAGAATTGTGAGCAGAGTGCTACTATGCCAGCCTTTTTAAAGGAGGCATGATGGAACGGTTTAGCTTGAAGGTTTTCCCTTTTCTGGCTTTGATTATTGTCGGAGGAATCCTCTATCCCTATCACCAGCATTTTGGTTTTCTTTCAGGGGATAAAGCAGATTGGGGGGCGTTTGGTGATTTCTTTGGCGGGGTATTAAACCCCCTCTTTGCGCTATTCGCATTCTTCGCACTTTTGCACTCGATTCGGATTCAAATGAAACAAATCGAGCAGCTTTCGGTAGACAAGCAAGCGGAAGAAATTCTCACTGTTATCAAGGATATTGATGAGCGGCTCAGTCAGTTGATGACCTCCTCTGTAGGGAAGGTATTTGGGGAACCGCCTTTTATTCACCACATGATTGCAGAAGCGGGTCGAGGTGGAGGAGCTCTAAACAGTTCAGACGCCTATGCGGAATTCGTTTTGATTGCTCGACAGGAAGGTTCTATGGTCGAGGCCACTGTGCGGGAGATTCGGTCGTGTGTGATTACGATGTACGCCTTTACCCTTCGGTATCCCCGCAATGACGGCGACCGATACGCGCCGATCATTCATTACTACATTCTCAAAACGAAACGTGTAGTAGCAATGCTGCGTGATGTAGGCAATTTGCCTGAATCAGTGAGCAGTTTTTACTCATCGTCTCGAGCGGCTTGATAGCATCAGCGCAAACGACAAAAAATTAAAATGGCAGCTGCATGAAGGTTCCGTACTGAATCACATCGGCTCACTGAATGTGGTTGCCTGCTACATCTTATTGGCAAATGCCAAGCTTGCACTCCGCTGGTTCACTGCGCACCTCGTCTCGCGCAGGTTCAAACCATGCCCCATCGCCATCCAAAGAATTTACGAGCCATAACTGTTGCGACAGTCATGGGCCTTCCGATCTCCGCCTCAGCACTTACCACCACCGATATCTCCAGTTCGAGCCTATCTCCTGACTGCATCGCTTACCGCGTCGTGGGCGTCTGCTATTGGCTCTTCTGCAGCAACTTGGGTTGCAAGGTCAAAAAATCGCCCAAGGTACGTCATTACGTACCCGATGCCGTGGTGTCGAGTTACAGCAATACCGGCGAAAACCCATGGGCTGAACTTCGCGCCCTGAGCCCTAAAAACTCCACAGCACGCAGTGGTGGTGATGGTAGCGCTGGCGTTGCTCTTGAGAATGACCTCGCCAAGTTCAAGAACGCTGACGTCATCGGTCATCCGGGTGGTGCTGTCTTTAGCCAATTCGCCAGTCAATCGGGTTACGCCTGCTCGGGCGCAGGACAAGTTTTGAGGCCCTACTTCCTTAGCACGCTGGACAGCTTGGCGTGGCGTCGCAACATCCCCGAGCTTGTTTTTCCTGAAGCGTTGACGCCTGGTGCGAGAGAAGTCGGTAGTCGCGCTCAAGCCAACCTCTGGGGCGCTATCTACCCACGAGGCGGATTTCTTCACGGAATTGACGACTACAAGTGCGCCGCCGTCGTTGCTCAACGTGCTGCGGACATCGTCACGCGTCGCGGACAGATTCATGTCTACCAACCGTTGCTTGCCAAAGCTAAACCGGGCTATTGGCCTGCTGGTGCAGTCAAAGAGAGCGATCCACAAACAGGGAAATGGCAAGAACTCACCCCTAACGCGTCCAAAACCTGCACGACGTTCCCTAACGATGCAGTTCATGGGCAATCACCTCGGGGTGACTACGCCTGGGCGTTGTGGCGCCCATACACCTGTTGCGAGCGAAAAGGTCAAACATTTCTCGGCAACACTGACTTTTCGGGAGCAGGCAGATGAATTCAACGCCTAAACACTCTGCAACTGCACATCGTTCAGTCTTATTTCATGCATTGCTCCTAGCGTTTTCCGTTTCCAGCATTTCAGCTCAGGAGATGCACACTCAAGTGAACAAAGACGGTGTCCATCACAGCGGCACAGTCATCGGCGATGACGTGCTGTACAGCATTGGAGGTGGTCGAGCTGTATCCATGGGCGGTGCTGCCAGCATGGACAGCATTAGCGTGGGCGCCGGCTGGGACACCAATCTAATCTGCGGCGACATGAGCCTCAACACAACGCTCCAGAATCAACTCAATGGAGCCACTCAAGGTTTCAAGTCGGTCATGAGCAATGTCATCCAGAACGCGACAAGTGCCGTTGCATCGCTACCGGCCCTGATCATCCAACGTGCCGATCCGGGTCTCTACAACCTCCTCACCAACGGTATCCTGCAGGCGCGTCTCGACTTCGATCGCTCCAAGTCCACCTGTAAGTCGATCGCAGATCGTATGGCCGATATTGCTGGGGGGCAGATAAGTTGGGGGCAGTTGGCTGAGGGTGTGGCGCTCTCGAAAACTGTGGGGAGTAGAGACGCCGTGGCTGCCATTGAGCAGGCAGAAACACGTCGCGGCAACCAAGGAGTTCCGTGGGTTGGTGGTCGCTCTGCGGGCGGCTCAGGACAGCCTCCAATAAAGGTTGTATCAGATGTCACTCGGTCAGGATACAACCTGCTCAATGGCCGAGACGTCGATGACCGCTCAGCCATCCCCAAAAGCAACTGCGGCAATCGCCTGACCTGCCAGACATGGTCTTCCCCTCAAGATGCAGAGGCATGGGCAACCAAAGTGCTGGGTGAAAGAGAACACCAAACATGTGACCGCTGTGCCAAGACTCAGAGCAAACCCGGCGTTGGTCTCACGCCTCTGATTCAAGAAGAATTCGATGAAAAGTTGAAGGTGCTCAACGCACTTATCAAAGGCAACAAGCCCACCACCACCGAACACCTGCTCGCAGCAAGCAGCCAGTCACTGACCGTCACTCGCGGTGTCATAGAAGCACTGCGAGACGAACCCGACCAGGATTTACTGGCTCAGCGCTTGGCATCCGAGGTGGCCCTGTCCAGCGTCCTGGAAAAAGCATTGCTGTTGCAGCGCACTCTGTTGACTGGACGAAAAGAACCTAACGTGGCGTCCAATGAATTGGCTCAGCAAGCCATTAACACCGAAAGCGACCTCCTCACCCAAGAAATCAATAGTCTTAAAACTGAACTAGAACTGCGCCGCACCCTCGCCGGCAACTCACCCATGACGCTGATCCAGCGCCAAAGCGACAGGGCTGCAGGGTCTCGCGGGGTCTATCAAGGCGACCCTGTGCGCAACCGCCTAGACCTGATCCAGCAATCGGCACCTGAGGGGCAGCAACGATGAAGCGCCTTGCAACGACGAGGACCCTATTGGCGCATTTACTTTTTTGGGGCGTTCTCCTCAGTCTGGGAGTAATCATTCTCACGCTGACGGTCCTTGAAGGCACAAGCACTATCGAGCAGTGGAATGCCTGGATGCGATCAAACCAGGCAGCTCTTCTGGTTTGGCGTCTTCCTCTTTATGCCACCACGGTGTACGGCTGGTACCGCATGCGGCTGAGCTTAATAAAACGAGGTTTCACTCCCTGCCAACAAAAACGCCTTCTGTATGCCGAGGTCGCTGCGATTGGTGTGCTGGCGATGCTTGAGCTGCTGACCTTTCGCATGAACTGACGACCAGGGACGGTGCCATGACGCTCTACACAAATGACTACCTCGAGTATTACCTCACCCTTGTCGGCTGGATCGTCAATAACGGCATCTGGGAAATGCTCGTGGCCAGCGGTGTATTCACGCTTCCTTTCCTTACGATCATTATTCAGGAATGGCTCAGGGCACGAAGTGAAGGTGCCGACGAAGGCAACAAAGGCGTGCTCTCCTCTCTGCGAATCGAGAACCGCGTGTGGGTTGCCATCGCTGTGATCATGTTCGCCGGCATCCCCTTCATAGACGTCGACCTAAATACCATCGAGTTCAACACCACTCGCTCAACACAATGCCAAATCAATGTGGCGAGCCCACAAGAAACCCGCTGGTCCAACACATTTACAATATTGAACAACCAAAGCGCGAAAGTGCCGGTGTGGTGGTTCTTTATGCACTCGCTGTCCAAAGCACTGACCGGTGGAGCGACTGCAGCCATCCCCTGTGGTACAGACCTGCGACAAATCCGTATCGACATCGATGCGGCGAGGATCGACAACCCTATCTTGGCTCAAGAAGTCGCCGACTTTAGCCAAGACTGCTACGGCCCTGCCCGGGCGAAGCTGTTCATGAGCAGACCAACGCTGAACGACGCCTTACTGAACGACATCAACTGGATTGGCTCAAGTCATCTGCTTAATACCAGCGGTTACTATGATAAGTATCATTCAAAGACGCCGCGCAGCAGTTGGCCCTACAACGCGACACGGGATGCAGGGCTGGCTCAAGTCCCTGGCGGTGGCGGCTATCCCACCTGTAAACAATGGTGGTCGGAATCCCATCAGGGACTGCGCGCACGGCTGCTGAAGCAGGTGGATCCTGGCCTGCTGTTACGGATTAACAAATGGGCGCGCTTTCTCAACATGCATCAAGCCGAAGACTCAGTGATCCGCTCCGTTGTCTCCCCTCGACAACAAAACCTGAACCAAGGCCAGGTCTACACAAGCTATGCAGGACAGATCGATATGAGCGCGTCCAACGTAACCGCACGCGTCGCATCCAACCTTGGCATGACCGTGGGCTCAATGGCCTACTTCCCAGCAATGGACGTCGTACGCCAAGCATTACCCATGGTTCTGTCATTTCTGAAAATGGCACTCACCATCTGCATACCCCTGATACTGGTCGTCGGCACCTACGACCTCAAATCCTTGGTCACCATAAGTTGCGTGCAGTTTGCCCTGTTCTTCGTCGACTTCTGGTTCCAACTCGCCCGCTGGCTCGACAGCACCATCCTTGATGCCCTCTACGGCTGGCATTCCCCACACAGCAACTTCAACATCCTCCTCGGAGCTAACAACTCCTTCGGAGACATGCTGTTGAATTATGTGATGGGTGCTCTCTTCATCATGCTTCCGACATTCTGGATAACTGCATTGACTTGGAGCGGTGTTCGCGCAGGTGGAGTGCTCCAAGGACTGGCACAAGGAACATCAGACGTAAAATCTGAAGGCGCAAGAGGCTCAAGCTATGCTTCGAGCAAACTAAAATAACTGCTATTCCATTTCGTCTGGGTCGTACGGATCGAGTCGCGTGCCCGCTCTGTCATAGAGCCCAAAACCTGATGGCCCGTCACGCCAATTTGGCGGCTCATTCTCTGTGCTTGAGTATCTGATACTTCCGATTAGCACCACAATAAAAATCACTGCAGTCCAAAATCCGATGTAAAGCAGAGAGATAACGGCAACCGTTTGCAGAAGCAAGGTACAGATTTTGGCAATTACTGAAGGTACGCCCACTCTAATTAACAGCCCGGAAAGTTTTGCCAAATTACGTAAGTACCCTTTCCAGCAGCGCCCCAGGTATTCCCCTAAGCGCGATGCCTTTGAGGTTTGATCTTTCTCAGTCACCTAATAGCTCCCTGTCCTAAGTCATTCATCCCTGAATTGCTAATTGCACTGCTGATTTTCTGCCTCCTTGAATAGCAAGCCACCCAAAAGGTAAATGGAAAAAGGGGCCAAACCAAGGGAATGGAGCCGAAGGGGAAAGGCCCTACCCAAGAAACAGAAAAGGCCTTCCTACAAACCTTTCGACAGGATCAATCATGTTTTCTTTGTTCCATCGACGGACTCGATCTGCACGAGATACACCTGCTCCAGATGAGGCAACACTGCAGGCGGGATTGACTGCGCCACAATCTGCCCAATCGCTTTTGTCCACACCCCGCAGACAAAAACTACTGGAGCAGATTTGGCAGCGCACTGCCGTCTCCCGATTTCAATTTGAAAAGCTGTATCTCGATCCCATAAACCGATATGCAGAATTGGTCCAATTGCTACCAGCATCCGAAAGCCACCACCATGCCTACCCAGGAGGCATGCTTGACCATGGTTTGGAAGTCGTCACTTACGCCTTGAAGCTTCGACAAACACATTTGCTCCCGTCAGGCGCCCAACCTGAAGTACAGATTGCACAAGCTGAAGCCTGGACCGCTGCCCTTGCCTACGCGTCCTTGAGTCATGACCTCGGAAAGATCGCAGTCGATTTACACGTCGAACATTCGAATGGTTGCGTCTGGCATCCCTGGCATGGCCCACTCAAAACTCCTTACCGCCTAAGATATCGAAAAGATCGGCAGTATCGTTTACATGGCGCGGCCTCAGGTCTGCTCATCCATCAGCTGCTCAACAAAGAAATTCTCGACTGGCTCTCGAGCTTTCCGGAGCTATGGTGCTCACTGATCTTTAATTGGGCTGGTCAAAATGAACACGCCGGCGAGCTAGGTAGTCTCGTCTCACAAGCAGACCAGGCTTCCGTAGCGCAAGCGCTTGGTGGTGATCCAGTAAAGGCTATGTCAGCCCCCAAACACGCTTTGCAACGCAAACTGCTCGAAGGTCTTCGATACCTACTCAACTCAGAACTGAAACTCAATCAGTCCCAGGCCTCGGACGGCTGGTTGACTCAAGACGCCCTATGGCTAGTCAGCAAGACCGTCTCAGACAAACTGCGCGCGCACTTGCTCTCACAGGGCGTCGAAGGCATCCCTGAGAGAAACATCGCAGTGTTTAACGTATTGCAGGAGCATGGTATCGCCCTCCCCGGCGCCGACGGCAAAGCCATTTGGAAAGCAACGGTGACAAGCGATTTGGGCTGGTCCCACAGTTTTACCTTTCTGAAGGTGTCGCCGGCATTGATATGGGAGGCTCATACGCGCCCTGCAGCGTACACAGGCACAGTCATCGCTGATGCCCCCACCCTAGCGCCTGCGACATCCAGCGCACCTGCAGTGGCAACTGATGCGGCGATAGCGAGGTCCCCTACGCGATCCAGCAGCGACTCAAGCACTTCAATCCCGTCACCTTTGACCGATACACACTACGTAGCTCCTGACTCACTTGACATGCTGATGGACCTATTCGGCGGCCCGCCGACCCTTCCTGCAGACCTCGAGGTGATCCCGATCGACGACCAAGTCCCATCACTCGATATGCCGATGAACACGGGTCAACCAGATGAACTGTCCGGCGCGCACTTCATGGAATGGCTCGGGCAAGGTGTACGCTCTCGCCGCATCATCATGAATGATACCAAGGCGTTAATTCACACCGTAGAGGATACCATCTTCATCGTCACCCCCGGGGTCTTCCAGCGCTATGGACAGGAACACCCGCAGCTCGCCCGAATTGCAAAAAAAGAAAGCCAGCACGACTGGCAATGGATTCAGAAACGCTTCGAAGAAATGAAGCTTCATCGCAAGCAACCAAACGGACATAACATTTGGACATGCGAAGTGAGCGGCGCACGCAGAACAAGGCGCCTCCACGGCTACCTGCTGAAGTCTCACGGCGGATTGATGAATGACTTGGCCCTCAACAATCCATACCTGAAGGTGGTTGAGTCAGAACAGAAAAAGAGCGCTCGTCCAACTTTAGGAAACACTCGGTAACCGGTTTATGGATTGACACCAAACGCCCGGCGACGCAATTTAGGCCCGTGTCTTGCTGACTGGTTCAGCTACATGCCAGCCGCCAGGGTCTTTTAGACGGCGCTGCGAACCTTCGCAGGATCCACCCAATGACCGCACCGCTTCCTGAAGCGCGGTCAGTCGACAACGTGTCGATGGAAGTACGATTTTCCCACCCACGACGGGCCTAACCCTGTCGTGGGATAGGCCTTTTTAGTTTTTCTGGAGGCCTTAATGAAAATGGACCTGGCTCTGTATCAGGCACTGATCGCTATCAATGTGCCTGAGCCTAAAGCCGAAGCAGTAATCCAAGCGCTGGAGTCGGACTTGCAGACATCACTTGCAACCAAATCAGACGTAGCATTACTTCGAGCAGAGCTTTCTCAGCTTGAAGTCAAGCTTACAATTCGAATGGGCGTTATGCTCTCGGCCGCTGTTGGCATACTCATAGCTGCTATGAAATTTATTCACTAATTTCACTCTGAGTTTCCGTACCTTGACCACCTGTCTTATGATAGGTGGTTTTTTATTGCTTCGTTCACAACAGATTTCTGTTTGTCCGTGTACGTCCGGTTGAATCCACAGCTAAAAGCAGTCATAGAGTTTTTACAAAGCTGGGCGATTCAGTTGGCAACTCAAGGCAGCAAGCCTCAGGGATGCAAACGCCGCTGAATGTCCGCTTCGGTGTCCTCTCTCCATGCTTCATGGTCATATGTCTTGGCTAATGCCATCAGCAGTTTCGAAGCAACAAACGGATGAGATATCTGTAGCTCCCTTCCCCAGCCCCGAGATTTTGCAGCGAGCACACGCTCTTGCTCCCCCCTTCACCCCGCCAATGCACACCACGCGAGTTATAAACTCCGGTGTGAGCACCTCGCATCATCGCCTCATATTGAATGTCCACCATCACAGCACGCACCGCTTCACAGGGCCAAACACCGTCCTTACCCTTAGATGCATGTGATAGAAGCTCGCCAAGAGTTGCGCATCCGCCAGGAGGAATGACTCAGCTTAAAAACTCAATCAGTTTGGTACCCAATGGTGTCGCTCTCCCAGCCAGCATTGAATCAACACCCATCGTTGTTCCAAGGCTGTCAGTGGTAACCAGGCCGCGTTGATAGAGATCTTTCCAAATAGGGGTGTAAAGCGTGCTCTGATTAGCCAGCTCTGGAATCGAGTACTCAATAACTTGGGTAAGCCCCCCCATATACCAATTTGCGGGAACCTCCCTCCCCTGTTTGGAGATCCATGCTCTTGGATCACGAAACAAGTGCAGCAACTTGATATGAGTCACCGTGCAAGCGTCCACGAAGCCCAGGAACAACTGACGATAATCGTCTGATGGGCAGCTCGGTAGTGCAGAGTTTTTTACAGCATTGCGTAATGCTTCAAGCTTATCTGCCTCATGATTTCGAAGAGATATTGAGCAAACTTCAGCTACGGTGCTGATGAAGGCTTCGTTCTCCCGTAAACCCTCCTCAGTGACCACTCCTTTTTCGATGAGCTCATTCATGACCTCACCGATCCGGATCATTGTTTCGGTTCGACGCTTGTTCAGCGGGGACTCCAGAACGGAATTAAATATCTCCACCAGAGGCCCGCCGACGATAGGTAATGCACTTATCCCAATGCGTGCCAAGCGGGCTACTTTTTCGCTATCGGGCTCAAGATCTGGATCCAGGCCTTTCAAATCGACTTGCTTCATTACCGCTCCCTATCCGGCCCCATGCCGGGCCGAACACAAATACCCCACTCCAACGAATCACGCCAGCCGGCGAGGCAATCGGCTGTCTGGAGCAAATATGAATCCTTACCTGATCACCGGCCCGGCCCAGATCGGAATCAGCGGTGGTCGCACCAGTGGCCATATGGTCTACAAGGTCCTCGAGGCACACGCCGGCACCCTCCCCGCTGATGTGCACCTGTTCTTCCAAAACACCAGCAAGGGACGCGAAGAAACGCTGGTTTCTATCGATCAGATCGCCAAGCGGTGGAACGTGAACATCGTCTGGATGGAGTGGTGCCGCGTGTATGGCCAGCCCGATGACGGCCCGTGGTACAAGCTGGTGGACTTCGAAACGGCCAGCCGCAACGGCGAACCATTCACCATGATGCTCGAGTATCACGCTGCGTACCGGAAGGCTGAAAAAAATCTGCCGCCTGTGCTTCCGAATTTCTCGAACAACATGTGCACCGCATACCTGAAGTTGAAGATCGGCGAAAAGCACATGCGCGCCTTAGGCTATACCGAGTGGGACTGCGTCGTCGGAACTCGCTACGACGAACCGAAACGCTACCACCGAATGATGATCTGGTGGTAAGGCACGGAAGAACGCTTCGGTCAGGTGTTCCTGCAGGATTGAGCTGACTACAAGACGATGGGATGGTGTGCCGAGCAACGTGCCCGGCAGACCGACTTTGATTTCGAATACCTAGCCGAAGATATCGACTGTTTCTGCGGTGACTAAGAACTCAACCTAAGACTGGATCTCATCTTTTTGTACGAAGCCAACACCGCCTAAGTCGATAACACAATCTGGAACAAATCTACAAATCCCGTCTACCGTATCGCGCTCCTTATAAAGAACACTGATTGCAATATCGTCTTCCGGAGAATACTGCGGCCACCTAAATTTGAAGTCAACGCTTTCGCCTCGACCTAATGCTCTGAAAGTCGCGAAATGATGTTCATTTATCCCATTACTAAGTACCAGAGTTAAGCTATATATTTGGGCCCCGTCATTAAACAACCTACACTCCACGATCCAGTAGCCATCTTCAAAATCAACATTGCCACCTTGCAGATGAAGAATTGGGCGTAGGCTTTGCCGATAACGAATAGCCTCTTCACGCCGAGCCTCACGCTCATGCTCAAGCGTTTTCAATGAGACGTCGGCTAACAGCCTCTGCTGCTCTACAGCGTTTTTCAATTCATCGCCCTGTAAATTTAGAGCCGCCGTTCCTTGTCGTAACTCTATACCCTGCTGAAAAAATCCAAGTACAAGCCAAAGAATAGCAACAGGACCGAAAGCGCCAGCGAGAAAATCGCCGACTTCATTTAGAGACATTGACTGCAATGTTTGAATACGATCCCCGATTAGCCACCAACTAAAAACACCATATAACAAAGTAAATACGATCCCTATCAGAGCAAGCGCCTTACCCATAACCCATCTCCCTAAATAATACTTTTGAGTTTACCTCAGTGAAGCATTGAGGAAGTCCCATGCCCACAGAAAACCCTATCGACTGCCCGGCTTTGCGCAAGCGCAGCAACATCTACCCGTTTGGCGAGCGAGTGCCGCGCACGGTCCGGATGCTGAAGACTGTCACCGCCGATCCCATGCCAGGCGTCGGGCTCGCTTTCATCAAGGGCGATATGCCGGTTGCCACGGCCGGCCAATCGTATCCGGTGTGGACGAACAGCCACGGCGCCGACGCGGCGGTGATGCCCGATGGCAGGTACCTTGGCCTAGTTCGAGGTTGATACCTGGCACGACCTGTCTACAGCTCCAGTAGGCTCTGGTGTCACCCTCGCTACCGCCCGCGCCAACCGCCTCTACTTGGCCGGACCGATGACTGGCTTCGAAGACTTCAATTTCCCCGCCTTCAACAAGATGGCCGCCGAGCAGCGCGCCCGAGACTATGTCGTAGAGAACCCAGCTGAGCACGGCGTCGTCGAGGTTGCGAACCATGGCCTACGACCTGACCCGCCTCGGCCTGTGCGGACAGGTCGCGGTGCTGCCCGGCTGGGAAAACTCGAAAGGCGCCCGGCTTGAGGTACACATCGCCCGCGAGCTCGGCATGACGGTTGTGAATGCCCATGATCTGGTATCGATGGAGATTGCAGGATGAGCGAAGTAAAACGGTACTCAGCAGCCCTGACGCATGCCGAAACGTCGCCGATGTACGAAGCACCGGACGGCGAATGGGTTGTGGCTATGGATTTCGACCGGGTCACCACCGAACGTGATGCCCTGCAGCAGCGCCTGAACGCAGCGGATCAGCGGATTGATGACTTCGCTGGCGGAGAATGCGAGTGGCACCGCGAAGACGACAGCGGCATCTGGAACAGTGTCTGCGGTGAGATCTGGTCATTCCATGAGGATGGACCGGAAGAAAACGGCATGCACTTCTGCCATTCCTGCGGTAAGCACTTGCTGGTTGAGTGGTTGAACAGGAACAGGAACAGGAACAGGATAACGACTGGCACATGAGCCCATGCAAGCAAGGTCACCGCGATGTCGGCGCGGCCGGCGGTGTGGCGGCGTACAACCAGTGCGACGAGAAGATCGAAGCCGCCACCACGCAAGAAGCCTTCGAGCGCTGGAACGCGAGCCATCCGGTACCACAGGCATGAAGCGCTTCGTCCGCCGCAAGCTCGAAGCCTGGCTGATCCTGCTGGCCGCGAAGATCCTGAGCGGCCGCAACGTGCAGCGATCCCCAGTTGTGTCCCGGCGCGACAACAACCAAATGTTTGAAATTGCCGGTGAGCTCGAAGAAATCGCCCAGCGCATCATCACGAAATACCCGTAACTCCCTCCCCCTTCAAAGTCAGCCGCTATAGTGGCAAGGACGAAGTCATGTCTGAAGAAAAGAAACAAACAGGGCCAGACCACTTTCGCTACGTCGACCATATTGGCCCGGAGGGCGTAACTATCGTCTGCCGGAAATACGTTGTGATCCGAGAAAGCGAGCACTGCTACTGGATCGTTCCTGAAGGCTCGGAAGGCTAGGCGCGGGCGAGGCAGACGGCTACAGCCAGACCCTGCACAACCGATGAAGTCGACGACAGCGAAGCGCTCGCCGGCGCCGGAACCACTGTGATCGGGATCACGCTGATCGGCCGTTCTTCCAGACGAGCGCCGGTGTCGATGTGCGCGAACTTGCTCGGTTCGAACTGCAGCGCGCTGATCTCGAAGTCGCCCTTGGTGGTGTGCTTGGTGCGCAGCACGCGGTACAGCGGAATTGCCAAGTCGTCAGCGTCGAGCGCCCATTGCAGTTGCGCGACTGGTGGCTCGCTATAAGCGACGGTCACCGTCACCGCGCGGCCGTTGACGCTCTGCACGGTGCGCCCTTCGGCGCGGCCGCCCGGCAGGTTGATAATCAAACGATCACCGGCTTTGGCCTGGGTATCGCGGTCGAGAGTGATCATCCGCCCCGCCACGGCCGAAATTCGGCCGCCGACTTCACGACCAGCCAGCAGCGAATCCGCGACCGGGATGATGTGACCAAGCAGCGGGATAACACCCTCCATGCCGGTCTTGAACGACACAGTCCGGTCTTGGTTGTTGCTCAAGATCGCCCACTTGCCGCGGCGCTGGGCCTCGGAGGCGCGGGTGCAGCCAATGGCACTAAGCTCGGTCGGCCGGTCGCCGTAACGGCGCTGAAGATCTAGATCCGCGAACGGAATGACGTCGGTGTCGTAGTTGTTCGCTGGGTTGTCGTAGCTGACCCGGATGTTCAAGTTCGGACAGACCTTCAGCGGCGTCGATCAGCAACACCATGCCGTCACGTTCCGCATTCAACTTGTCGATCAACTCCTGCAGCGCAGCGTGATCATCACTATCGGTGACGGGCTTGGAATTAGAGCTACTATCGAAATTCCACTAACGAAACAGCTCTAAAAGGGAAAGTAATGAGCAGCAAATACAAACTTATGAGTCTAAACCTAGCGAACCTGCACGCCGGAGACGGATGGAATTTGCTGGCGACCATCCTGCTACCAGCAGGCACCACAACAAACTTCAGCCCGAAGTCACCCGCCAATGCGGACTCAATGTCAGTAGCCGAACTTAAGGCCTACGCCCTGCGCGAGTTTGAAAAAGCCAACGATTAAGCGATTCCTAAACGCCGCTCGATCTCGGTCAAGCGGCGCTCCAACAGTTTTTTCGGCTGCTGCGTTTCCGGCCTCGCCAAATTGATTGCAAACTCATCGCAGCGATAGCAACTTCGGCAGCTGTAACGCGAGAGGCCAATGCCTCATCCGCAATCGCTCGCGCACTGGACTCGGCGTCAATCTTGGCGGTGTTCGCTTGAACCTGAGCAACCAGTGCTCGGATCTGGTGATCGGTCATTTGCTGTGCCTCATAACGAGAAAAGCCCCTGCGAATGCAGAGGCCCTGAATAGGTGCGCTCGTCTTTCCGAGCTGTCGGCCAAAGGCCTTCTCAACGTCGACGCCCCTATGCATCGATCTCGCTGTTCCAGTCTCGCGCCACCCTGAAAGCAAGTTTGAGATCAGGGTGCAGGGCTGCCGGTGTTGATTCCGTAAGTCGAACTATCTGGCTATCGACGTCCAGGCCTTCCCGAGGGCTGTCCTGGCTACAGTGTTGCTGGCTGGCATGGGAGAATCACTTTCCAGTTCTTCGGTATCTAGCACTACGAGCTTCAGGCGTATAAGAGTCTCGATAAGCAGCCGCATTAGCTGCCTTGCAGCTGTCGCAGCGACAGCCTGTCGTATATTTTGATCTCGTACCGCACATGGCTTTTTTTGTCTGACGCCTTGCGCCAACATTGCAGCCGATATGGCTGAATGCGACATTATCGAGATCAAAGAACAGCGTCACGGGGTCGTCACTGTCCAGCCATGGGACTTTGTGCTCAATGGAGAAGTCTTTGCGACTCATTTCAAGACCGCAGTGGTGACACCTGTGCTTCAACTCGGAAAGCAGCTTGAAAAGTACATCTTTCACCAACCGATTACTGGCTGTTCCCGGATCCATTCCGAGCTGAGTTTTCTTTTTCAAAAGTAAAATCCCTGAATGTGAACTGGGATTCTAAAATGCCATCACAGGAACTTCTACCACCGTGCTATATGCCAATGTAATGCCGCTACGCGACCCCCGGGTCCGTTCGCTTATAAGGCGACTGCTCTACCACTGGAGCTATGACGGCGAATTTCGGGCAATAAAAACCCGGCATGGTGGCCGGGCTAAAGAGACAATAACGCAACTCGGGATTTTGTTACCTCACAACGCCGAGATCCACTAAAGCCCTCCGCCGACTCTCTATCAGAGCATCAGCCTCGGACTCAGTGAGCTCTTCAGCGATGACCACAATGCCGTGAAAAACTGTCCAACATTTGGCCCCGCGCGAGTGCTTGTTTCGTTCTTTTCTCAAGGTATCCATCTCAACTCCAAGGCTATATTTGCTGAGGAAATCTACCATTAGTACGAAAACCCGGCGCAGTGGCCGTGTTGAAAGACAGCTTACGAATCTAGCTGGTGCAAGAGTCGCAGCACTGCGGCGCCATTGATGTCGGCTTGAGCACCTTCGAAAAAATTCACGCCGCCACGCCTCGAAAGCGCCTCCAGAAGCTGATCTCCGAGCTGTGTTCGCTCCCTGGCGCCCAAAATCGCAGCTGGCCCAGAGCGAACTCCGGCAGGACGAATAAACCCTTCGTCTTGGAGCTGCTCGGAAAACAGATCAGCCAAATCTGAAAATTCATGGATGGGGTGCTTGGTATCGAGATTCTGCGCGATCAAGTCCCTGAAGTAGGCACCAGCGATAAGCCCAGGCATAAACGATTGATTTTCACCTGTTGCTCCTGCCAACAGCCTTCTCACGTATTCCCACATTTCCATACGAATTTCTCCTTGAACGCTGCATACGAAAAAGCCCAGCTAGTTGCCGGGCTTTCATGATCACTCCTAAACGCGCAAGAATGATAGGATGGAATTAATTTGGCTCATCCGCTCACTGTCGTCAACAGGCAATCACGCAGCTTGTTCAATCAGCAGACCTTCCGCCTCCAGAATGTCGGAGGCATGTGCCAGCGCCTCGTCGGACCAAGACGTCAGCAGCCTTTCCGATATCCTGTCGCCACCGGCGTCGAGTCGATTCCGGCGTCCCGTCGTTGTCCCAGGTGTTCATGTCGTAGAAGCTGTCCTTCAGCACGATCATGTCGGCCGATCGGGAATCGTCTCTCTTCGCCTTGGCCTGGCCTGCCGCCAGAGCCGCCCTCACCACTGCATCGCGACGCCACTCCGGTGCATTGAGCGGGATCTCGAAGGATACGGACGTGACCACCTTCGGCCGCGCATCCTTCAACTGCGGGATAGCCCAGGCGGTGGTCGCCTTGAACAGGAACAGCTTCGGGGCCGGGGTGTTGATGAGAGCGCACTGTGCAGCCGCGCAGACACCCAGCAGTCCACCTGCGTGCGATCGATGGTATCGGCGCCAGGGGAACGGACCAGTATTGCCAGATCGCCGCCCTCCTCTTCGTCGGCAGAGTTGTACAGCTTCTGCCATGCCTGTTTGCTGGTGTTGTCGATGGCCTCAGCCGCGAGGGCGGAGAAGCGGCCGACCAGTTGGCCAAGTTGGCCACCGACCTTGGCGTTCCACACGGGCCAAGTGCTGTAGCGCTTGCAGTAGGCCATGGTGTAGTTCGCCCAGACCTTGAAGGTTTTGCAGGACTGGTCTTTCGGGCCCGGCATGTCAGCGGGAATCTCAACACGTGGCGTAACGGTGCGATCAACCACCAGCACCACGTTGCGGGCTGGCTTGTCCGGACTGCCCTGCAAGTCCTGATGGGTATCCAGGCCGCGATAGCAAACCGTGTTTGCACGGTGATTTCGAACTGCACTGGCCTCAGCGTTTTCTGCTGCATCACCATGGCGCGTGGTGATACATACTCGCCATGGGCGACGTCGCGCGCACGAAGCTTGGTTAAGTCGCAGGCCCGAAGCTTGCTGTCGATGGCCAGATCGAAGAGCGCAAGATCACGGGTTCGTTCTACAATTTGAAGCCTTACCCGGATGGCCCAGATATCTCTCAGTCTGAGTGGAGCTTTCTGCCCGACCAGTTTTCCTTTGTTCCAAGGCTGGCGGCTGCAGGTAGCGAAGATGTTCATGACGAGTCCTCCACGTATCGAAGGACAAGGATGACTGACCAGAGAAAGGGCCGCTAACCGGCCAGAAGCAGTCGTTCCAGAGCGACCTCTTTCGCAGCGTTTTACCCTCGTTGAGCTCAGCCAACTGCCGCCCCAAATATCTAAAGCTAAAAAAAACAAGCCTTCAACAGATAGGCTAGGATTTCAAACGGAGCGAGGGGTACCAGTTTTTCTGCTTGCTCTCTTCATGTGTCAGGGAGAAAGATTTTATGAGAGTAAGCGGTGTTGCAATTCGAAATTTCCGTCGACTGGAAAATGTCCAGATTGAAATTGAAGAGAGGGAGTCCATTTTTGTTGGCCCCAACAATAGCGGCAAAACTTCTGCCACTGCAGTTTTTCGCTGTTTCCTCGGCGGACGCGATTTCAAAATCCACGACTTCTCGGTCGCCCGAATGGCTGATTTAGACGCATTTGTCAAAACTGGAGATGTGGCGCAGCTCCCCAAAATCAGTCTTGACCTGTGGTTCTCCATCGACCCCGAAAGCATCGCATTCGGTAGAGTTTTCACATTGCTGCCGAAACTTTCGGATTTTACACGAGTAGGAATTCGACTGTCATATGAGGTTTCTGAAGCAAAGAAATTACTCGAGCATTACGACGCCGCCTATCCATTAGAAGAAGATGGAACACGCTCCAAGGCGTTGTCGCAATATCTGGCGCTCGACGGAAATCTTGGCCGACATTTTGCGGTTTGCTACTCGTCACTCGAAGAGAAAATTCAGGACGAAACTTTGCCTGAGATCTTGTCGAGTTACCTTGATCCCGACGAAGGCAAACGACTTCTGAAACATCTCATACGAGTAGAGTTTGTAGACGCGCAGCGCAACATTAACGATGACGACAGTAGCCGCAGTAACAGGCTCTCGTCGGCCTTCGCCGCCTTCTACCGAAAAAATCTAGAGCAGGTGGGCCCAGCGGCCGATGCTCACAGTGTGATCGATGAGAACAACAAGCAGCTAACCGATCACTATGCAAAGCAGTTTGCCCCACTGATCAACCTCATCAAGCACCTTGGCGTACCATCGATTAATGATCGGGAATTACAGATTGTCTCCTCGCTTAGCCCTGAAAGTGCTCTGCGCGGGAACACCGAGTTGCTTTACATTGACCCCAACCGTAAGCATGAACTGCCGGAGCTCTATAACGGACTTGGTTTCAAGAACCTAATTTACATGGCTATTCAGGCTCGGCATTTCCATTCTCAATGGGTGATGACCACCGAAAACAGGCCTCTATGCCTGATGATCTTTATTGAGGAGCCTGAAGTTCACCTTCACGCACAGGTGCAGCAGACTTTTATCTCCAACATCTGGCAGGTAATCAATCAATCTGCTGAGGCAGCTGGCGAGCCTAATCTTGTGCCGCAACTAGTTGTAACCACACACTCCTCTCATATCATGGAAGCCGTGGATTTCGAGAAAGTTCGCTATTTTCAGCGATGCCATACCGAGGATGAGACGGTCGCGACGGGGATTCGCAATGCGTCCATGGTTAGAAGCCTTCGGGCCTTCCAGCCAGAGGTGGAGACGATTGATGGTAAATTGGTTTCACCGTCAGAATCGCTGGCCTTCCTCAAACGCTATCTACGCTTAACACACTGCGACTTATTTTTCGCTGATGCTGCCATCCTTGTGGAAGGTGCCGTTGAAAAATTGCTAATGCCGTCCATGATCGAGCGCGCCGCTGGGCGATTGCGTACTGTATATTTAACAATATTGGAGGTGGGAGGAGCCTATGCTCACCGTTTCGAGGGCCTACTCAGCTTCCTTCATATCCCCTACCTTGTTATAACTGACCTCGACTCCGTGGCCCCCACCGGCTATCCCAGTGCCTGTCGGGCGGACGTTGTGGGTGCTAGAACCTCCAACGCGTCTCTAAAAAAACTTTGCGGACAGACTACCATCGCCGATCTGATCGCATTGACCTTCGCTGAGAAACAGCACATCGACAAAGATCGTTGCATTGCCTTCCAAACAGATATTTTTGTCGCGGATGGCGCCGCCAACGAAACATTGCGCCCACGAACTTTGGAGGAAGCAATCGTCTATGAGAATTTTGGACTGGTTCGGTCCGGCGCTTTATCCATCGGCATCCCCATCCCCGAGTTTCTCAACGACGCTTACCAGGTTGTCTACGACAGAGTTCGGTCGGATAATTTTAAAAAGACTGACTTTGCCATGGACATTTTGGCTTGCACCGAGGAATGGATCGTCCCTGGATACATTGCCGAGGGATTAAGTTGGCTTGAGTCGCGCCTATCGCCCCCGCTAGCCGCGGTGACGGAAATAGAAGTCGTTGCCGCGGCGGAGGTATAAAATGGGGGGATGGGTGGAAAGCGAAGCGGATACACTAGTCCGTAAATGCATAGATAGCCGTCGCAGCTTCGCGATGATAGCCGGAGCGGGTGCGGGTAAGACTAGTTCGTTGGGTGATGCTCTTAATCGGGTTCGGGATAATGAAGGACGTTCCCTTAGAAAAAATGGTCAACGCATTGCCTGTATTACCTTTACCAAGCGTGCCGTTGAGGTCATAAAGAAAAGGTTAGGGTTCGACGAGCTTTACCTAGTTTCAACTCTTCATGGGTTTCTGTGGGGCCAGATCAGCCGTTTCCATGAAGATATTCGCCAAGCGCTATACGTAAGTCGTATCCCAACTCTTATAGAAAAGGCCATGGCAGATGATAATGGGGGTAACAGCAAAAAGGCATTAAAGGCCCGTGCAAAAATCGATCTACTGACAGAACAGCGCGCCCTTCTCGAATCAATTGAACGTTTTGACTATGCCGACACAAGCTTCAGTAATTACGGCAAGGGACAGATCGGACACGACGACGTCATAGAGATTGCAACCTACTTGCTTGCAAATAATAAAACTCTTAGACGGATCATCGGCCTACGGTTCCCATTTATCTTCGTCGACGAAGCGCAAGACACATTTGAAGGAATTGTCTCAGGACTCAATCTCGTGTGTGCGGGCGCTGAACTTCCTGTGGTCGGCTATTTCGGCGACCCCTGGCAGCAGATTTATGACCGGAGCGCCGGCAATTTTGCGCCACCTGCCAATGGTGAGGTCATCAAGAAAGCTGAGAACTTCCGCAGTTCCAAGAGCGTTATCCGTCTTCTAAATGCCTATCGTGGGGATGTTGAGCAGTATGCCGCCGGCGAAAATGCGGCATGTGAAGGCAGCGTCGAATTCTTACTGATCAAAGCAGAAGATCCAACGGAACCGCGCAGGCGTTATTCAGAGGAACAGATTGAGCGGGCGCTGGCACGTATGGATGCTGCAGTCGAAGGCTGGGGCTGGACAGGGCGCGACGATGTCATGAAGCTCTTCCTAGCACGTCAAATGATCGCACGGCGGCTTGGCTTCGCTGACCTCAACCGACTCTTTACAGGCGACTATGCGTCGTCTCGTGCCCAAGATGCGTTTGAGGAAGGTGCGCATTTCCTTCTTAAACCATTTATTTCGACAATTTACCCTCTTATCACTGCTCATAAACAAGGTGACGAACGAGAGATTATCAATCTGCTTCGTCGCGATAGCCCGGCTTTCGCGATCGATGGATTAAACGCGGAAAAATCACTGAAGTTGATGATTGAAACTTCGAAGGCTTTGGTTGGCCAACTGCAGACTCTATGGAGCACCGAAACGATAGGAGCGATCCTTCGTTTTTGTATCGAAAAGCAGATCATCCAGCCTTCCGAAAGGCTAAGCGAGCATCTTGATCGTGCCCCTCGGGTTGAGCCGTTTGATGAGGATATTCACAGCCTAGACAAAGGTGACTGGCTCGCAGACTCTCTATTCAGAATGACGCCTGAGATGGTCGCCCGTTACGCCGATTATCTCAACAACAATACCGCCTATAGTACCCAGCATGGCGTAAAGGGCGAGGAGTATCCAAAGGTGTTGGTCGTCTATGACGATGTCGAGGCCGCATGGAACCAATACAGCTTTAGTAAGACCTTAACGCCACTTACTGCCGGAGAGCCCTCTGACCGGCAACGCGCCGTAACTCAGAAGCTTGCGTATGTCTCGTTCTCCCGTGCGAAGGAGGATCTGCGTGTCGTACTGTTCACCGCTGACCCGGAAGGAGCACGAGCAGAACTCATAGGACGCAAGCTATTAGTGCCTGATCAAATCCGAATAGTGGATTAAATGTTGAGCCTGCCTTTTGATTCAGCGAATGGCATTAAGCCTAAGCGGGGGGAAAGGCACTTATCTGTGTATGTTGAAAAAGGCCCTGACACCAAGCCCACTTCGGAAATCAATAAACGGTTTACGCTGTTGACATAGGCGCCTCGACTGCCCCTCAAGAGGTGGTTGCTCTCGATCGTCGCTGACATATTGAATATAAGCGAATGAATTTTAACGTCTGCTCTTTGCCGAAAACGGTCACTCATAAGCGACTGCTTTCGGCCGATGCTGTGTAAAAACTTTTTGAGCGCGCCTGGCGTTTAAAACCGGACAGTCAATAACGCGTAGTCGGTCGTGGTAGGAGACAAAAGCCTCTTGTTTTTGTACTTTCTTAAGGATATGGTTTGTGATAGGCGGCGCCAGCGCTGAGCCATATTCAATATACCTACGGTAATGTCATGTCTGATATCTCGAAATCAAGTTCTAAGCGATGCTATATCTCCGCTCCATTCGGGCTTGATCTTGATGCTCTTCCAATGCTGCTTGCAGAGCGAGATGTATTTTGGGAGTGGGCCAAGGACGAGTCTTATGAGGGCAGAGATGCTATTGATAGAATTACGGCAGCCGACTTTGTGGTGGTTATTTTAAACGGTACTAATGCTGATTATCGGGGTGCATTTGAAACCGGAGTGGCAGCCGGACTTGGAAAACCAGTTTTTCTTATCCAGAGCAAAGCTCGCACAATTCCAATTGATTACAGTCGATTCACAATTGTTAAGTCCAGCCTATCCAATAGTGAAGCTCTAAAATTTCATTTGGACCTATTCTTGGCATCGCCACCCGCGCCATCAGTGAGCACTGGCACCAAACGCTTGAAGAACGACACTTCTTCTCGTCTGGCCAAGGTACGTCAGCCAGTACGCCCTTTCGATTCTCTTGCAGAAAAGAGAGTATTTGATGCTGTGATCGCAGCGGGTGGAAGTGCGATTTCCCAACCTAAGCCAACTCCAGGTGCGAAATTTCGCCCTGATTTACTCGCGTGGCTTGGGAATTTAGACCCTGAACTGCTGGATCCGGTGGTGATTGAAGTTAAGGGGGATGTGAGTTTTGAAAATGCTCTCAAACTTAATCAGCGACTATGGGACTTTATACAGTCAGCACGCCTAAAGCTAGCCTTGGTTGTTACTAGTTCTATCCCACCTCAATCCGAACAGCAACTTTCACCAAATGTACTTTGGCTAACCATTCAAGATTTTGAGCATCTAGTTAGTTCTAGGCAGCTCGGCGAATATATAAGAAAAACTCGAAATCGTATCGTACATGGTGTGCGATAATGGCTTTAATCGATCATGTATATATTGCTGATAAGCTTGTGGCTGGCGACGCGGGAAATACTGCGGAGAAGGGTGCAGCTTTAGAAGAGGTTGTCGCAAAAACGCTATGTCAACTAGAAGGAGTTGGGGTAATAAAGAGGAACATTCTCGACAATGCTGGCTCGCTTGAGATCGATATACTTTTATACAATCATCGTCTGCGAGATGGTTTGCCTTTTCTTCCAACTCATTTAATCATTGAGTGTAAAAACTGGCAAGCGCCTGTAAACTCTGCAACGCTAACTGTCTTTACAGGTAAGCTTAGAAAATTCCGTGTAGACTTTGGTATTTTGGTCGCTGCAAATGGAATAACCGGCGATGCGCAAGATCGCACAGCAGCTCATGCCCATCTTCGAAGTGTGTATGACCGCGATGGTTTAGCAGTAATAGTAATCACTCGCGCAGAAATTGAGGCTTTACGTGATACTGAAGACTTAGGTCTGTTGATGCGCGAGAAATATGGTGACTGTATCATGGGGGCAGACCAATTCTAGGTCATAGTCAGGTTAGCGGAACTCGATGAGGGACCCCTTAACCCATCACTTTTATGGCCTACGGTTTCGTAGACTGCGAATGACCCTTATTGGCCGGAAGAAGCACCGGCCTCGGCCCATTCGCTTTGGGCCCTGGAACATATCCGATCTACTCGTTGTTACGGCATCCGATACGCCGCGCCCCTTTAGCAGCATTCACCTCCTTCAACATCGGCTGCAGCTCAGCATGGAGCCGGTGATACTCCTCAAACGCGCAGGCGATCGTCTTATCTACCAACTCCAATGTCTCACCATTCCCTCTGGTCACCAGCGTACTCAAGTCGACTTGCATGTCATGACTGAACCGCTCAAGCAGCACACAGAATGGAGTCTTGTGATCGATATGCAGATCTTTACGCTCTGTGATCTCTACACCACTTCCTGCACACTGAACCGGCAAACCTATAGCATCACGGAAAGCCTGCATCTGTGGCCTCACTGCAAATCGCAGGGCCTCACAAACCTTGCCATGAGCAGATTGCGGCACACCGGTGATGCATTGCTCGTAAGAAAAGCTCTCTTCGCTCCCGTCGCTACGGACGAGCCAAAAACCTCGCCCAGCACCCACGTTTCTTTTGATCTTGAAATGATCCACCCCCACGCCAATTTTCCTTGGCGCGTCTGGATGCATCGCAATCAGCAAATGCAAATGCTTGATTGCGTGCCGCTCGCGAATCACACCAATGTGAGCGCGCTGCAAATAGCTTTTGAAACGATCCAAAAGCGCTTTCTTCGATTTGTATTCGAAAGGTCCCAACCAGTACATTTCGGTCGTCTCCATGACATCTGAGGCGGTTATCCATGCCCCTCCGGCTACCCGATACATTGGCGCCAATGGCAGCGGAGCCTTCCCCGCTGCATAGTGAAGCTATGTCACCGCCCTCGCCCTGCAGCCGTGAGGCGGAGTAATACGATATTCTTTGTGTGTACAAGAGCCAGGGTCTTTTCCTCGATAGTCCGAACAGCCCCAGAAAGGCCTATCCGTCTGCTGCCAAACCATTCGGCCTCCCGATTTTGGACACAATGCAATCCATCCACCGCAATTCTGCGCACAGATCAGGTACTTATCACGCTCATGCATTGGCGAGCGGCAATCTGGGCAAGCTGATTCAGTGTGCGAGCACATCGGGGCGAAGGAGCAGCCGTAAAAATATTCATCCTTCTTTGTCCGTTTACGCAGCGTTAGCTCACCCGTTACGCAGGCAGGACAAGGGGGGCCGGAAACAATGGGGGCAGGAGTACCAAACTCATTGAGCTCAAGGTCATATTCATCATCAAGCAGCTCCTTGACGAAACTGGACACCTTATTCTCGCCGGCGACCAGATAGACCCGTTGTTTAGCCCTGGTGAGCGCCACGTAGAACAAGCGACGCTCTTCTGCGTGAGTGAAGTTTTCTCGCGGCGGCAGCAACGCATCCACCAAAGGATGGGACGTCTTTTCTGAGGGCAAGCCGAACTTTCCTGACTTGTTTCCAAGCAACACCACGAAATCAGCTTCTTGGCCTTTGGACGAGTGAATGCTGTCCACTCGAATCATCAGCTTCGGATACAACCTCGCCAATTGATCAAATTTGTTCTTGTCCGGTAGCCCAAAGGAAAACCGGGCAAGAATGTAGACACTCGCGCCTGCACCGGCTCGGGCATTAATACGAGCAATAACCTGGTCCAATGCCTGCTCGTCTTTCAGATCTGTACGAAACAACGAGACTGCGGGATCCGCCTCTTCGACGTGGGTGGACATTTTCTTGAACAGCTGTGCGGGGTTACGCATGACGAAACGGCTAGCGACTTCACTGATGCGATCATTGAAGCGAAAGGTCTTATCCAGCGCACTGGTCACCGTAGGACCAAAGAACTTGTCGAATTCCGACGTCAGGGTGATATCGCTACCTGTGAAGCGATAGATAGACTGCCAGTCATCTCCGACACAGAACAACGAGCCATCGGGCTGAAGGCGCCGAAGCCCCCTGACCAGACGCGCTCGCGGGTTTGAAGTGTCTTGAAATTCATCAACAAGAATGAAGCGCCATGGTGGTGTGTACCCCCCCTCTTCCACTCGCTCAATCGCGCGCACAATCATGTCATCAAAATCGATCTGTTCATTGAGCTCCAGTTCCTTCTGGTATTGCTCGTAGATAGGCTCCAACAGGTCCAATGCTGCACGCATTTGATCTGGATCGGGCGCAGCCTTGACTCGAGCTTCAAGCTCTGTCGGTGACAAATCGGCGGCTTTGTAGCACTTCAATAATTCTTCCAGGAGTTCGGCAAACGCCGACACGACGCCAAATTCACGTAGTGTCTCCAACAGTGCTTCCTCGGGCATTGGATCGAACTTCACCCCGGCCGCAGCGAGACGCTCCTCTAATACCTTGAGCAAAACACCTTCTTGCTGCTCGTAGTGGAAGGTTTCGATCAAGGATGTCTGGTGTTTTTTATGCAGTTGGCGTTTCCATTCCATGCCTTCCTGGTAGGACGCTCGATTGACGTACGGAGCAGTATTGCCTTTTCGGTCAACACCGAAGTGCTCGATGTAAAGGTCGAAATCGGGAAGGTAAAAATCAGGGCGATACTGGCGGCGCTCAGGCGTACGGGTTGACACCTTGTAGGCGTATTCGTAGCGATAATCGACGCCCATCTTGAACAAGAAGTTGGCGATTCGACACTCGGCCATGCTTTTGACTCGTTCACTCTTGAGCGTGCGAACTTCATGCTCTGCCAGATAGCGGAAGTATTCACCCAAGGAAGCAAAATCGAACGGATTTCTGATGGGGTAAAGGTAGTGCTCAAAATACTGCAGGAGTTGTTTGCGGTACTCCGGCTCATTTTGCAGTCGTTCGAATGCCAATTGGACAAATCGTTTGCGCGCAGGCTCGTCATCGGCCATTGGCGACAAGGAAGGATGCTGCAGTATCGATTTACCCAGTGAATGAAACGTCAGTGCTTCAACGCCCTTCACACCCAGGCGTGACTCCAATCGCTCACGCATTTCTTTGGCGGCGTCGTTTCCGTAAGCCAAAAGCAGAATCTCATCCGGGCGTGCTTGACCACTTTTAACAAGGAACGCGACTCGCCCAATCGTCGTACTGGTCTTGCCAGTACCCGCACCTGCCAGGACCAGGTTGTTGTCTTCATCGACAATGCAAGCCAAGCGCTGCTTACGTGTCAGCGGCATTGTCTCAACCTGATCAAAGAGATCGGCATATTTGACCAGGCTTGTTTTGACGTAATGCGCACGCCAGCGGCGCAGGCATCTTTCACCGTTTCTTACCCACGACCTGGCGCGAATCAAGACTTTGCGTTCTTCTCGTGAGAGTACGCCTAATCCTCTGTCCGGTAATGTCGGCCACAGTGCGGATTGTTTAACAAGCTCAGCGTGAAGGTCTGTCCATTGCGAGCGACGGCAGTAGCCAGTTCGCCTCAGGCGCTCGAAAAAAGAGTTCAAATCTCCAGCGACAGAACGAACACGATCGGCATACCACTCTCGCAGTGCTGAGCGCCAGAGCTGATAGGGTTTGCTGACGCCCCACCCAATTGCTACGACAGGCCCCGTGGCTGCATTCAGCTTTAAGCGAGATAGCACCAACCATCGACTTAGCTCGGGAGGTCTGGGCATTCCCGCCACAGTGATTGTGGATGCCCGCCCTTGCCAATCAACCGCAATCAAGCCGTTGGAAGCATTGTCTATCGAAGCGCAACCAGCCCCCAGCCACCTTACCCAACCAAAACTACGAAACGCCTCTTGAGTCATCTAACTATCCTGCTCTGCCACCATCCGCAGTTTGCGAACGCAGCTGTCATCCAAATCCGCAGGCTCAGTCCATTCTGATCCCAACATAGGCGCTCTAGACGCCACTATTGAGCCATTATCACACAGCACCTTTAATTTTTTCGAGGCTCAAGTCCATTGAGCAGCTTTTCGGCCATCAAAGCTCATACACATACGAAAATATTTCATCAATTGATTCGCCGATCTGCGACTGCTAGTCTCCAGCCCCAAGGTATTCGGTAGGTACCGGCCGTCCACAAAGGCGAAGCATCAGCACTATCGTGACAGCCGAAACACCTAACCTGACCCCCAATCAGGTGACCTCGTAGTGGACGCAAGGCACAGCCCTCCCTGGAGCTGTATATGCAGATTACCTCTATTGAAATCAAACAGGTCAAACGTCTGGCCAAGCAGCTTGAAAGCACGTACCCCGAACTGAAACTTGGACAACGCCTAGACAAAGCAGCCACCCAGCACTTAGGTGTACGGGACTACCACGAAGCGTACCGCCTGTACGACAAATGGGTCATGTTTCATGTGCATGCTTCTGAGGACGCTGATCGAGTGAGCAAGTGCGCTTACTGTGAGTTCAGCTTCGCCCCGGATATCAAAGCAGATCTCCAATCACATCGCAAAATTCACGACCACTTTCACGAGGCATGCGTTTCTCTGGGCTACCAACCCGGCAACTACGTGCAACGGGAGCTCATGAAACATGATGGACGGGAACAGGCTGCATCAGGTCAGTCCGTGGAGATCAGAGTAGAGGGCGTTCTGATGCTATTACGTGGCTGGTTTGATCGGTCGCTGGCAGATGCGATACACGGCAAATATTGGCGCAAGCACCCCACCTTTGAAGTTTACGTCGCAATGATTCTAGATACGCTTGGGAGCAGTTACGGTGATCTGCAGAGAGTACTGAAAGAAAGGTACGGATACCTGCCAGGCGTAATCCAAGCTGGAAATAGCTATTGGTATCCGCGAAATGATTGAGCGCTCCAGCAATTTATTTAAAGTTCATTTTTTGAACGCTGAGTAGCGCCTGTGGTGGGCCTCATCATCGCGATGGCGCTCATCACTCGATTGTTTGTTGGGGCCCTTTAGAGAAGCGATTCAGATTGCTGTCCCGATTCGGGCTCGCACCGGTTTTTACGCTCAGTCATCAAAGGGTAATCATCTCGACTTTGCAAAACCAACAAGCCGTCCAGAGCCTTAGAAGTACATCGCAGAAGATTTAACTTTTCAGATACCAAGCCCTCTGCAAGCATCAGATTTGCCTGAATCTTGGGTTCCAGGTTCTTACGATCCAATTGGGTTGGGGACGGGACCGCTAACCAACGTTCGTAATCCAGAGCGGCTCTGGAAGCATGCAAACTTCCCCCCTTTAGGTCTGATTGGATCATAACGACACCCTGTGACATTCCTGCTTGCGTGCGATCGCGTTTTACGAACTGCTGCGGCAACGCGCCTTGCCCAAAACGGAACTCACTGATCAACGCACCTCCGGAATGCAAAATATCATCGGCCAGCTTTCGATGCTTGCTAGGTGCAATAGTCTGCAATCCATGGGCAAGTACAGCAACAGTGTGCCCTCCCGCATCTAGAGCAGCCTGATGCGCGACAGCATCACATCCAAGTGCTAGGCCGCTAACAATGCTCCACCCCTCACTCACAAAATATTCTGTCATTCGCTGCGTTATGACAATTCCGTGCATCGTCGGCTCACGTGTTCCAATAATAGCTACTGACTTAATAGGGGTTGCACTCAACTCACCTTTAACAAAAATCACAAAAGGATCGTCTTTTGTCTTAGCCAGCAACGGAGGGTACCCCTTATCTAGCGGGGATATTATGCGCGCACCGTGACTTAATGCCTGCTCTATCTGTACCTGGGCCTCTTCAGTTGCCTTATCCCAAGCATCCTGAGCTTGCAGCGCTTTCGATAGCGCAGGTAAGTGAGTTGCCAATTGCTCTATCGGTAGCACCTCGAAATCGATGATACCCGCGACCTTTTTTAGAGCAGATGGACCAACCCCTTTCAGCATGCCGAGTGTCAGCAATCTTTTGGTCACAACGGAGATTTCAGTCATTGATCACACTGCTTATGTTGGCGGCGATTGATAAGCAAACCACCTCTTGCACCCCCGCTTCTTCGAGGTATTTTTTGGCGTAAATCAGGGTTGACCCGGTGGTGGAAACGTCGTCAATCACAAGCACCCTTTGAGCCATTTTAGCCACTTCTGGCTGTCTTACAATCAGATGATCTCGGACATTCTCGAAACGTTCAATCGCACTTAGCTTATCATTGCTATTGGATCTCACTCCGTTTTTGTATCCGAGAAGGTCAGGTACAAACGATAGTTTTTTTGGGCCGAAAATCTGAGGTTTAGCGTAAGAACTCTGCAATTGACTCAGGAACGCTTCCAAGCGGGGTGTTCTACCAGGACGGTGTGGAATGACGGTTACGGTCAGTTTTCCACCAACACAAACGTCCTTAAATTTCGACAGAATGAACATTCTGACGGCCTGCACCCATTCGTATGGAAATTCTTCAGCATCCTTCTGCTTGTGAATGCTAGCTGTTAATTTATGCCAGCTCCTACGTGCCTCCAAACACTTATAACCCGCAAAAGATCGGCCACATGCGAAGATAGGAAAAGCTGTCTTATCACCTCCCGCCTCCTTGGGAATAAATTTGTTTATTCTGTCGTACCGTGCATTTCCGGCACGACCTTCAGCCTCATACAGAAGACGCTCAAGCTCTGGAAGATATCGAGTGTAATCAACTAGCACATCAATCAGTTCTTCTGGCTTTTTTATTATCACATCTGGTATATGACCCATCGCCCTCCAGTTGTCGTTGGTATACCCTACTCCCCAAGAACTCTTGTCCAACACGACAACACAGCCTGCATTGTAGCCTGCACGAATATCCGCATCGCCATCCCCCACAAGAATGACATTATTTACCGAATTACAGCCAGCATCCTGCATCGCTTTACCGACACCATCACCATACGGTTTCGTTCGCTTTACGTCTTCGTATGCGACTATGGTGTCCCACTCAAACCCTGGGTAAGCTTGTTCTAATATAACCTCTGCGTAACTCCGTGGAGCTCTCGTAAACACACCTAATTTAAGCTCGGGGAATTTTGCGCGAATCTCTTTAATAAGTTCGTGCGAATATATAATCCTACCTTTATCAGTGGCGAACCCCCTTACTACCTCTGCCCTATAACTTGCACTATCTTTATTCTTGCCAGACTCGCGCAGGACAGTTAGGTCATCGGTTTTGACCAGAGTTTGATCCAGATCAAACAAGCACAATTCAAACATGACGCCTCCTTGCTCAATTGTTTTTAGTGCAGATGGCTCCATCCGTTAATTATAAAAAAAAGCCACCTACCTTAAGACTTCCTTATAAATATAGACTTTACCTATCTTCTAGCGCTTGCGTGCAGAGAGTTATTAATTTCTCTAAAACAGTCACGAATACGTGTCAACACCTCATCAATATGGGCCTGCGTTACGCTATCCCCTTGAGCCAGTACACAGCGATCATCCTTAACTAAAAAGCGGCTTGAAGCGAAATACAGCCCAGCCCAATCCGGAACTGCATGAGCAGGCTGGGTAAACGAAGGCAGCAGCGGGATCAACGCCTCCAGATCTACATCACTGAAGAAAGGAAATACTCCAAACCACTTGTGCTTATAGGCCTTCACCCAAACACCCTTCGGCCAGCTTCGCAGACGAACGTCCAAGTCATATTGTTGCTTGTCGGTGTTCGTTGAAAACCTGGTTTCCATATCGCTCGCAAACTCTGCAAACAAGCTGTCAACCTCCAAACGCTCGCCTAGCAAACGGAATAACTCAGTCATTTTGCGAGTTTTGCAATACTCAAAGTGCTTCACCAGGTGGGTGTAAGCCTCTTCGCTCTGCTGGAAGACCTCCCAGCAAAGGCGGTTCAACTCGCCGTTACCGGACATTGTTTTTTCCACGTGGGTGACAAATTGATCGATGAAATAGGCGGCAGATGGGGTGGCTTCAGACTGATACGAGTGCAGGAGAGTGGCTAAGTCGCCATAGGATTGGAAATACACCGGCACATCGGACGCCAGATCCTGTGTTGAAGACTCCCTTCCCGCCGGCGTCAGGTAAACCAACGCCCTTGACTCGTAATGCGGGTAGAGATCACACAAGGCTCTCTGATAGCGAGCGACCTGATTGTGCTGATCAGCCGCCCAAATCTTGTTTTCGATCGCGATAACCAGACGCAAGCTTGGGAAATCGAGCAGCACATCGATGTGCGCCAGTTCCCTGATAACTTTCGCTTTAGCGCCCTTAGTGCTGCCCAGCACCCGCAGGGAAAGAGGATTACCACTGCAGCGCATTTGAGCAAGAGACGCGACGAACGCGTCCCTGAAGTCAGCGCCGAGTCCGTGCGCTTCGTCCGCCCTCATGAAGGCTGCAAGAATGTTCGAATGGACTAGCTCCTTGGAGCTCACACCCATCACTTTGAACAGATCGAATACGTTGGTGTAGCGGGTAAGCGCAGCAAACTCTACGCTGTTGCGCAGGGCTTCCACATGCTTGATGGCATCCATACCAAGAGTCCTGATAGTCGATCGGGGGGCTCGCGTTCTCAGACTATAGTAGTGGAAGCCATGTACAAAGTGCCATCACTGCATTCATGCTTACGACTTGATCGCACCGCACTCCCCATCATCGAAGGGTCGAGTAAGCGAGAACGTAAGCAGTAACAGGCAATTTGGGTTCAGAGAGAGCCCACAGGGAGGAAACATGGAGTTTGTTGTTCCACGCGATCGGCCATTGTCTGATCTGTTATCGAGTGCATCATCCGCGGACCTTGAGGTATTGGCCGCGCTCATTACCGACAATGGTAAGGGTCGGATTGCCCTCGACAGCTCGATTAAAACCCTGATTTTGAAGCGCCTGGCACAAGGAAATCTTCAGTCAATCGCTGATGTTTTTGAAACAGAGATCCGGGCATTTGGCAGCAACAGCATCGCGAATCTATTCAGGTCAGAGGGAGTGGAGTACAGCGAGCTGGTTGCAGATGTGGCTAAAAAACTAGATGGAAAGCCTGCTGAGGCGCGTGACATTTTCGCATTGGAGGACATTGTCATCCAACAGGCCGCCCGCAAATACCTCGAGAAAGATGTGCCAATCGAAGCACTAAGTGGCGCAGCCCTGACGGCCTATATCGGACAGATTGTAAGCACCTTGATCGCCGCTGCCGGCACTGCTGCAGGCTTTGCTGCAACCGGGGGAGCTGCAGGAATCGCAAGCGCTATTGGTGGAAGACTCGTCACACTTGTCGCTGCCCCCCTAGCAGTCGGCGCAGCCGGCGCTACGCTTATCCAGGCAACAGCACCTGCGTTTCGCATTACCGTTCCGGCAGTACTCCAAGTGGCGAAGATTCGCCGCATTCAATTTGAAGCCGACTTGGCAGCCTACAAGGAGAATCTTCGCGCATGCCTATAAACCCTGAAGTGCTCCTACGCTCCCTGCCCGACATCCCTGGGCTGTTGGCCAAACTGCAAAGCGGTGAATTTCAACTCCATGGCGGCGTCGTACGACATGCTTCTGGCAGTTCACAGGGCGGAAGAATCGTTGGCCATCTGCTCTTTCCTAGTGACGCTCTGCAAACCCAAGAAAGCCTTCAAAAGCTTCAGTCCACTCTAACTAACGGGTTCGGATCGCTTCAAGGCGGCATGGATCAATTGCAGCAAAGCATGAGCACGCTGCAAAGTCTGCAATCGGCTAACCTCGTGATGTCTGGGTTAAACCTTGCCGTCACGACCGCTGGATTCGTGATTGTTTGTAAAAAACTTAATAGCATCAGCGAGCAAATTCAGGCTCAGTCGGTTGCCATTGAGCAAACGCTGCATTGGGTGCGGGAGGGTCATGAGCGAAGTCTCCTAATCGATGAGGCACAGTTTCGAGCCTTGCTCCTCACCGCACAGCAATTCTGCGAGCGCGGAGACATTGAGCCCCTGAAAGGTCTGATCGCTCCCTTTCATAAGGAGTACCAATTCACCAAGCTGGTACTTGAAAAGCATGCACCTATCGCCGCAAGCAACGTTGAACGCTTAAGTGAAATCAAGCTACTGCAAGACCGTCTTGTCAATCTTGGCCTCATGATGTCGCATGTTCAAATCAAGATTGGTGCAATGACATTCGGCCGCGAGAGCTTAACGCAGCTCGGCAGCGACATTTCTCGCTTCAACACTCAACGCATTGATGCCTTGGAAAACAGCCATGACGTCGCGTCCAAATTCACCCAGACACATTTCACCGACCTGACCAGTTTCCTGCAGCATGGGAAGAAAATGATGCCTGCGCTCACCTATCAAGCAGATCTCATCGACCTTGAAGTTCGGCATCCTGGGATGCTTGAGCAAGCATCCGAATCCAAGGAAATTCTGTTGCTCGCTGCCTGAGAAGTAAAACTAAAAGCTTGGTTCTGGAATCGTCCATAAGCAGATGATTCCAGAACCAGGCAGAATTAAAAATTGAGCGAATTACATGTCGATAAACACACTGAGTGGATCACCTTGATTGCTCATCACCTGATTCAAATGTGTCGAAATCCCGAAGGGTAAAATTAACTCAGCAATCGCTCTTTGAAGCCATCAATCCATGCTTGCACCATGGATGAATAAGGTTCCTGTGGCCTTGCCATACGCTTCATCTCACGCAGAACCTGCTCTTGGAGCAGCTTCAAACGCCGAACGATACCTTCGTCCCGCGCATCGGTCTCCTTCCGTATCGCCGGATCTGGTTTAAGCTCCTGTGCCATAACACCAATGTCCAAGGCTAGCGTCTCCAGAAACTCCAGCTGCCGCAACAACCGCGTTCGTTCTTGAACCAAGCCGAGACGATTAAGCCCATATACATGAATCGACACGACCCCTCTGAGGCTGAGCCCAAGCTCAAGCGCCTCTTCCATCACCGCTCGTATTGCTGCGTCTGCTCCATTTATGCCCACTACAGGCACATCCCTCCCATCGCTCTGCTGAGGCAACACCAAGCTTATAAGGTTGGATCGATCAATGTGAAATCTGAGGTGCTCCTCAGGGTTGTCCCTGCACGGGTCGAGCAGCAGAGGATATTCATCGAGAATTGGACAGTCCTCGGACATTGCACGGGTACCCAGCACTGGAAAACTGTCTTTTTTCCCACTAGACATCAACACGCCATGACTAAATCCTCGTGGCCCCTCCTGCAACGTCAATAACTTGGTCGATAGCTGGGGCATGACTTGTTTGCGCTTTCGATTGCAATCAATGCAGCTCGGCAGAAGATTTTCCCAGTCCATCCCCAGCCACCAATAACCAGGATGTGTATCGTCTTCGTGCACGGCGCCTTTGGGCCTGTAGTGTTCAACATCTACAGGTGCTGTTGAGGCATAGAAGCTTTCACAGTAAGCGCATTTGCCATGAAACAATTCATCAAGCTGCTTCTTCACGCTGTCTGATTTGTACACTGCAAAGGTCGGTGCTTTGTCACCAGGCGTGTCGAAGTGCTGTCTGAATTTAACCAACTCGCGCTCAGCCGGGGAGTCTATTCCAGCCATAGCATCCGGCTTGCGGGTTTTGCTCCGTAGCACTGCACGCATGATTCAAAGAGCCTCAAGGATGGTGACAATTTCCCTGCGTGCCTGATCTCGCAGTTTGCCCAAGTTTTCAGAAGACATTTGTCGGCGGTTTTTCAGATAGTCCGATACTGCCTCTTGTACCAACCTCTGCACCTCGGTGGTGCCTACCGGTAAAGCATCACTGACGTCCTGCTCAAATCGTTCCCAAGCCAATTGTTGATCCTCAGTCAGCGATTGGCCAGCCGCTCTAGCCAAAAGCAGATCAGCAAACATCGCCAACTCGCGCTCTATGCGTGGCTGATCGGTCGATGCGAGTCCAAAAAAATCTGACGTCAGCAATTGTTCAATGGTTAGCTGACTTACATCAGGCAAGCGCACTACCTGCTCTACCATCACCGGCCACTCACTGTCCGCGCCATTCTGGCTTGGGACCCGCTGCATGACGATGACCTCTCCATCTTCCATCCCGCGTAAACACAATGGATCGTGAGTCGTGACGATAAACGTGACCTTCGGTAGAGCAATGCGCAAGGCCTTCATGATTTGAATCTTCCAGCGAGGGTGTAGATGCGCCTCGACTTCGTCGATCAGTACGACCGCCCTCGCTGTTTCAAGACTTTCGTAAAAGGTATGAATTTTTGCGCTCATCAACCCTTGAATAATATCGCAGACCATCGCTAGCACTGATCGATAACCTGAGGATGCTAGACCAAGAGGCGTACGATTAGAGACACGATTGCCAGGAGAGGAAGTCACTATCAGACATCGGTTGTTTTCATAATCACGCTCCATGACGTCAAAATCTCCTTCGATGGAGAGAATGACACGAAGTGCGCCCACTACTTCTTGAAATTGATACGAGCCTAAACTCAGCAGCCACTTTTCGGGGTTGGACAGAGGCTTATCGGGATGAAATAAGCTCAATATTGATTTTCCATGGCTGTAGCGCTTTGTTCGCTTTTGGTACTGCCGAAATGCACCATACGCAAACACCGGAGGAACATCCGGTTCCGCCTCCATCAAAAATCTTCCCCCTTCGATCGTCAAGCTACGCATTGAACCATCGTCAAATTTAAGACTAACCGTGGCTTTTTCTCGTTGAGGTGTGGAGTGTTCACCCATTAGCTTTGGATCAAGTGGCAAGGCTGACACATCTAACTTCAGCTCGGCGCGTGCCTCATCTGTTGATAAGGCAAGAGCAACTGCTTCCAAGATTGAACTTTTTCCCGTCGCGTTTTCACCTAAAATCAACAAGGCAGGCTGCAGTGGGTTCGGCAACTCCGCTGTAGAAGCTTTCGCCTCTGGAATTTCCAATTCTAGTTGCTCAATCCCTTTAAAATCGGTCAACGATATGCTGGTCAGGATGGGAGGCGTTTCGGTGAGAACTCGCATCAGATGAGAGTCGCTAGTGAAAGAACCGCGTAGCGAGTCGTTGACCCACTCTTCCAGCGCATCCTGATTAAAGGATTTTAAGCTACTAGTAGTCAATCTCTGAAATGTCTGCTCGATTTGCGTTAACGATAGCGACCATTGTTTTGGACTGCCCTCATTTATAAACAATATGATTTGTCGACACATCAGATACCACGACCCTCCGAATTCCAGTTCGGAGAAATTAAACAGCTCGCTGCTATCACGTGAGGGCCGATGCCCTCTCAGGATCCACTCAACAAGCTCATCGAAATATTCCCTTAAACGCTGGCTACGTACCTCCAGTAAATCCTGCCGATTTAAGTTAAATTGATCAATTGTTTGCTGTGCCCGATCTGTGTGCGGGAAGAGATATCCGTACAAATCAGAAGTGAAATGTGGAACAAAATTATCTTTGCAAGGATCAAGCAGAACATTGCTTTCTTTTGGAGGATGATCCCTCCACAAGCCGATCCCTTCCGCTACATATCTTTCAAGCTGAGCTGTGGAAGGCAATACGGCCCGCGTACCTTTGACTGGAAAATACTCTGGGCGTTCAGGCCTACATAACTGGCAAATCGGATATAAATTTTCCCAAGCAGCACTTAGCCAGATGTAATACAGCCTGGAGTCCGCTCGTTTTGCCATCGGCAAGACACTGCCTGCCGGGCGAAACCTGTAAGGCTCAGTAGTAGCGTAACTTTCGCAGAACGCGCACTTGTCGTGGAAGAGTCTTTTCAGAGCGCTATTGATAGAGTCGTGATTTAACTCGATGTGCAGGTTTGGTACTCGCGTCTGAGCCCTACGCTGCTCTTCCAACTTAAAATATTTAAACATTGCCTGCCGTTGCAAAATGAAATCTTTACTCTGCAACAGAACAGGTGGTGGCTCACTACTGCGATCAAATCGTTGCACAATCTACTTCCTTGACAAGTGGTTGAATTTTAGCAAGGCGCCAGACTTTACTGCTATGCCAATTAACTTTTAATTCTTGCTAAACCAGCCTTTCGAGCTCTTCCAACTTCCAAGAAGTTGAAAGATTTTTTACGCTCTCCGGCTTCATTCATTATCCGTGCCGTACCGCAGCAGATCGCCATCACGGTACAGATTCATTTATTCAGAGCATGCAAACCACCTGCCGCATCGCTATTCGCACCCGATAAGTGGGGCATTGTAGCCAGGCCGATTCCTCCCCTAACTGGAGAATTGTGCTTAGACGCCTCAAGAATATGGCTCTCACACAGGAGGGGCTCTATCAAATCTAATGAATCTACGAAGCTCTTCAATCCGGAGTAGCTTATCGTCGGTATGGGCTATTCGGTGGCAATTCGCGCACAAGAGGACCAGATCATCGGGATCCGTCTCTCCCGTGTGGGCCTCGTGAGAAAGCGGCAACTGGTGATGACACTCAATGACCCTGGTAGCTTTCGATCCTAGCAAAGCATAGAAGTCTGTCTCGCAAGCAGCGCAGGTAAGGCTTTGCTGATCATTCATGCGCTGAAGTTTCAGCTCGTGTCCGATTCGCCCGTTGCGCTCTGTTCGCAGGTGAGATTTCAGGACCTTGGATCCTTCGGCGAAGCTCGAACCCTCTCGGAGCTCATCTCTTTCGCACATGAACCTGCTCTGCAATTTAGAGATGACTTCTGCGGTTCTACCATCTCTGGCAAAGTCCCCTTGATCATAATAGTCAAACGATCCGAGGACGTGAATGAACACATTCATAGTGTCCTCATTCAACGGAGCTTCCTGCCATTTCGACGAGCAGACCTTTTGCGCAGGCCCGGCGCCTTTGCATCGAAGAAAATAGGAACAAGTGTTCAGGCAGGAGCCTTGGTGGTTTGCCCAATTCTCTCCTCCTGGCATGACCGAATCGAGAATCGATTTTTCTGCGCTGCTAAATTTCAAGGTTTTTATAGTCATCAATTCCACTTTTCCATGCTGTCCCTCTAGCTGGAGACAGTCATTCTCGTCAGGTCAATTTAAATTAGTGACCGAACCTTGCTGCGATGTCAATTGGCCACTCTCAGTTTTACAAGATCCGATGTGCGGATTTGAATCGGCAGTTTCCCAGTAACCTGTTGTCATAAAGGAAGCTGCGACAAGCGTATGCAAAGTCGCGTTACACGCCCTAAGGCTGGTTAAAACCTACATCTTTAGTCCTCTGTGGTTTGCGGCAAAGCAGTTTCGATGGCAGCTACTAAACCAAGATGCCCAAAAGAACGTCTCCAACTTTCCTAGATCCTCATCCGAGTCAGATGGATAGCATTCAACTGCCCCACCCACTCACCCGGAGACTGAAATGTCCAAAAAGCCCATCTCCTCCAATCCGCAACGCCAACAGCAAAACGATCATGCTGATGCCCTGAATAAAAACCGCGGCACCACTGGCTCCAACCCGACGAATGCCCATACTCATGGCAACCGCGGTAAACAACTCAACCCCAACAAACGCTAGGACAGCGCCCCCGGCCTCTGGCCGGGGGGTTCAAGGATCGGATATGAACATAAAGGTTTGTTTCGCAAACCAAGGCGAGTTGATCAGGCTGGCATTCGACGCATTCGGGGTGCTCCCCCGCAAGGAAGCCGATCGGGATGATTTCGATGAAGCGGCCAAAAAAAGTATCCAGAAACAGTTGCACAGACTCGCCAAAGAAGAAGGTCACCTGACCTCAAACTTCGACGAATCAGTCGAGCTACTTGGAAGCATTCTTTTAGGGTATCTGCCCAGCACCCGCATGATACAAGCCGTAGGCGCCCCCATGTCAGACCTCCACGACGCGTACAACGAAGTCGTGCGCAGCGAAGGCACATTTCTGAGTAAATCGCAGACCCTGCAATACTTCATCTCAGTCAAGGCTGTCCCACTCTTGGTCATGTCGTTGAACCATAGTCTGCTTCAATACAGGATCGAAGACTTTGAGCTGGAAACGCCTGATGATCCGTTCTGGTACCTGCCTTCCTGGTCGGACTCAAGAAAACCAACACTCCCCTTGGCCAAGGTAATGCGTTGGTCCTATGAGCGCTGTGGCCTCTCACAGACGCAGTTTCACTTTCCAGGGAAATGCGCGGAGTCAGATAACAACTCGCTTCAACACAACCTCGATAACGCCTTCAATTGGACCTCAGGTGCCTCCTTCCCTTCGCTTCCGGCGCTGATGAAAAATTTCAAAGAATCATTCAAGGCTCAGGCTGAAATCGGTCGAGAAGTCCCAGCCCTCCTACAGGCAAGTGTCTTAACCGCTCTTGTGTTTGCAAGGCTGGCGAGCCACATCGCGGAGCGGGTTGTAGAGACTTATGGTGTCGGTTACCTGAAGGACGTCTGCAACCAATTCAAGGACTACGCACAGTGGATTGTGGACGACATTGGAGAGTTCAAGACCGAGCTTGAACCGGTTATGCAAAAACAAACATCGCCTGAAAACGCTTGGATAACCTGGCAGCATGCCTGCAGCCACTTCTGGGGCTTCTTCAACGCAAAAATTGACCACGTAGCTGATACGCTGCAGCGGATTCAAAGTACACATCCCGACCAACCAGTGCGGGACGATGTGATAGCTGCACTGACAACCGAGTATGGTCGGTTTGCTGTATGCACCCGCATGGATCTTTACCAAAGAAAGGTGCCGTTGAACCCACCTGAAGGCTTCGTCGACATGGTCGTACAAGGCTTCAGCCTCAAGCGCGCCCCGAATACGCAGTGGCAGCAGATCGACGAGTACGCCAAGCGCATCGCCGCTTATGGGCTTGAAGAACACCTGTGCTGGATGGAGCCGTGGTTGCGAGCGGTTTACCACTACCGCAGGGAAGACTTTACGTCAGCGATGGAGCACTACCAGATCGCCTTTGAGCATGCCAAGTACCGAGCCGGGCAGCATCAGTACGACCTGGTGAATCAATTTGTTGAGGTGGCTGCAAAGAATGACAACCGGCGCAGGTTTAAAAAGGGTATTGAGTGGGCACAGTACATGAGAATCAAGGTTCGCTGGCTACGTGACGATGATCCAACGGAAGAAAAGCTGGACTACGTTTATCGAATGTTCAAGAGAGCTCGATACGATCATCAGCTATAGAGATTGCAATATTGCAGGCCTGAGGAAGTCTGTTTGGTTGGTTTGGCTCTATGGAGTGTGGATCGAGGAACCACAACCCATTCATGCCGCGCTCCTGCCCCTCTCTACCTAGTGGATAGATCTTGAGGGGCTGAGCAACCAATTTTTTTAGCCAACTGCCCACTCGTCAGTTTTAGCTGTGTCTGAACATCTCGTGGTAATCCGTTCCACAACGTCAGTCCTGATCGCTTCTCTATCTCCGCCACCGTTACCTGAAAATCACAAAAGTTCGCCGATCGCGGTGTGCTTTGATCCATGATAAATGCAGCGTAAAGCCCACCAACAGGCGAAGTCCCCGTGAAGATCACCTTCCAGTATCCACTCGGGATTGTGTGAGCCTTCTGGGTGCCCGGGAGAGAGCCAATGGTTCGCTCGTAAAGTGGCCCGGTAACGACATATACCGCATCCACGTCTGCGGCTTTACCAAGGTTGCGCTCTTGGTCTTCAAGACGTGCCCAAGCCCCTTGGTTGAGATCCGTTTTTTGTGGGGTGATGTTCGTCAGGTAGTTGAGCGACTGCCAATCGGAGACACCGCCCATAGAGGCCAGATTAGCTTGATGACCTCGATCAATTTTCAAAGCGGCGCTCGCCCCATTGTAATCCTGAGGATTAAGCGTTTCCCCCGAAGGTACGTCAGGGTCCGTCTTCCAATTACGAGGGCGGCCACTGGCGGGTGTTGCTTTGGTGATTTTGTAAGCTACCCAGTTGGCGAACTTGGTTGTTGCATTGTTGTTCAGGGTATAGGCCTGACGATAGAGCGTGACCTCACTGCCTCCTGCGGGACACCCCACAGAACAGTTGTCGATCGTCGTTTGCGGTGCCACCTCATGGCCTGGTGCAGTGCCGCCAACGCCCAAAGAGCCAAGTGATGAACAAGCACTTATCAAAGGTAATGCGAGCAAAGAAACCAGTTTGTATTTTAACAATTCTCGCATTTAGCGCTCCTTAAAAGGCGCGCAGCTTAAATCGCAAATGCTCGCCACACCAGTGTGCGCGTTGAGCAAGGTGTATCCAAACGTGGATAATATTCGGCACCCCAAAGTCACACCAATGAGTCAAAATCGACAGTGCATGCATCCTTCGTAATTACCTACGCGCGTCAAGCAATGAACCAGCCTCACACTTCTCGATCGATCAAGGTCAAACCTGCAGGCAACAATGCAAGTTAAGTTATTTAGCTGGTCGCATCCAAAAGCTATAAACCTAAACTTGGACGCCGCGAATTATGAGCCACCTTACCTACCATTCTCTTTTCTACTTTTGGAACAACGAAGACTCTAACAATTTCCTCATCGCATGCAGAGTCATAAAATCTACTCTCGTGGAAATCAAACATTGACTCCCCACCTACGTTCCGAAAGCTATTTTTCACCTCCTCCATTTCTCGAGAAGCGACTTTCCTATCTTTTTTTTCTACCTTGTCGAGAAATCCGCTTGAAACGCCTTCTGGATAAACGAAAATATTGGGGATAATAACGCTCCGCTCATCCACGTCGTCAAAATCAGTAAAAGTGATGGCGTAAAAAGTACCCTTATCAATTTTCTCCATTATTCTTATCAAGCTCATTACAAAAACCGCCATCCCCACAAGCACTTCCGACACCTTGTCGTTGCTCATTTCCTTTTTTAAAAAATCCAATCGCTTATATCTAGAAACAAGCGGTATCTCTTCAAAATTTTCGTAATCTTCAAAGAACACACCCATATCACTATATGGCTCTTTATTTATGATCTTTGTATAAATATCAACCAGCTTCATTTAAGGAATACTCCAACCGTGATCATTTAGCCATGCTTTTGTTTTGTTAGAGAAGGTCACATCTCCTTTTCCTTTATCATGTATTGATCCGTCTAGATTGTATCCCGACCCACACTTGCAGTGTGCATGCCATTGACTGTTAGGAACACTTTGTTCAGGTTCATCAATACGAGTGATTTCCGCCGGTGCCTGGCCTCTTCGAACCTTTGATTGCGCCTGTTTAGGGGTGCCACCCGATTGTCCGCCTTTTTTAGCCAATCCTAACGGATCGACCCAGTTCGAAGGATTCGGAGCGTACTCAAACAGGTTCAACCCGCCTGCGTAACCACTCGGATCTTGGCTGATAAAACGACCCACGCTCGGATCGTAATATCGATGCCGATTGTAGTGCAGCCCCGTCTCATGATCATGGTATTGCCCCTGGAATCGAATCGGGTTGGTAACGCCCTGCTGTTTCGCCCATTGCGACCACTCTTCTGTGATCTCTCCCCAAGCCTTGTACTGAGCACGCCACACAAGGTCACCGCTCTGATCGGTCAGTTCTTGAGGCGTACCAAGATGGTCGCACTGGAACCATGTCAACACATCGATGGGTGGCGACACTGATGAGTGATTCCAGAGCGGATCTTCCTCCACACTGTAGCCCTCGTCATAGCTCGGTAATCCCACCAAATTGATAGAAGAATGAGACATAGCCTGCGCAACCGGAATGAACGTACCCGGCTCAAACACATAGTGAATCGTGCGGCCCGCCTCGCCATCCTGCTGCGCAGCACGACTTTCCCAAGCCAGGTTATCGCCATCCCAGCCGTACAATGTGAACCCACACCCATGCTCGCGCTGCAACCTGGCCTGCTCAGTGCTATTCCACAGTGAGCCCGCTGCCGATCTAGGCTGGTAATGCACCCTTGAGTTCTTCAGCAATCTTCGCCCAAGCGCATCGTAGGCATATTCCACCGATAGCTTGGCGTCTTCAAAATGCACCAACCGATCAAACAGATCCCAGCGCATTTGACTGAAAGCACCGTCCTGCCAGCGCTTGATCTGATTACCGCGTTCGTCGTATTCGTAGTGAGTGCCGGCGTAATCGCGCAGTAAGTTATCGACCAGTTTGCTGCGTGCTGGGGTCAGCTCCAATGGTCGCCGATTCTCAGCCGTCTTTTCATCCAACAAGTTACCCGCCGGGTCAAAGTCGAATGTCTCAACACCCAAACGACTGACTGCGCTCACCAACCTGCTCACTGGATCATAACGGTAGGACAACTGACCACGACGTGTATCGTTGATTTCGCTCAGTTGTTCTGCTGCGTCGTAGGTGTACTCACGCTTGAGAACGACAGACTTGTCATCACTGCGCCCCAGCAGTTGCTCCTGCAACCGCCCGACAGGATCCCATTTCTGAATCTGTACCAGACGATTGCCTTGATGCCGAGCGACTTCGCGGTGCATGTCATCGCGCTCATACCCAAGCAGCTCATGCTCGTTAAGACGCAACGCCAAGAGATGGCCGCTGCCGTAGGTCAACCAACTGACTCGATGTCCATCAGGACGAATCGTAGCAACGCGCTGATTGAGCACGTCGTACTCATGTTGCCAAACAGCAACGAGTGGTTTTTCCAGACAAAGATAATGCTGATGCTCACGCACCATGTTGCCTGCCGCATCGTGGAACCACTGCACACGACTATCGGCATTGCTCGCAAGGATCATCTGACCCCTGCCATCATAAGCATAATTTTCTGCCTGTGACTGATCGCCAAGGGTTGCAAGGCGCTCAGTCACACGTCCCATTTCGTCGTACGCAATCGTCACAACACGGTCACCAGTAGCTACCTTTGACAGACGTCCTGAAGCTATATCGTATTGATAGCGAGTCAGACTACCGTCAAAGCCTGTTTCGGTCAGTAACCGTCCAACTGGGTCATAGAGGAATTGTGCCGAACGCTCATTCTGGTTCTCCAACGCTTGCAAACGCCCCAGGCGATCCCAGCGATAACGCAAAGTCTGTTCGGCTGCGTCCACTCGCTCAGCGAGAAAACCCGATGCTGCATAACTCCAGGTCGTACAGCGATCCAGTCCGTCGACATGCGCCAACAACCGACCTTCCGCGTCGTACTCAAAGCGCTCTTGTGTTTTGTCGGGATGCTTGATGAGCGCCACGTGTCCAGACTTGTACTCATACTCGGTGCTTTGCCCAGCGGCATCGATTGCACAGATCATCAAGCCTCGATCGTCATACTCCCACGCAGTAGTCTTGCCTGAGCAATCGACGTATTTGAGTAATTGTCCAGCGTCGTTGTACTCGAGCGTTTTCTCGTTGCCGTTTGCGTCCTTGATCGCAATCAGCAAACCTTTCTTGTCGTACGCGTACTCTGTTTTGTTACCGAGTGGATCGATCGTTTCAATCAGATTGCCAACATCATCGTAAGATCTTAGCCAGACTCCACCCTCTGCATCCATGATCTTGACCAGTTGATCCTGATCATCATAGGCAAAATGCACCACGCTGTTGTCCGCACGAATATGCTCAAGCCGATTACTGCGCTCGTCGTAGCTGTAACGATCTGTCGATCCATCCGGATGCACATGCCGCACCACGTTTTTGGCATCATCACGAAACAGCCATTCGGACAAGCCATCGGCGTGACGAATACGGTAGGTGTAGCCGAGGCTGTCGTAGTAATGCCAGGTCTCGTTGCCATGAGCATCGGTGACATAGGTCAGACGAATGTTCTCGTCCCATTCCAGGCGAGTTTCAAAGCTACCGTCATCCGCCCACTCACGAACTGCTTTGGCATCAGTGCCTGTGCCCTGCCACTGCAGGTTCATCCCGCGACCGGTTCGATCTGTATAACGTGTAATCAGGTGGTGCTCGTATTGGTAAGACCAAGCGGCTCCATTTTCATCCTGCGCCTGAACCAGATCACCTTGTCCGTCATATTCGTATGCACACAACTGCCGCAGCGGAGCCCCATCACAGATTTCCCACAGGCCGGTGACACGGCCATAAGCATCAACCATGGTGCCGATGTGGCGGTGAACTTTGGTGATGTCATTTTCCTGATAGGTGATCAGATCGGACAAAACCGGCACTTCTCCGTGACGATGCTCATGATGCAACATGATCCCCGCCCCGTTTCGCAGCTCAACACCAACCAATACAAAACGTTGACCGCGGCGGTTATAGGTTTCCTTGCGATCGAAACCACGGCACAGCAATAACTGCTCCTCGCTAACATGCACCAAGGTGATGTTTTCAATCGCGTCGTAGTGGAATTGACCGACCTTCGGTACCGGATAGGCATGGCTACGTCCGTCCGCATCGTGGAACACGAGGCCGTCATCCACCGCATCGATCCTGGTGGTAAACGCTGTGATCCAGCGGGCTCCAATCACGTCCGCGTCATAGGCGTTCAGATCAGAACAATACGTGCGCGTCCATTCGATGGGAAATGCACCGGGCAAGCTGAAGTCTGTGTGATTGAACGTCTCTGTACCCATGGCGAAGCTGATGCTTTTGCAGGTCGCGGGGCACACTTCGTTTTTCTCATCATTAGGCCGCGACTTTGGTTTCGACTCGCCTCGACTGACCTCAACTTTGCCGTCGTCTGCAACACGTCTCGACTGGCTGGTTGTTCCTGGTTTGACGTTGCCGCCTTGTCCGTGAACATTGCGCATCCGCCAGGCTGCAACTGCACTGGCCAGCACCACCAGCAATGCACCAATGGAGCTTTGAACGGCCGGATCGCTCAACTTGTTCAACTGCGTGCGCAGCTCAGGCCCCATGGCTCGCAAAGATTTCGTATGGACCAGCACCTTCTTCCTGGCCTGTTCTGGCAAAAGATGCTCGGCGGCGCTGTTGGCCACACCTTTCCCAGCGGCCTTGTAAACATTCGCGGCGGCGCCAAAAATATTGCTGATCGCACTCAGGGGGTCATGGAGCAACTGATCGCTGGCAGCACTTGCCATCTGCTCGGCTGCTTTCAAATTGCCTTTGGCATCGAGCTTACCGTTTACGACCCTTTCCAGGCCGTTGGCAATTTCGTTGAGGATTTTCTCGCCGAGCTCCCCTGCGTCATTGAGCAACTCTTTAAGTTTGGCTTGGGCCTGCTTAACGAAATCATCAATCACCCCCACGATGTCAGCGTTCAAATGACCGACCACCACGTTGATCAACGCATCACCGAGTACCAACTTTCCGACCTTGGCGACTTCCTGACGCACCAGAAATAGCGTCGGTCGCAAGCTCATGCGCGCTGCTGCCATATTCGGCGGCATCGGCAAAACACCGATCAGGTTAATTCCCAGGCTGACCCAATTGAGGGGATCTTGTCTCGGACTATTGGAGAGCGTCACAACATCATTCAGCGCATCGACCAATGCCATGATGTTACCGACAACAGGCAAAGCCCCCGCCACCGTCTTGATGCGTTCCAGGGTGACCAGATCACCACTGATATCCCGCAACCAGGCATCGAATTGAGCCGCACTGCGGCCTACGTCTTCCACCATGATCAGATTCAGGGGAACGACGGCGACTTGTGGTTCACGTTTGGTTGCAACAGCGGTATTGGTCGTCATGGGAGCGTCTTACCAGCCAGCAGGCTCGGGAATTCAGGGAAAACATGAGGCGCATCGCCGGTTGAGGGGTACGACTGGACGTCGCTTCTCATCAGCAATGGAGCCAAGATGTAGTTAGAACGATCAGCTGATCACTGCGCCTTTCGGGCCGCTTGCAATCAGCGCAGCACCGCAAGCGGTTTTCATACCGTCCAGAGCGATTGGCGTGCCTTCAACGGTGTAGGTGCTGCTGCCCTCTGCAATTGGGAAAACCCCTTTGCACAGTGGACAGCTGACCTTGTGACCGACTCCGGCAATAGGCTTGCCGTTGAGATCGGTTTGGGAGAAGGCTTCGAGCACCTTGCCACCGTGAGTAGTGGAGTCGCCCAAGCGGATTACATCTTTCATGTTGTCACTCCTTTGACTCAATTTTGGTTTCGTATCGGCCAATGGAAAATTGAAAACAGGTTCGCACCGAAAACCCTTTTCCACCGCTTACTCGGCCATCCAAGCTTCAATGGCCGTCACCAGATCGCTTTTGGACAATCAGTCAGCTCTGCAGCCACCAATTGAGTAGGGTTTCTTCATCATCAATGTTTTTTGTAAGCGAAAGACGGCTACCTGTGGCTCTCGCTTCTTGGCAACGGCTGCCTCAGTCATGAGAGCACCTCCCCATTTAGCAGGCCAGGCGTCTTGAGCGATGGTTTGGGCAAGGACGGGGCCGGGAGGCTTGGCAGTTTCCCTGCCTTGCTCGCTGCGCCGAGGATGCTCGATGCACTCGGCAGCGCCGCACTGGCAAGTTTCGGTAACCCGGCCACCCCGCCCTGCACCGCCCCTTTCACCTGCTGCGCCGTCTGCATCGCGCCCTGTGCGGTCTGCATGGCGCCCATGCCGCTCTGCGCCAGTTCCTTGCCCTTCTCCAGCATGTCCCAGTTCTTGTTCGGCAGAACCTGCGCAACCATCGCCTGCACCTGGCTCGGCACGTCTTCAGTGGCTGGCGGTTTTAGCGGCCATTCCGCTTTGCCGATGTAGCTGCCCTCACTCCAGGTGTCCGCCGGATCCTTGCCGAACAACACACGCGCGGGGCCTGGTGCAGCGCCAGAAACGCTGGCGAAACCCTTGGCGTCGAGCTTGCCCTTGATGCTTTTGCCCAGGGCGTCGATGACTTCGTAGTCGCCTTCCTTGATGCCTTGGCGCCCGGCGTACTGGTTGAACAGTTCCAGATTGCCCTTGCCCGGTTTCGGCGGTTCCGGGAATACCCCGGCCAGACTTTTCGCCCCGGTGTAGGCGAAGTTCGCCGCGTGCGCGGTGTACGGGCCCGTAGTGGCGTGGGTGATGCCGCCGGCGTTGTAGGTGGTCGCGCTGCCGCCGCCCTGGATCACCAGTTCGGTCTTGGCGGTGATGGTGATGCGGTCAGCATTGGCAGTGATGTTGAGTTTGGCCAGCAGGTTGATGCTGTCCTTGAGAGCCTTGACGTCGATGTCGCCGGACGCCGCGACCAGACGCCAGCCCATGCTTTGCACGAACAGACGCATGCCACGGCTGGCACTGGCCAGCAGGCGTTTGCCGATGGAAAAACTGGTGTGCCCGGTGCTACTCAGCGCCAGGTGTTCACCGGTGGCGATGTGGCTGGAGCGCGGCGTGGTCAGGGCGATGCCCGCGGGGCTGGCGAGCACCAGATGCGGCTCGGTGAATTCAGGGAATTCATTGGCGGTCATGTTCGCCGGGCCACTGCCGAGTACGCCTTGATGCTGCGCGTGCAACGCCTTGGCCACGTCGTCCTGATCGCCGGCCTCTTGCGCTTGAAGCTCTTTGGCCTGGGTGGCGAAACCGTCCTGCTGATCGCTGGCGGTGGCGAGGCGCTCGGCGGTTTCCGGCAAATCCTTGTGGTGCTTCGATTCGTTCGGGCGCGGCTCGGTGGTGATCAGCAGGCCGGCGCCGGCACGCACCGCGCCATGGCGATCGGTGCGCAACTCGAAACCTTCGCCACGCGGCTGCCCGCCGCTCGGGCGCGGGTGTGTCAAGTAGCCGAGGTTGATCGCACTGGCGCCGTGATCACTGCGCAGCGCAATACTGATCTCGCTGGTGGTGTCGTCGATGCGCAGTTCGTTGGCGCGGCTACCCTTGTATTCCTTGCTCTTGACCGTGGCCAGGGTCTTGAAGTCCGGCAGTTTGTACGGCGGCAGATTCGCGCCGTGGTACAGGCAACCGGTGATCAGCGGCTGATCGGGATCGCCTTCCAGGAAGGTGATCAACACCTCCATGCCGACCCGCGGAATGTTGATCGCGCCAAAGGTTTCCGCGGCCCAGTTCGAGGCCACACGCATCCAGCAACTGGTCTTGTCGTCGTGCTCGCCTTCGCGATCCCAGAAGAACTGCACCTTCACCCGACCGTACTGGTCGCAGTAAATTTCTTCGCCCTCAGGGCCGCAGACCACGGCGCTCTGAGTGCCGAGGACTTTCGGTTTCGGGTGATCGAGCGGCGGCCGGTACGGCACGTCCCACGGGATCGCATTGAAGCGGTTGCGGTAGCCCTGGTGGAAATCGTCCTTGTTGTCAGTGGTGTCGCTGGTCACCGACTCTTCGAGCACTTGCGGCTGCTTGCCTTCGTGGAGGATCTCGGTCAGCAGCCACAGATCGTTCCAGGTCGGGTTGGCGTGTTCGGTGAGGGCGAGGAAATGCCCGCTGACCAGAATCGGCTGATCGCTGTTGCCCTCGGCCAGACGATAGTCGCTGCGATGGCGCTCCAGTGCGCGATTGGCCAGGTGCTTGCCGCGCTCGCGATCTACGAAACGCCCCGGGTAATCGTAATCCTCCAGATCCGGCTGGGCGCTACTCTTGGCATCGCTTTCGAGCTCGATCTTCGGTTTGACGAAGTCGTAATCACGTCGTGTGGTGCGGCTGGTGCGGGTCGCCAGATGCAGGCCGAAACGCTTGACCACTGGTTGATCGGCGACCAGTCCGGAGTCCTGCTGATAAGCCACTGGCGCCAGTTTCGGGAACACCGTCTGGTCATCGCCGAACATCAGTTTGTGGCCGCTGGCGGTGTGCTGGAAGTGGTAGTGAATCCCCTCCTCCTCACACAGGCGCTGGACGAAATGCAGATCGCTTTCGTCGTACTGCACGCAGTAGATGCGCTCCGGATAAATCGCGCTCAGTTGGAAGTGATAGTCACTGGCGAGAATGCCGTGTTCTTCCAGCACCTTGCTGATGATCTGTTGCACGGTCATCTGCTGGAAGATGCGCTGGTTGACCCGATGCGCGAGGTACGAGAGCTGTGGGCGCAGGGAGATTTTATAGCGGGTCAGGCGCTTGCCGGCCTCGCCCTGGGCGATGCTGTAGATCAGCCCGTGAATCCCCGTGCCGCTGGGCGACAGCTGCAGGAACGCGAGTTTGTGCAGCAGGCTTTCGAGGTTGATCGAGGCTTTCTCACTGACCAGTTCCAGTTCGAACTCGAAGGGGGTGTTGAGCGCCTCTTTCCCGGTGAACGACAGCACCTGGAAATCGCTGTCCGCGCCATCGATGGTCAGATTGAAATGAGGCTGATTGGCCGGTGAGAACATCCCTTGTTCCTCGCGCAATGCTGCGACGGGCGCCATTCCATGAAGCGTGGCGCACGCAAAAAATTCTTTAGATCAAAGCCGCCCCGGCCAGCCGCACTGGCCAGGGCAGTACAACCATCAGTCGCGATTAAACGACTGGAGCACGCCAGTCATCGGAGCCCGAAGTACCGGAGACTTCGTGGGTCCAGGTGATTTTGCGGTAGGTGAACTGCACTTCTTCCAGGTGGGTGAAGTGGGCGTTCGACGGGTCCTGGCAGTTGTGCATCTTGTTGTTGATGGCGACGATGATCGCGTCTTCCAGTTTGGTGGTGTAGTAGTGCTCTTGAGTACCTTGAGCCGAAGTGCGGTACCACTGGATAACGATTTCGCTCATGCGCTCGCCGGAAGTCAGCGCCGCTTGCAGCAGAGGCGAAGCCTTGTCGTATACCTTGGTGATGACCACTGGCTTGTGCACACGCTGACCGGTTGGCTGACCGGATTGCGGATCACGCGGGATGATCACGTCGTGGGTGAAGGCCTGAACCATGACCTGGTCTTCGTGACCTTCCTGGAAGGTGTTGCCCACGGAGTCGGCGGTGAACGCGCCGGCAGTGATCAGACCTTGTTTTTCGCCAGTGACGGACATGTACGCTGGTGTTGCCATGGGGATGCTCTCCTTGCTCGAAAATACACAACCGACAGGCACCATTGCCTGCGCTGGTGGCGCTTAGCTATCAAAACTCATGCCAACAGATATGAAGCCCTTTGAAATTGAGGCTTTCAGGCTACCGTTCCTTCATTTTTTGTTTTCAATTCCCTCAAACAAACATGAAAGTGCGCAACTTCTTGCGCAGTAGTGTGCAAAAAGTTGCGCAGTTGGCTGAAAGCCTTGAATTACGTGGGTTTCAGAGCGTCTTAACACCAAAAACCGAGGAAGCACTGCGCAACTTCTTGCGCACTTCGAAAAAATGAATGTCCACTGAGAAAACGGGCATGCAGTCGGTGCGACTCTGAAACCGGGCTGTGAATCGACACGCCCGGCTGTCAGATTTTTAAAAGTGGAAATTGACCGACAGCCGATCAAAACGTTAACTGTACATTCGTACAGTATCGGAAGTCGTGCGTCATGAGCTTTTCAATCCAAGGCCCTATCGCTGTGGGCGGCCGGAAATTACCTCTCTGTTTATCGCGTGTACCAGCCGGTTTCCCATCGCCTGCTGCGGATCACATTGAGGCCCACATCTCATTGGATGAGGTTCTGAACATTCGTGCACCCCATGTTTATCTCGTTTCAATTACGGGAGAGAGCATGCAGGGCGCCGGAATTTTTGATGGTGATCTGGCAATAGTCGATCGTTCAATTGAACCGATTCATGGCCACATCGTGGTCGCATTGCTCAACAATGATCCTGTCTGCAAACGATTATGCTTGCGCGGCAAAGAGGTCATCTTGTTGTCAGAGAATCCGAAATTTCCACCTCGCTACGTGCTCGAGGGAGATGAACTTGCTATCTGGGGTGTCATCACCGGCAGTGTACGTAGCCATGTCTAAACAGCCCCCTGTATTCGCACTGATCGACTGCAATAGTTTCTACGCCAGTTGCGAACGGGTATTTCGTCCCGACTTGGCCAGAGTGCCAATCGTGGTGCTCTCAAACAACGATGGATGCGTGATCGCACGATCAGCAGACGCCAAACCTTTTGTGAAAATGGGCGAACCCTACTTTCAGATCAAAACCAAGCTCCGCCAGCATGGCATTGTCCCCTTTTCCTCCAACTATGCGCTCTATGGCGATATGAGTGAGCGTGTCATGACTGCCATTGAGTCTCTGGTACCTATGGTGGAGGTTTACAGCATCGACGAGGCGTTCGCAGACCTCACAGGCATCGCAAATCTGGATGCACTCGGCAGGCAGATTCGTAGCAACGTCCTACGCGCCACCGGGATACCCGTTGGTGTCGGTATTGCTCACACCAAAACCCTGTCCAAGTTGGCCAACCACACGGCTAAACGATTGCAGGCCCAAACGGGTGGCGTCGTGAATATTTGCGATCCATTCAAACGAGACTGGGTTCTTCGCAATACTGATGTGTCAGAGGTATGGGGTGTCGGTCGACGGATGCAGCTGCATCTGAACGCGATGGGCATCAATACCGCCATGGATCTGGCCAAAGCTGATCCTTGGACGCTGCGTAAAAATTTCAGTGTGGTGATCGAGAAAACGGCGCGTGAACTGGCCGGCACGCCCTGTCTGGAACTTGAAGAACCGGATCCTCCAAAACAAGAAATTTGCTGCAGCCGAATGTTCGGGCAGCGATTGAAAGAGCTTGCGCCGATAAAGGAAGCGGTTGCCACCTATATGCAAAGGGCTGCGGAAAAACTCAGAGCACAGCAGTCACTTTGCAAAAAAATTCGAGTCAGCATACGCACCGGCATGTTCAATCCGGAAGAAGCAAAGTACGCCAATGGCGTTGTGATTGAGCTTCCCTATCCAACAGATGACGTCAGGCTTTTGACCAAAACAGCTGTGGATTCACTCGATCATGTGTTCCGCCCCGGATTTAACTACAGCAAGGCCGAAGTGATGCTGCTCAACCTCTGTCAGCCTGGTGAGTACACGGACGATTTATTCGCAATATCGCAACCAGCAGCTGCTACGAAGGTTATGTCCGTCCTGGATGAAATCAATCATCGATGGGGTCCCGGGACACTGCGAACTGCCAGCGTCCCGAGTAACCCGGCTTGGACGATGCGTCGAGAAATGATGAGTCAGAGTTACACCACCCGGCTCGATCAGTTATGGAAAGTCTCTTGCTGTTAGCAAATGGACACGGCGCTTTTCTGAAGCTTGGCACTCTGTCCCCAAAACACCTATGTTCCACCAGCCGAACAGGCAGCTAACGCCGCCAATGTTCGGCGTTCGGAGTTCCAAATCGTCAGACACCAGACATGTTCAGTCTTCGTCTCCAGACAGAAAAAGTCTGTCCACGCCGCGCTTAGTGAATGCCCATCTGGAACGCAATTGATCTGCTGCCAAGGCCCCACCACCCAACTGAAGACTGAGATATCGCGGTGCTCCAGAAGTCCCAGCACATTGATCCACTCACGGAACAATACTTGCGTGTCTTCGGCGTAGCACACTGTTTTCAACTGGAAAAGTGGACGACAAAAATCAGCATAAAGTGAGAATGGCTCAGCGCAATTGGCCTCGGTGCGAGTAAGACCACGTATTTGCTCGGAGCTCAACTGCTCACCCACGGCTTCAGAAATATTCCAACTCATCGTAGGCTCGGGATAATCCCCGACCGGCACACGCTGGATAAGCTTTCCATGCCACTCGCGCTGACTGTCCATGATTTGTTCATAGAGTTCTGAAAGCGCTCGCCGATGAAACTGCTCATGAACACCTATGTCATCGTCAACGATCAGGGACACAAACTCGAACACACAGCCCACATCATCAAGGCGCCTGCGCAGTTGCGCTATTTTATCCGACCACACCTTTTCTGAATCGCGAACGTGATCCTGCACTCACTACTCCCTACTCTTTTGATTCGACCAGCCTATGCATCGTGCAACGCCGACAGATGGTTGAGAACGCTATCAAATGAGCCGGACGATAAATGTAGGAAATATCAACGCGTCATGAAGGAGGATCCGTAAACTAACATCGATAGAGCACCTACCTGCATCCCCTCTGAAACCAAGTTTCTAGGTACATTGTCTTCGATTTTTGACGTTAACGAACAGTTGACCGAGCGGATAGCGGCTAACAAAGCCCCATTGGACTGACGCGAATCGTTCAGGCGAGCTTATGCTTTTGCCCCTATTACCGATCTTTGCGCTAACGGTCAAAGGGGCAATGCTCGTCAATCCCTGGCAATCAATCCGCTTTACCAAACCGCAATATGCGAATCCGCCCGCGGCTCAGTCCCGCCACACAGCACACCCGTCACTGGATCACGCAGAATAATCTGTCCTCTGCCGTAATCCGTCAGGTCACTGGCGATCTGCACCTCATGCCCGCGACGCGCCAACGCGTTGGCCAGATCCCTTGAAGCACCCTGCTCGATGCCGACCTTCATCCCGCCAAGCCACTGCCAGCGCGGCGCGTCCAGTGCCGACTGCGGGTTCAAGCCGAAATCCACCAGGTTCATCACCATCTGCACATGCCCCTGCGGCTGCATGTAGCCGCCCATCACCCCGAACGGGCCCAACGCCTGACCGTCCTTGGTGAGGAAGCCGGGAATGATCGTGTGAAAGGTCTTTTTCCCCGGCGCCAACGCGTTGGCATGCTCGGGATCCAGGCTGAATTCCTGGCCACGGTTCTGCAGGGCGATGCCGCTGTCCGGCAGCACCACGCCTGAGCCGAAGCCGTGATAATTGCTCTGGATGAACGACACCATATTGCCCTGCCCGTCCGCCGTGGCCAGGTACACCGTGCCACTGGCATGGGGATCGCCCGGTTTCGGCGGTTGCGCTTGTTCGCCGACCTGAGCGCGGCGGCGGGCGCTGTATTCGTCGCTCAACAGATCGGCCACGGCCACGCGCATGTGCAGCGGATCGGTGATGTAGTGCAGCCCATCACTGTAGGCGAGCTTCATCGCCTCCAGTTGCCGGTGCCAGGTCTGCTGGCTGTCACGGTGATCGAAGTTGAAGCCTTCAAGAATCTTCAGCGCCATCAGCGCAACCAGCCCCTGCCCGCTCGGCGGGATTTCCCAGACATCCACGCCGCGATAATTGACGTGGATGGGCTCGACCCACTGCGCGCGGTAATGCTCAAGATCCGTGGCGCGCAGATAGCCGCCCGTTGCCCGCGAATGCGCATCCAGGCGTTGCGCCAGTGCGCCGCGATACAAACTCTCGCAACGAGTGCTGGCCAACTCCTCAAGGGTTCGCGCCTGCGCCGGGTTACGGAACAGCTCACCGGCCTTGGGCGCACGACCGTCAATCAGGAACGTATCGAACCAGGCCTGCAGCACCTCATCGCGGTGCGGACTGAACTCATCCAGTGCGATCTGCCATTGATGGGCAACCACCGGCGACAGCGGAAAACCGTCTCTGGCCAGGCTGATAGCCGGTTGCAGCAAATCGGCGAACGGCAACACGCCAAAGCGTTGCGACAGCTCGGCCCAGGCCGATGGGCAACCGGGCACCGTCACTGGCGTCCAGCCATACAGCGGCATTTGCTCATGGCCGGCTGCTTTCACCGCTTCGATGCTCAGACTGGCCGGGGCATGGCCGTTGGCATTGAGGCCATGCAGCTGATCCTTGAACCAGACCAGCGCAAACGCATCACCGCCCAGGCCGCAGCCCGTAGGCTCGACCACGGTCAGTGCCGCCGCCGTGGCGATGGCCGCGTCGATTGCATTTCCACCCTTCTGCAGCATCTCGATGCCGGCCTGCGCGGCAAGTGGCTGAGACGCCGCGACCATGCCACGACGGGCGAAGACGCTTTGGCGTTGCGATGGATAGGGATATTCGTGAGCAGAGAATTTCAACATGGCAAAGGCTCTTCAAATCAAATTCATTGGCCGGACTTGATCCGGTTCCATTCGCGGGTGATCAGGCGCTGGATGTTTTCCGGCAGATCGGCGGAGACGAAGGCATGGTTGATCACCTCGTCAGTCGGGTAGATCCCCGGGTTGCCGCTGACTTTGCTATCCATCAGCGCCGTGGCGTCCTTGTTCGGATTGGCGTAACCGACGTAATCGCTGACCGGCGCAATCACCTCAGGGCGCAGCAAGTAATTGATGAACGCATGGGCGTTGGCGACGTTGCCGGCGTCCTTGGGGATCGCCAGCATGTCGAACCAGAGGTTCACGCCTTCCTTGGGAATCAGGTAGCGGATATCGATGTTTTTGCCCGCCTCGCGCGCCCGGGTCTGGGCCTGCATCACGTCGCCGGAATAGCCGATCGCCACGCAGATATCGCCGTTGGCGAGGTCGGCGGTGTACTTCGATGAGTTGAAGTAAGTCACTGAGGGCCGCAAGGTCATCAGCAGTTTGGAAGCCTGTTTGTAGTCGTCGGGCTTGACGCTGTTGGGGTCCAGCCCAAGGTAAAGCAGGGCCTGAGGAATGATCTTCACCGGTGCATCGAGGAACGCCACGCCGCAGCTCTTCAGTTTGGCGAGGTTCTGCGGGTCGAACACCATCGACCAGGAATCCAGCGGCGCATCCTTGCCCAGCACGGCGCGGACTTTCTCCTCGTTGTAGCCGATACCCACCGTGCCCCACATGTACGGCACGGCGTATTTATTGCCCGGGTCGGCAGCCTGCAGACGCTGCATCAGACGCGGATCGAGGTGCTTCCAGTTATCGAGCAGTTCGCGTTGCAGCGGCTGATAGGCACCGGCGCGAATCTGTTTGGACAGAAACTGGCTCGACGGCACCACCACGTCGTAACCCGAGTGCCCGGAAAGTAACTTGGCTTCGAGCATTTCATTGGTGTCGAAGATGTCGTACTGAACCTTGATCGCGTTGTCTTTCTCGAAATTCTTCAGCGTGTCGGGGCCGATGTAATCGGACCAGTTGTAAACCTTCACCACCGAGTCGGCGGCTTGAAGCATGGGCACCACAGCGGCGCAGCACAGCGCCGCGAACAAGCTCGATAAACGCATCGTCAATATCCTTGTGAAATTCACAGCACGCGGCTGAGAAAGGCCTGAGTACGGGGATGGGTGGGCCGGCTGAAAATCTGCTCCGGCGGGCCTTGTTCGATCAGTTCCCCCTGATCGAGCACCACCACCCGGTCGGCCACCTCGCGGGCAAAGCCCATTTCGTGGGTGACCACGACCATGGTCATGCCCTCCTCGGCCAGCTCCTTCATCACCTGCAGAACCTCGCCGACGGTTTCCGGGTCGAGCGCGCTGGTGGGTTCGTCGAACAGCATCGCCTGCGGTTTCATCGCCAGTGCGCGGGCGATCGCCACCCGTTGCTGCTGGCCGCCGGAAAGCATCGACGGGTAATGAGCGGCCTTGTCCGCCAGCCCGACTCGCTTGAGCAAGGCTCGCGCCTGCTCCAGCGCAGCCTGGCGTGGCACACCCAACACCTGAATCGGTGCTTCGATGATGTTTTCCAGCGCGGTCATGTGCGGGAACAGGTTGAAGCGCTGGAACACCATGCCAATGTCCCGGCGTTGGCGAGCGATGTTGCGTTCCGAATCGCGCACCAGACTGCCGTCCGCCCGGGTGCGATAACCCATGGGCTGGCCGTTGACCCGGATCTCTCCGCCCTGAATGTCTTCGAGCAGATTGATGCAGCGGATAAACGTGGTTTTGCCCGAACCCGAGGCGCCGATCAGCACCACCACTTCACCGCGTCGCACTTGCAGCGAGATGCCTTTGAGAATCTGCAGATCACCGAAGGCCTTGTGAATGTTCAGCGCCTCGATGATTAGCTCGTCACTTTGCTGCGCCATGATTAACGCCCCCTCAGCAGTTTCAGAGTGCTGCGGCCGAACATCCGGCTGGAGGCCGGCGGTGGCGCAGAAGGTCGGTCGGACTGGCCGAAGCGGTTCTCCAGCCAGCGCTGAAAGAAGCCCCACAGCGTGGTCAGTAACAGGAAATAAATCGCCACCACCAGGTACAACTCGAACACCCGAAAAGTCGCCGAGGTGACCATCTGCGTGCTGAGCAACAACTCCTGCACGCCGATCACGCTGACCAGCGTGGTGTTTTTCAGCATCACGTTGAACTCGTTGCCCAGCGGCGGCACGATCACCCGGAACGCTTGCGGCAGCACGATGCGACGCATCAGTTTGGCGAAGGTCATGCCCAGCGAGCGGCCGGCCTCGTACTGGCCCTTGTCCACGGCGCCGATCCCGGCGCGAATGATCTCGGCCATGTACGCGCCTTCGTTGAGCCCCAGAGCAATGATCGCGGCCTGGATGTTGCCGGGCACCACTAGCCCGAACAGCTCGATGTCTTCGAAGCGAAAAATCCCGCCCGCCGCCAGCGCGGTGTAGAGGAAAACGATCTGCACCAGCAACGGTGTGCCGCGCATCAGCCACACATAAAAACGCACCGGCAGATGCAACAACGGGTTCTTCGACAAGCGCAGCAGCGCGGCGGCCAGCCCCAGCACACAGCCCAGCAACATCGCCAGCACACTGATCAGGCATGTCAGCCAGAGGCCGGTGAGGTACACGCCGCTGGGCTGCAACAGGTACTGCCAGAACACATCCCAATTGAAGTTCATCAACGCTTACCTCAATCGAGTGTGTCGCTGGAGACGTGCCATTTGCTCAGAAGCTGGTTGTAGCTGCCATCGCTGCGCATGTCGGTGATGATTTGCTGCACGGCGGCGCTCAGTTGCGCATCATCCTTGCGAATGCCCAGACCGGTGAGGATTCGGCTGAAGGCTGGCACGCCTTCCTCGAACAGATCCGGCGCCATCGCCGCGTAATAGCCGGCGGTTTCTACGGTGGTGCCGTAAGCGTCGACCTGATTGATGCGCAGGGCCTGGAAGGCATCGGTATCGGTGTTGTAGACCACCAGTTTCATCGGCGGCTTGCCGGCCTTGCTCAGGCTTTCATTTTCGGTATCGAGCAAGGTCTTGATAGTCGAACCGTTGAGCACCGCGATTTTGTGCCCGCTCAGATCCGCCAAGGTCTTGAGCGCCTTCGGATTGCCCTTGGGCACGACGACCGCCTGGCTGGAATACATGTAGTTGACGATGTCGATCACCTCGCGGCGCTCGGGCTTGTCGAACAACTGGTCGACGATCATGTCGCACTGTTTGGCGAGCAAGGCCGGGAGCAATCCGGAGAATGGAATCACCCGCCAATCGACCTTCTTGTCGCCTAGCCGCCTGGCGATTTCCAGGCCCAGATCGACGGTCAGCCCTTTGGGCTTTTGCGCTTCATCAAAAGACACCAGCGGCGGTGAATCCATGCCCGAGCAATAGGTCAGTTTGTCGACCTTGAGCAGACGCTCCGGCACCGTGGGTGCGGCAAGCGCCCACTGCGTACAGAGTCCGAGGGATATTGCAGCCAGTAACAGGCGAGACGTATGCATGACCAGACACTCCAGTTCGGTTAGTAACGGGGCAGTACTCAAAGTCAAAACATCGGCGGACTCGTGTTCCGCTCTGTGGTTATTTTTCCGATTGCAAAAATTTGATCAGTTCGGGGACGGTGCCTTCGATGTGCTCGCGCACCACGGCTTCGGCCTTGCTGGCGTCACCGGCGCGAATCGCATCGAGGATCATCTGGTGTTCCTGGCGCGCACTCAGGGGCTTTTCGATGTGCTGCAGCCAAAGGCGCATCGGCGCTTCGATCAGCGAATAGAGGGCGCTGATCTGCTTCAGCAGTCGTGGGCGATCGCTGAGGCTGCACAGGTATTCATGGAACTTGCGATGGCGGCTGACCCATGCCGCACTCTCCTCGCGGTAGTCGTCCATTTCATCGAGCAGCCGCTCCAGCGCGGTCAACTGACGCTCGCTGATCTTGGGTACGGCGATGCGAATCGCCAGCCCTTCCAGGGCGCTGCGCATCTCGAACACTTCATGCATTTGCTCGACATCCAGACCGCTGACCACTGCGCCGCGGTTAGGCCGCAGCGTCACCAGGCCCTGCGCATCGAGGCGGCGAAAGGCTTCGCGCACCGGCATGCGGCTCATGCCGATTTCACTGGCGATGTCCTCGGCGATCAACCGGTCGCCCTTGCGATAACGACCACCGCAAATGCCTTCCAACAGAAAGTTGTAGGCCTCTTCCTCGGCGGTCATCGGTTGACGCTGATCGTAGGCGGGAGCGAATTGCATGGCAGCACCTTTTGTCTTTTTGTATCCAATTATCCACGGATACAAAAAAGCACGATGCATGCCAGATTTCACATGTGCAGCCCAAGCTTTTGATTTGCATGATTTAAGCGGCAAAACGGCGATAAGACCCTGCCGTGCAAGACTCGAGCGGTGCTACCCGATCGCCCATGGCGAGCACCGCAAAGGTACAGATTGGTAGCTGAGTAACACTCAACTGAATGGCAGCGCCGCTCCAGGAACGACGTTTTTTTGTGGGCTGAAGGACAACTTCCCTTGCAGGCCTGCCTATAGAAATAGGCAATCCTCCCAGACAAACCGGCATACCCTTGCCACGCCGCGCTGCCTACCATGTCGTTTCATCTATCCGTCGGAGATTGCCATGCACAGCAGCAAAACCTTATTCATCACCGGTGTCAGCAGCGGCTTTGGCAGCGCGCTCGCGCAAGAAGCGATCAACGCCGGTCACCGGGTGATCGGTACCGTGCGCAACGAGGCCGATCTGAAGTCGTTCGAGGCCTTGTCAGCGGATCGGGCACACGGGGTGTTGCTCGACGTCACCGATTTCGAACGCATCGACGGGGTGATCGCCGACGTCGACGCCACACTGGGTCCGGTCGATGTGCTGGTGAACAACGCCGGTTACGGACATGAGGGCATTTTCGAGGAGTCACCGCTGGCGCAGATGCGGCGTCAGTTCGACGTCAACGTGTTCGGCGCGGCAGCGATGATCAAGGCGTTCGTGCCGTATTTCCGGCAACGGCGCGCCGGGCGCATTCTGAATATCACCTCGATGGGCGGCACCATCACCATGCCCGGTATTGCCTATTACTGCTCGAGCAAGTTTGCCCTCGAAGGGCTCTCCGATACGCTGAGCAAGGAATTGCAGCCGTTCAACATTTTTGTCACGGCGGTGGCACCTGGCTCGTTTCGTACCGATTGGGCCGGGCGTTCGATGCAGCGCACGGCGCGCAGCATTGCCGACTATGACGCCAGCTTCGACCCGGTGCGCAAGGCCCGTGAAGAGAAGAGCGGCAAGCAGTTGGGCGATCCGCGCAAGGCGGCGCAGGCCATGCTGCAACTGATCGCCAGCGCCGCACCGCCCGCGCACTTGCTATTGGGCAGCGATGCGCTGAATCTGGTGCGCGATAAACTGCAACGCAGCCTCAGCGACATCGAGCAATGGGAAACCCTGACCCGCTCCACCGATGGCTGAGTCCCGGCACAGAGATCAATGCCCATGAGTCCATCCGATCCGTATACCGCGCGCATGGTGCAGTTGCTTGAACAGCTCGCGCCGCTGGAGGGTTACAACCTCAGTGCGCTGGAGGACGTGCGTTTTCTGCGCTCGAATCGGCCGCTGAGCAACACCCCGGTGCTGTATGAGCCGGGCATCGTGATTCTCTGTCAGGGGCGCAAGCGCGGCTATCTAGGCGATGACGTCTACGTCTATGACGCCCAGCATTATCTGGTGGTGTCGGTGCCGGTGCCGTTCACCATGGAAACCGAAGCCAGTGCGGCTGAACCGATGCTGGCGGTGTATATGCGCCTCGACCTGCAATTGGCCAGCGAGTTGATGCTGCAGGTCGACGAGGTGTTCGGCCCCAGCGACGCTCCACCCAAGGGAATGTACGCCTCGCCGATGGATGATCCATTGCGCGCCTCGACCCTGCGTTTGCTCGAAGCGATGAGCGATCCGGGCGACGCGCAGATCCTCGGGCCGGCGCTGGTTCGGGAGATCTACTACCGGATTCTGACCGGCGCCCAAGGCGGGTCGATGCGTGCGGCGCTCCAGCAGCAAGGGCATTTCGGCAAGGTCAGCCGGGCGATCCGGCGGATTCACAGCAGCTATGAGCAACGCCTGGATGTCGAGTCCCTCGCCGAGGAAGCCGGGATGAGCGTACCGAGCTTTCATGTGCATTTTCGCAACGTCACCGACTCATCGCCGATGCAATACCTCAAGGCCACGCGCCTGCATCAGGCGCGTTTGCTGATGCTGCGTGGCGCCATACCGGCCGCGACGGCAGCGTTCAACGTCGGTTATGAAAGCGCCTCGCAGTTCAGCCGCGAGTTCAAGCGATTCTTCGGGCGCACGCCGCTGGCTGAGGTCGCGTGGATGAAGGCCACGTATGCCCTGCCCCAGTCCGCCACGCCCTCCCCGTATGTTTCTTCGCACTAAGCACTGATCGTTCCCGGCCATCGCATGCCCGTCGCAGTCTCAAGGCAAAATCCCCGCGCGTTCACTACGCTTGAGAAATCCGCCTCGATGCAAGCTCGGCAAACACATTGAACATTGCACGCAGGCCGCTGTTCCAGATGATTCAGACAGAGAATCAAGGACGAACATATGGATGTCTTCGCTCCCGCTGCGCCTGTTCCGCCTCAGCAAAGCGCAATCACCCGCCGCCTGGCGTTCGCGGTAGGCACGCTGTTTATCGTCGGGGTGATTGCCGCTATCGGCACCCTGCTCGGCATTGCCGCTCGCCTGGATCGCGAGGATGTCGAGCAGAACCGTTTCTACATGGCCCGCGCCCTGGAAAACCGCATCAGCACCTCAAAGAGCTACATCACCAGTTACGCTGACTGGACCACCGCCTATGAGCACCTGCACACCCAGGTCGATACCGACTGGGCGTATACCCAACAGAACATCGGCAAGACCCTGTTCACCACTGACGGTTATGACGGCGTGTTCGTGCTGGATCGGCAGCGCACCAAATACGCCGTGGTGCAGGGACAGCAGGAAGACGCGGACATCGCGCACTGGCTCGCGGCGCCTGCCGCGTCGTTGATTGATCAGGTGCAAAACCAGTCCGAGCTGACTGTGCCTGTCAGCACCTACTCGCTGTTCGACGGCTGGCCGGCGCTGGTCACGGCGGCGGCCATTCTGCCCAACGATGAGCGCCCGGTGGGCGATCCGCAACAGACGTCGGTGCTGGTATTCGTCGACAAGCTGACACCGGCCAAACTGCAAGCGCTTGGCGTGGCCTATGGCCTGAACAACCTGACTCTGATGCCGGATGAACAGCTCAGCGGGGAGCAACCACGCGTGCCGCTGGACAGTACCGGTTTCAGCATGACGGCAGATCTGAAGCGACCCGGGCAGCAATTGTTGTGGTCATTGCTGCCAACACTCGGCAGCGTGCTGGCCGTGCTGATGCTGTTGACCGCCTATTTCCTGCGTCACGCCGTGCGATCGTCGACCTACGTCGATCAGAGTTTCAGCACGTTGAAGAGCTCGAATCAGGCGCTGGAGGCGGCCAACCATGCACTGGAAGCCAGCGAAGAACGCTTTCGCGCCGTGGCCGAAGCCGCATCGGACTGGATCTGGGAAGTCGACAATCAACTGCGCCTGACCTATCTCTCGGCGCGCTTCAGCGAGGTGACCGGTTACCCGCAAACCGAGTGGCTGGGGCAAGGCATCGGGCAACTGGTGTCCTGCGATACCACGCCGCTGGAGCTGTGGCTGAAAAAACTCACCGAAGACAGCAATGCCAGCGACCTACGCTGCACCTACCGCGATCACGCCGGGCAGCAACGCCACTGCCGGCTATCAGCGCGGCCGATCATCGAGAAGCAAAGCGTGGTCGGCTATCGCGGCACCGCCAGTGACATCACCGACGAAGTCGCTGCCCATGCGCAGATCCAGCACCTGTCGATGCACGACGCCTTGACCGGCCTGCCCAATCGCAATCAATTGTCGCGTTATCTGGATGACGCGCTGCTGCTCAAAGAGCATGCCCCGCCACTGTCGTTACTGGTGATCGATCTGGACAACTTCAAGCCGATCAACGATTCCCTCGGCCATCCGGCCGGTGATGCGGTGTTGCAGGAAGTCGCCAGTCGCCTGCGCGAATGCACCCGTGAGCACGACATCGTCGCGCGCCTGGGCGGTGACGAATTCGTTGTGGTGCTCAATGGCATGGACACTCGGCAAGAGGTCGACCGCTTTTGTACCCGGCTGGTCGAGAGCCTGCATCAACCGATGGTCTTCGAGCACCATCCGCTGCACGTCGGGGCCAGCATTGGCATCGCCCTGAGCCGCCGTCAGGGCTTCGTGCCCAGCGAGTTGATCCGTTGCGCCGACATCGCGCTGTATCAGGCCAAGTCCGAGGGCAAGAACACCTGGTGCTATTTCGAAGCGCACATGAACGACCAGATCCAGACCCGCCGGCAAATGGAAAGCGATTTGCGTGGCGCGTTGAAGAACGACGAATTCATCCTGCATTACCAGCCGCGCTACACCGTCGACGGCAAGCACATCGTCTCGGTCGAGGCATTGGTGCGCTGGCAGCATCCGACCAAGGGGCTGCTGGGGCCCGACGTGTTCATCGGCCTGGCGGAACAGACCGACCTGATCGTGGCGCTGGGCCGCTGGGTATTGCGTGAAGCCTGTGAAACCGCACTGAGCTGGCCGTCAGACATTCTGCTCTCGGTCAATCTGTCGCCGGCGCAATTTGCCCTCAGCGATGTCGTCGAAGACGTGCGCGAAGCGCTGATCCAGACCCGTTTCCCGGCCAGTCGCCTGGAACTGGAAATCACCGAAAACGTGATGCTCGTCGACACCGACGGTGCGCTGGCCACGATGAATGCGCTGAAGCAACTCGGGGTGCGGCTGAACATGGACGACTTCGGCACCGGCTATTCGTCCCTCGGCTACCTGCGCGCCTACCCGTTCGACGGGATCAAGATCGACAAACGCTTCATCGCCTCGATCAGCAACGGCGCCAACGATCGCGCCGTGGTTCAGGCGATCATCGGCCTGGGCAAAGCCATGGGCCTGACCGTCACCGCCGAAGGCGTGGAAACCGAGGAGCAACTGGAGATTCTCGGCAAGGATCAATGCAACGAGGTGCAGGGCTACTTCATGAGCCGGCCGATCGACAAGGGCGCGTTTGCGCAGTTGTTGAAAAGCGCCAGGGCTGAACCGGCCGAGCATCCGTCGCCGAAGAAAGGGCGCGTCATTTAGCCGGCCTTGTATCACTGCCATTCAATCATTGAAATGCACAAAGCCCGTTTCGACACGCGTTGTTAATACGTTTTCCTGTTGACTTCAATTGGTTTTGTTCAGGGTGTGTTTAGGGCCGTCATGCTTGAATATTCCTCACCGCGGATCAGGCTCAACGTCAATCTCGCGCTACACACATGTTCAATGCAGGCGTCACCGGACTGTCAGGATTGCGGTCAAAAGAACAACGTCACCAAAGGGTTAACGATGGATCGATATGATGCCCCGCTTGTTGTAGGGCGCACTTCGCGGGCTGGAATGTTGACGGGGTTGATTACGAGAAATCCATGCCTGAGCATTTTTTTCATGACACTGGCCGTGTTCATGGCATTGCAGTACAAACCCGCGGTCCTCAACTACACAACACGCTTTGTCGACTTTGCCGAGTACATGTTGCTGCACGGCATCACACTGTTCCCGATTGCCGACGACCTCAAGCCTTATCCCGACTATACGGTTATCAATACCCTGTTGGTCTATCTGGTTTCCTTGCCGTTCGGCCGGGTGTCCGTTCTTTCCATGGGTTTTCCGTCCTGCGTGGCCGCCTCGCTGATGCTGGTATTCATTTATCGGCTGGGCGCGCTGCACAGCAAAAAATGGGGCGCGTATGGCGTTCTTTTCAGCCTGCTCACCTGGGCTTTTCTTGACGGCGTCAACTCGCTGGCACTGGATATCTATCCGGCGCTGTTAACGGTGATGTGCTTCTACTTTGCCTATGCGGCCGATATAAAAAAGGACCCGCGTCGCCTTGCATTGCTGTACCTCGGGTTGGCACTGGGTTTCGCCTTTCGGGGGCCAATTGGCTTGATCGGGCCTGCGACTGTCATTGGCGCTTATTACTTGCTAAGCCGGCAGTGGCGCATGTTGCTGCTGTTTTCATTGCTCTCGGGCGTGATTCTGACTGTTGGGGTTGCGCTGCTGGCATGGGCCGCCTACTTGCAAGGGGGGCAAGCGTTCCTCGACGAAGTGCTGAACATGCAGGGCATCGGACGCTTCGGTTCCGACCACGCGCCACGCTACTACTTCTACTTCTCCGCAGGCCTGTTTACCTACGGCATCACGGTGTTTTACGCCATTAATGTAATTCTCAAGAAGTACAAACTGTTCTTCCGCTCGACCCGCGATAAAGACATCGACCTGCTGCTGTATCTGACCGGGTGGCTGTTGGTGCTGCTGGTGCTGTTTACAATCCCCAGCTCGAAGAAAGCGCGCTACATCCTCGCAATCACCCCGGCCATTTCGCTGCTGGCCGCTTACCTCTTCGTCAGCAAGGAAGCCGCCTTGATCCGCGCCAAAAACGGCCTGCTGAACTTCTGCCTGAAGTTGCCCATGCTGGGGTTGGGGATGCTGGTGGCGGTGCTGGTCTACAACAACTTCGCCGATGTTCCGTTACAGCCCAACTACCTGGGCGTAACCTTGGGATTATCTGCGCTGCTGAGCTTCTACCATGGCAAACACCAGTACTTCGCCGAGCATCCCTATCGCGAGTTCATGACGCTGTCGTTTGGCGTAGCGGCATTTCTGATACTGGATATATTTTTCTTCAACCCGATCACCTACCACCTGGAACTCATGATCGAACCCACACCGAAGTTTCTGCCGTATTGGTTTTGGTGAAGCCTCTTCCTGATTCATGAGTAAGCGACACGACTGTCCAGTATTCACATGTTGATATCTGACAGAGTCATGACGCATTCAGGGTACTGAATCGGCGGCAGGGCCCTGCGCAAAAGCAGTCGTTTGCAGCAGGAAAAAAATAAAGGTGCCGCCCGCTTTCGCGAGCGACACCTTCATCCACTGCCCGCTAATCAAGCCTTGTTGTCCGCTTCTTCCAGCGCTTTTTCAGCGTTGAACCCGTCGAAGTTCTCGAATACGCCCAGAAAGCCCGGTACGGTTACTTCTCGCGCCCAGTCGCGCTGTAGTTCGCAGTACATTTGCACCCGGCTGATGAGCTTCGCCCCCGCCTGTTCCATTCTGCGCAACGCCGCCTCGTGCGCGGCGAGCGATGTGCCGCCGACCGCATCGACCGGCACATAAACGTCATAACCTTCCTGGATCGCGTCGAGCACCGGGAATGTCAGGCACGCTTCGGTCCAGAGTGCAGTCATGATCAGCTTTTTGCGCCCGAGCGCCTTGACTGCCTGCTTGAATTGCGTGTCCTCCCAACTGTTGATCGATGTGCGGTCGTAGGTCGGAAGATGGCCGAGCACCTGTTGCAGCTCCTGGATCGGCGGCTTGTTGCGGCCGGTCGCGACATTGACTGTCGAGTGGATGATCGGAAGGTTGTAGTTGACCGCCGCCTTCGCGACGCTGGTTATGTTGAAGACGAGTTCATCACGCGGCATCGAGCGGATCGAAGAAACCTGAACCGGCTGATAATCGATGATGATCAACGCCGAGTTTTCCGGGGTCAGTAGCTGATCGGTATGGGGGTTGCGGAGAGTCTCGCTTGCCATTGGCAAATCCTTTTCATGGGTGACGCACGTTTGTGAATCAGGCCGGAGCCTGTGCGGGTGATGGGTTCCGAGACACGTGCGAATGACGCCATGCCCGGAAAATCCATTGTGCTGTTCCCATGTTCGACGCAGTAGTAGCATTGCGCGACGTGCTGTGTCGCGAAAAGAGGAACGCAAGCGTGGATATCGAAGAACTGCAGACCTTCGTGGAAGTGGCTGATGCCGGGGGCATTTCGCAGGCGGCTCTGCGTCTTGGCGTGTCGAAATCGATCGTCAGCCGCCGCCTGGCTCGGCTTGAAACCGAATTGGGTGTGCAATTGCTGGCACGCTCCACTCGCGGGGCGGCGCTTACCGAGGCCGGTGCGACGTTCCGGGACTACGCCGCCAGGGTTTGCACCGAGATCGACATCGCCAAGGAAACGATCCTGCCCGCCGGCGCCCTCCGCGGCCGCTTGCGCGTGGCCGTGCCGCTGTCGTTCGGCCAGAGTCACTTCGCCCCGATGCTGGCAGAAATGGCGCGTCGGCATCCGCAGCTGCACATCCAGACCTGTTACAGCGATCGCTTCGTTGACCTCATTGCCGAGGGCTACGATTGCGCCATCCGGGTGGGCTATATGCAGGACTCCAATCTGATCGCCAGACGGATTGGCCCGGTCTACGCCAAGCTCGTCGCGAGCCCCGCCTACATCAACGCGCATGGAGAACCCCAGACGCCGGATGAACTGATTGCCCATCAGGCGCTCATGCAGGGCACCGAAGCCTGGCAATTCATGGATGGCGACAAAGTCATCACGGTTCGTCCGCAAGGCCGCTTCAAAGCCGACAACGGCATCGCCCTGGTCGCCGCCGCGACCGCAGGCCTGGGTGTCGCCTACCTGCCCGACTGCCTCACCCATGAACACGTGGCATCCGGCGCGCTGGTGCCGATCATGACAAACCATCCTCCCCCTCCGGCCGGTGCCTACATCCTCCGCCCGCCGGGTCCGCACCCTGCGCGCAAAATTCGTGTGCTCACTGAACTGCTGATCGAGTTCTTCGGCGAAACGCCACACCTGGCGGTGCAGCCGCTGTCACATCAGGATGATGCGCTGGCATGAGGTTGGGCTAAGCGAGAGCGACAGACATTCCTCTTTATCTGCCATTCGCGCAGGGCCGCTATGGGAAAGCGGTCACTCGCGAGTGTCGTCTTCCGACCGGAAGCTGCCCGTAGGCACAGACAGCAATCGGCCAATAAAGGACGATCGCGGTTTAGCTCAGATCTAACGTATACAGTAATATCCGTCTGCACCGCCCAAGCTATGGAGTCGGGCTATTAGCCATGAAGGGATCAAGTGAATCTACAAGTTGAAATTGAAAGGATCTTCGAGGGTAAAGCATTTGCCAGGCCACTTTTCTATACCTATCCAGGAGGTCTGCGTTTTGAGCTCTCTGAAACTGGCGGAGTGATTGAGCAATTTCTAACAGCACTACGAAAATCAGCAAAGATCTGCAGCGATATCTTCCTTGATGACGCGACGCTTGTTGCTTGTCTGCGCGTTCATTCTGGCATCAACCGATTTGCTCATCGGCCCCTGATTCGCGCTCTTCGATCTGCAGACATTAACATACCCACGGAATGCTCAGTCTGGAGTGAGGAAATAGATCCGGAGGAATGGTTTTGCGAAAAAGAGCCGGAGTATTGGATCAACATCGCCTTTGAAGCACCCGCCACCCTGCTTCAAACATTTCTTTGGTGTGCCTTGGCTAGGGACTTTTCCGCAATTCAGCCTAAACCCAACTGCATTTTGTACCTCTTCAATTTGAAGAAACATGTCATGGTTTTCCCCTACGACGACAGAGGTATGGATGTGGTCGGCCCCAACAAAAATCTGCTTTTACAGCTGTATCGTCTCCATCATACATACCTGCTGGATTACGACCGACACACGATGGACACCACATTTTCAGGGCCTGCGTACTAGCCTTATTGCTCACATTGGAGCTGAAACCATGCCCACAGCCCACATGGAAACCGTCTCCTTTGTGTCGTTTGCTGCCTGTCACGAAGGGCAGGAACCTGTCCAGAGTGTGTAAAAACTCCAAAGCCAGCTCGGATGATTAAAAATCGCCCCCAAACACGCATTGCCGCATCTGTCCTGCGTCAGTAGGATTCGGTCATCGCTGACATAAATGGATGTGTACATGGAAAGCATGCCGAGACTGGAAATTGAGCGCGCTGCGTATCAAGAGTTTTTAACTCTTTGGGAACGCGGTGTATTCGATAATCAGCGCTTAGGCCAAGCGTTCTATAACCATTTTCGGCTTCATCGTCTGAGCGACCAAACGCGCCTGTTCGGTCTCTATGAAACTGACGGAGACAAGGCCATAACCGCGATCTCCCGCCTGTTCCAAATCAGATAACTTCGACCCCGCGTTTCGCGAGAGCAGGGTCAGCCTTGAAGACCGAGAGGGGATCAAGCGTTTTTACACACTCTGGGCCAGAAGCGGACGTATTGGCATCTGTGTAGTATCTGCCTCTCTTCCAACCTATATGAGGTGCCCGACGCCTAGTCGACACCCCCATCCCTACAAGAGCTGTCCTAGACCTGCAATACGCCCTTTACTCGATGGAGCGCCTATCACGGTAAGGTCATGTTTGTATGACGCACACGAGCAACCACAATCCCTTGATATTTTACAATAAACCCTTCCATTTACCTGAAGCCTATATCATGTAGCCATAACTGCCGCGAGCTTGGGATGTTTATTTTGATAATACAGCTCCACCTCAGCATCATTCTCCAGGAATTGCCATACCTCTTTTGAACGCATGGAGTATAAAACGATAACTGCAAACACTCCCAGATACAGCCATACCAGACTCGCCGTGCCGAATTTAGACATGATTGCGCCAGTTATCACGAATGAAACCGAGCTTCCCAACTGACTAATAACCAACGTGGACGCCATCAATCTTACGCGTGCACCCGAAGGTATAGACATAACTCTTTTATCCATTCCGATCAAGGTAATACAAGCACTGGCCGCCCCCGCGAAAAATAGCCAAGGAATCAATAGCCAAACTTCGTCGCTTTGCGTCGTCGCGCAAAGTGAAAAAGTCAGCAACGACCAACATCCAAGATACTTTTTGCGCTGATTTTGTCTTTTAGCAATAATTGGGCTCAAAATTAACAAGCCTGCAATAGCTCCACTCGCGAAGACAGCATTCAACAGGCCTGCACTGCCTTCCGCAAGATTGCGAGTATGTGTAAGTGTTGGAACCAGCATCGGCACGATCGCCGTGACGGTCAAACCAAGTAGCAGCCCAGAACAGGTCAAAAATTGTTCTGGCGGAAGAATGCATTTAAGTTTAAGCCCAAGAAATATTTCATTAATACGATGTGATGTTGATCTCGGCTTTGTGGGGGCTTCACTTATCGGTAGAGCCATTGCTATTACTACGGCTACCAGTCCCAGTATTGAAGAAAAAAGTAGCGAGATGTCCAATGAATACACCGCAATTACAATGCCCGCTAACAAAGGCCCCGCAACCCTACCCACGGTAACAACGATACGCCGAATGCGAAATGCAGCACTCGTTTGATGTTTATCAACAGTTTCAGCAGGATAGATGCCAAAAAGAGGCTGGACCACTCCAAATGCTGCTACAGCAATAACGTCGATGAGAATCAGGGCGTCAAGCGAATACCAGTTAGAGGCAAATAGGTACCGCAATGCACTGGCAAACAAGATTACAATACAACCTGCCTTAAGAGCAGTACTACGGCGCATCGACTCAACGCGTGGTGCAAAGCACAACATTGAAATTATCGCTGCGAATGCGAGTGCTGTTTCGTAGACAGCCAGTTCAAACAGGCTGCCCCGCTGTACAATAATCAGAGGCAGCGTTGTGTTCCAACATCCGAGGTAGATCCAGAGCAATAACTCCAGGTATAGATACGTTCGGAATGTACTCAATTCATAATTTCCTTCTTCGTATGGGGGCCGCTATAGCTCCCTGCCATGGCGACCCCTTCACACGAATCAGCCTGCTACAAAATGATTGACTTTAAAGCTTTCTGCGCTCACACCAAACTTAGAAAAGAGGTGGCCGTGCATTCTATTCTTGTATATATCTCGATTCTTTTCGAAATACTCTCGATCATACCATCTTACGCCGAAAAACATGGTCAACCCCCTTACCACAGTCGCAAGCTGCCAATCGTAGAAAACGGCCTCAACCGGTCGAGCACCCAATCGCTCATCAGACTCCATTACCGCGACAATGCATAGATCCAGTTCTTCCTTGCTTGAAAAAGCAACCTCACAGTTGGTCAGAGCAACTATTGGCTTATCCAGGTTTCGTTCATTGCCGATGACAACTTCGTACGTTTGAGATTCCATTCTTGCTAGCCTCTACGTATTTGATGGGTGATTAACACGCTTACTTTCAGAAGCTTCCAATCCGAGAAGCGGATTGGTCCAACATGGAAACTCTCGGAAGAGATCACTAGAGATATGGCAAGCAGAACAAATACGAAATCACAGTCGTCCGCGAGAGCTACCCTGTCAAATCTACAATTTTGGGGGAAGAGCGTGAGACGACAACTGCTCAATACGAAGTAGCAACCCTTAAACACGAACCGTAGCAGAGTGTGTTTCACATTCCAGTTGAGCGCCCTGATAATTAATGTTCAACCAAACTGCGCTGTCAAACTATTTTTTATGCACCATTTTGGCAAATAAATCACGACCAACGGAGCCTTTAATTGTGGAGATGTGGCTGCAACAGCATCAAAAAGGAGCGCATATGAATTATTTGGTGCACCTCCATAAAGCAAAAAAAGTGTGCAGAAATAATAGTTAGAGACTGACAAACATCCTTTGAATGACCCCTTCTGGCTGTGGATTCAACCGGTCGACGCAACACGACTAAATTCTGTGTAAGCAGAAGGAGTGTTGCAGATGAAGCAGAGACCTCGGATCTATTACACCGAAAGCCAGAAAAAACTGATGTGGGATCACTGGCAGAAAGGCGACTCTCTCCAGCACATCGCCCAACTATTTGATCGAAACCATTCATCGATACAGCGCATCTTGGCGGAAACAGGCGGTATCAGACCCGCTGTACGCCGCAGATCCAGATTGGCGCTGACGTTGGCTGAGCGTGAAGAGATTTCGCGTGCCGTGGTGGCAGGTAACTCGATCCGTTCCATGGCTGCGTTGCTAGGGCGAGCAGCCTCTACGATCAGCCGTGAGATCAGACGCAACGGTGGCCAAGGATGCTACCGGGCTAATCAAGCTGATCAGGCTGCCTGGGATCGCGCCCATCGACCCAAGGTCTGCAAACTTGTTGAGAACCGAACGGTGGCGCAAATTGTTGCAGACAAGCTTCAATTGCAGTGGTCACCGGAACAAATTGCCGGTTGGTTGAAGCGCACGTACCCGGACGATACGAGCTATCAGGTGTCACACGAGACGATCTATCGCACGCTCTTCATACAGGCTCGCGGGGCTCTGAAGAAGGAGTTGCTTGAGCATTTACGGCGCACGCGGGCCATGCGTCGCTCGCGTCATCACACTCAGAAAAAAGAAAATCACGGACGAATCACTGATGCTGTATCGATCCGTGAACGCCCGGCCGCGGCTAAGGATCGGGCGGTGCCAGGTCACTGGGAAGGCGACCTGCTGTGCGGTAGCAGGAACAGCCAAATTGCCACTCTTGTTGAGCGACATACCCGCTACGTAATGCTAGTGAAATTGGACGGTAAGGATAGCGAGACGGTCATCAGCGCCCTAATTGAAAACGCCCGTAACTTGCCCCAAGAACTCTACAAATCGCTGACCTGGGATCGCGGTAAAGAGATGGCTGACCATAAACGCTTTACGGTGGCTACCGACATCAAAGTCTACTTCTGCGATCCTCATCGTCCTTGGCAACGAGGATCAAATGAGAACACCAACGGGTTGTTAAGGCAGTACTTCCCGAAAGGAACCGACCTTGCGGAGCACTCGCAAGCCACGCTCAATGAAGTGGCAAGGCAGCTAAATAGCCGCCCTCGGAAAACGCTAGACTACGAAACACCGGCAGAACGATTTAGCCAATCTGTTGCGTCGACCGGTTGAATCCACAACCGATAACTGCCTTCGATACGCGACTTTCGCACGCCAGCGGCTCGATTGTAAGAATATGGCGGAGAGCTGCAAAACCGCCTACGCTTATAGAATGATTCCTCGAACACCTTGCCCATCTGGTGGTATAGAGCCGAGAGATCTGACTTCCTTTGACCGTCCACTTAACACCCACCCGGACCGACCCGCGCCTATCGCCAGCAACTGCCCCCTGAATCCGGTCCACACGACCAGCAGTACGGCGCAACGGGTAAAAGCCAGACCCAGTCCCCCACCTGTCGTTCAAAAGCGACCGATGCCGCAGCACCTCTGGAAACGGGGGCGCTGTTCACGTTCTGCCATGAGGTCAATCCGTATGTATCGGCCGAGCACGATTCCTTACCAGCAGCATCTAGGGTTTAGCCGAACCTTCACTCAGGGGCATTTGAGCCTTGGATTATTCTTTCCCATGGAGGCGTTCGACGGGGACACTCCGAGCATGCTCAACCAGGTCACACTGGCTAAACAAGCCGAGGCGCTGGGCTTCTGCGCGCTCTGGTTTCGCGACGTGCCGCTTCGCGACCCTGGCTTCGGCGATGTCGGCCAAGTCTTCGACCCCTGGGTGTACCTGGGCTATATGGCTGCTCATACCTCGGAGATTGCGCTTGGCACCGCTTCCATTGCCATCCCTTTGCACCATCCCCTGCACACGGCCAAGGCGTCAGCCAGCGTCGATCAGTTGAGCACAGGTCGCTTGATTCTGGGGGTGGCTTCGGGAGATCGGCCGGTGGAGTTTTCGGCTTTTGGTGTCGATCCCGAAAGGCGTGGAGAAATCTTTCGAGAACACTACGAAGTGATTCGGCAAGCCCACAGCACCAGCTTTGAGCCCATCCACTGGAGCACTGGCGAAATGCACGGCGCAGACCTGATTCCGAAACCCACCACCCAATTCATTCCAATGCTGGTGACCGGCAACAGTCGCCAGTCACTGGATTGGATCGCGCGTGAGAGCAACGGATGGATCAACTATCCACGCATACCGAATATGCAGCGGCTGGTCGTGGAAGATTGGCGGCTTGAGGTCACCAGGCAATGTGGCTCTGTGTACAAGCCCTTTACTCAGTCGCTGTACATCGATCTCGATGAGAATCCGTCCACGCCACCCACACGTATCCATTTGGGGTTCAAACTTGGACGTTACCATCTACGGTTTTTGCTGGAGTCGCTTGAGGAAATCGGCGTGGACCACGTCATTCTCAATCTCAAATATGGCAAGCGCCCTGCGGCGGAGGTTATTGAGGAATTGGGTACGCACATCGTTGCGCAGTTCGGAGTGCAGCCGCGTCCGGCAGCGCATTGAGGATCGGTCACTGCTACGCCGACAGATGCTCACTTGACGAAGCCATCGTGAGCCTCCCCGAACTGAATGGAACTTCCTGTTGGATTTGCTTAACCGGGCAGCTTGGCCGCAAGGACGTCAACCTTCTCGATTGATGGCGGTTCGGCAAACAGCTCGGCAGCGTTTGCCATAAGCGCCGCCGCGACCTTGCCCGAAAGATGAGCCTGCCGGCCCGCTTCATCCGGGAATGCGTCAAAGATGCCAAAGGTAGACGGCCCCAAGCGGATTCCAAACCAGGCTGTAGTGGCTGGCTCCTCCTCCACTAAAGGAAGGCCGCTCAAGAGAAAGCGCTCCACCTCTTTCTCTTTCCCAGGTTTTGCTTCCAGACGAACGAACAACGCTACTTTGACCATGACGTGGCTCCTGTTGTTACGATGCGGCTGGTGCTATCTGGTCGCAATAGCTAAAAGGGGCATCCGGTAATTAACTATGGTCGACGACACCAGGATTACAAACCCAAAGAGACCAAGGGTAGCGTCGCATGTCGCTCGGACACTGAGAATGACGTAGTGGGCAACGTGCAAGCCGCAGACCAGCCGCTTGATCACTTTTCCCGAGCTGTGGCCTGATAATAAAGACTCAACGATATCTGAAATTCAGGAGAACATAACAGATCATGGTGACTGTCAAGCCGACCAATATGTACTCGACACGCGGTAGAAATATAACTAACCCACCTAAAGAAAACACGATCAAGGTGTTTTGCAGTATGTATTTCCTTATTCGACTCACAGCTATGAAATAGCCATATTGCTTCCCCAGGAAAAACAAGACCATGCCGGTGATCGACATAATCTGGAAATCGCGCATCGCAATGTCATTCAGGATCGCATGCCTGATCAAATTTGCCAGGAGTGCCAGCCCCATAAAAAGAAAAAGGTGCGAGTAGATCAAGGCGTGCCCACTCATACTGCTTTGATGTTTGTTCAATAAGTAAAAACTATCAAAATAGATCCACCAGATACTGCAAATCATGATGAATCCGGTGATGGCCGCCATCACATTGTAATAACCCCATTGAATGTTAGATAAGCCTCCGGAAAGGCTAATAATTGACTCCCCCAATAAGATTAGGGTGAGTAGGCCTATGCGCTCAACCAAGTGCTCTGTGTGTGCTGGCAACGGTTTTAATTTAGTCCAGAAAAATACAGGAAACAGAATATCAAGAACAATCCCAATATAAGCAACAAGGTAACGCAAGGGCGGGTCAAAAATAACGGATGAAAGGCTAATAACTGCGCTAACTAATAGGGCGAAGCCGAGCCTTGAGGAAAGTTCGCCGCGAGAATCGAGTTTACTAATGGACGAAATATACATAACACTGATGATCGCACGTATACCAAAATAGCAAGCAATAATAAGCGGGTAGTTCACTTCCAGGTCTTCCCCGATCCGTGCCGACAGCACAATGAGCAGGAGCATTATGAATAATGTTGCCAAACGGTGAAGATTGCTGTCTGTATCAAACCTGTTGGAGTAAATCGTGTGACTGGACCAGATCCACCACAACGGTACAAAAAGCAGTAAGAATGTCCATAGTTGCTTATGTTCAAAGTGGCCTTCATGAACATGTCCGAGAGTGTGCGTAACCTGGCCTATCGTAACAACGAAAGTCAGGTCAAAAAACAACTCCAACCATGTGGCGTGTCGATTTTCTTCATAATACTTCAAAGATTTCATTAGTTGCCGGCTCCGTGTCCACCTCTTTAATGTAAAAGGAAGCTAACGTTGGTTTTTCCTCGGCTCCGATGTGGGTGATGCCAAGCCGATTTGGTTCTCTAGCGATTTCGTCCACGCACTAACAAAAGCTCAATCATCTGACTCATCCCGATGAACTCTGGAACTCCGTCATAGCGAAGCCCGTCAATGTAAAACGCTGGGGTGCCATTCACGCCGCTGCGTACACCGCCATTGAAATCGGCTTGTATTTTGGGAATGTAAGTATCCTCTTGCATTGCAAGATCGAATTCCTCCCTGGAAAGGCCGTGTTTTAGAACAATGGCGCGATACAGCGGCAGGCCCAATCGATCCTGATTTTCGTACAATTCGTCGTGGGCCTCCCAGAAGAATCCTCGACTCCCGGCATACTCAGCGGTGACCGCTGCACCCAATGCATGGGGGTGAGCGGTGGTCAGAGGGAAGTTACGGAACACAAACAGCAAGTCATCGCGAAAATGCTGTTGCAGATTCTTGACCATCCAATAAGCTTCACCGCAATAGGGACATTCATAGTCGCCAAATTCGACCAAGGTGACCTTGGCATGCGCACTTCCCTGGCGATGGTCGTTGGCACTTACCGGGACTTTGAGAGTGGCCATGTAATCACCTGTTAATTTTTGGTTGGCGTGCTTTGTGGTGAATTCGCCAGAGCATCCAGCGCATCCAGAATGCCGTCCGCCCCAGGGTTGATTGCCATTGGTGAGATGTAGCTCCAGGCGACCACCCCCTCCTTGTCAATCACGAACAGTGCCCTCTTACAAACTCCGAGCTGGGACTCGTACGCTCCATACTGTCGTGCCACCGCCCCTTTGGGCTCGAAATCGGCCAGCAGGCTGAAGTGAAAATTCCGATCTTTGGCAAAGGCCTGATGACACCAGGCGCTGTCAACCGAGATACCCAGTAGCGCCGCACCGTATTCTCTGAATGTGGGTAGCAACTGGTTGTACAAGGTCAGTTGGTCACCACACACCGAAGTCCAGTCAGCGGGATAAAACGCCAATATCACGGGATTTCCCTTTAGCTCACGCAGCGACAACTGTTGATCAGGGGTTGCGTGAAGAGTGAAGTCGGGCGCGACAGTGCCGGCCGGCAGCGGACCCTGAACCAGGTCGCCATTGGTTTTTTGTGCATCATCGAACTCTAAAGTATTCATTGCTTGAACCTTGATAGATGGGTGGTTGGGACGTGCTCAGTGGGATGCGACGTGCCCGGCGGGATAACTCCATCCACCATCAAGGGGTTCAAAAAAAGACAACGCTGCCTCGATCTCAGCCTGAGCCTGAGTGATTTCGGCAGCGAAACGTTCACGTTCCGCATCAAGGAACACAAGAAGATCCGCCGTGTAATCGCGGAATTGGATTAGGCCAGGTTGGCAGGGGAATGGTCAGATTCGCTCTGGCTCACCAATGACTATAGTCGTTGATGACGCTTGCCGTAGTCGCTGAACGAATTTTCGGTACCCTCAAGTGCCAACAACACTTACGCGCTTATCTTGCTGCCATTTCAGGCGGCGCTTTAACACGATGATTTTGGAAGCTATTTCGCCACTTCAGACAAATCTACATCTGCTTTCTGGACGACAACGGCTGCCCGTTACGACAAGCAGAAACCGACCAGAGGCAGACACTGACACCGCCTTCAGGTCGACAGAATGAAGGTTGATATGGGAAATGCTCTGGACAAACGAGTCGTTGTCATTAGTGCCGGCATCGTGGGCGCTTCGCTGGCGTATCACCTAGCTGATAAAGGCGCGAATATCATCTTGGTTGAGGCTGAAGGTAATCAAAGATGCGGCTCGTGCAGCGATGGTGCTGTACCTAACGAATAGTCGAGATCGGTCTTCGGGAAGCTGAGCGGTAGCCTTTGCGAATATTGTCACTGACCGCTTTTGGCCGGAAGCAGACGATCGGCGCGCTGCATGTGTGAGGAACATTTCTTTAAGGGAAAACCCTCATTGTTGGGCCTACGTCACGCTACTAGCATGAACCTCGGCAATCGGCCCATTCGTAGGAGAAAACCCATGACTACCTTGCAGAGTGACGACAAGCGCCCCACTCCGGATCAGGCGGAGGACAATGCCTTTTTTCCCTCCCCATACTCGCTTAGCCAATTTACCTCGCCAAAATCTGATCTGAGTGATGCGGATTACGCTAATCCCTACCGAGGTGGCCGCTGGAAGATTTTGCTGATTGGCGCCGATGAGCGCTACTTACTGACCGACAACGGAACAATGTTTTCCACCGGTAATCACCCAGTCGAGACGTTGTTGCCCATGTATCACCTCGACAAAGCCGGTTTCGCGTTCGACGTTGCGACCCTGTCAGGCAATCCAGTGAAATTCGAGTTCTGGGCCATGCCTAGCGAAGATACCGAGGTAAAGGATTTCTACGCCAAATACCGTGAGCAGTTCAAAAAACCTTTGAAGCTGTGCGAAGTGGTTGAGAAGGCGCTGGGGCAGGATTCGGATTACATCGGCGTTTTCATACCTGGCGGGCACGGCGCGCTGATTGGATTGCCGGAGAGTACCGACGTGAAAGCGGCTTTGCATTGGGCAATCACCAACGACAAATTTGTGATTTCCTTATGTCACGGCCCAGCAGCAATGCTCGCGGCGGGCATTGGTGAGTCTAGGAATTCCTACATATTCAACGGCTACAAGATCTGCGCATTTCCAGACAGTCTCGACGCAAAGACGCCCGACATAGGGTATATGCCTGGGCATCTGACGTGGAAATTTGGTGAGCAGTTGAAATCCTTGGGAGTTGAGATCATCAATCAGGATATTTCAGGTGCGACGCTCCAAGACCGCAAGTTGCTGACCGGCGACAGCCCATTGGCAGGCAACAATCTGGGCAAGTTGGCAGCTGAAGCATTGTTGAAAGAGGTTGCATCGGAGTGAGCGACGGGCCGGCCGAAACAGCGATGCGCGCTGCTCTGGAGATAGAGACGGCGCGCACGCTTGAATCAATCAAGAAATCCGTCAGGGGTTTCGCCACACCCTACGGTTATGATCGATTCGTGCTGTTTTCTGCATCGACGGCAAGTGAGGAAGTGGTTGAGCATATCTACTGGGTCGAAGGCGATTGGTTCGATAACGGTCAAGCGGTGGATGCCGAGACTTACGTTCGACATTGTCCGGTGACTCGTCACCTTTTGAATGCTCGGCAATCCTTCTTCTGGCAGAAAAAGCAGGTCAAGGGAGAAGAGCGTTACCGGATGATTCGTTCTCCAGGTGGACCAGGAATTCAGGGGTTGCAGGTGCCAGTTTTTGGCCCACAGGGGCTTGAGGGCGCAATGAGCTTGGGGGGGGAGCCGGTGGATGGGAGCGCGCGGGTGCGCTTGGGACTCAGCCTGGTTGCGACGGCCGCTTTTTTCGCGGCTCGGCGGTTGCTTGAGGCGCCATTGGACGAAGCGTTAAGAACCCTTTCCCCGCGAGAGCGCGAAGTCATGGAATGGACGGCTGCCGGAAGACGGCAAGCGGATATTGCAGCGACTCTCGGTTTGTCGGAGCGTACAGTTGAAAATCACCTGCGCTCAGCACGCCGACGTCTGGGCGTGACAACGACAGCACAAGCCATCAGGATGGCCATTCGTAACGGCGAGATCGATGGGTAAGGACGCGGCAAGATCGAGTGCTAGACGGTTTGGACTTCCAAGTAATTTCCTCATCAACTGATTGAGTGTCCACTGTTGGCCGCGAGACGCCACTCCCGAGCGCCTGCTTTTGGCCGATAGCTGCCAGCCAACGTCAACTATTTCCAACTCAGCGCAGACATTACACGGGATGGCGTTGGATTATCTCCAAACGTCATTCGAAGCCGTTCTTCCGCCATCCTCACGCCCCGTGTTCAAAATACCTCTTGGCACGCTCTTCAATTTTGATGAGCGATGGAATTCACCGGTACTGAACTCCATCCGGTCATCGCGGCCCCTGCACCCGATTCATGTGGTGTGCTGAACCAGTGATCACAAATACCAGCGATACTCCCGCGCACTGATCTCCTGCATGAATGCCAGGTGATCCTGACGTTTATTCTCGCAATACACGTCGACAAACTCGGCGCCCAGTCCCGCACGCAGTTGTGGCTGATGCTGCAAGGCGCGCACCGCGTCGAGGATTTCCGTCGGGAAATCGATGCCGCTGTTGCGATCGTCGTTGAGTGGCGGGATCGGTTCCTTGCCTGATGCCAGACCATGTTCCAGGCCCACCAGAATTGCCGCCAGCACCAGATACGGATTGGCGTCGGCGCCGGCCAGACGGTATTCGATGCGCAGGTTTTTCGTGTCCGATTCAGGAATGCGCAGGCAAGCGTCACGATCCTCGTAACCCCAGCTCGCCTTGGTCGCGGTGTTCACCGTGCCGCTCAGGCGGCGCATGGCGTTCTGGTTCGGCGCGAAAATCGGCATGCTGTGCGGCAGCAGATCCAGGCAGCCGGCCACCGCGTGGCGCAGTGCTTGCTGGTGATTGGCGGCCAGCAGGTTGTTGCCAGCCGCGTCATACAGGCTGACATGCACATGCATGCCGCTGCCCGGATGCTGCACGTACGGCTTGGCCATGAAACTGGCGCGATAGCCGTGCTTGAGCGCGACTCCACGGGTGCTGCGACAGAACAGCGCCGCCCAGTCCGCAGCGCGCAAGCCGTCGTCCATATGGCCGAAATTGATTTCGAACTGCCCCGGTCCCAGTTCGGCGGTGATCACCGTGGCGTCGATGCCCTGAGCTCGCGTTGCTTCCACCATTTCGTCGAGCACTGGGGCGAAGCGCGACAGACGCTCGATGTGCATGTTCGGCTGATCATCGGCGTCGTCGGTCAGCTCGTCGCGAGGGAATTGTGGCAGGCCGTCGCGAAGTTTTTTGTCGAACAGATAGAACTCCAGTTCGAAGGCCACCACCGGGTGAATGCCTTTGCCCGCCAATCGATCCAGTACCTTCGCCAGCACTTCACGGGGTTCGAACTCGATGGGTTTGGCGGTGCCGTCGGAGGTAATCAGCATCTGCCCCAGCGGCTGCGCTTCCCAGGTCACGGGCTTGAGCGTTCCCGGGACCAACCGGCGCACAGCGTCAGGGTCGCCGTCGTTGAAACAGTAATCGCCAATCTTGAACAGACCGCCCTGCACGCCGAGCAGCACGCAGTTCTGCGGCAGCTTCAGTGCGCTGCCCGCCGCGACTTTTTCGAGCATGTCCACCGGATAGCGCTTGCCGTAAAAGTGCCCCGGAATGTCCAGGGAAATCAGGTCGACATAACGCACCTCGGGGTAACGTTGGCGAAACGCGCGCACTTCGGCGAGCAGGTCAGAGCAGACAGCGTCCATCGTGTTCATCCTTTGTTGTTATCAGGTGTAGACCCAGAGCACACGGGTGAGCTGCCCGGTGAGGTTGCCGTAGCGACAATGGGTGTGACTGTCGAATTGAAAACTGTCGCCGGCCCTCAAGGTGACCGGCTCGTCGTCGTTGCCCAGCCACAAGGTCAGTTCGCCTTCGAGCACATAGCCGCCCTGCTCCGAGCTGTCGCTCATGTGCCGGTCGCCACTGCTCGCGCCCGGTTCCAGATGACTTTCGAGCATGGAGAACGAGGCACGCATCTGCGGCGACACCAGAATGTCGGTGATGCCGTTGGCGTAATACAGCGTGCGTCGTTCGTCCGGACGGGTGACCCACGGCACTTGTTTGGCTTTGGGCAGGCTGTAGAAATAGGTGGTCGGCACACCGAGGGTTTCACTGATCGCGGTGAGGTCGGCCACGGTCGGGCGCGACAAGCCGCGTTCGACTTGCGAGAGAAAACCCACCGAACGGCCGATTTTGTCGGCCAGCTCTTTGAGGGTGTATTTCTTGTGCTTGCGCAGGTCGTGGATCAGGATCGCCAGCGCAGCGATTTCTTCTTGCTTGTTCATGGTCAAAATCTCATCAAATGCTGTCGCGCAGGCGATACCAGGCCTTGCCGATGGCTTCCAGCGGTGCGGCGAAGTGCTTGCCGCCGGGGAAACGGCCATTGCTCAGGCCCTGGTACAACGCCAATTCATCCGCCTCGCCGAGAATCGCGTCGGACACCGCGCGGGCGGCGGCCAGTGTCGGCAGCACGCCGTGGCCCGAGTAGCCTTGCAGCCAATAGCGATCGCCCTCGCGGCCAATGTCAGGCGTGCGTTTGATCGTCAGGTCGATATGCCCGCCCCAAGCGAATTGCAGCTCGACGCCCTTGAGCTGCGGAAACACGCGTTCGAGAAACGGCCGAGTTGCCGCCGCAATGTCCTTGGGCATACCGCCCAGATAGGTGCAGCCGCCCCCGAACAGCAAGCGGTTGTCCGGCGTGCGACGGAAGTAATCGAGGACGAACTGGTTGTCGGTCACACAGACGTTGCTCGGCAGCAGCGCGGTGGCTTGCTCCGGCGTCAGCGGTGCGGTGGCGACTTGATAGGTGCCGACCGGCAGGATGCAGCTGGAGAGTTGCGGGTCGAGCTCATCGAGATAGGCATTGCAGGCCAGCACCAGCACGTCGGCCTTCACCGAACCGCGCTCGGTATGGACCCGGTAACCGTTGCCCTCCTGCTGATAGCTAAGCGCTTTGCTTTGTTCGTAGATATGCCCGCCGGCGCGTTCGATGGCGGCGGCAAGCCCCAGCGCGAGTTTCAGCGGATTGAGGTGTGCGCCTTCGGCGTCAAAGAGGCCGGCCCGATAACGATCACTGGCGACCCATTGCGGCAAGTCTTCACGAGGAATGAACTGCAGACCGTCGTGGCCCCACTTGTGACTGGCTTCGTGTTGCCACTCAGTCAGCAGGCTGACTCGACGCGGCATCACCGACGTCCACAAATGGCCCGGGCGATAGTCGCAATCGAAGCCATGCCGCCCGGGCAATTCACGCAGCTCCTGTGCGGCCCAACGCATGCCGTCCCATAGACGCCGGGCGCGCTCATATCCAAGCGCAGCCTCCAGCGGCGGCATGTCGCACGACCAGCCCAGAATCGCCTGTCCGCCATTACGCCCGGACGCGGCCCAAGCCACGCGACTGGCTTCGAGTACGGTGACGCGCTTGCCGGCCAAAGCCAGACGCAATGCGGTGTGCAGCCCACTGAAACCGGCACCGATGATCACCACGTCGGTGTCGTGCGCACCTTCCAGTGCCGGTCGTGTGCTGAGAATATCGGCGCAACTGTGGGCGTAATAACTGGCGACATGCTGTTGGGATTGCTGAAACATTCGGCGCCTCATGAAATTTATTTCTTATAATTTCATGAAAATCTACAGAACAAATTTCATATCGGCAACCGACAACTGTTTCACTCACACGAATCAGTGCTCCAGCGCATAGCGCCGGCAATGTTCCAGATAGCCTTTCTCATGGCTGCCCACCAACTGCACGACACTGGTCCACAGCCACGACGGCGCATCCAGCGTTTTCGAGCGACACGTCTGCAATTCACGCATCCATTCGGCGCGGGTACTCATGTCCATCTGCCGGGCATGGGCCAGCCCCACGACGCGGGCCAGATAGCCGGCGGCGAGCATCGCGTCGGTCTGGCTCAACTGATCCAGTTCCAGTTTCATGTCTTGAGGCAGCAGTTCGCGGATGAAGAAGCCATGATCGAGCACGCGGGTGGCGATCATCCGATTGCCCAGGCCCGGGGAGAGAAACCGCGCACCTTCGACCACACGTTTACCGTTGTCGCGCGGCATCGCGGCGCGGGCGACCCGGGGTGCGGCGGCAGCAACTGCCTCTTTGATATCCAGCAGGCAATATTCCTGATCATCGCCCTCGCCCACCCCCAGCAACACCGCATAACGCTTGAGCCCCAGCGAACTGCAGCCTTTGACCCAATAGGCCGAGTCGAGCATTTTCACCCGGTCGTCCTTTGAGCGCCCCTTCAGGGACGTCACCAGCGTATGGACGTCAGGCGTTGCGCAAAGCGATTTCAGCGCGCTGCGCTCTTCCCGTGACAGCGACCAGAAATGCTTGCCCAGCGGAATAGTTGGTTTGGTGCTCTCGATGCGCTCCTGGGCCAGATGCTTCCAGGTGCGCTGCACCGCGCTGCGCATGCCGGCCTTGACTTGCGCGGGTCTTGGCGGCTCTTTGTCGACGTCGTCTTCGAATGCTTGTTCATAGCCGCGCATCATCTCTTCAAGCATGCGCGCGGTGGCGACGCCGGGCAGGTCCGAACCTCGGGCGGCGGTGGCCAAGGAAAGCGCCAGACGCACCAGATCATGCGCGGGGTTGCCGATAACGGTTTGGTCGAGGTCGCGGATGTGAATGTCGATGCGCCCCTTCAGATCGCCGGTCGGCCCGAGATTGCCGGCGTGACAATCGCCGCAGATCCACACCGCCGGCCCCTTCGGTAAGTTGCGGCCCGGTTGGCTGTGCAGCCACTCATAAAACTGCACCGTACTGCCACGGACATAGGCGTGGGCGGAGCGAGCCATTTTCAGATTGCGCAGTTGTGACAGCGGTTCAAGACGTGCGGAGGGCCGTGGGGTTTTCATGGACGCTTCTTGCAGTGAATGTGTCCTGTTGACCGCCGGCCGCTCGCAAATGTTTCAAAGTATTACAAAGGCAACTCAACCCGCGCCAGCAAACCACCGCTGCTGCGATTGCTCAATGTCAGTTCCCCGCCCTGCTCGCGCACGATGGCCCGCGCCGCCGACAGCCCGAGCCCGACACCACCGGTTTCCCGGTTGCGCGAGGTTTCCAGGCGGAAAAACGGGTCGAACACCCGCTGCAACGACGCTTCGGGAATCCCCGGCCCGTTGTCACTGACGTCGATGCACACGCTGTAGCCATCGCTGCTCAAGGTAATGGCCGGCTGCTGCGCGTACTTCTCGGCGTTTTCCAGCAGGTTGACGACCACCCGCTTGATCCCCAACGGGCGGCCCTCATAAACCAGATGCGCCGGGCCATGAAAATCGATGGCGATGTTCTGGTCGCGGTAGTCGTCGATGATCGTCTGCAACAGTTCCGACAGGTCGAAGGCGGTGCTTTGCTCCGGCTGAGTATCTTCCCGAAAGAACGCCAGTGCCGCGTTGATCATCGACTGCATTTCTTCGATGTCGCGGATCAGTTTGCCCTGATGATCAAAGTCCTCCATGAACTCGCTGCGCAGGCGCATACGGGTCAGCGGTGCGCGCAAGTCGTGGGAAATCGACGCGAGCATGTGCGTGCGTTCGCTGATGTAGTGCTGAATCTGCGCCTGCATGGTGTTGAAGGCGATGATCGCCTGGCGGATCTCGTCCGGGCCTTCGACTTTGATCGGCGGCGCACGCAGATCACCGCCAAAACGCCGGGCGGCGCTGGCAAAGCGTTGCAGTGGCTTGGCCAATTGCTGCGTGGCCAGCCAGGCCACCAGCACGGTGGCGATCAGGCCGAGGACGATGATGATCGCGATGCGCGTGCCGATGTCCAGGCCCCAGGAGCGCTCGGGCGAAGAGAACAACAGCCAACTGGCATCCGGCAGTTGAATCAGCGCCGCATAGCGTGCCAGCGGACTGCCGCTCGGCCAGTCAGCGGGATTGAACACCCGAATGTCTCGCTCATCGCCCAACAACTGATGCAACCCCGACGTCTTGTTGGCGATGAGCTGCGTACCACCCGCTGGCAATCCAAGTTCGTCGCGTTGCGCACTCCAGGTCACCTCCTGCGTCGGGCCGGTTGCCGCGTGCGCCAGTTTCGGGCGTAAAGGCGCTGGTGCAGCCTCGATCACTTTGACGGTCGCGGCAATCTGCTCCAGCAAACCGGTACGTTCAATCGGTGGCCGCGCCCAGGTCCCCGCAACCTCCACGAATAGGAAATTGAGTGCCAGCGAAGCCAGCATGGCCGCGACAATCGTCAGCGCGATCCGCCGACTCAGCGGATCACGGCGCAGGAATCGATGGATCATGAACGAGTGACCTTGGCGGTGAACATATAACCGCCGTTGCGCACGGTGCGGATCAGGTCCGGGCGTTTGCTGTTCGGCTCGATCTTGCGCCGCAGGCGGCTGACCTGCACGTCGATGCTGCGATCAAAGGCGTCGTGGCCCTGACCACGAGACAGGTCGATCAATTGTTCGCGGGTAAGAATGCGCTGCGGGTGTTCGAGAAACACCACCAGCAGATCGAACTCGCCGCCGGACAGCGGAATCATCACGTTTTCCGGGGAGCGCAACTCGCGACAGGTGATGTCCAGATGCCAACCGGCGAAGGCGATCACCGGTCGCGAAGGTTCACTCGCAGGACTGACCTGCTCACCGGCGCGACGCTGCACCGCGCGCAGGCGCGCCAGCAATTCACGCGGGGCGAACGGTTTGGTGACGTAGTCATCGGCGCCCAGTTCGAGGCCGACAATCCGGTCGCTCAACTCGCCCATGGCGGTCAGCATGATGATCGGAATGCCCATCTGCGCGCGCACTTTCTGGCACAGGCTCAGGCCACCTTCGCCGGGCAGCATCAGGTCGAGAATGATCGTGTCCGGGCGCTGCTGGGCAATCGCCGCCCACATCGCTGCGCCGTCGGCGGCAACATCGACCTCGTAGGCGTGCTGGACGAAGAACTTCTTCAGCAGGGCAAGAATTTCCACGTCATCGTCGACGATCAGCAGTCTGCTCACGGGCACAGGATCCTCAGGCCAAAAAAAGAACGCATCTAAAACTATTCTGGCGGGCGGGTCATATATTTCAATCGAGCAACATTCCGTCGTCCCGGACATCAAGCGGACATTCTGCGGCAAAACCCCTCAGGCACCCTGCACGCCATCGACAACCGGGGGGCTTTCAATGAGCGCATTGCACAACCGTTATACCGCCGAGGGCCACGACGCCCGCTATCCGTTGATTCTCAGCCAGCGCACCAGCGCGCCCGAGCAGGATACGCCGCTGTTGTTCCAGGAGTTCTGCCTGGGCCTGTCAGATGATCAAAGCCGAATCGTCCTGCGCCGCTATTTCGAGCAGTACGGCCCCGGCGATTCGCAATGGGTCGAGTACGTGCATTCGATTCCGACCGCCGACCTGATCCAATGGATCATGAGCCACGGCCAGCTGCACATCGAGTGCTCGGACAACACCCCGCCGCTCTCCTCCCCAATCACTGCCCGCGCTTGAACGACGCGAGGCAAAAGCGCAAAACAAGGATTCGCATGATCAGAAGCCATTGCTTGATGTCGGTGCTGTGTACGGCGTCCCTGAGCCTTTCGGCCTGCAGCAGCAAAACCGTCGAACCGCAGAAGTACACCGGATTTCTGCACGATTACAGCGTGCTCAGCGAGCGCCAGTCGCCATCTGGGCAGAAGGTGCTGGGTTGGGTCAGCCCGGCGCTGGCGCGGGGGCGTTACACCCAGGCCTATCTGGCGCCCAGCCAGTTCTACCCGAGCGCCGCGCCGACCGAGCGGATCCCGCTGAGCACGCTGTCCGGCGTCACCGATTACTACGACGCCGCGCTCAGGCTGGAACTGGGCAAGGTCATGCGCCTGGTGCCACAACCCGGCCCGAACACCCTGACCATCAGACCGGCGATCACCCGCGTCGCCGCCAGCACCCAGGGCCTGCGCTTTTATGAATGGCTACCGGTGACCCTGGTCGCCGCCGGCGTGAGCACCGCCACCGGCATCCGCGATCAGGACAGCGAAATCACCACCGAAGTCTCGTTCGAGGACGGCACAACCGGCGAAGTGGTCGCCGAAGTAGTGCGCAAGGGCACCGGGCTGCCGCTGGAAAATGACAAGCAGGTGCTGACCGCCGATGACGTCAAAGCGGTGCTGGACGGTTGGGCCAGTGATCTTGGACAGTCCTACCTGGCGACCCGTCGTTAGCCGTGTAACTTTTTCAGCTAGCCTTGCTCACTGAATGTGCTGACCTGTTCGCAAGCAAGCCCGCTCTTACAGGGGAACTGCATTCCAATGTGGGAGCGAGCCTGCTCGCGAAAGCGGTGTGTCTGGCAACTAGTCACTAGAGACTTTCAGCGATCGAAAACACCGTAGACAAGGTCTTGAGCAATCTGCCGGGTTACCAGTTGTTCAAGGACACCACCACACGCTTTGCCGGGATGGAAAACCCCGACGGCTCGAAGGTTGGCCTGATTGCCGAAGAACAAGGCTGGCGCTTGTGTCTGGTGGTGGAAAGTCTCGGTGACTGGATGACGGTGTACATGCCGGATGGCGGAACGGCCGGTGGCACGGCGGGCGAAGTGCGCTTGCTGCAGGCCCGCGAAGTGATCATTACCGAGCTGTCGTGGCTGACCATGGCCGCCGGGTTGCGCTGTGGCGGACGCGGGATGCTGGAGTTGATGCAGCCGTGGTTGCCGAAAACCTGAAAACCACTACTCGCTGCTCAAAATGCCATGGCAGATCAAACCCAGCACACCGCGCATGTGTTCGGCATGTGCTGCCCTGTCCGGCTCAGGCTCGGTCGCCAGACGGATAAACGCCATGTTCGCGTACTGGTTGAACAACGTCGCCGCCACATCGAGATCGACTGACCCCCGCACCTTGCCCTGCGCTCGAAAATACCCGAGCAGCGCCTTGGTTTCTTCGATCACCGCCGCATTCCACGGGCTCAACGCCAGCGCCAACTCACCGGTCAGTAGAAACGGTGCCAATTCACGCCACAGCGAGGCCGGCATCGCTTGCAGTTGATAGTCGGTCATCAAGCCTTCGAACTCGCACAACGCCTCCAGCGGATCGCTGTCGTCATCCAGATTGGCCCGCGCCTCGCGCATCGCCTGCTCGTCCGGCTGTTTGAGCAAGGCCAGCAGAATCTCCTGTTTGCCACCGAAATAATTGACCACCGTCGGCGCGGAAACCCCGGCCTGGATCGCGATCTGGTCCAGCGTGGTGACCGCAAAACCGTTGGTCTTGAACAGCTCCAGCGCTGCCTGCGCGATGACTTCCCTGCGCTGTTCCTTTTGCCGTTCTCTGAGCCCGCTCATGGTGCTGATGTCCTGTCTTGCTGATCGGCGTCAGCCTACGGACTTATTTTTTCACCGACAAATATTTTCTTTACAAAAATTTTTTTAAGTGACAAATATTAGCCGTGCACCGCTGGAATGAACGCGCACCCACTTGCCCCGTTTCTCTGGAGAACCGCCATGTCCGCCGAATTCGATCCGACCCGTAGCACCCGCGATTATCAGGCCGCCGACGCCGCCCACCACATTCACGCGTTCGTCGACCAGAAGGCGCTCAACGAGGAAGGCCCGCGGGTGATGGTCAGCGGTGATCGCCTGGCGTTGTGGGACAACGACGGCAATCGCTACCTGGACGGCATGTCCGGCCTGTGGTGCACCAACCTCGGTTACGGGCGCAAGGACCTGGCCGCTGCCGCGACCGCGCAGCTGCAACAACTGCCCTACTACAACATGTTCTTCCACACCACTCACCCGCAGGTGATCGAGCTCTCCGAGCTGTTGTTCAGCCTGCTGCCCCAGCACTACAGCCACGCGATCTACACCAACTCCGGCTCGGAAGCCAACGAAGTGCTGATCCGCACCGTGCGCAAGTTCTGGCAAGTGATGGGCCAGCCCGAAAAGAAAATCATGATCGGCCGCTGGAACGGCTACCACGGCTCGACCCTGGCTGCGACGGCGCTGGGCGGCATGAAATTCATGCACGAAATGGGCGGCACCATCCCTGACGTCGCGCACATCGATGAGCCGTACTGGTTCGCCCACGAGGGCAACCTCAGCCCGGAAGAATTCGGCCTGCAGGCCGCGCGGCAACTGGAAGACAAGATCCTCGAACTGGGCGCCGACAAGGTCGCCGCTTTCGTCGCCGAACCGTTCCAGGGCGCTGGCGGCATGATCATTCCGCCCGCCACCTATTGGCCGGAAATCCAGCGTATCTGCCGCCAATATGATGTGTTGCTGTGCGCCGACGAAGTGATTGGCGGTTTCGGTCGCACCGGCGAATGGTTCGCGCACCAGGCCTTCGGTTTTGAACCGGACACCCTGTCGATCGCCAAAGGCCTGACCTCCGGCTACATCCCCATGGGCGGGCTGATCCTGTCGCGACGTATGGCCGAAGCGCTGGTGGAAAAAGGCGGCGTGTTCGCTCACGGCCTGACCTATTCCGGTCACCCGGTGGCGGCTGCGGTGGCCATCGCCAACCTCAAGGCCTTGCGCGATGAAGGCGTCGTCACTCAGGTGAAAAACGACACCGGCCCGTACCTGCAGACCTGCCTGCGCGAAGTGTTCGGCAACCACCCGCTGGTGGGTGAGGTTCAGGGCGTCGGGCTGGTGGCGGCATTGCAGTTCGCCGAAGACAAAGCCACCCGCAAGCGTTTCGCCAACGAGAACGACATCGCCTGGCGCTGCCGCACCATTGGTTTTGAGGAAGGCCTGATCATTCGATCGACGCTGGGCCGGATGATCATGGCCCCCGCATTGATCGCCACGCGCGCGGAGCTGGATGAATTGGTCGACAAAACACGAATCGCCGTGGATCGCACGGCTCGCGAATACGGCGTGCTGTAACGCATACCCCTTGTAGGAGTGAGCCTGCTCGCGATAGCGGTGTGTCATTAACATCGATCTAAACTGATCGACCGCTATCGCGAGCAGGCTCACTCCTACAAGGGAATCAGGTATGCCTTGAACTCAGCACATCGGCTCAATCCGGCACGGATGATCGTGCCCATCATCAGAGACCTTCCCTGATTGTCGGTCCCTCACGATGGCTCCCTCAACACCACGCTTTGCGTTGTTGGCACTGCTTTGCGCAGCGAGCGACAGTGCTTTGGCCAATGACTTCTTCGACGACGCCAAAACCGAAGTGCTCAGCCGCAACTTCTTCCTGAGCAACGACTACCGCTCGCCCTCTCCCTCCGGCAAAAACTATAAACAGGAATGGGCCCAGGGCTTTATCGGCACGTTCACCTCTGGCTACACGCCAGGCACTGTCGGATTCGGCATCGATGCCCACGCCTTTCTCGGTCTGAAACTCGACGGCGGCAAAGGACATTCCGGCACGGGTCTGTTGCCGGTCGACAGCAATGGTCGTAGTGAACCGAACTACTCCAGCGCTGGCGGCGCGTTCAAACTGAAAGCTTCACGCACTACCCTCGCGTTTGGCGAAATGACGGTGGAAACGCCGGTGTTCGACACCTCGGACAAGCGCCTGCAACCGGAATACGCTACAGGTTTGCTAGTGAACAGTCGTGAAATCGACAACGTTAACTTCACGGCCGGCCACTTCACCGCATTCAAGAATCAGGACAGCTCTTCGAGCCACGGCGACTTTTCCGGTTACGGCGCCACTACCGAGGCTGGCGGAATCAGTTTTCTCGGCGCCGATCTGTTCGGCGACAGTCCGGTCGGTGGATCGCTTTACGCCTCGGACCTGACTGACACCTGGCATCAGTACTACGCCAATCTGCACTTCAAACAGTCCGGCCTGCTGCTCGACGCCAACCTCTACCACACCCGCGATACCGGTCGGGCGCTGGCCGGCGCGATCGACAACACCGCGTTCAGCCTGTCCGGCAAGTACAGTTTCGGCGCGCACGCGGTCATGCTCGGCTGGCAACGCATAAATGGCGACACGCCGTTCGATTTCGTGGGCGGTGACTCGATCTACCTCGCCAACTCGATCAAATACGCCGACTTCAACGGCGCCGGCGAACGCTCCTGGCAAGCACGCTACGACCTCGACCTTGGCGCTTTCGGCATCCCTGGCCTGACCTTCATGACCCGCTACGTCTCCGGCGACCACATCGACGGCACTCACGCGCCCAAGGGCGGCGCGTACAACCCGTTCGATGCCGAGACTGGCGACTATCAGCCGCAGCAAGGCGCTGGCGGCAAGCATTGGGAACGGGATATCGATCTGAAATACATCGTGCAATCGGGCACGGCGAAGGACCTGTCGGTGCAGCTATCGCATGTCTCGCACCGGGCCAACGAGGCACAGGCCGGGGATGATATCGACCGGATTTATTTAGTGATTCAGTACCCGTTGGGGTTCTGATGGCTGGTGGTTAAACCCAGCCTCTGGCCCGATGTCGCCCTACGAATCCATCGACTGGAAAACCAATCCCCTGTGGGAGCGAGCCTGCTCACGAAAGCGGCGGATCAGTCGACATAGACGTTGAATGACTTACCGCATTCGCGAGCAAGCCCGCTCCCACAGGGGGGATTGGGTGAGGTTTGGAATATTGCGTAATTGGCGGAAGGCAGCCGGAGTCGAACCTGCCCGGGAACGGATGCCGTCCCCAACCGGGTTTGAAGCCCGGCCGCGCCACCGGGCGCGATTGCCTTCCTTTGAACTCAGGGTGCGTCGGCACTGGCCAGCGCGTTGTCGTGGCGGATCACCCGGGATTCGCCGATGCGCCGGGTCAGGCCGAGGCGGTCGAAGTATTCCAGGTACTGAATACAGCGTTTGCGTCCCAAGCCTAGCGCATCACGGAAGGTTGTCACCTGGATCGACGGATTTTCCTGCTCCAGTTGCAACAGAATGTTGGCCATGCGCCGCAGTTGCCCGTCAGACAGAAACAGGTCGCGCACCACTTGGTGCATCAATCCCAAGCGCGCCAGTTTGCGCAACAGCAGGCGCACCACGGCATCCTCCACGCCCAACACGTTGGCGACATCACGTACCCACGGCGGATCAAACCCGGCCTGCTCGAACAGCGGCTGCATGCGCTGCCACAGGGTTTCGTCTTCAGCACTCAAACGCACCTGATGATCCGGCAGATGCAACCACGGCCCGCTGGCGTTGATCGACCCAGCAGCGCGCAGTTCTTCCAGCAGGCTGACAAAGGTCGAGCGCTCCAGCGCCAGACCACTGAAGCGTCGCAGGCGGTCGCGATCCGGGCCCATCTGGTCCGGTTCCAGCTCATGCAATTTCGCCAGTTGCTCCAACAGGGTGAACTTCAATTGCCCCCAGCGCTGCACATTGAACAGCACCGGTCCCTGGCGGGTGTCGATCAGGCGCACGTTGGCTGGTAGCGCCCAGTCTTCACGCTGACGATTGAACTGGCGCTCCAGCCGTTGCGGATCGAGGCCGCCAGCGCTGTGGTCAAGCAGCAGTGGTAACGCTTGTTCAAGACTGTCGCTGCCGGCCAGGGCCTGCAGTTGCGCCAGCCGTTCCGGGCTGCGGCGCTGGCGGGCCGGGGCAAACGGGTCGAGTACCTGACCGCCACCGAGGGTGCGTTGCGCGCTGTGGTCACGCAGGATCAGGCGATCGCCCTTCACCGCGTGCACCGGGGCGTTGATCAGCAATTGCGCGAACATGCGCTGACCGGGGCTCAAACGCGAACCTTCGAGCAACGCCACACGGGCGATGACGTCCTGAGTGCCGAGATGCACATGCACCGGGTGAAAATGTTCGAACGTGCGCTCGCCGGGCAGCAGTTGAAACTCAATGTCGACCCGTTGCGTCGGTGCGTGCAGCCATTCGGCCAGCAGCCATTGGCCGCGATGAATCTGCTCCAGGGTCAACCGGTCACCACTGATATTCAGCGCCACCCGTTGCCCGGCGAAGGCTTGTTCGGCGGCTTGATTCTGCGCGTGCAATCCGCGCACCCGCACCGCTTTACCGGACGGCCCGAGGGCCAGTTTATCGCCGACGCAAACCGCGCCCGACAACGCGGTGCCAGTCACCACGATCCCGGCGCCCGCCACGCTGAAGGCGCGATCAATGGCCAGGCGAAAACCACCTTCGCGGCTGCGCTCATGGACTTCACGTTGAACCTGCAGCAAGTTCTGGCGCAGTTCATCGACGCCCTGCCCGGTCACGCTCGACACCGTCAGCATCGGTGCTTCGGCAAACGGCCCGGTTTCCAGCAGGTCGAGTACCTGACGTTCAACCTCTTCCACCCTGCCCGCTTCAACCCGATCGCATTTGGTGATCGCCACCAGCGCCCGGGGAATGCCCAGCAACTGCACAATCGCCAGATGCTCACGGGTTTGCGGCATCACCCCGTCGTCCGCCGCCACCACCAGCAACACCAGATCGATGCCCTGCGCGCCGGCGAGCATGTTGTGGGTGAATTTCTCGTGGCCCGGTACATCGATGAACCCGGTCAGCCCGGCACTGGGTTCCAGCTCCGCGTAGAGATAACCGAGGTCGATGGTCATCCCACGCTCGCGTTCCTGCGGGCGGCGGTCGCCGGTTTGCCCGGTCAGCGCTTGCAGCAGCGAGGTCTTGCCGTGGTCGATGTGCCCGGCGGTGCCGACGATCACGACTCGACCTGCAACTGCGGCAACTGCGCCAGCCACGTCGGCTCGTCGTCGAGTTGGCGTAGATCGAGCCACAGCGCGTCGTCGTCAATTCGACCCAGCACCGGAATCGGCAAATTGCGCAACGCAGCTTCCAGATTCAGCAGACAACGCCCGCGCAAACGCTTGGACACTTGCGGGCGTAAGCACAGCGCCGCACTCGGCAACCGCGCCACCGGTTGGCTGCCGCTGCCGATCATGCCCAAGGCCTGCACGGCGCTGACCTGCCACGGTTCGCCCAAGACTTCAGCCATCGCCGGTTGCAAACGGCAAGCCTGGGCGAGGATCTCGGCTTGCGGGCGAGTCAACAGCCGCAAACTCGGCAGACGTTCGGCGAGGCGATCCGGATCGCGATACAGGCCCAGCACCGCTTCCAGTGCGGCCAGAGTCAACTTGTCGACCCGCAAGGCGCGCTTCAACGGATTCTTCTTGATCTTCGCGATCAGTTCTTTGCGCCCGACAATCAACCCGGCCTGCGGCCCGCCGAGCAATTTGTCGCCGCTGAAGGTGACGATGTCCGCACCGTCGAGCAGCGCCTGCCGTACCGTCGGTTCCGCCGGCAGGCCCCAACGGGTCAAGTCCAGCAGACTGCCGCTGCCCAGATCCTCCAGCAGCGGCAAGCCGTGCCGATGCGCCAGCTCGGCCAGTTCGGCGGTGGGCACCCGGGCGGTAAAGCCTTCGATGCTGTAGTTGCTCGCATGCACGCGCATGATCAAGCCGCTGCGCGGGCTGATCGCCGCTTCGTAGTCGCGGGTGTGGGTGCGGTTGGTGGTGCCGACTTCATGCAGGCGCACACCGGCGCGGGCCATGATGTCGGGAATGCGGAACGCGCCGCCAATCTCGATCAGCTCACCACGGGAGATGATGCCCTCCTTGCGCGCACCAAGGCTGTTCAGGGTCAGGAGCACCGCAGCGGCATTGTTGTTGACCACGGTGACGGCTTCAGCGCCGGTCAGCTCGCGGATCAGGCCTTCGATCAGGTCATCGCGATCACCGCGTTTGCCACTGGCCAGATCGAATTCCAGATTAAGCGGATAACGTGCGGCCATCTGCACCGCGTCGATGGCTTCGTCCGGCAGCAAGGCGCGGCCCAGATTGGTGTGCAGCACCGTGCCGGTCAGGTTGAACACCCGCCGCACGTTGCTGCGCTGTTGCTGCGCCAGACGCTCGCCGACGCGGCCGGCGAGCACTTCGGGGCTGATTTCAATGGCAGACAGTTGACCTTGCAACACGCTGAGCCGCAGCTCATCAAGCAACTGCCGCAAGCCGCTCAGCAACGCCTCACGACCATAACGCTCGGCCAGCGGCAGACAGGCCGGGTGACGCAACAAACCATCAATGGAAGGCAACCGCAGGGCAACACTCGAAGACATCAGCCACTCCCGAAAACAAGACTCTCCGGCATGACCTGACGCAACGCGTCTAAATACAGCACACCGGCCCCCAATTGTGGGAGCGGGCTTGCTCGCGAATGCGGTGAGTCAGCCACAAATAATCTGACTGACACGGCTCCTTCGGGAGCAAGCCCCCTCCCACAGGTTTTTCAGGAGTGTAGACGCTCTGGTCATTCGTCTCCCGGCGCCAGCAACAGATTCGGTGCCAGACGCTGAATACCGTCCTGCGCCAGACGCATGTCGAGCAGCAGGCTGGTGAGGTCAGCTGACAGCGCTTCGCCTTCGGCATCGTTTTCCAGGTACAGCAATTTCAAGTAGCTGTTGCAGCTCGGACAGACCTCTGCCCGAATCGGCGCCTGATTGGCCGCATGCCGATCGTCCTCCAGGCTCAGGTAATCGAGGCCTTTACTCGACTCGCAATACACGCACTTGACCCGCACCACGTGCCATTCGCAGGCGCACAGCGAACACACCAGATAGCGCAGGCCGTTGTGTTTGCCGCGATGGCGGATCACCCCGGCCATCGCCGGTGAACCGCAACCCGGGCACTGGCTGAGGCTGTCGCCGGGTTTCAGTTGCAGGTTCGGTGCGCTGAGCAGCCAGTGGCTCCACGCCGCTTGCAACCCGGCGCCGAGAAACGGCACCAACTGTGCCGGCACCATCGAATATTGACCGCTGACCAACGCCACCGCCCACGCACGCAACTGGCCGGCACTGGCGCTGCGCAGTGTGGCGAGCGCGTCGACTACGGCGGGTTGATCGGGCGGCACATAGCGTTGCAACAGAGCATCCAGATAAACCTGCCAGCCCTCCTCGCGCACCAATGTGTCGGCAGCAAACGGCGGCAAACCATGCAACTGACAGGCTTCGATCCTTTGCTGATCAAACGGTGCCGTCAGCGGTGGATCGTCGAAAACCTGCTGCTGAGCCCGGCACAATCCGGCGATCAGCCGCAGGTAATCGGCCAGCGGATGCCCGTGAGCCAATTGCTCCAGGCGCTGGGCGCGCAAAGTGAACAGGTTGTGCGGCGGCAGGTGCAGAAACGGCGGCGAACTGGCCGCCGCTTCGATTTCCCCGGGTTCAAGAATGGTTGCCAAAAGTCAGCCCTTTTTGGTGATCGGTCGCTCCGGCACGTCCGGATTGCGTTCATCGCGGGTGATGTCGCGATACCACAGTTCATGGTGCTTCTTCGCCCAGGCGCGGCTGACCCAACCATGCAGCATCGCGTCCACCGAACCCTTGATCCACAGCCCGGCGTAGATGTGCACGATAATGCTGAGGATCAGCACAAACCCGGCCAGCGCATGCAGGAGCATGGCCCAGCGGATCACGGTGATGCCGAAGTAAGCACTGAAATACGCACGCCAGATCACCAGACCGGTGAATAGCAAACCAAGCATGCACAGCAGTAAAGTCCAGAACAACATCTTCTGCCCGGCGTTGTACTTGCCCACCGGCGGCACGCTTTCTTCATCGTTGACCAACACCCGATCAATGCGGCGCATCCACTTCCAGTCGTTGTCGATGAAGAAATTCGCGCGCCAGAAGCGGAACACCAGGCCGAGGAACAACACGAACATCAGCACGCCCATGAACGGGTGCAGAATCCGCGTCCACGGCCCGCCGCCGAACAGGTTAGTCAGCCAGAACATCGACGGATGAAACAACGCCAGCCCGGACAGCCCGGCCATGAAGAACAGAATCGCCACCAGCCAGTGATTGGTGCGCTGGTTGGCGGTGTAACGCAGGATCGTCTTGTTGCTCATGGCCGGTTCTCCCCGCGTGGATCGAAGGTGTGCACCGCCGGATCGACAACGTGCACCGAAGTATCCGGTGGCGCCGGATGATCATCCTCCTCGGTGCGGTTCGGCCCGATGCGCACATAGTGGAAGAAACCGGCCAGCACCGCTGCACCCATCGCCAGCAGGCCCAACGGTTTGCTGATGCCTTTCCACAAGCCCACCAGCGGGCTGATGGCCGGCGCATCTGGCAACCCGGCGTAGATCTTCGGCGTGTCGGCGTGGTGCAACACATACATCACGTGAGTGCCGCCGACGCCTTCCGGGTCATACAGCCCGGCGTTGTCGAAGCCCCGGCTTTTCAGGTCGACGATGCGTTCGGCGGCGTGTTCCTTCATGTCTTCCTTGGTGCCGAAGACGATGGCGCCGGTAGGACAGGTTTTCACGCAGGCCGGCTCCAGCCCTACCGCGACGCGGTCGGAACACAAGGTGCATTTGTAGGCCTTGTGATCCTTCTGCGAGATGCGCGGAATGTTGAACGGGCAACCGGTGATGCAGTAACCGCAGCCGATGCAGTGATCCTGATCGAAATCGACGATGCCGTTGGCATGCTTGATGATCGCCCCGGGACTCGGACATGCCGCCAGGCAACCCGGCTCGGCGCAATGCATGCAGCCGTCCTTGCGGATCAGCCACTCGAGGTTGCCGGCGTCGGTTTCGTGTTCGGTGAAGCGCATCAAGGTCCAGGTTTCTGCGCTCAGATCCTGCGGGTTGTCGTAGGTGCCGTGGTTGTGGCCGACCTCGTCGCGCAGCTCGTTCCATTCCGAGCAGGCGACCTGGCAGGCTTTGCAGCCAATGCATTTGGTGGTGTCGATCAGCTTGGCGACTTCCTGCTGATTCCTCACCGAGGGCGGCACCGTGGTGGTGGCCGAGCGGGCAATGATGTCTTGGCTGGCCATTTACAGTTTCTCCACGTTGACCAGGAATGACTTGGATTCCGGGGTCTGTGTGTTGCCATCGCCGAGGAACGGCACCAGGGTGTTGGTCAGGTAACCGTGACGCGTCTGACCGGTGAATCCCCAGTGCAGCGGGATGCCGATCTGATGCACCACCTGGCCGTTGACCTGCAGCGGCCGGATGCGTTTGGTCACCACCGCCACCGCCTCGATGAACCCGCGCTTGCAGCTGACCCGCACCCGATCCCCGGCCGCGATGCCCTTCTCCTTCGCCAGCACTTCGCCGATTTCGACGAACTGCTCGGGCTGGGCAATCGCATTCAACTTGCAATGCTTGCTCCAGAAGTGGAAGTGCTCGGTCAACCGGTAACTGGTGCCGGCGTACGGGAAGTCCTTGGCTTCGCCGAGGCTTTCCCAGACCGAATCGAAGATCCGCGCCGCCGGATTGCTGATGGCTTTCTTGTTTTGCGGGTGCAGCGGGTTGATGCCGATCGGCGTTTCGAACGGCTCGTAGTGCTCGGGGAATGGCCCTTCGTTCATCTTGTCGACGGCGAAGAACCGCGCCACGCCTTCCGGGTTCATGATGAACGGGTTCATCCCGGCTTCCGGCGGCACATCGGCCTTGTAGTCCGGCACATCGGTGCCGCCCCAGGCCTTGCCGTTCCACCATACGAGGCGTTTTTTCGGATCCCACGGTTTGCCCGCGACGTCCGCCGAAGCGCGGTTGTAGAGAATCCGCCGATTGGCCGGCCACGCCCAGGCCCAGCCCTGATGCTGATGCATGCCATACGGGTCGGCATTGTCACGCCGGGCCATCTGGTTACCGGCTTCGGTCCAGCTGCCGGCGAAGATCCAGCAACCGGACGCGGTGCTGCCGTCGTCCTTGAGCAACCCGAACCCGGCCAGTTGCGAACCGGCCTTGACCGCCACGCCGCTGGCATCGGTGAAGTCGGCCATGGCGCTGCCGTTGATCTCTTTGGCCAGCTCCTCCGGCGATGGCTCGTCGGGGATCTTGTACGGCCACGACAGGTTCAGCAGCGGATCGGGGAACTTGCCGCCCTCGGCCTGATAACGTTTGCGCAGACGCAGGAACAGTTCGCTCATGATGCGGATGTCGGTTTGCGCTTCACCGGGGCCGTCGGCGCCTTTCCAGTGCCATTGCAGCCAGCGACTGCTATTAACCAGCGAGCCGTCCTCCTCGGCAAAGCAGGTGGTCGGCAGGCGAATCACTTCGGTCTGGATCTCGGCGCTTTTCACATCGTTGTATGGCCCGACGTTCTGCCAGAACTCCGAGGTTTCGGTGGCCAGCGGATCCATCACTACCAGCCATTTGAGTTTGGCCAGCGCAGCCATCACCCGGTTCTTGTCCGGCAACGCAGCGATCGGGTTGAAGCCCTGGCACATGTAGCCGTTGACCTTGCCCTGGCTCATCAGGTCGAACATCTTCAGGACGTCGTAGTTCGGGATATCCAGTTTCGGCAGGTAGTCGTAATTCCAATTGTTCTCCAGCGTCGCGTTGGCGCCGTACCAGGACTTCATCAGGCTGACGTGGAATTTGCTGTAGTTCTGCCAGTAGGACAGCTGCCCCGGACGCAACGGCATTTGCGTACGTTTTTTGATAAAGGCGTTGTAGTCCTGCTCGGCATCGCCACCCAGGGTCAGATAACCCGGCAGCGAGTTGGACAACAACCCGAGGTCGGTAAGGCCCTGAATGTTCGAGTGTCCGCGCAAGGCATTGACCCCGCCGCCCGGCATGCCGACGTTGCCCAGCAGCAGTTGCACCATCGCCGCACTGCGGATGATCTGTGCGCCGATCGAATGTTGCGTCCAGCCGAGTGCATAGAGGATGGTCATGGTTTTGCCCGGCGTGGAGCACGTGGCAATCTCATCCCAGATTTTCTGCATGGCATCGACCGGCATCCCACAGATCTGGCTCGCCAGCTCAATGTTGTAGCGGCTGTAATGCTGCTTCATCAATTGATAGACGCACTGCGGATCCTGCAGGGTCGGGTCGACCTTGACGAAACCATCCTCACCCAACTCGTAACCCCAGCCGGATTTGTCGGTGTAGCTGCGTTTGGCCGCGTCGTAGCCGCTGAAGATGCCGTCTTCAAAGCCATAGCCGGCTTTGACGATGAACGAGACGTCGGTGTAGTTGCGCACGTATTCGTGCTGGATCTTGTCCTGAGTCAGCAGGTAATTGATCAATCCGCCCATGAAGGCGATGTCGGTACCGGTGCGGATCGGCGCGTAATAGTCGGCCACCGAAGCGGTCCGGGTAAAACGCGGGTCGACCACGATCAGCCGGGCAGCGTTGTGCGCCTTGGCCTCGGTCACCCATTTGAAGCCGCACGGATGCGCTTCTGCTGCGTTGCCACCCATCACCAGGATCAGATTCGCGTTGGCGATATCGGTCCAGGTGTTGGTCATGGCTCCACGGCCGTACGTCGGGGCAAGACTTGCCACCGTCGGGCCGTGTCAGACACGCGCCTGGTTATCGAACCCCAGCATGCCAAGACTGCGAATCACCTTCTGGGTGATGTAACCGGCTTCGTTGGACGCGGCCGACGCGGCGAGGAACCCGGTGGTCAGCCAGCGATTCACCGTTTGCCCGGTGGAATTTTTCTCGATGAAGTTGGCGTCGCGGTCGGCCTTCATCAGGTCGGCGATGCGATCCAGTGCTTCATCCCAGCTGATCCGGGTCCATTCGCTGCTGCCGGGCTTGCGCATTTGCGGATACAGCAAGCGGCCCGGGCTGTGAATGAAGTCCAGCAGGCCCGCGCCTTTCGGGCACAGGGTGCCGCGGTTGACCGGGTGGTCGGCGTCGCCCTCGATGTGAATGATGTTTTGCGCGACGTTCTTCGCGGCATCGCCCTGGCTGTACATGATCAACCCGCAACCGACCGAGCAATACGGGCAGGTGTTGCGGGTTTCATGGGTGTGGGCAAGCTTGAAGTGACGCACCTGCTCGGCGAAGGCCAGCGTCGGGGCCATGCCCAACGCGCCCAGGCTAGAGCCTGCAAGGCCGATACCGGCGACCTTGAAGAATTGACGACGGCTGAGATCCATCGTGCACTCCTGATCAGGTGGAACCCGGTACTTGAGCCGGGCTTTTTCTGGACAAACACGGTTACGGCAGAATGCCTGCCGGCTTTTTCACTGTAGACAATGACCACACACTCTGTGTGAAAACCGACCGTCGGCGACAATCGGTCATGCCCTGGAAAACCTGTGGGAGCGAGCCTGCTCGCGAAGAGGCCCTGTCAGTTGAGACAAATATTGACTGACACACCGCCTTCGCGAGCAGGCTCGCTCCCACAGGTTTTGTGTATCGCCGAGTGTCATGGGTTTATCATGGCGCCCATGAACAACCCGCCTTCACGAGACCGCGCATGACTTTCGATTTTGATCAGCTATTCGACCGCCACAACACCGGCAGCACCAAGTGGAGCCGCTACCCGGCCGATGTGTTGCCGATGTGGGTCGCTGATATGGATTTCGCCGCGCCACCGGTGATCATCGAGGCGTTGCAGCAGCGTCTGTTGCACCCACTGGTGGGTTACAGCGTGGCGCAGGACAACTTGCGTGAAGCCATCGTCGCCGACCTGTGGGACAAGTTCGCCTGGAAGGTCAAACCGCAGGAGCTGATCTTCCTGCCGGGCGTTGAATCCGGTTTCAACATGGCTTTGAAAGCGCTGGTGCAGCCGCAGCAGAACGTCGTGGTGCAAGTGCCGAACTACCCGCCGCTGCGGCATGCGCCGGGGCATTGGGGGCTGAACAAGGTCGAGCTGGAATTCATAACTCAGGCCGATGGCAGCTACGCCACGCCGCTGGAGACCCTGCGCGAATCGCTGAACGGTGGCGGCGCCCTGCTCCTGAGCAACCCGCACAACCCGATCGGCAAGGTGTTTGGCCGTGAAGAACTGCAAGCCGTGGCCGACATCTGTGCGGCACAGGACGCCTGGATCATCTCCGACGAGATCCACGCCGAGCTGTGCTTCGACGGCCGCGTGCACATTCCGACCGCGTCCCTCAGCCCGGAAATCGCCAAACGTACGATCACCCTGATGTCGGCGAGCAAGGCCTACAACATCGCCGGCCTCAAAACCTCGTTCATGATCATCCAGGACGCTGCCCTGCGCGAGCGCGTCAACCACGCCCGTTGTGGCATGGTCGATAGCGTCAACCCGCTGGGCATGGAAGCCACCCGCGTCGCCTACAGCGAAGGTGCGCCGTGGCTGGCCGAACTGAAAACCTATCTGCAGGCCAACCGCGACTGGCTGGTGGATGCGGTGCGCAGCCGCTTGCCGGGGGTGACGATCAATGTGCCGCAAGGGACTTATCTGGCGTGGCTCGATTGCTCGGCGCTGGACCTGGACAATCCGCAGCAGTTCTTCCTTGAGCAGGCCAAGGTTGGTCTGAGCGCGGGGCTGGATTTTGGTGATCAGCACCAACAATTCGTGCGCCTGAACTTCGGCTGCCCGCGGTCGTTGCTCGAAGAGGGCATCAGCCGCATGGAGCGTGCCCTGACCCAGCGCAATACCTGAAAACACCCTAAACCCTGTGGGAGCGAGCCTGCTCGCGAATGCGGTCTTTCATCCAACAAAGAGGGTGACTGATACACCGCATTCGCGAGCAGGCTCGCTCCCACATTGGTTTTGCATTTCCAAGTCTGAAAGACCAGCGCAAATCCGATCGAACTCACGGCAAACCGTCCGGGTCAACCACCCATACCTGCCCTGAGAACCTCGGAGATTTGTGATGACCGATTACCCAAAACCACCCTTCCCCGCACAAGCCCAAGCCGTCCCCGGTGCGCAAAGCAAAATGCAGCCGTACCCCGACTGCGGCGAGCAAAGCTACGTCGGCTCCGGGCGGCTGGCCGGCAAAATCGCGCTGATTACCGGTGCCGACAGCGGCATTGGCCGCGCGGTGGCGATTGCCTTCGCCCGTGAAGGCGCTGACGTGGTCGTGGCCTATCTGAATGAACATGACGACGCCAAAGAGACCGCGCGCTGGGTCGAACAGGCGGGCCGTCAGTGCCTGCTGCTGTCCGGCGACCTCGCGCACAAGGCCCACTGCCAGGAACTGGTGGACAAGACCGTCGAACGCTTCGGACGCATCGACATTCTGGTCAACAATGCCGCGTTCCAGATGACCCACGAAAACTTCGAAGAAATCCCCGATGACGAATGGGTGATGACCTTCGACGTCAACATCACGGCGATTTTCCGGTTGTGCCAGGCGGCGATCAAACACATGCGCCCCGGCGCGTCGATCATCAACACCAGCTCGGTCAACTCGGACATGCCCAAACCGACCCTGCTGGCCTACGCCACCACCAAGGGCGCAATCGCCAACTTCACCGGCGGACTGGCACAGATACTCGGGCCAAAAGAAATCCGCGTGAACTGCGTGGCCCCCGGACCAATCTGGACGCCACTGATCGTCTCGACCATGCCCGATGAAGAAGTGCAGAACTTCGGCAGCGAAACCCCGCTCGGTCGCCCCGGGCAACCGGTGGAAGTGGCGCCGATTTACGTGCTGCTGGCTTCCGACGAGGCCAGTTACATCACCGGTCAGCGCTATGGCGTCACCGGCGGCAAGCCGATGCTCTAAGCGGCGCGAGAAAAACTGAACCTGGCGGCATGACGTCCCTCCATACCTTTAAGAGCCCCAACCGGTCTGCAGGATCAGGAGGTCGTCATGTCCGCCCCTCTCATCAAACTCTTCACCCAGCCCAACTTCGCCTGGACCGATATCCGCCGCGAGGAAGAGGCCCATCCCCGTCACTACCTGGCGCATCTGTTGCTATTGGCGCTGATTCCCGCCGTGTGTCTGTTCCTCGGTACCACGTATGTCGGCTGGAGTCTGGCAGCCGGCGAGACCGTACGCTTGAGCACGGCCAGTGCACTGCAACTGAGCATTCTGCTGTATGTGGCGATTGTCGCCGGGGTCGCGATCATCGGCGGGTTCATCCGCTGGATGTCACGTACGTTCGACGCACGCCCCACGCTTAACCAGTGCATCGGTTTCGCTGCCTATACCGTGACGCCGTTCTTCGTCGCCGGGATCGCCGGCCTCTATCCGAGCCGCTGGCTGGCGATTCTGGTGCTGGGTGCCGCGTCGGTGTATTCGACGTTCCTGCTGTTCGTCGGCCTGCCGACGTTCATGCATGAGCGCAAAGAACAGGGCCTGCTGTACTCGGCCTGCGTCTGGGGCGTCGGCCTGTTGGTGATGGTGACCATTCTGGTGTCGATGATTCTGCTGTGGTTCAACGTGCTCGCGCCCGAGTACTTGCGAACTACCGTTGGTTAACCCGGTGTCAACGCTGTCGTCGATGGACGGCCGAACATGAGCTTTGTCATCTGGGTCGCGGTGCTTGGCGCGGTGTTGCTGACCCTCGCGCTGACCTCGTCGTACCTTCGCTGGATGCCGGTCACCACTTCGGCCGTGTGCCTGCTGCTGGGGATCGGCATCGGCCCCAGCGGTCTGGATCTGCTGAAGCTGTCACTGGAAAACGCTTCCGTATGGATGGAGCACCTCACGGAAGTGGCGGTACTGTTTTCGCTGTTTGTCTGCGGGCTGAAGTTGCGTCTGCCCCTGCGCGACAAGCGTTGGCGGATTGCGTTCGGGCTGGCGGGCCCGGTGATGGTCTTGACCATCGCCGGGGTCAGCGTGTTGCTGCACTGGGGCCTGCAACTGTCGTGGGGGCCGTCGCTGCTGATCGGGGCGATGCTGGCGCCGACCGACCCGGTACTGGCCGCGCTGGTGCAGGTCAACGATGCGCGGGATGTCGACAGCGTGCGCTTCGGTCTGTCCGGTGAAGCCGGGCTCAATGACGGCATCGCGTTCCCGTTCGTGATTCTCGGCTTGCTGCTGTTGCAGGCCGACGCGCAACCCGGCGCCTTGACCGATTGGGTGCTGCACGGTTTGCTCTGGGCGGTGCCGGTCGGTTTGCTCACCGGTTACTGGATGGGGCGCGGCATCGGTCGGTTGACGCTGTCGTTGCGCATCCGCAACGACGACAGCACCCTGAGCCCGAATGATTATCTGGCGCTGTCGCTGATTGCTCTGGCTTATGTCGGCGCAGATGCGATTGGCGGTTATGGTTTTCTGTCGGTATTCGCCGCCGGCCTCGGCTTGCGTCAGGAAGAAGTCAAATCCACCGGCGCCAGCCAGCCGCCCGCCGAACATCTGGTGCAACCGGTGGTCGGCCACCAGAACATCGAACCGCAGCACGCGGTGCACGGCGATACCGAACGACTGGAAAGCAGCCAGGTCGCGGCCGGGATCATGATGGGCGACATGCTCTCGTTCGGCAGTCTGGTGGAACGGGCCATGGAAGTGTTTCTGGTGACCCTGCTCGGCGTGGTGCTGGTGCCGCATTGGGACTGGCGCGCACTGGTCATTGGCGCGGTGCTGTTCTGCGTGGTGCGTCCGGCCTGCGTTGCGCTGATGCCATGGGGCAGTTTGCTCGACGGTGGTCAGCGGCTGTTGATCGGCTGGTTCGGCATTCGCGGGATCGGCAGCCTGTTCTATCTGTTTTATGCCTTGAACCACGGGCTGAGTCCTTCAGTCGCGACGTTGTGCACCAACATCACCCTGTCCGTGGTGGCATTGAGCATTTTGCTGCATGGCATCAGCACGCAGCCGCTGCTGGCGCGCTACGAACAACGGCAAAAACGAAAAAACTGATTTTTCCGGCGGCAATATATCGGGAAATCCATCGAAGTTTTTTCTGAAAATAAATGGATCCCTCGGCCAAAACCGACAGTCACAACCATAACCCCTCGCTGGATGCACTCGGCGGGGTCCGGCAGGTTCGGTTCCCCTGCGGCTTGCAGCCCATGAAGAGGAATCTTTGGATAACAAGGTCACGGTCATGAAAGAATGCTCGACTCCGGCACAAATCAAGGCTTGCAGGGCTTTGGCCCTGGAACGCAATCGTCAATTGTTCGAAGACGCCCACGCCCTCAACCGAGCGGCTTACGAGCTGCTGGAAGCGGACAATCTGGACCTCGAACAGTTTGAGCACTATCGAGCAATGCGCCGCAAAGCCGATGGGAAGTTCGAGGAAGCCATCGATCACTTGTGCGTCCTCAACGAAGACTTCCCGCCGATTCCGATGTCGCCGCATCACTCGCAGGAATTGCGTCGGCAACTTGAAACCGTCGAATAAAGCACACAAGAAAAAGCCCGGCAGCGATGTCCGGGCTTTTTCTTTGGGCGGCGTTCAGCCCCCGGGGTTGGTCACCTGAATGAACACTGCATAAGCCCCCAGCAGGATCCAGAACGTGGCGAAGATCCAGGGCGTGCGCACCGAAAACAACAGCGACTTGCGATAGCCCTTGTGGCTCGACTCCATTTCACTGAACAGCGGCGACTCGTCGTAAGCCATGCCCATGATCGGCTCGCTGCGTAACAACTCGCTCTGCTTGTAGTGCCAGTGATCGATGATGTCGTACGCCGCACGAATCCCCGGCCAGGCGTTGAGCGAACTGAGCAGCCCGAGCAGTGCGAGAAACGGCGGCACCACCAGCGTGAACAGCTTGCCCCACTCGGGGTTGAGGTTGGCCATGCACGAAGCGAAGGCAATCACCAGAAACGACTGCGCCGCGAGATAGGCATCGGTGCGGTTGGCGAGGATGCTGGTTTCGTACTGTATTTCCTTGCGATAGAAGTCCAGCCGTTCCTTGGGTGAGCCGAACATCTTGGCGTCGTGTTCGGTCAGGTGCTCTTCAGCGCTGGGCTCAGTCAGTATGCGAGGCAAGGGACGCGCACTCCGTGGCGGGGAAACCTTTTAGAAGGCCCTCGCCACGGACAAGTTCAGGCGGATTCACTTCATCGACTGCGCGATGATTTCCACCAGGTTGAGCTGGGTGAATGGCTTGGGCAGACGCGGCAGTTGCGCGGCAAAGCCTTCCAGGCGTTCAGCGTAACCGGTGGCCAGAATGATCGGCAGATCCGGCTTGAGCAGGCGCACCGCATGCGCCAGTTGCGCGCCGCTCATCTGCGGCATGGCCATGTCGGTGATCATCAGATCAATGACTTCGCCCTGCTCGAACAACGCCAGCGCCTTGGCACCGGACGTGGCGCTGATCACGCGATGGCCAAGGTCTTCGAGCAGCAGCGTGGTGCTGGTCATCACCAGCGAATCGTCGTCCACCACCAGCACGCTGAGGCGCGGCACCAACACCGGTTTGACCGCCGGGTAGAGGTTTTTTGCCGTCTCCCCGGCCAGCGCCACCGGTATCCACATTTCAGCGCGGGTGCCATGGCCTTTTTCGCTCTTGAGAATGAAACGGCCGCCCAGTTGCTCGATAAAGCCATGCACCATCGACAGGCCCAGCCCGGTGCCCTTGCCCACGCCCTTGGTGGTGAAAAACGGATCCCTGGCCGAACCCAGCGTGGCTTCGTCCATGCCCTCGCCCGTGTCGATCACGCTCAGGCACACATAGTGCCCGGCTGCCATTGACGAATGGCTTTGCTCAAGCACGACTTCCGGCTGCGCGGTAATGCACAGGCTGCCACCGTCGACCATGGCGTCGCGGGCGTTGGTCGCCAGATTGAGCAACGCCAGTTCCAGTTGGTTGCTGTCGGCCAGCACCGGTTGCAGATCCTCGGGAAAGCGTGTCTCGATGCGAATCCCGGGGCCTATCGAGCTGCGCAACAGTCCGGTGATGCCTTGCACCAGTTGCGGAATATCGACCGGCTCGGTCTTGAGTTCCTGACGGCGGGCGAAGGCCAGCATGCGTTGGGTCAGCGATACGCCACGCAACGCACCCTGCGTGGCGTTTTCCAGCAGACGGCTGTTTTTCGGATCGTCACCGATGCGCTTTTGCAGAATCTCCAGATTGCCCAGAATCACCGTCAGCAAATTGTTGAAGTCATGGGCGATGCCGCCGCTGAGCTGACCGATGGCCTGCATCTTCTGCGCCTGAAACAGCGCTTCGCGGGTCTTTTCCAGCGCCACTTGCGACTCATGGGCTTCGGTGACATCGCGGGTGATCTTGGCAAACCCGAGCAGCGTGCCGGTTTCGCCGCGAATGGCATCGACCACCACGTGGGCCAGAAACCGCGTGCCATCCTTGCGCATGCGCCAGCTCTTGTTCTCGAAACGGCCCTCGCGGGTGGCAATCTCCAGCGCCCGTTGCGGTTCGCCGGCCACGCGGTCTTCCGGGGTGTAGAAAATCGAAAAATGCTGGCCGATGATTTCTTCCGGCTGGTACCCCTTGATCCGCTGGGCGCCCTGATTCCAGTTGCTCACACGACCTTCGGGGCTGAGCATGTAGATCGCATAATCGGTGACACCCTGCACCAGCAGGCGAAACTGCTGTTCGCTTTGCTTGAGGGTTTCCTCAGCCATCTTGCGGTCGGTCAGGTCACGGGTGATCTTGGCATAGCCGAGCAGTTTGCCGTTGGGATCAATGATCGGATCGATGACTACATGGCACCAGAAGCTGGTGCCATCCTTGCGCACCCGCCAGCCCTCGCCTTCGAAGCGTCCTTCGCGCAGAGCCGTGTCGAGCGCGCGTTGCGGCAGGCCCGCCACACGATCATCGGCGGTATAGAAACGCGAGAAATGCTCGCCGAGAATCTCCGCCTCTTCGTAGCCCTTGAAGCGTTTGGCGCCGGAGTTCCAGCTGGTGATGATGCCGTCCGGGTCGATCATGTAAATCGCATAATCGACCACCGCATCGATCAGCAGACGAAAACGCATCTCCTCGATCGCGGCAGTTTTGCTCGGGTTGTCACTCATCAGGTTCACCGCTGGTTTTCATTAGCGCAAGTATGCGGCAATCCGGCGCCATGGGAAGGTGCAAACGCGCTTCTATTCACGGCGTGATCAATGGGTTGATTGAGGACGAGTCGGTGCCGAGCGACCACCAGCGTGGCAGCAGTTGCTGAATGCGCGGTTCGGCGAAGCGGTCATCGATCAGCATCACCACGCCACGATCTTCACGGGTGCGGATCACCCGCCCGGCGGCCTGCACCACTTTCTGCACGCCCGGATACAGATAGGTGTAGTCGTAACCGGCGCCGAAAATCGCTGCCATGCGCCGTTTCAACTGTTCGTTGACCGGGTTGAGCTGGGCCAGCCCCAGGGTCGCAATGAACGCGCCGATCAGCCGTGCTCCGGGCAGGTCGATGCCCTCGCCGAACGCTCCGCCCAACACGGCGAAGCCGATGCCCTGGCTGTCGGCGGTGAACTGATCGAGAAAGGCCTGCCGCTGCCCTTCGGCCATGCCCCGGGACTGCTGCCACAGATTGATCTGCGGATGGCGTTCGGCAAGCAGCGTCAGCACTTGTTGCAGGTAATCGAAGCTGCTGAAGAACGCCAGGTAATTGCCCGGGCGCTCGCTGAACTGGCGGGCGATCAGCTCGACGATCGGTTCCAGCGACGCCTGGCGATGATTGAAGCGCGTCGAAATGCGGCTGACGATCTGCACTTGCAACTGTTCGGCGCTGAACGGTGATTCGACGTCTATGCATACCGTGTCGGCGGGCGTGCCGAGCAGATCGGCGTAATAGCGTCGCGGGCTCAGCGTCGCCGAGAACAACACGCTGCTGCGCGCCGCTTTCAGGCGCGGGCCGATGAACGCCGCCGGCACCACGTTGCGCAGGCACAACTGCGACAGCGGCCGCTTGCGCTCGAGGTCGCGCTTGCTGATGTCGAACAGGTAATGCTCGTCGAACAGTTCCGCCACCCGGCCGAACTGCAGCATGTCGAAATAGAAGGTTTGCAGCGCGCTGTCGAGTCCCTGCGGATGATCATTGAGGTAATCACCAATGGCCGCGCTGCACAGGGACACCGCTTGCAGCAGTTTTTCCGGGGCCTTGTCGTAGGCTTGATAGGGCGCCAGTTGCGGCTGATGCAGCGCGTCCCACTCGCGGTTGACCCGTTGCAGGGATTTTTTCAGCACCTCGGGGGCCGTCTTGCGCACACTGGCCAGCGTGGCCTGATCGAGACTGGCGCTGTACATCGAGCGCCCGCGTTCGACCAGGTTGTGCGCTTCATCGGCCAGCACCGCGACTTTCCACTGATTGAGCTGGGCCAGACCGAACAGCAGCGCGCTGAAATCGAAGTAATAGTTGTAGTCCGCCACCACCACGTCGGCCCAGCGGGCCATTTCCTGGCTCAGGTAATACGGGCACACCGTGTGCTCACGGGCCACTTCGCGCATCGACGCCTGATCCAGCAGATTGATCCGGCTGGCCGCTTGGCGGGCGGCGGGCAGCCGATCATAAAAGCCCTGGGCCAACGGGCAGGACTCACCGTGACAGGCTTTGTCCGGGTGTTCGCAAGCCTTGTCGCGGGCGACCATCTCCAGCACCCGCAGCGGCAAGCGTTCAGACTGATCGAACAACACCTGACTGGCATCCAGCGCCAGTTTGCGCCCCGGGGTCTTGGCGGTCAGAAAGAACACCTTGTCCAGTTGCTGCGGCGCCAGTGCCTTGAGCATCGGGAACAGCGTGCCGAGGGTTTTGCCGATGCCGGTGGGCGCCTGGGCCATCAGGCAGCGGCCGGTGCTGACCGCTTTGAACACCGATTCAGCCAGATGCCGCTGGCCGGGGCGAAAGTCGGCGTGGGGAAAGCTCAATTGCTGCGCGGCCAGATTGCGCGCCTCGCGATGGGCCATTTCCTGCTCGGCCCAGTTCAGGAACAACCGGCATTGCTGTTCGAAAAAATCCTGCAAGGCTGGAGCATTGAAGGACTCGACCAGACAGGTTTCCTTTTCGCTGACGATGTCGAAATACACCAGCGCCAGATTGATCTGCGCAAGCTCCAGCTTGCGACACATCAGCCAGCCGTAGATTTTCGCCTGCGCCCAATGCAACTGCCGATGGTTGGCCGGTTGCTTGCTCAGGTCACCGCGATAGGTTTTGACTTCTTCCAGACAGTTCTGCGCCGGGTCATAGCCGTCCGCCCTGCCCCTGACTTTCAATTGCAGAAACTCACCTTCCAGCGCCACTTCGCTCTGGTATTTGTCGCTGCGCCGCGAGGCCACGGTGCGGTGCCCGAGCATGCCTTCGAGGGCTGTCGGCGAAGGGGTAAAACGCAGGTCGAGGTCGCCGGTCTTGGCGGTGAACTCGCATAGGGCACGGACGGCAATGCTGTAGCTCAAGCGCTCTGCTCCGCCCATTGCACGTAGCACACGGCGACCGGCATCTGGTGTTGGTGGCAAAATTCCAGCCAGCGCAGCTGGTTGTCCTGCAAGCGGTCACCGGGGCCTTTGACCTCGATCATCCGGTAGGTCTTGTGCTGCGGCCAGAACTGGATGAGGTCGGGCATGCCAGCGCGGTTGGCCTTGATGTCGAGCAGCAGGCGATTGAACCAATGCTTGAGGTGTTCCGCCGGCAAGCACTCCAGGGCCTGCTCGAGCAATTGCTCATTCAACGCGCCCCAGAACACGAACGGCGACTGCACGCCCCATTTGGCGGCGAAACGCTCACGAATGGTTGCGGCGTAACGGCCGTCGTCGAGCTGGTCGAGGCAGGCCTGGAACAGTTCGGCGCGGCGTTGCTGAAAGTCTTCGTTGAGCAGATCCACCGGCCCGCGCTGGAACGGATGAAAGAACGCTCCCGGCAACGGCGCAAAAATCGCCGGCCAGCAGAGCAGGCCGAACAGCGAGTTGATCAGGCTGTTCTCGACGTAATGCACCGGGCCGCTGTCTTCGTGCAAATGCGCCTGCACGTAAAACTCCACAGACAATCCCGGATCAGTGCGCGGCAGTTGCAGATCGAGGCGCTCGACCGGGCGTGGCGTTGCCCGTTTGAGCGGCGGCCCGCCGAGTTTGCGCCGCAGCCGTGGCAGCATCCGTTGCAGGCTTTGCTGTTCGGCGGCGCTTTCCGGCGCCTGTTCGGCGAGAGTGGCAAGCTCCAGCGCCAGTGCGTATTCGCCGCAGCGCTCCAGCACGCGGATCATTCGCTGACGGGCGCCGGGGTAGGTGCAATCGCGGTAAATGCTCAACGCCAGGGCGAACTCGGCGACGCGCTCGCAATACTGGCCGATCTGGAACAGCACCTTGCCACGCCGCCGTTGCAGCCACGGGTTGTCGAACTGCAGCGCGCTGACCTGCTCGACAATGGGCTCCAACGGTTCACCGGCTTCGAAACGCTGTTGACACTGATGCAGGAACAGGCAGGCGTCAACGTCTTCACGGCTGCGCAGGCCACGGGAGTCAGCGCAGAACTCGACTTTTTCGTAGGTAAAGATGCCGAGGTCGGCGAGGACGAATTCCGACCAGTCCTGATACAGGTTGCCGAAGAACATCAGACGCAGGCGGTCGCACAAGTCCATGATGGTCAGGCTGAGCAAGCGGTCGCCGAGCGTCGGTGCCCAATCGCAGAGGCTGCGCGACTCGCTGAATTGCTCGGCGAGCGGCGGCAGCCAGTCGTCCTTGCGGCCCTTGGGTTGCTCGATAAAGCTGCCGAACGCCTGCAGCAGTTCAGCCTTGAGCAACACGTCGAACACTTCGGGCACGCTCAATAAAGCCTGATCGTCGAGCCAGCCGTGACGCAACAACGGCTGCGCGGCAGCGCTGATGTCCCCGATTTCCGGGTAGTTGAGTTTGCCGAGGCGGAAATGCACGCCCTTGCGCATTATCATGCGCACCAGCAAACCCTGCGAAGCGCGTGGCAAGGCCTTGAAGTCGCGAATAAAGCCGTGCTCGGATTCGCTCATCACATCGGCATAGCGAAGTTCAAGCCAATCAAGCACTTGCCGGAAGTTGTTGAGGTAATAGAACGGATCGTCGAGCGGGTTGGCAGTCACGGGAATTCAGGGCCATGGCGAGCGAATACTGGTTATGCGTACAGATACCAGCTCTGCCCCGTCGCGTGCAAACGGAAAAAGATCAGTGGCAGCGGCAATCGGGATTTTTTCAGGGTGCCATCGAACTTTTCCCGGTTCGATGGCACCAACCGCGTTAGAGACCGAAGTCGGTCAATTGATATGGAATGAGGTATTTGAGGTGGGTATGAACATCAAGACTCTGGGTCTTCCCCTGGCGGTAGCAGCCTTCCTGGCATTGGGCGGCTGCTCGACACCAACCGTGGTGACCTTGCAGAACGGTACTCAGTATTTGACCAAGGACATGCCGAAAACCAAGAACAAGGACGGGTTCTATGAATTCGAGGATATTTCCGGGACCAAGGTGAAAGTCCGCTCCGATGAGGTCGCGACCGTACGCAAGGAAGACTGACACCCCGTTTTACCTGTAGGAGCTGCCGCAGGCTGCGATCTTTTGATTTTGATTTTAAAAACAAGATCAAAAGATCGCAGCCTGCGGCAGCTCCTACAGGGGAAGTGTTATCCGCCTGGGTTATTCGAAAGCAGGCAAACCCATAATGCTGTGATCACAGCTGAAATACTGCTCACCGCGCCGCGCCAGCTCGGCTTGCAGACGCCGGCAGCGTTCCAGATCCTGTTGGGTCATGCGGTCAATGCTCAGATTGCCAGTGGCTTGCGCCTGTTTGTCATCACCGCGCCGAAACGTCACGAACGGCTGTTCGGGCTGGATCTGAAACAGGCTTTTCTCTTCGACCGGCTCGGCTGCTTCGGTCTTCGCCGGTTTCGGCAATTGGTCACTGCTGATGCCGTAGCGGCTCAGAATCGAGGTTTGAGGCAGATCGGCCCAGGCATTGGCCGATAACAGCGCCAGTCCGACAATCCCGACATACCCCTTGAACCTTTTCACGTGTGCATCTCCTGTACTCAATGGCGGCTGGCTATAGAACGTGCGTGCACGTGCTGGCTTTAGGCCGCTTCTGCTGTTTGCACAGCTTTTGAGTCAGGGTGTGGCTGTTGAGTCACTTTTGATACCGAGCTGAATCCTTCGCGAGCAGGCTCGCTCCCACACTGGACCTGTGTCGATCACATAGCCCCATGTGGGAGCGAGCCTGCTCGCGAATAGGCCCTTACCGGCGCCCTATCAACCTCAGACGATCACAATTCCATCGGCACTGAGGCTATTCAGCGCCACCCCGACCAGCGTCACCGAGTCAGCGCCAAACTTCAGCACCGTGTCCTGCCCCACTATCGAGGCATGCGCGCGGAAGTCATCATTAGGCAACACACCCTGCACGCCAAGGAACACCAGTTTGTCGTTGGCCGTAAAGCCAACCACCCGATCCTGACCGAACGCGCCATTGAACAGGAACGTATCCGCCCCGCCCCCAGACTCCATCAGGTCATTGCCGGCGCCACCGACAAACACGTCGTTGCCGACGCCGCCAATCAAATGATCGTTGCCATCCAGACCAAACAACCAGTCACCGCTGGCATTTGCCTTGAGCGTGTCGGCGCCGCTGCTGCCCTTCACGCTCGATTCATAGGCCGTGACATTGTTGCCAACCTTCAAGCCGCTAGCCGTGACGCTGTGGGTCACGTCGTCCTTGAACAGCCCCCAGAGAAAACCTGGCTCCTTGGTGACGATGCTGCCGATGTCGCGGGTGATGCTGATCCCACCGTTGGCATCGCGCACGTACAGATTGCCGGCGCCATCGTTGGCGAAGTCGAAAGTGTTCACCGATTTCTGCAAGTCGAGGGTGTTGTTGCCGGCGCCACCGAGAATCACGTTGTAGCCACCACCGTCACGGAAAGTGTCATTGCCGGCGCGACCTTCGAGGTAGTCGTTGCCGCTGCCGCCCTGGATCAAGTCATTACTGTCACTGCCGATGATGAAGGTGCCGCCCTTGTGGGTTTCGGCGTTGCGGTTCAGATCCTGCACCCAGGTGTTGACCCGCGCCGGGTCCGACAGGTTGGCGACGATGATCGTCGAGTCCTTGCTGGTCAGGTCGTAGAACTTCGACTCGATGATGCGGTTCATGCCATCGCCGTAAGCGGTCGGCAGGTGCGAGATCCAGGTCGGGATATTGAGAATCGAAAACGGCAGCAGATTCCACGCGGTCGAGGCGTAGTGATCGTTGAAGCTGACGATGTTGTCGGTGGCCGACTCCTTGGGCGCGTCGTGCACGCCGACCGAGGCGCCGGTGAAGGTCGAGCCGTCGAGGGCGCGGAACACCGGATCGTTTTCGTAACCGACGTTGAGCACTTTGTCGGTGCTGCTCTGGGTCGGCGAGGCGTAGGCGATGTAGTTGGAATCGGCGAAGAACCCGCCCCACTTGCCGCCACTCAGGTCAGCCATGCTGTTGACCGCCAGCCCGCCGAGGCTGTGGCCGCTGACCAGCACGTCCTTGCCCGAAAGGCCGTTGGCCTTGGCAAACGCCACCACGTCATTGAGCAGATTGCCGAACGCTTCGCCGACGTAATTCTTGGCGTAGTCCTTGGGACCGAACGCTGCCAGCAGGTCGTTGATCACGTCGCCGATCGAGTCGAGGATCAGGTTTTCCCGCGGGCCACTGGTGCCGCGAAAGGCGATACCGATTTCCGTGAGATGGCCCTGGGCGTCGTACTTGCCGAGGATCTCCACCTGGGCGGTGGTGTAACCGGCCTTCTCGCCGAAGAAGGTTCCGCGCGCGTCGGTCTTGCCGTCGTAGCCCAGCTGCGAGGCGGTGATTGGTGTCCAGCCAGCCTTTTTCACGGCGTCGAGGGCAAGTTTTTCCGAGTCGGGGTTCCACGGAATCCCGGGAATCACCCCTTGCGAATCAGTACCGCCGAGCAGCGCGGTGACCAACGTGACCGGCAGGCCGAGGCCGAAGCCGTTGTGCTGATAACCGGCGGCGAAGCCGTTATCGAGGTTGTGATAGGAATACAGCGTGATCGCCATGGCATCGCTGAACAGCGCCTTGGAATCGGCTGTGCCGAAGTTCTTGTAGTCATACACACCCATTGCTATTGCCTCTCTTTTGTTGGAATTGTCAGAGATAGCTCACAGCCAGGGCGCCCCTCGCGGGCACGCCCCGGAGCATTTCAGTACTACTTGTTGCAGATCTTCCCCTGTGGGAGCGGGCTTGCTCGCGAAAGCGGCGTATCAGCTAAAACAATGTTGACTGACACGGCCCCTTCGCGAGCAAGCCCGCTCCCACTCTGGAGCTAGGCGAACACGAACGCCGAGTCCGACAGGTTAGCCACTCCCACCCCGACCAGGGTCACGGCATATTCGCCAATCTTCAGCACGGTATCGGCCCCCGACTGCACAGCATGCTGCTTGTAGTCATAACCCTGCCCCGCGCCTTCGACGCCCATGAACACCAGTTTGTCGCTGCCCTGATAACCATTGATCGCATCAAAACCGAACGCGCCGCTGAAGAGGAAGGTGTTGTTGCCACCCACTGCCGTCATCACGTCGTTGCCGGCGCCACCGACGAAGGTCACGTGGCCCTTGTCGCTGATCAGCTTGTCATCGCCGCCCAGGCCAAACAGCCAGTCACCGTCGGCGCTGGCGTGCAGCGCATTGCCGTACGCATCGCCGTTGAGCGAATGGGTGTACTGGGTCAGTTCGCTGCCATTGGTCAAACCCTTGGCCGTGACACCCCAGGTGATTTCCTTGCTGCCCCACCACGACCCCGACTCCTTGCTCACCAGCGCGCCGATGTCGCGGGTCATGCTGATGCCGCCGTAAGCGTCGCGCACGTACAGCGTGCCGTCACCGTCGTTGGCGAAGCTGAAGTTCTGCAGTGGTTTCTGCAGCTCGAAGGTGTTGTGACCCTGCCCCCCGAGGAGGATGTTGAAACCGCCGTCATCACGGAACCGATCATCACCGCCCAGGCCTTCGAGGAAGTCGTTACCCGCCCCGCCCTTGAGCCAGTCGTTGCTCTGCGTACCGATGATGAAGGTGCTGCCGGTGTGCGGCTCGCCGCTGCGCCCCAGATCCTCGACCCAGGTCTTGCCCCGGGACGCTTCCTCAAGGTTGGAGACGATGAGGGTCGAGTCTTTGTGCGTGAGGTTGTAGAACTTCGAATCGATCACCCGGTTCAAGCCATCGGCATACCCGAGCGAGCTGTGGGCCGACCAGTTCAGCGGATTGACGATGCTGAATGGCACCAGGTTCTGCGCGGTGGACGCATAGTTGTCGGTGAAGTTGACGATGTTGTCGGTGGTCGACTCATGCGCCCCGTCGTGCTTGCCCAGCGAACCGCTGCTGAAGGTGGTGCCGTCCAGCGCACGGAACACCGGATCGTTTTCGTAACCGATGTTCAGCACGTTGTTGCCGGTGCTGCTCTGGGTCGGCGAGGCGAACGCGATGTAGTTGGCGTCCTTGAAAAACCCGCCCCAATTGCCGCCGCTCAACTCGGCCACGCTGTTGACCCCAAGACCACCGAGGCTGTGGCCACTGAACAGCACGTCCTTGGCGGCGATACCGTTGGCAATGGCGAACGCGGCGACAGCCTTGAGCAGGTTGTCGAAGGCGTTTTTCGCGTAGTTGCTCGCGTAATCCGACGGCCCGATGGCGGCCAGCAGATTGTTTTTCATGTCGCCGAAGGTGTCGCTGTAACCCAGCCCGCCGGTGCCGCGAAAGGCCACGCCGATGCCGATCAATTTACCGCCAGCGTCGTACCGGCCGAGCACTTCGGCCTCGGCGCTGGTGAAGCCATCCTTCTCGCCGAAGAACGTACCTTGCGCGCCGACCGTGCCCTGATAACCCAGCGCCGTGGCGCTGAGAGGTTTCCAGGCGGTGGCCGGCAACGGCTGGCCGGTTGGCGTGTAGGCATACAGCGTCAGTGCGATGGCATCGCTGTACAACGCTTTGCCGTCGGCATTTTTATAATCGAACAATCCCATGTTGTGCTCTCTCTTCCTTCAAAACCGGCAGCCCCCAAGAGACTGCCGGCACGCCTTTAGAACTGCCAGTCGAGGGTCAGACCCACACCGTGGTCTTTCTCGTTGTTACCGATCAGTCCGTTGTAGTCCAGGTTGACCCGGACATCGCGATTGAGCGCCAGCCCGGCGCGTACGCCGACCACCGTCGCGTCACGATCCATCGACACACTCTGCACAGTGAAGGCGCTGTTGCCATTGGCGAAGGCCAGGTGGCTGTCAGCATCGACACTGCTCAGGTTGTGCTGCCAGCCGAGGGTCGCGCCCAGTTCCAGCTGATGTTTGTCCGACAGCGCGAAGCTGCGCTTGGCGCGTACGCCAAGGGTCGACAGCACCACGTCGCGGTTGTCTTCGCCGCTCTTGAGCGCCGCAGCATCACCCTTCTCGGTGAAGCTGTCGGTGTTCAAGTGCACGTACGACAGGTTGGCGAAAGGCTCCAGATTCATCGGTTGCAGACGCAGATCGTAAGCCGCTTCGGTGAACACCTGAGTGGTCGCCGCATCGTGCTTGGTTTTCTCTTTGCCATTGACGCCCGCGAACTGCAGATCACGCTTCACGTCCACGCGATGCCAGCTGTAAGCCGCACCGGCGGTCAGACGCAGCGCATCAATCTGATGCCCCAGGTACGCACCGAGGTGATAGCTGTCGACCGAGGCCGACGAATGCGTGCCGCCGCCCATGTTCAACGAGCTGTCGCTATAACCGGTAACGAAACCCAGACGGGTATCTTCAGCAATCAAACCGTCGACACCGGCCAGCAGCCCGCCGATGGAGCTGTTGGAGTCGGCGTTTTCATGGCCGCCATCGCTCTTGCCCCACGAACCCAGTACCTTGACCCAAGCGTTGCTGCGGTCGTCGGTCGGTGCGTCGGCATTGAACAGATCACGCTCACGCAGACGCTCGCCCACCGCTTCACGCAGGTAGCGGCTGTCGTTGATCAGCATCGTACCGATGGCCGGGTGAATTTCGCCGGAGAGTTGCTGGAAGGCTTGTTGCGCCGAGGCCGCGTTCGGCGACAGCAGCAGGGTTTCGAACAACGCATTGCCCGCCCCGAGACCTTCGGCAGCCGCACCGACCGCACGCTGGTTTGGCGTCAGACCAACACTGGCGAACGACGCGCCGTTGCGCCCGACGTCCAGTTGCACGCCGTTTGCCGAGTACGCCAGGGTGCCGCCGAGGAACGCGTAGTTCGGCAGCACTTGCCCGAACTGGCCTTGGATGCCACCGGCCGCTTGCAGGATGTTGAACTGCGAACCGAGCAGGCTCTTCACTTCAGTCGTCGTCAGCAAGGTCGGGCTGTTTTCCAGCGACAGACTGACCGTGGCGCCATCGATCACCGCTTTGCCACCGGCAACGATCTGGTCGCTGCTGGTCGGCGACACTTCCACCGCGTAGGTCGAACCGCGCTCGAAGGTCACATCACCGGCCACGTTCAGCGTGCCGATCGAGTTGCCCGGGGCGACGGTACCGCCGCTTTTCGCGGTCAGTGCACCGATGCGGCCGTTACCGCCGAGGATGCCGCTGTCGTTGACCGTGACCGCCGAAGCCAGCGAGCCATTGATCGCCAGACGTCCCTGATTGACCAGAGTCGGGCCGCTGTAGGTGTTGTTGCCGGTCAGCACCAGCGTGCCGATGCCCTGCTTGGTCAGCCCGCCGTGACCGGAAATGTCGTTGCGCCAGGTGTCGAGGCCGCAAGTGATGTCGGTGCACAGGCGCTCGGTGGGTTTGCCCTTGTCGATGATCGCGCCGATGCCCGGCAAGTCCGCGACAAACTGCCCGGAACCGTAGGCCCCCTGAATGCGGAACTCTTCCGGGATGTCCTGCTCGGTGACGAACATCGCCGGGCCGTCGATGCCTTTGCGCAGGTTGATCATGCCCCAGCCGTACAAGGCGTCGATGCCCGGTGCGCCGAGGTCGGTCGCGGTGGTACGCAGCACCGTGGCGACCTGATCGCCCGTCATGTACGGGAAGCGCTCCATCAACACCGCCATCGAGCCCGCCACATGCGGTGCGGCCATCGAGGTGCCGTTGTAGTTCTTGTAGCCGGTGGTCAGGTTGTCGGCGTTGGTGCCGCTGATGATCGAGCTGTAGATCTGCGTGCCCGGCGCCGAGACGCAGAAGCTCGCGGTGTAGCCGCAGCGCGAGGAAAACGTACTCATGATGTACGGATTGGCGCTGGCCTGGTCCGGGTTCCTCTGCAACGCGGCGACGGTGATCCAGTTCGGCGCGATGTCCGGCACGAAGTAGCCGAGGCCGGCGATGGCGTCCGGGTTGTTCAGGTTGTAATCGTTACCGGCAGCGAAGATCGTCACGATACCGCTGCGGGCGGCGGCAATCGCACCGTCATAGGCGCCGCCGGGCTTGGTGCCGAGCAGTGTGCGGATCTCGTTGAACTGCACTTGCGCGTCGTTGACGGTGAAGTGCGGATACGCCGGGTCGCGGCCGCCGAGGTCGAACCGGTCAGTGATGCCGATGCCCCAGCTGTTGTTGATGATCCGCGCGCCACTGGCGATCAGCGCATCCCAACCGGCCTTGTACACCGCGCCGTCGTTGCCACGGACGATGCCGTCTTCCGGGCCCGGGTCACCGTTATCCGCGCTGATGATCTGCGCACCGAACGCCACGCCGTGCATCGGCCCGCCGTCACGGCTGCCGGCAGCGATGCCACCGACGTGGGTGCCGTGGGCACCGAGCTTGCCGTCGGAACCGACCGAGGGCGAACCGTCATAGCGGAACGCATCGCCGGCTTTGACCGGGATGTACGGGTCGGTGTATTCGCGGATCCCGCTGGTGACCAGGGTGATGACTTTATTGGCACCGGAAAACTCCGGGTGCGCGGCGTACACCGGCTGGTCGAAGATCCCCAGTTTCACACCTTTGCCGGTGTAACCGGCGGCATAAGCGTGATCCGCGCCGATGGCGCCCAGGCCCCATTCCGCCTGGAACTCGGCGCTGCGCCAACTGGCGGGATCGCCGCTGCGGCCGCTTTCCACGTAAGGCACCGCGTGCGCGGTGCCCCAGGTGGTCAGCGCACAAATCACGGCGCAATTGAGGGTTTTCATGGCGAAGCGACCGCCCGTTTGCGCGCGGGTATTGTTGTTATTCATCCAGCGACCTTCCTTAGTGTTGTTGCGAAAAATCCGTGTACCAGGCCCACACCCGGGCCTGGGAAATAACGCTTGTGGTGAGGGGATTTATCCCCGATGGGGCGCGAAGCGACCCCGAGCAGTTTCCAGTAACCGAGTTGTCCGGGTGAGCGACTGCTGCGAAGTCGATCGGGGATAAATCCCCTCGCCACAAGTGTGTGTTCACCTGACCTGCGGGGTTTGTTTCAGAACTGCCAGTTCAGGCTCAGCCCCACGCCGTGGCTCTTCTCGCGGTTGGCCAGTTGTCCGTTGTAATCCAGGTTGACCCGCACGTCCTTGCTCAACGCCAGGCTGGCTTGTACGCCGACCAGCGCCGCGTCACGCACCAGTGCCGAACTCTCGACCGCGTACGGTGTGCTACCGCTGGCAAAGCGCAGATGCTGTTCGGCGTCGATGTCGCTGAGGCTGTGCTGCCAGCCGAGATGCCCGCTCAGGTCCAGCGCCTGCGCGGCCGACAGGTTGAAGCGCTTGACCGCCCGTACACCGAGGGTGCTGAGCACTGCGTCGCGCTGATCGCCCGAGCTTTTCAGCGCCGCCGCATCGCCCTTTTCGGTGAAGCCTTCGGTATCCAGATGCACGTAAGCGAGGTTGGCGAACGGCTCCAGTGCCAGCGGTTGCAGGTTCAGCCGGTAAGCCGCTTCGCCGAAGACCTGCGTGGTCGCCGCATCGACCTTGACTTTCTGTTTGGCGCTGACGTTGCCGTATTGCAGATCGCGCTTCACATCGGCGCGATGCCAGCTGTAGGCCGCGCCGGTGCTCAGGCGCCAGGCGCCGATGTCATGACCGGCGTAAGCGCCGAGGTGATAGCTGTCGACCTTGGCCGACGAGTGCGTGTCCGAGCCCATGTTCAGCGAGCTATCGCTATATCCGGTGACCAGACCGATGCGGGTCTGCTCGTCCAGCGCGCCGTCAACACCGGCGAGGAGACCACCGATTGAGGTGCTGTAGCGCGAAGTGTCGTTACCGGAGTTGGTCGAACCCCAGGCGCCGAGGGCCTTGATCCAGCCATTGCTTTGCGTGGCGTTGGCATCGTGCAGACGTTCGCCGACCGCGTCGCGCAACTGGCGGCTGTCATTGATCAGCATCGAGCCGAGCGCCGGGTAGATTTCGCCGCTCAATTGCTGGAACGCCTGTTGCGCCGAGGCTGCAGACGCCGACAGCAGCAGGCTTTCGTACACCGAATTGCCGGCGCCGAGGCCTTCGACGGCGGCCGCCACCGCACGCTGATTCGGGGTCTGCCCGACGCTGGCGAACGAGGTGGCGTTGCGCTGAATGTCGAGCTGAATGGCGTTGGCCGTGTAGTCGAGGTTGCCGCCGATGAACAGGTAATCCGGCAGCACCGCGCCGAACTGGCCCTGAATACCACCGGCCGCTTGCAGAATGTCGTACGAATGGCCGAGCAGGCTGCGGGTTTCAGTGGTGCTGAGCAGGGTCGGACTGTTTTCCAGCGACAGGCTGACCGTGGCACCGTTGATGCTCGCGCTGCCGCCAGCGACGATGCGGTCGCTGCTGGTCGGCGACAGCTCGACCGCGTAGGTCGAGCCTGGGGCGAAGGTCACGTCACCGGCCACGCTTAAGGTGCCAATGGAGTTGCCCGGCGCTACGCGGCCGCCGCTGTTGGCGAGCAACGAGGCGATCCGCCCGGAACCGCCGAGGGTGCCGCTGTCGTTGACGGTCACCGCCGAGGCCAGCGAGCCGTTGACGCTCAACAAGCCGCCATTGACCGTGGTCGGGCCACGAAAGGTGTTGTCGCCGGTCAGCAGCAAGCGCCCTGCCCCGGACTTGATCAGGCTGCCCTGATAGACCCGCGTCGCCGCTGCGGCATCGCGCGCCATACCGACGGCGTAGTCGGTCTGATCCTGCTGAGTGGCACCGGCCGGAATACCGTTCTGCCAGCCCTTGTCCTGCAAGGTCTGCTGCCAGGCGCCGTGTTCGGCGAGGTCTTCGCGCTGGCGCTGAATTAATGCCTTGTCGGAGATGTCATTGCTCCACACATCGCTTTGCCCGGCCGCCAGGTTGGCATCGAACGCGCCAAGCAACTGCCCCGGCCCGCGCATCGCCCGGTTCAGGTTGGCCACGCCCCAGCCGACCCGCTCGGTCGGCGCATCGGTAACCGAGCCGTCGAGTTGCGTGGCGGTGGTCAGCAGCACTTCCAGCGCCTGCTGATTATTCATGTACGGGTAGCGTTCCATCACCAGCGCCAGTGCCCCGGTGGCGTGCGGCGCGGCCATCGAGGTGCCGGACTTGATCGCATAATCGCCACCCGGAATGGTGCTGTCGATCTTCGCCCCCGGCGTGGTGATGCACCAGTATTTGGCGATGCCGCACTGGTTGTACTTCTGCTGATTGCTCTGATCCAGCCCGGAAACCGCCAGCCAGTGGCCTTCGAGGTCCGGCTGAAAGTACGGCAGCGCCGAGCGCACGCTGGCGTTTGGATAGCCGCTGTTGCCGGCGCTGAACACGTTGATCACGCCACGGCGCGAGACGTCCGCCGCTGCATCGAGCCAGGTGCCCTGATTCCAGTGCTGGGCGTAAGCGGCATGCAGATCGGCCAGGGTGCGATAGCTGACATCCGGCGGCTGACTGCCCCAACTGTTGTTGATCGCCCGTACGCCGGCAGCGGCCAGAGCGTCGTAGGCCGCTTTGAAATAGCGCGGATCGGGTTTCGGGCCGAACAGAAAGCTGTCGTTGTTGTTGGTGTTGCCGACGTAGATTTGCGCGTTGTACGCCACGCCGTGCATGCCGGTGCCGTCACGGCTCGCGCCCATGGTGCCGACCACGTGGGTGCCGTGGGAATCGTTGTTGGGGTTGAGGGTGCCGTTGACGTTGAACAGCGAGCCGTCGACGTAACTGCCGGAGGCCAGCACCGGGTGATAGCGGTCGCTGGCGAACTCGGGATGGGCGGCGTCGAAGCCGGAGTCGAGGGCGCCGATCTTCACGCCTTTGCCGGTGATGCCGGCGGCGTAAGCCTGATCGGCCTGCATCCGCGCCAGGCCCCAGTCGCGCTGGAATTCGGCGCTGCGCCAACTGGCCGGATCGCCGGGCTTGCCGGTTTCAAGGTACTGCGCGTTGGCTTGCGCAATGGAAACTGCGAGCAACAGAGTGCCGACCGCTGCCGGCTTGATGCGTACTTCCATGTTCACCACTCACTTTTCTTATATTTTTGTTATGACCCGTTTCGCCGGGCGAGCACTTCTTGAAATATCGAGCGAGTCTATTTGTGGCGAGGGAGCTTGCTCCCGCTGGCTGCGCAGCAGCCCAAAATCTTGTGAGCGCTACGCACTCAAGCGGGAGCAAGCTCCCTCGCCACAGGTTCGGTGCCAAGCATTAACGCGGGTTGCTTTTCGGGCCTTGTCCGAACGCCTCATCCACCCGCGCCAGATCCTGTTCGTTCAACGTCCCCGCGTAGTAATGCAGCTTGGTCCAGGCCATCAAGTAGTCGTAGCGCGCCTGGGCCAGATCGCGGCGGGTGGTAAACAGTTGCTGTTCGGCGTTCAGCGCATCGAGGTTCGTCCGTTCACCGCCAAGAATGCTTTGCTTAGTCGACACCACCAGCGCTTCAGCCGAGGCCAAGGCCTTCTGGTAGGCGCGCAGTTTGTTGACGCCCGACAGACAGGCGCTGAACTGGCGGCGCAGTTCGATCAAGGTTTCGCGGGTCTTGCCATCGAGCTCGTATTCCGCCTGCTCCATGGTGCGGCTGGCCTGACGGGTCGAGGCCGATACCCCGCCACCGGCATACAGTGGCACGTTGACTTCAAAGCCGATGGTGTTGGTGTCGTAGCGCTGGTTATAGGTGTTGCCGCTGTCCGATTCAGTCTTGCGGATCGACGCGTAGGCACTGACTTTCGGCAGGTGCCCGGCGCGGTTGCGCTCAACTTCATACTTGGCCACTTCCACCGCCTGACGCTGCGACGCCAGATTGGGGTTGTTGCTGATCGCCAGCTCATGCCAGGTGTCGTAGTTGGCGGGCATCAGGGCGAAAGTCTGGAAGTTCTGATCCAGCGGTGCCAGCTCGCTGATGTCCACCGTCTGCACGCCGACTAGCGCGCCCAGCTCACGCAGCGCGGCGTCCTGCTCGTTGCGTGCCTCGATCTCTTCGGCGGTCGCCAGTTCATAGCGCGACTCGGCTTCGAGAATGTCGGTGCGCGTGCCCTCGCCCTGTTTGAACATGTGTTCGTTCTGCTGGAACTGCTGCTCGTAAGCCTTCTTCTTGGCCTGGGCGATGTCGATCTGATCCTGAGCGAACAAGGCTTTGGTGTAGTTGTCCAGCACCCGCACCAGCAGCTCCTGACTCTTGCCGCGAAACGCCTCGTCGGCGAACAGCGACTGCGCCACGCCTTTGCGATACGCCGCGTAGGCTTCGTAGTCGAGCAACGGTTGCTGCAAGGTCAGGGTCGAGCCATAGCTGTTGTAGTTGCGGTCTTCGGTGAGGTTGCCGCGGGCGGTCAGTTGCGTGGCCTTCGAGGTGTTGTGACCCCGGTTGTAGTTGTAACCCAGTCTCGGCAACAGCCCGGCGCGGCCGATGATGCGGTTTTCCAGGCCCGCGTCGCGCTCCTTGATCGCGCCGAGGAACACCGGATCGTTACGCAATGCCTGTTCGTAGACCTCGAATGGCCCCATGGCCGCCAGCGCGCTGTTTCCTGCGAGCAGCGCGAACGCTGCTCCCAACATCGAAAGCTTATTCATACAGCCGAACATCCTTATTCTTCAGTCAACGCAGAGCCAGCGCGATCGAGCAATGGTTTGAACAGGTAGTTGAGCAGTGAACGTTCGCCCGTGCGCACGAACATTTCCGCCGGCATACCGGGCTTGATCACCAGGCCATGGAGTTTTTCCATCGCCTGATCACTGACGCTGCTGCGCAACACGTAGTACGGCACGCCGGTTTTCTCATCGACCATCTGGTCGGCGGAAATCAGGCTGACCTCACCCGGTACACGCGGGGTCTTGCTCTGGTTGAACGCGGTGAACAGGATATCCACCGGCAGATGCGTGCCGACCTTGTCGATCAGGTTGATCGGCAAGTGCCCTTCGACTTCCAGGGTGGTGCCTTGCGGGACGATCTCCAGCAGGGTTTCGCCCTGACGCACCACGGCGCCTTCGGTGTGCACGCCAAGGTTGACCGCCACGCCGTCGGCGGTGGCGAGGATCTCGCTGTGTTGCAGGTCGAAACCGGCCGAGGTCAGTTGCTCGGACAGGGTCACGCTTTTGAGTTGCGCGTCGGCCAGTTGCGTGCGCACTTCCTTTTGATATTCCTCGCCATGCTGTTGCAGTTTCAGGCGCGATTCGAGGATGCCCTGCTCCACCCGGCCGCTTTCACCGGTGTTTTCCGCGAGTTGCTGCTGCACTTGCGACAGCTGACGCTGGTACTCCATCAAGCGGTTGCGCGGGATGTAGCCGTTGTCCGCCAGTGGCTGCAGGTTGCTCAGTTGCTGTTGCAGCGAATCGGCCTGGGCATTGAGGTCGGTGCGGGCGCGGCGCATGCCGGCCAGCTGCGCTGTGGCGCCTTCGATGCTGGCGCGCAGACCGGCCTGCTCGCGGTAGAACGCTTCTCGGCGGCTGCTGAACAGTTGACGCTGGCCTTCAAGAACCAGCGCCAGACGCGGATCCGGGTCGTTACTCAGTTCGGCAGGAAAGGTGATCTCTTTGCGGTTGTCGCGCTCGGCCTGCCAGCGTGCGAGGCTGGCCCAGGCCATGCGGTATTGCGCCTGCAACGACTGCACATCGGCGGCCACCTGGGTCTGATCGAGGCGAAACAACGGTTGACCCTGCTTCACGATCTCGCCTTCGCGCACCAGAATCCGGCTGACCACGCCGCTGCTCATCGACTGCACAGCCTTGCGCTTGCCCGAGACCACCACGGTGCCTTGCACCGGAATCCCCTGATCCAGCGGCGCCAGTGCGGCCCAGGTAAAGAAACTGCCGGCGCCGACGATGGCCAGAATCCAGCCCATGCGGGCGAAGAATTTCGCATCGCGCTCCGGGCGCTCGGTGACGTACGCGTGTTCCATGGAGGCTTCGTTTTCAGTGTTCATGCTGGCGCTGCTCATACACCCGAATTCCTTGTCGAGGGCTGGTACTGCCGGCTCATGCTGAGCCCGCCCGGTGCCTGCGCGGATTTTTCCCGTTGTTGTTCCTGAGCGCCGGACAGCGCCTTGAGCACTTCCTGACTGGCGCCGAACGCCTGCAAGCGGCCATCGTTGAGCACCAGCAGTTTGTCCGCCTGAGCCAGTACCGAAGAGCGATGCGTCACCAGCACCACGGTGGTGCCCTTGGCCTTGAGCTGGGCGATGGCGCTGGCCAGCGCGGCTTCACCGACAGTGTCGAGGTTGGAATTCGGCTCATCGAGCACCACCAGGCTCGGATCGCCATACATCGCACGGGCCAGGGCCACACGCTGCTTTTGACCGCCGGACAGACCACTGCCGTCCTCGCCCAGTTGCGTGTCGTAGCCTTGCGGCAGGCGCAGAATCATCTCGTGCACGCCGGCCTGTTGCGCGGCGGCCACGACCTTCTCCGGGTTGGCTTCGCTGAAACGGGCAATGTTTTCGGCGATGCTGCCGCTGAACAGTTCGATGTCTTGTGGCAGGTAGCCGATGTACGGGCCGAGCTCGTCGCGGTTCCAGCGATGGATGTCGGCACTGTCCAGGCGCACCGTGCCGCCGAGGGTCGGCCACACACCGACCAGCACTCGGGCCAGAGTCGACTTGCCGGAACCGGAGGCACCGAGCACGCCGAGCACTTCACCAGCACCCAGATTGAAATTGATCATCTGCAGGGTTGCCGCGCGCTGCCCGGGAGGGCCGGCACTGACTTGCTCGAAGGTGATCTGGCCTTTCGGCGCCGGCAGCGCCATGGCGTCGTCACTCGGCGGGAACGCCTGCAGCAGCGAATCCAGACGACGGTAAGCGAGCTTCGCCCCGCTCCACTGCTTCCACACGGCGATCAACTGGTCGATCGGGCTCAGCACGCGGCCCATCAGGATCGAACCGGCAATCATCATCCCGGCGGTCATGTCGCCCTTGATCACCAGCAACGCACCGAGGCCCAGCACCAGCGATTGCAGGCACAGACGCAAGGTCTTACTGATCGAGCTGATCACCGCGCCGGTGTCGCTGGCCTGATTCTGCAGACCGAGGAAGCGCGAATGCACGCCGAACCAGCGCTTGCGCAACGCACCAAGCATGCCCATGGCCTGAATGGTTTCGGCGTTGTGCAGGTGACTGGTGGCCAGTTGGCTGGACTTCTGCGAGTAACCGGCAGCTTCGCCCAGCGGTTTTTTGGTCATGTATTCGTTGAGGCAGGCCAGCGCAATCAGCAGCAGCGCGCCGGCTGTGGCGAGCACGCCCAGCCAGACGTTGAACAGGTAGATGACAAACAGATAGACCGGGAACCACGGCGCGTCGAAAAACGCGAACAGGGCCGGGCCGGTGACGAATTGGCGAATGTGGGTCAGGTCGCCCAGCGATTGCCCGGCGTTGCCCTCGCCCTTGAACAGGTTGCGTTCGAACGCCGCCTGATACACCCGCAGGTTGAAGCGGCGCTCCAGTTGGCTGCCGATGCGGATCACGATGAAGCTGCGGATCACCTCCAGCATGCCGATGAAGGCAAAGAAGCCAACCACCATCAATGACAGCATCGCCAACGTCGTTTCGTTCTGCGAAGACAGTACGCGGTCGTAGACCTGCAGCATGTAAATGGAGGGCACCAGCATCAGCACGTTAATCAGTGCGGTAAAGCACCCGACGCTGATCAGAATGCTTTTATAGTCACCCAAAGCCTTGAACAAGGGAGCGGTGGCTGGGGCCTTCGCCATCTTCATTGTTTCTTCCTGAAATGATAGATCCCGCCAGACTTCGACGAGCGCTCAATTAATGTTCCGCCTACCTGCGAAAGATGTTTTGCAAGTACTCGCTTACCATTCAACAACAACTGCGACGATCACTTATAACGTTCAAGCACTGCCATATATTCGAACTGGATTAGTTGAGCGTTTATTTCGTCGCGCGTACGAGTGTAACAATCAGGCCCGACTTCAAAGTGCTGGAATAGAGCCCGTCACGTTGTCGGCTGAAAAACACGATTCTTGAACCTTCCTTGCCGGTGATCGAAATTCCGTCGGGTTCCGGAAACCAGCCGGTAGGCGAATCTTCCAGCCATGCACCAAGGCATTCGGCGCCCTTGCCGACGGTCTGATTGGCTTGCAGTTCGAGGGCACAGGTGTTCGACGGTTTATCCTGCAGCTTTTGCGCTTCGGGCGCGTCATTTTCAGTGCTCAACGTCGCCTGCCATTGCCCGGCAAAAACCGAGGGATCTTCAAGTCTGAGGCTGCTTGCCATGGTTGTTTCTCCAGAAATCATGATCAGCGCCGCCGAAAGCCACGCCATTGCCTTGTAGGTAAAAACTTTACAGATCATCAGAAAATTCGCTCCAGCACCTAGCCTTGCCCAGCCATCAACACGATGCAAGCAAAGAAAGCGGCGCATCAAGCGCCGCTTCCCGTTTCACATCACGCCACGATGTCGCTGGTCGCTGCCTGGCCCACGGTGCTGACCTGGAAGTCCGCCACGCCGTGCCCGGAGAAGTCCACCGACAACAGGCTGTTGCCGCCCGACGAGGTCAGGATCGCGTCGCCGGCCGAACCGGTGAAGCTGCTGACAAAGTGCAGGCCGGAACCGTTGGTGATGGCGCTCAGGTCGATTTTGTCCAGACCGCTGACGAAATCGAGGATCTGATCGATTGCACCCGGCTTGGAGTCGGAACTGGAGGCGAACACGAAAGTGTCCGAACCCGAACCGCCCCACAGTTTGTCCGCACCACCGGCGCCGTAGATGATGTCGTTGCCGGCACCGCCCTTCAGCTCGTTGGACGCACTGTTACCGATCAGCAGGTCGTTGCCCGAACCGCCGATGGCGTTCTCGATGGTCACGCCCTTGGCGATGGACACGTTACCGATCATGCCACCTACGTCGGAGAACGAGGCTTCATTGAGGTTGATCTTCTGGTTCTGGGTGAAACCCGAGAAGTCGAAGGTGTCCTTGCCGCCCGCGTCCCACACCGAGAACACCAGCTTGTCGCTCGACGACGAGGCGCTGAGGAAATCGCGACCGGCGTTGGAGTTGAAGCCGTAGGTGGTGTCACCGGTACGGGTGGTCAGGTTGGCGCCGTACAGCTTCTGGATCGCTGCAATGTCGTCCATCAGCGGGCCGGAAGCGTAAGCTTCCACACCGCCCTTGCTGAAGTTCTGGGCGGTGTTGCTTTCGCTCCAGTAACTCATGAGGCTGTAACCGCGGGTGTCTTGCCCGTAGGAAGCATCCTTGTAAGTCGGGTTGCCTTCGCCGGCGTTGTAGTCGCCAGGGTGAGACAGGCCCAGGGTGTGGCCGATTTCGTGGGTCAGGGTTTGACGCCCGTAATTGTTCAGACCCGGGGTTTTGTTGACGTCGTAGCCACTGCCGGTCAGGTACCAGGACTGACCGTCATAGCCTGGCTCGGTGCCTGGCAGGAACGCAAACGCCGCTGCGCCTTCCTGGCCGCCGCTGTAGTTACCGAAGGTCATGTGACCGTCGCCACCTCGGGCCGATTCGGTGAACGTCACGTTGGCGACATCCGCCCAGGATTGCATGGCGAGCACGGCCTGGGCTTTCTGCAGGGAGCTGAACTGACTGAAACCGGTGACGCCCAGGCCGCTGAAGTTAGCGGTTTTGGCGGTCAGAAAGGTGTAGGTCAGTTCGATCTTGCCACTGTTGTCCAGGTCGTGCCAGGAGGCACCGTCGCGCAACAGTTGAGTGGCGGCTTGATCCACCGAGAAGGAGGGTTTGCCATTGACCGTGAGGTTGCCGCCACGATCGTATTGATGGCTGAAGCTATTGATCTGGTTCCAGGCAGAGCTGGTCGCAGCCAGAGATTGCGCTGCGCCGACAGGCACGAATGTGTCTGCGGTGATATCAATAGCGTTCGCTTTTACTTTCGACATAAACACACTTCCTTGTTTAGCAATGGAACAGTTTTTGTCAGATAGCGACGATCCCTGGCGAGATCGTCCTATCACTCGCCCAATGAAGGCGTAAGAAACCTGACACAATTTGAAATCTGTCGTCTAGCGTTTTTTTGAGATCAAAACCGACTGTTCCGTCAAATGCCCGTAAACAATGACTGCGGGGTCGAAAGATTGTTATGAGGTGTTTGTTCTCGCCTAATTGTCTGACGATTTTCTATTTAAATATTAAATATCGGTAAGTTGCTTTTTGATAGATACGTCTCACTTTGCTGCACTCTATTAGTGCGATGCCAGTGCAGTGATATCAATCCAAATCAGCGTTGCTAAAACACTTGTGGGAGCGGGCTTGCTCGCGAATGCTATTTATCTGCCAACCTGTTTGCTGACTGATCGAACGCATTCGCGAGCAAGCCCGCTCCCACAGGAGGGGTGATGTGGTTTAGCTACCGGTACGGATCTTGTTCCACACCCGCGTGCGGATCCGATCGATGTTCAGCGGCATTGCCTCCAGCGCAAACAGCTTGCCCATCATTTCCGGGCTCGGATAGACCTTGGTGTCACCCTTGATTGCCGGATCGATCAGGCTGTCGGCCTGCTGGTTGCCATTGGCGTAGTGCACGTAATTGCTGATGCCGGCCATCACGTCCGGACGCAGCAGGTAGTTCATGAACGCGTAACCGGCCTTCTCGTCCGGTGCATCGGCGGGCATGGCGACCATGTCGAACCAGATCGCCGCACCTTCCTTGGGAATCGCGTAGCCGATGTCGATACCGTTCTTCGCTTCCTTGGCGCGGTTTTCCGCCTGCAGGATGTCACCGGAGAAACCGACCGCCACGCAGATATCGCCATTGGCCAGGTCGCTGGTGTACTTCGAGGAATGGAAGTAGCTGACATACGGCCGCACTTTCATCAGCAATGCTTCGGCTTTCTTGTAGTCCTCGGGGTTCTTGCTGTGGGGCGGCAAGCCCAGGTAATTGAGGGCTGCCGGCAGCAATTCCGGGCCGTTATCGAGGATCGCCACGCCGCACTTCTGCAGTTTTTCCATGTATTCGGGCTTGAAGATCAGATCCCAGGAATCCACTGGCGCGTTATCACCCAGCACCGCCTTGACCTTGGCAACGTTGTAGCCGATGCCGGTGCTGCCCCACAGATACGGAAAGCCGTGCTCGTTGTTCGGGTCGTTGACCTGCAAGGCCTTGAGCAACACCGGGTTGAGGTTCTTCCAGTTCGGCAACTGGCTCTTGTCGAGCTTCTTCAGCGCCCCGCCCTGGATCTGCCGCGCCATGAAGTGGTTGGACGGGAACACCACGTCATAACCGGATTTGCCGGTCATCAACTTGCCGTCGAGGGTTTCGTTGCTGTCGTAGACGTCATAGGTGACGCCGATGCCGGTGTCTTTCTGGAAATTTTTCGTGGTGTCCGGCGCGATGTAGTCCGACCAGTTGTAAATCTTCACCGTTTCGGCGGCATGACTAATGGAGGCGGCCAGCAGCAGCGGCGCCAGAGCGAGGGTTTTCTGGATCATGGGGTCGATTCCTGTAGTGGCTATTTTTGTTGGCAGGCAATCAAAGGATCAAACAATCAGAAAATAAGGACGTAGCTCTTGCGCACGGTCTCCTGGATATCCCAGATGCCGAGCGTGTTGGCCGGCAACATCAGTGCGTCGCCACCTTGTATGTGCAGGGTTTCGCTGCCGTCGTCCGGGGTGAACGTGCAACGGCCGGAGATGAAGTGGCAGAACTCCTGCGCGGTGATCTGCCGGCGCCAGCGTCCCGGGGTGCATTCCCAGACGCCGGTTTCAACGCCGTCATCGCGCTCGACGCTGGTGGTCGAGGCAATGGCGACCGGCTCGCTGAGTGGCACGGCCACCGGGTTGGATTCATCCAGTTGCAGGCTGGCGGTGTTCTTGAACTGCGTAATGCTCATGGTGAGACCTGTCTTGTGAAGAAAACGGCGGTTAGTGCATGAAACCTTCCATGAAGCCCGCGACCTGACTGGCCAGCTTGCGCCGCCACGGGGCGCTGGCCGGGTTGGCCAGGGTCTGGTCTTCGTGGACGAAACTTTTGATGATCGCGTTGTAGCCAAGCCAGCGGCACGGCTCCGGCTCCCAGGCGCGTAGCGCATGAATTCCGCCGTCCGGCAGCACCCACGGCTGATGCACCAGTTCGGTATCGCGCTCAAGAATCAGATCGGCCAGGGTGCGGCCGCCAAGGTTGCTGGCACCCACACCCTCCCCGCCATAACCGCCGGACAGCGCAATGCCATTGGCGCGATCGCAGAGCATGTGCGGCTTGAAATGCCGGGACATGCCGAGGTTGCCGCCCCAGGCGTGGGTGATCTGCACGTTTTTCAACTGCGGAAACAGCTCGCCGAACAGATAGCGCCGCAGCTCGACTTCATCACGGGTCAGATCGAAGTTGTGGCGCAACTTCCCGGCGAACTGGTAACCGCCGCGGGCGCCAAAGACCAGACGATTGTCGGCACTGCGCTGGCCATAGGTGACCTGACGGCTGAACTCGCTGAAGGCCTGGCCACGGTTGAGGCCGATTTCATCCCAGGTCGCTGCCGACAACGGTTCAGTGGCGACAATCAGACTCTGCACCGGCAACTGATAGCGACCCAGCGGTGGGAGCGTGACCGAATAACCTTCGACCGCCGGCACAATCCAGCGACTGCGCACACTGGCCCTGGCCGTGCGCAAACTGCCGGACTGCCAATGCGTCACGGGGCTATTTTCGTAGATCTTCACGCCCATGCTCTGCACGGTGCGCGCCAGACCGCGCACCAGTTTCGCCGGGTGAATGGTCGCCACGTGCGGCGCATAAATGCCGCCGTAGGGTTTCGCCACACGAATCTGTTGCGCCAGTTGCTCGGGGTTCAGCCAGCGGTAATCGTTGTCGGTCAGGCCTTGGGCGTGCAGTTTGTCGAGGTATTCGCGCAGGCTGGCTTCCTGCTCCGGGTAACGGGCGGCGCAGTACAGCACCCCGCCTTTTCGGTAATCGCAGTGGATGCCCTCACGTTCGAGGACAACTTCCACTTCATCCGGAATGCTGTGCAGCAGATCAAACGATGCGCGACGTTGTTCTGGAGAGAGACCGGCGAGCAGTCGATCCTCGCCCAGCAGGTTACCCATCAGCCAGCCGCCATTGCGCCCGGACGCGCCGAAACCGGCGGTTTGCGCCTCGACGATGGCGATATCGAGACCGGGAGCGAGTTTTTTCAGGTAGTACGCGGTCCACAACCCGGTATAACCGGCGCCGATGATCGCCACGTCGACATCCAGATCCTGTTCCAACGCCGGCCGCGCAATCAACGGCTCGTCGAGTTGATCCATCCACAAACTGATAGTGCGCCACGCCGGCATGCAAGACTCCGCCACTGAAAACCTTCGATGGCGTCGATCCTAGTGCGTGACTTCAATCACTGTCTTGCGCGCGTGCCCGCAAAGAAATTTGTTTGGCGTAGGCCTTCGGCGACTGGCCGGTGTGTCGGCGGAAACAACTGTAGAACGCTGACAGCGAGTTGAAACCGGCAGCAAACGCCAGCTCATCGATACGCAGCGGCGGCATGGCCTGATCCAGTGACTTGAGCAAGTGCTGCAGGCGGGCCTGGTTGACGTAGCGATAGAAGCTCTGGCCGAGCACCTGATTGAGCAGGTAGGAAATCTGATTGCGGCTGTAGCCGCACTCCTTCGCCACCCGTTGCAGATCCAGTTCCGGATCGAGATACGGTTGCTGGCGTTCGAAATATTGCTGCAGATCCTCGGCCATGAAACTGATCTGGCGCGGCGAAAGCCCCAAGCGACTGACCGCCGGACGCTGACTGGGTGCGACAGCGCCGTTGGTTTGCGTGCGGACCAGCGAGGCGTATTCGTTGACCCGCCAGATCAAGCCGTCCTTGACCGTGATCGCTTCGCTGGATCGGAACGACACCAGCCCGTCGCCACCGCGCAGGGTCACTTCGTACTGAATGAACGCAGTGTTGCCATCCACGCGGATCCGGTCGCAATGCTCGAGCGCTTCGTCGGATTCTCGCGGCATGCTCACGCGCACGTACTCGCGCAATTCGTCGAGGCCGAGGACCCGGTTCTGAAAGAAATCGTTGTATTGGACGTCCGGGTGATACAGCGCCATGACGCTGTCCAGATCGCGGTGCTTCCAGCTCAGGTGGTAGCGCATGACTGTGGCGGCCGTGGCCGGGGTCTGTTCGGGGCCGTCATCGTCGGCGTGCATAAAGGGCTCGGCGCAAAAGAACCGAGCTTGCCCAAGTTCGCCAAAACGATCAACGAGCAAACCGTAGTGGCCATTTGGCGATGACTGATCCCGACGTGACTTACATCAAAAAACGCGCAGCAATCGCAAAATGAACTGAAAAATCTCACGGAAAATTCACATGCGAGTGCTACTTTTAACGTCACTGACCGGTTGAGCCAATGAAGGCTCTTCCCACCTAACATGAGCAAAAGGAAGCGCTCGATGAAGAAGGCGGGCAACACATGAATAAAGGCTCCAGTAAAGTCACGTTTCCCAATGCGTGCCAACTGATGCGTTGGCACTTTCATCCCATGGGTTTTGAGGCAACGATGGATGCGCCGGGCAGCATGATTGCCCGTCTGTTTGATCGTGCCAGCGGTGAAACCATGATCGCCATCGCCGGTATTCCTTGTGCGACGGTGATGAACGCGGCCGATGTCGAGCGCATCATTGAGGCTGTGGAAGACGAACTGGAGGCTTTCATTCCTCCGGAGTCTCTCAAGAGTTACGCATAAACTATTGTTTTATATAAAAAAGCCCGCCAATTCAGGCGGGCTTTTTTTGTGCTTGCGGGCTACGCGTTTTGCGGCTGTTTTCGGTGATCGACGAAGAATGCCTTGCCTTGTGAAACCCGATCGGACGCCCTTGGCATGTTCACGGCCTGGGCATCCTGCGGCTCGACGTACCAGTAGCAATGGCTGACCGCCCGGGTGATACCAACGTAGGCCAGCCGCAGAATCTCGTCCTTCTGCGCCGTGTCATAAGGCTCACTGTCGCCAGCCTTGCCCAAGCCGGCCATGCGATACACCTGGTTCTTGTAGGGCGAACTGGTCAGGTGCTGGCAGTCACCGAGCAGGAACACCGCATCAGCCTGCAGCCCCTTGGCGCTGTGGTAAGTCAGCTGTTTCAGCCGTCGCGCTTCGTACGGCAAGCTCGAATCAACATTAACTACAGGCTGAATATGCTGCTCTATCAATAACTTATCGCTGCTTTTTCGATAGAGCATCAAGATCGAATCGCCACGATTGTAATGTTCGGCCAAGCGCTGCCCCATGGCCTGGTCATCGCGCTCCAGCACATTGACTGGCTGCAATGCCTTGGGCGCACCGCTGGCCTTGGCCTTCTTGCCGGGGATTGCCGGCGCTGCGCGGACGATGTGTTCGGCAGCATCGATGATGTGCTGATGGCTGCGATAGTTGTCGCTGAGCATCACCCGAGTAGTGCTCGGCGACGGGAATTCCTTGTTGAACTCCATGAAGTAACTCGGCGAACTGCCGCGCCAGCCGTAAATCGACTGCCAGTCATCACCGACGCACAGCAACGAAGAACGCTGCGCACCCCGCCCGACATGCATGGCCGGGCCGCGACTGCGGATTTCCGCGAGGCTGGCGCGGATCCAGGAGACGATTTGCGGCGATACGTCCTGAAATTCGTCGATCATTAGGTGCGACATCGGTCGCAGCAGCTCATCACTCAGCAGCTTCAGGTTCTCCGGCGAGTGCTCGCTGAACAGCGCAAACATCCGGTTGTAGGTCATCACCGGCGGCTTCTGATCAAGTAAATGATCTTCAAGGGCACGCCAGAACAGGCTCAGCGCCTCAAAGAAGAATCGGTCCGGGTCGTCCTTGGCAAAACTCATACGACCGACAGCGTCCGGCACGTCCAGCCCAAGGTTTTCGATGAAACCGGCCGCCGCGACAAAACAATCGAGCAGCGGCGCCGAAACCAGCTCACCTTTGACCTTGTAGTCGAAGCCTGGACCGGCGCTCGCGTCGCCGGCTAAGGTCGACAACACCCGCTTTGATACCTCATAACTATCTAGCCAAATCAATGGCTTACGACAGAAAGCTTGAAACAAGGTGCGCTTAACGGCCCACTCGGCGCGTACGCTGAGCTTCGCGTTGGGCCGGCAAATCTGCGGGTTTTCCCGGGGATCGAAGCCGAGCACCACCCAGGCATCGAGGCTGGGAATGTAGCCGTGGCAGTGAAAGGTCGAACCGTTGATCTCGAACGTCTGCCGGCTGGGCTCGATGCCCTTGATCGGCCAGGCACCGGCGCGAAACCACAGGTCTTCGATGGCATCGCACAGTTCTTCGTCGCGTTTGGCTGCCAGTTCGGTCACCGCCATGCGCTTTTGCACGTCCGGGTGATCGCGCTCAAGCTCCTTGAGCTGCAAGGCAGCCTTGGCCAGTGGTTGAATCAACTGGCGGAAACGTTGGTCCTGATTGAATAACCGGTGATAGCAGGCGTTGAGCTGCTGGCGCTGGGCATCATTGATTCGCAGATCGAACGGGTTGCTGTCGACCTCCTCGTCAGCGCCTTGTGGCCGATTGCTTAGATTTTCAAAAGCCTGCAAGCGTTCGAACCCCGGCAGGCTGCGTACCATCGGCAAAATGCGTGAGTGAAAGGTACGCACCAGTTCCCGCGCCTGTTGCAGGCTCAATGGCTGGCCCCAAAGCGCGAACATCTCGATAAGCTTATTGATGAAGTCCTTGCGCGACTCACGGGTGAAGGTCACCACGGTCATTGAATCCAGCTCAAAGCCCAGATAATGCGTGAGCAGCAGAATACGCAGCACCAACGTGGTCGACTTGCCTGCCCCGGCTCCGGCGATCACCGAGGTCGAAGGAGTGTCACTGAAAATCATCTTCCATTGAGCGAGGCTTGGCTGGGCATGCGCGGGCAGCAGGCGCGCCACATCGGCTTTCATGCGCTTCTTCAGCTCGGCGCTGAGCGGCAGACGCCAGTCGTCGAACAGATGATTATCGACGCTCGGAGGACGATGCTCGGTGCTGCGACTGTCACGAATCAACAGCACCTGCCGGCCTTCTTCCAGGCCTTCGAGTTTCCCCTCCTTGAAGCCGTACTCCACGCCAGCGGTGTGTCCGCTGCGAAAACCGTCCGCCTGGCCGTGCAGCCAAGACGCACGGTGTTGAGCGCGCAAGCGTGTCAGGCCATGGCCGAAGAAACGTGCGGCGAGACGCTTGAACCATGGCATCTCGGCCAATGGACGAAGTTCGGGAGGCAGATCGGGAGTGTGTTGCGCCACGCTGAGGGGCTCCAGTGTGTGAGGCTGTTGAGGGCTATGGTGGCTTTATTTGCTCATGAGTTCTAGCGAAATGCTTACAGCTCATTGGTTTAGGCGATGAACTGAAAGTTGTGTGAGATTATTTTGAGCCGGTTTCCCATCAACGGATTCGATGAGAATGCCGCACTTTTTACGCTTTTTCTCGATGGTTGACTGATGGATGATGCCCGTCATAACCGACGGTCTCGCTTCATGGCTTTGGCGTTACGCCCCATGACGAACCCTTTGAGGAGACGATCATGCTTGAACTCAGACCTTTCAACACGCTGGGCGGCGCTCATCACGGCTGGCTGGATGCCCATCACCACTTTTCGTTCGCCGAATACTACGATCCGCAACGCATGAACTGGGGCAATCTGCGGGTCTGGAACGATGACGTGATCGCCGCCGGCACCGGATTCCCGCTGCACCCGCACCGCGACATGGAAATCATCACTTACGTGCGTGAAGGTGCGATTACCCACCAGGACAACCTTGGCAACAAGGGACGCACTGAAGCCGGCGACGTGCAGGTCATGAGCGCCGGTACCGGCATCGCACACAGCGAGTACAACCTGGAAGACAAGGAAACCCGAATCTTCCAGATCTGGATTCTGCCGACGGAAACTGGCGCGCCGCCATCGTGGGGTGCCAAACCGTTCCCCAAAGGCCAGCGCGAAGGCTTCGTGACCCTCGCCAGCGGCAAGGACGGCGACGATCAGAGCCTGCGCATTCGCGGTGATGCGCGGTTGGTCGCGGCCAACCTCAAGGCCGGCGAAACAGCTGAATATCAGTTGGATGCCGGACGTCGAGCGTATCTGGTACCCGCCACCGGTCTGATTGAAGTCAATGGCTTGCGCGCACAAGCTCGAGACGGTGTTGCCGTCGAGCATGAGTCAATACTGACTGTGACGGCGCTCGAAGACAGCGAAATCGTGTTGGTGGATCTGGCTTGATCGCCTGATATGCAGGTAAAAAAAGGGGCGACCGTCATGGTCGCCCCTTTTTTGCAGCTTTTGTGGCGAGGGGATTCATCCCCGATAGGCCGCAAAGCGGCCTTCCTTTCAATGGAGCGGACTGCTACGCAGTCCATCGGGGATAAATCCCCTCACCACAGGAAGAACTCACCTCCCTGAAGATCACTTGGTGCTGATTGCGCCATCCACCAGCGTTTGCGCTTCGGCCACCAGTTGCTTGAGGTGGTCGTCGCCAATGAAGCTTTCGGCGTAGATCTTGTAGATGTCTTCGGTGCCCGAAGGACGTGCGGCGAACCAGCCGTTTTCGGTCATCACCTTCAGACCACCAATGGCCTGATCGTTGCCCGGCGCATGGCTGAGAATGCTCTGAATCTTCTCGCCTGCCAGTTCGGTCGACGTTACTTGCTCCGGCGACAGTTTGCTCAACAACGCTTTCTGCTCAGGGTTGGCCTTGGCGTCTACGCGCACCGAGAACGGTTCGCCCAGTTCATCGGTCAGGGCGCGATAGGCCTGGCTCGGATCACGGCCGGTACGGGCAGTCATTTCAGCCGCCAACAACGCCGGAATCAAACCGTCCTTGTCGGTGCTCCAGACGCCGCCGTCCTTGCGCAGGAACGAAGCGCCAGCACTTTCCTCGCCACCAAAACCCAGCGAGCCATCGAACAGGCCATCGGCAAACCATTTGAAACCGACCGGCACTTCGTACAGACGACGCCCCAGACGTTTGGCCACGCGATCGATCAGACCACTGCTGACCACGGTTTTACCCACGGCGGCGTCGGCGCGCCATTGCGGACGGTTCTGGAACAGGTAATCGATGGACACCGCCAGATAGTTGTTCGGTGCCAGCAGACCACCCGACGGGGTGACGATGCCATGGCGATCATGATCCGGGTCGCAGGCGAAGGCCACGTCGTAACGTTCCTTGAGACCGATCAAACCTTGCATGGCATGGCTGGACGACGGGTCCATACGGATCTGTCCATCCCAGTCGACCGTCATGAAGCGGAAAGTCGGATCGACCTGCTTGTTCACCACATCCAGATCAAGACGGTAATGCTCGGCAATCGCCGACCAGTAGCGCACCCCTGCTCCGCCCAACGGATCTACACCCAGACGCAGCTTGGCGTCACGGATGGCATCGAAGTCGATCACGTTGATGAGGTCAGCGACGTAGGTGTTGAGGTAGTCGTGACGGTGGGTGGTGCTGGCCTTGAGCGCCTGCTCGTAGCTGATGCGTTTGACGCCTGCCAGCTTGTTGGCCAGCAGTTCGTTGGCCTTGGCTTCGATCCACTTGGTGATGTGGGTGTCGGCCGGGCCGCCGTTGGTAGGGTTGTATTTGTAGCCCCCGCTTTGTGGCGGATTGTGCGACGGCGTAATCACGATGCCATCGGCCAGGCCCGAAGTGCGGCCACGGTTGTAGCAGAGGATTGCATGCGAAACCGCCGGTGTCGGCGTGTATTCGTCACCTTCGGCGATCATCACGGTCACACCGTTGGCCGCCAGCACTTCCAGCGCACTGGCCCCGGCCGGGGTCGACAGCGCATGGGTGTCGATACCGACGAACAACGGGCCGTCGATGCCTTGGGCTTCGCGGTACAGGCAGATCGCCTGGCTGATCGCCAGAACGTGCCACTCATTGAAACTCAGGTCGAAGGAGCTGCCGCGATGCCCGGAAGTACCGAATGCAACACGCTGGGTGGCAATCGAAGCGTCCGGTTGGCCGGTGTAATAAGCCGTTACCAGTCGCGGGATGTCGACCAACAATTCTGCTGGTGCCGGTTTGCCCGCAAAAGGACTGATAGTCATGCAAAACCTCTGAAATAGAGTGGTTCAGGAAATACAGCGCAGTTTACTGACAGTTCGACCGCAGCGCGACGGGATCTATCCGACAGATTTCAACGTTCATTCCAGCGGCGCCAAGCGCAACGCCTCTCCCAACCTCTCGAGCGCTCCGCCCAAGCCGCTCTCGCCGTGATCCAGCAGGTTCAGGCGCAGATGCCGACGGTGCAATCCCTGCAAGCTGAACAGTTCGCCCGGCGCAATCAACACCTGTTGCCTGAGCAGGCGCTGAAACACATCGCGCATATCCACCGGCCGCCGTGCCCGCACCCAGACCGTCGCTCCGCCTTGTGGCTCGACAACCTGCAGCGCTTCGCCCAGACGCTCGCGCAACAAGTCGATCATCGGCGTACGGCGTTCCTTTAGGCGCCGGCGAAGTACGTACAGATGCTGGTCGACCCGACCGTTTCCATACAGCCGGGCAATGGCCTTCTGGCGAACGGGTGACAACCGGAACGAGCGCATCAGAAAATGCCGCTGCATTTCGTGCTTCCATTGGCGCGTCAACACGTACCCGTATGGCGCTTCGATACCGATGAATTTCTCGAACGTGGAGAAGACCAGCAGTCGGTCAGGGTCCAGTTGATCACGCAGACGCTCGACGCCCGTTGCCTCGCCCAGTTCACCGTAGCAGTCGTTTTCCAGCACCCAGGTGCCGTGCTCGCCAAGCAGGCCGGCGATCACGTTGCGGTTATCCGCTGGAACCTGTGTACCGCGCGGCATGCACAGGCCCGAGGACAGCAGAATCAGCCGCACGTCTTCGGTCTTGAGCAGTGTTTCCAGCCGCTGCAGCTCCAGCCCGCCACAGGCCTGCAACGGCAGTTCGATTACACGCACCTCAGCCGCCTGCAGCAACCGCAGTATCACCCAGTCACAGGGCGACTCGACCAGAATGGTTGTGTGCCTGAGCTGCAGAACGGCCACCAGGATCTCCAGCACCCCGCGCATATCCGCGCCGATGTAAACATCCTCGGCGTGCCAGCACTGCTTTGGCGAGGTGGTATAGCGGGCCGCCAGGACGGCGCGTAATTCCAGTTCACCACAAGGCTGGTCGAGCAACGGCGGCTGGCGGGGATACTGGCGCAGCAGCTCACGCTCCAACAACAGCAATGGACTGTCCAGTGATTGCAGCGAAACCGGATCATCAGCATTCAACAAACGCATACCCGGGTGCCGCGCGTTGACATAGAGCGTTTCGAGCAGATCATTGCTCATGGCAGGTGGCGTCCCCCCCGAAACCGCCCTGGCGTAATACCCGGACTTGGCCACTGAATAGATCCGCCCTTCCTTTTCGAGCAACGAGTAAGCGTATTGAATGGTCGAGATCGACACGTTCAAGCGATCTGCCAACTGACGCAGCGATGGCAGCCTTGAATTGCCATCGCAAGCCGACTCGGCCATCAAGCGCATCAGGTATCGATAGACTGCCTGGTAGGCGAAACCGAATTCCCGTGCAGCCTTCATGAGACGGACACCATAACCGTTGGTGCGCCCAAGGATCGCTCGCTCACTTCATCGTTCCACTGACCGGTCACCCACGCCGGAGCCATCGAGGCCTGACGCGTCGAGTGCGGTCTCCAGTGTTTGCCGGGCCGCACCGTGCGCAGGCAAGGGTTCCATGGCGTAGAGGTGGCCGATGAGCCGAACCGGTAAACCGCTGACGTCCATCATCCACTGCATTACCTGCTCCGGGCCGTGCAGCCCCTGCATGGCCCGATGCAAATCAGGCAGCGCCACCAACATGCCGGGATGACAGCTGCGCAGGAACCGCTCGAGCCCGGCTCCACGCTCGATGAACGGCGTGAACAGCAGGCAGACCCATTGTGCTTCGTTCAGACCGTAAGTCTGGTGCAGCCAGCTCGACGCCGCTTCGCGCAGTTCTTCCGTAGTCTGCCGTTGCCCCAGTCTTGCGATCATCTGCTCGCAGACCGGTTCCGGCACCCGCTGCAGCTGCATGTTCGCCAGCATGCGCTGGACGTGTTCCGAAAACCCCGCTTCATAGCTGCGATCGCTGAGGAACTCGGCTTCCAGGCCGCGTAAATGGGCCTCGATCAAAGGGTCGGCGTATTCGCCCTCACCCTGGTGAAACACCCATTCCTCTGCCTCGAACCCCAGAAACTCGCTCAGTAGCGGCCAGCGTTCTTCAAGATTGCCGACCGCCATGTCATGAATGTCGACAAATGTCGTGCGACGACATGACTCGAAGCCACCCTCGGGACGCCAGCATTGCCGCTCCGATTCGGAGTAAAAACCGCGATACAAATCCCCTCCCAATCCGTCCAGCAAAGCGAACAGCTCATCGAACGTCCCGGAATTCGGCGTCAGCGCCCCGATACCGGCCTTCTGCACGGCCCGGTCCAGGTCTTCGACAAACTGCTTCTGACGACGCGGCGATTCGCTGGCCAGCCAGGCATCCACGCCGTTACTCCAGCGAGCAATCTGGCCGTAAAATTCGGCCCAGTCCAGGCAGGCGTCGTCCCGCCACTCAAGCTTCTCGCCCCTGGCACGTCGATGCCCCATCATCAGCAGATTGGTGCGATGGGCGTCCGCGCTGTCCATTCCGAGTGGCGCCAGATGGTTGAACGGCAACACTTGTCGATGTTCCACCATGAGCAACTCGACACGGGGGTCGTCATACAGAAACAAGGCAGCGAAGCTGCGGTGCATGTTGTTCAGCGCCGCCGTCCCCGATTCGCTGCGGCGCAAGGTGGCCACACGTAACTGGAACGTGGCGGGGGCGCGGCCGGCAATACTCAACTGGGCGGCGCGCAGCAGCGCCAGCATGTAGCAACTGTCACGGGTACCGGATGGCGTCACCATGACCTTGTATTCACCCATGCGCTCCATTCCGCCGGCGGCGACCACCAGACGCTGGATCAGCAACTGCAGCGCTGTGCGCTCGGCTCTGGAAAAGAAACTCAGCAGGCGTTGCAATACTTGCTGGTAGACATAGTTCATTGCCTGATCATGGATCGTGCTCATCAGTACTTTACCCGGCATAAAAAATTCATATCGCGCATCAGCGATGACGCTGGCGCAATAAATTCATCAATAAGTAATAGACGATCAAATACTAACACTTATGATTTTGAAGTTATTTGAAACACTTGACGCAATGAAGTCAGCAACCCCACCGCCTCAGACAACGTAAACCACTGTCAGCATTGAATTTTTTTTGATCAGAAAATATCTGAGGAAACTTCTTACAGCGTCCCACGAACATTGAGTACAACAAAAGCAGAACAACAATAGGAAATGCCCTACAGTCATTAAACAAAAACCGCTATATCGCTCATGAGGGGAAACGTTAAACGCGAAATGAAAAACAGAATGCACAGACATGGCTCATTCCTTGAGATGAAAGTAATCATTCAATTATCAGGGCTTATATGGCGAATAGAAGATACAGATTGCAGACAAAAACCGGTTCAGATGCACAACCGGCCACGCACCATGCTTGGTCTGTCTGATTATTTGCGAGAGGTAAAAACGCAAGAGTCCGTGGGGCCACGGACTCTGTTCGGAGGGAGTTACGCGGGTTCGACCTGCAGGGCGACCCGTTCGCGGCATGGGCATTCGTCCATGTAGCGATGTGCTTCGACGAACTCGTTGAACGGGAAGACCCGGGTCTTGAGTGGCAGCAGCACACGGTCGGCCGTCAACTGATTGATATCACGCAGGGCACGTTGCAAGGCGACTTGATCCTGAACAATGCCCAACTCGGGTTTACCGGTGAAATTACCGATGCAGTGCACAAAGAACTGGATGTTTTTCTGGAACGCCGCACAGGCCGGAAATGGTGTCTGGTTGCCACCCTGCAGACCATACAGGACCAGGCTGCCACGCGGTGCGAGGACATCGCCGAGCAATGACATCTGCGGGCCGCCCAGACCGTCGAACACCACATCGACACCACGGTTGTCGGTGATCTTGTTGATTCGCATCAACAAGTCTTCTTCCTCGGTGACGATGACTTTCTCGGCACCCAGCGACAGCAGGTACTCACGCTCATCAGCGGTTTTCGTCGCGGCAATCACCCGCACGCCCATGGCCTTGCCCAACTGGACAAAGGACGGACCGGCGCAATGGCTGGCATCAGTGACCAAGGCAAACTGCCCTGGTTTGACCCGCGCCAGATCCGCATAGGCAAAATAGGCGATCAACAACGGCGTGTAATGCACGCTGGCCTCAACCGGGCTGAGCACATCCGGATAACGGGTCAGCGCGGTACGTGGCAGCACGATCTGCTCGCCATACACCGGGTAATCGTTCGGGCTTTCGGCCGGGAAACTGGCCACCTTGTCGCCGACCGACAGATCGTCCACTCCGTCACCGACGGCGGTGACCACACCGGCCATTTCATGGCCGAGACCGGACGGCAGGCGTGCCTGGGACGAGGCCAGATTCTGACGCCAGAGAATGTCGTACCAGCTGATGCCGATCGCCTCGACACGCACCTGCACTTCGCCAGGACCTGGCTGAGCGGCCGCATGCTCTTCGCATTTGAGCACCTCGGCCGGACCAAACTTGTGAAAACGGATCGTGCGGGACATCGCAAACCTCGTCAAAGTAACCTCTAATGCCCTGAACTCTATCTGGGCTTTTGACCCAAGACTATCAGTGGCTATTAATAGTCGACATGCCTGTCATTGATTCCGCAGTATGAACGGCATTGGCAAAATTGATGAAAAAATGCCACCACCGGCCCGGTAAAGCTGAATTTAGCGGTGCAGAGTACCAGCCTTTCCCCGTAATATTCATGCCGGCCATTGTTCTCATATGGTCGCTCTCGTCAAGCTTGATGACTCTGCCAGGACTCCAGATGAATCGTAATGACCTGCGTCGTGTCGACCTGAACCTGTTGATCGTATTCGAAACACTGATGCACGAACGCAGCGTGACCCGCGCCGCCGAGAAGCTGTTTCTAGGCCAGCCGGCGATCAGTGCGGCGCTCTCGCGCCTGCGCAGCCTGTTCGATGACCCGTTGTTCGTGCGCACCGGACGCAGCATGGAACCGTCCGCCCGCGCGGTGGAAATCTTCGCCCTGCTCTCCCCGGCGCTCGACTCGATTTCAACGGCTGTCAGCCGCGCGGCGGAATTCGACCCCGCCACCAGCACTTCGGTATTTCGCATCGGCCTGTCCGACGACGTCGAATTCGCCCTGCTGCCGATGCTGCTCAAACGCCTGCGCGCCGAAGCACCGGGCATCGTCCTCGTCGTGCGCCGAGTCAACTACATATTGATGCCGGGCCTGCTGGCCTCCGGCGAAATCTCCATCGGCGTCAGCTACACCACCGACCTGCCGGCCAACGCCAAGCGCAAGGTGCTGCGCCGCAGCCAGCCGAAACTGCTGCGCGCCGACACCGTGCCCGGCCCGCTTAGTCTGGATGACTACTGCGCGCGTCCGCATGCACTGGTGTCGTTCGCCGGTGACCTCAGTGGCTTTATTGATGAAGAGCTGGAGAAACTCGGGCGCAAGCGCCACGTGGTGCTGGCCGTGCCGCAGTTCAATGGCTTGAGTACGTTGCTCGCCGGCACTGACATTGTTGCGACCGTGCCGGACTACACCGCGGATGCGCTGACGGCTGCCGGCGGCGTGCGGGCGGAGGATCCACCGTTGCCGACGCGCACGTTCGAACTGCATATGGCGTGGCGTGGGTCGCAGGATAACGATCCGGGGGAGCGTTGGTTGCGGTCGCGGATTCAGATGTTCTTTGGCGATCCGGACAGTCTCGAGCTGCCTGCGCATTAACCAGGCAGCCAGCGACTCAAGCCCCAGCCCGGCTGTTGCGATAAATCGACAGGCAGTAAAACGCCAGCGCTGCCGCCGCCAGCATTCCGCCCACCACCCCGATGTAAGCAAAACCAAACTGGCTGCCCACCCAACTGCCCACCAGTGCCCCGCCGCCGATACCGATGTTGTAGATGCCTGAAAACAGCGCCATCGCCACATCGGTGGCGTCCGGCGCCAGTACCAGGACTTTGGACTGTAACGCCAGCCCGAAGCCCATGATCGCCATACCCCAGAACACGCTCAGCACGCCGAGGTAGGAGACGTTGCCGCTCAACGGCAACAGCAAAGCCAGGCACAAGGCGAGCACCGATACGCAGATGATCAGAAAGCGCTGTGGGCTATAGCTGTGCAGGTAGCTGAACAGCAGAGAGCCGAAAATACCGGCACCGCCGAATAGCAACAGCAGCAGCGTCACCACGTCGCCGCTCATGTTGGCCACGGTCAGTACGAACGGTTCGATGTAGCTGTAAGCGGTGAACTGTGCCGTCACCACCAGAGCCGTCAGAACATAGACGGCCACCAGCGCAGGTCGCTTCAGCAATATCGGCAGGCTCTTGAGCGAGCCTGAGTTCTGGCTGGGCAGCAGCGGCAGTACCTTCGCCAGGCAGAACACCAGCGCCGCGGCAAAGCCTGCAATCACCATGAACGTGGTGCGCCAGCCCATGGCCTCGCCCAGCAAGCGGCCGAGGGGAATCCCCAGCACCATCGCCAGCGAAGTACCGGTTGCCAGCAAGCCCAAGGCCTGAACCTGTTTGCCCGGCGGCGCCAGGCGCACGGCCAGAGACGCGGTGATCGACCAGAACAACGCATGCGACAACGCCACACCGATCCGGCTCACCAGCAGTACACCGAAGCTGGTCGCCAGACTTGACAGAATGTGACTGGCGATAAACATCCCGAACAGCACAATCAGCAATTTCCGCCGCTCGACGTTGCGCGTCAGCAGCATGATCGGCAGCGACGTCAAAGACACCACCCACGCATAGATGGTCAACATGAGGCCGACTTGCGCGGTCGACATGTCGAAGCTGCTGCCAATCGAACTCAACAGACCGACCGGGACGAACTCGGTGGTGTTGAACACGAACGCAGCCAGTGCCAAGGCAATGACTGCGTACCAGTTGCCGTTGTTTGTCGCCGTAGAATCACTCATTTAAACGTCGTATTACTCTTTGATGATCGTGCGTGAATGTACGCAAGCGATCTGTGCCCATCTGTCGGTGTCTTGATACCGATTGCCGAATGTGTCGACGTTCAGGGGACGCACCATCAGTGAGCCAGGCCACACTAATCTGGTCCAGTCGGCTTGATGAATCAATCTGCCGTTTCATTGAGCAGCAAAAGGCCTGCGTAGCGTGCGGCCATGGCGAAAGAACAAGAGCGCCCACAGTGACGGAATCAGGGCCTTGCCGAGGACTCGTATCGATCGGCATATGCCTTGATCAACTCGGTCGTCACCAGCGTTCGCATTCGCAGAGGCGGATCCCATGCCGGTTCGCCAACGAACTCGAACCATGCCTCTCGCTCGCCCGGCAACCACATTTCCAGTCCTACCTTGTGCTCGCTCAATCCCTCTTTGGCCAGATGGTTATGCAGCAGTAGCCCGTAGGCTTCCAGATTCAGAAAGTCTCGCTCCTCCTTGGCGATTTCTGCATTCTTGCTCCACTTGGGGCGCTGGAAAGTCGCCCGCTCATAGTATTTGAAATCCACTACCGTCCAGTTTTTACCGTCCTGCCTCACCAGATCAGGGCGCCGTTTGATGTGGTTGCGCGCAAAAATCTTTCGACGCTGCTGTTGCCAGCGAGACTGTATAGCCGTGCTGGCTATCCCGTGAGGCAGATGCTGGTCGTCGCACGTCTGGAAGCGTTCCAGCCCTCCCTCGCCTTCGCTCAATCCATGACAAAGACAGACTGACTCCCAGACAGCCCAGAACTTTTCCACGCCCCATATCAGTCCCGTGTCCAGGTCGCTTTGTGTACCCGCATGCAGGTAGCGCTTCAGAGCATCGTGCAACTGATAATAGTGAGCGTCGCGCGGGGCCGCACAGCGGTCGATACTCTGCAGCAGGTGCCGCAGATGGCTCAGGCTGCGCTGACGCGACTGGACATTGCCAAAATAGAGCGAGTCCTCAGCGCTGAGGTAACGATGCTGGAAGTCTTGCGCCAGCGCTTCGCCTTCACCCACGAAGCTGCCCCAGGCACATCGAGGATCTACCTGCAGAAAACCCCGATAGAAATCCACTGCCAAAAAACAATAGAGGCCTACGATATCCGCCTTGCCAAACTGACCGACCCGACGATCCTGCGCGACCGACTCAAAGTAAGCAGCGCCCCGTTGATCAAACAGCGCACGATGCAGATGTCGATCAAAACGGCGATAGGGGTCGTCGACACTGCGACCGCGGCGCTCACACATTGAAAGCAGACTGCGTGGGTCGACGCGGTCGAACAACTCGTCCAGCGCCAGCGCATCGTGAAATGCAAGTCCGTCGCCAACACGCTCCTTGCCCTTGCCGTGGGCCTCGACGCCATCACGGGCCGTCAGCACCTCAGGCTCGCGTCGTGTCCGGCGAAATACCACGAAACACCGGTAAAGCAGCGACAACGCTTCTGCACCGCTCATTGCCCCCATGCCATAGGGCACCTTCAACAGGTAACGCCCATCCGCTTCACGAACCAGTCCCACCTCGCCGTCGCTTTCTACTCGTTCGATTTCGTCGAGCTGCATTATCAGGCCTCGCCGGATGTCGTCAGTCCGTCATCTTCCGAGTTGAATGCGGCATCAGCAAACGCGGCGCTCAGCAGTTCGTGAATATCAGGAGGCGGGCACAGACAAGTAATGAATTCATCGGCGCGTTTGGCAAACTGACCGAAGGTGCGCAGCTCACGCGGTTCGATTTCAAGCAGCGAACACAGGGGGGTTCGGTCACGATCAAAGACGTTGTCCCACAGATACAGGAACAACTTGCCGACGATATCGGCGCGCTGAATATGGTGGACTTCGAAGCGCAATTTGAACTTGGCGAGCTGCTCCAGGTAATCCTCGATAATGAGACCCTTGGTGTCCGACTTGAACTTCTTGGGAGAGGTCTTTGAGCAATAGTATTGATTGGCGTGGCCCGAATTAGAGCGGATTCGCTTGAACTTGAGCTCGGCGTCTGGTTCATGCCCTCCCTCATCGAGCAGTCGCTTGCGGTTGGCTTTGGACATTTTGGTCGCCAATTCCAACAGGTCATCATCGAATGCCCTGCTTTGTTTAACACCGCTGGCGGGATCTCCGATCATGCTGGTAGTGGCGACGAGTCTGGCCAATTCGCCCGGATAAACTTCAGCCAGGGTTTTGTCAGGCTCCCGCCTGGCCTTGATAAACCATGGCCCGACCAGCTTGTCATCGAGCCTCGGGGCTGTGCACCGATCACGAATGAACTGGTTGAGCGCTGTGACGAATGTCTCCCAGGTCAAATGATGAGTTGATGGCATCAACGCCTTGCTCTGGCTGGTCGGCACCTCATCGTTAAACGCTTCCGCACAAAACTCGAAATGCCAGCGCCGCTTGAACGCCGAATCCATGAAAAACACCGATTCGTCGCTGGTATTCATGGTGCCAATCATGAACAGGTTAGGTGGCAGGCATAACTGACGCTGCTTCAGCGCATCGGCCAGTCGCCGATTCAGATCGGGAAAAGGGCTGGTGTGGCCAAGCAGCGCGAGCTCGGCCTCAAGGGCATCGATCACCAGATCGGAAACACTGATCGCGTAGCTGGACCAACCCTCGTCATCACGATCAAGCAACTGAAACACATCGCCAAAAATTTCCGCGCAATTACCACGGTTGATCTCATCGACCAGCAGCAGTACGTTCTGCGCTTCCTGAGCGTTATCTTCCTGAGGCTGATGACTGTATGACAGTGCCAGCGCCCGCAGTAATGGCCCGGCATGCACGCGATACTCGATCTGGTTTTCCCGGGTTCTTGGCATCAACCGCGCGACAAACTCGCCATAACTGTAATCCGGGTGGAAGGCCACAGGAACGATCTGGGTACTGTTAACGCCCAGAACCCTGGCCTTTGTTGTCCGGGCCCGATGGCTCTTGCTGGTGCCGGGCGGGCCGAAAAGGATCAACTGATGCTCAACCATGAGTGCTCTTTCTCCTTGAGCCAATGAAACAGAATAAAGTTCGCGAAAAATAGCATCATAAAGCCACTATTCAAATGGAATACCGCTTTTACTTGGCCAAGCGACCTTTGCACTCGACGCAACAAACATTTGTCATCAAACCAATTGATAGCACCCTAACGAAAGGTGCATGCTAGAGGGCTCGAATCGGTCTTATATCATTCCGAATGATAGTTACCTTTGCTTCATTCGATTCGTGCCATCACAGCCTGCCGAGCATCATCCGCCCATCTTCAATACATTGGCGGATGATTCCATGGAACAGTCACTCAAACATTTGCGCTTCCCCTTGGCCATGCTGGCCGTGCTGGTGATGAGCGCTTGCGGCAAGACTCCGGAGACTGCCGCCACCCTGCCCGCTGCCAAAGTCAGCGTGGCCAAGGTGCTGGAACAACCGGTCAACGAGTGGGACGAATTCACCGGGCGCCTCGAAGCGCCGGAAACTGTTGAAATTCGTCCTCGGGTCTCTGGCCAGATCGACGAGGTGGCGTTCACCGAAGGTGCGCTGGTCAAGAAAGGTGACCTGCTGTTCCAGATCGATCCGCGTCCTTTCCAGGCTGAGGTGCGCCGCCTCGAAGCCTTGGTAGCCCAGGCCCGCGCCAATGCCACTCGCAGTGAAAACGAAGCCGGGCGTGGCGAACGTCTGCGTGCGAGCAACGCGATTTCCGCTGAGCTGGCCGACTCGCGCACCAGCGCTGCCCAGGAAGCCCGCGCCGCCGTCGGCGCCCTGCAGGCGCAACTGGACCTGGCCAAGCTGAACCTGAGCTTCACCCGCGTCACCGCGCCCATCAGCGGTCGCGTCAGCCGTGCCGAGATCACCGCCGGTAACCTGGTGACTGCCGACACCACCCCGCTGACTAGCGTGGTCTCCACCGACAAGGTCTACGCCTACTTCGACGCCGACGAGCGTGTGTTCCTCAAATACACCCAACTCGCCCGTAACGGCCAACGTGGCGCCACCACCCCGGTGTACATGGGCCTGTCCAATGAGGACGGCAATCCGCACCTCGGTCAGATGAACTTCGTCGACAACCAGGTCAACCCGAAAACCGGCACCATCCGTGGTCGTGCGGTGTTCGACAACAGCGACGGCACCTACACCCCTGGCCTGTATGCACGTCTGAAACTGGTCGGCAGCGGCACCTACAACGCCATGCTGATCAACGACGAAGCGGTCGGTACCGACCTCGGCAAGAAGTTTGTGCTGGTGATGGATGCGGACAACAAGACCGCTTACCGCGCCGTCGAACTGGGGCCGAAGATCGAAGGCCTGCGCATTGTGCGCACAGGTCTGAACAAGGACGACACGATCATCGTCAAGGGTCTGCAACGGGTGCGTCCGGGTTCGCCGGTGACGCCTGAAGTGATCCCGATGGCCAGCGAGCAGACCATTGCCGCTCTGGCTCAACAACGTCAAGCGCTGGAAGCCAGCAACCTGCCCAAAGTCGCACCCGCCAAAGGTGCACAGGGTACGGCTGTGAAGCTGGCCGCTACGACCCCACGCGGTTAAGGGACGACAACTCCGATGAATTTTTCCCAATTCTTCATTTCACGGCCGATCTTCGCAGCGGTGCTCTCGCTGTTGATCCTGATCGCCGGTGCGATCTCGCTGTTCCAGCTGCCGATCAGCGAATACCCGGAAGTCGTGCCACCGACCGTGGTGGTGCGTGCCAACTTCCCGGGCGCCAACCCCAAAGTCATCGGTGAAACCGTGGCCGCTCCGCTGGAGCAAGCCATCACCGGCGTCGAGAACATGCTGTACATGTCCTCGCAGTCCACCGCTGACGGCAAGATCACCCTGACCATCACCTTCGCCCTGGGCACCGACCTGGACAACGCGCAGGTGCAGGTGCAGAACCGGGTGACCCGGACCGAGCCGAAACTTCCCGAAGAAGTGACGCGCATCGGTATCACCGTCGACAAGGCCTCGCCCGACCTTACCATGGTTGTGCACTTGACCTCGCCGGACAAACGTTACGACATGCTCTACCTGTCCAACTACGCGATCCTCAACATCAAGGATGAGCTGGCGCGTCTGGGCGGCGTCGGTGACGTGCAGCTGTTCGGTATGGGCGACTACTCGCTGCGGGTCTGGCTCGATCCGAACAAGACTGCTTCGCGCAACCTGACCGCCACTGACGTGGTGACCGCGATTCGTGAGCAGAACCGTCAGGTCGCTGCCGGTCAACTCGGTGCGCCCCCTGCCCCGAATGCCCAGAGCTTCCAGCTGTCGGTCAACACTCAGGGCCGTCTGGTCACTGAAGAAGAGTTCGAGAACATCATCATTCGCGCAGGCGATAACGGTGAAATCACTCGTCTGAAGGACATCGCGCGCGTCGAGCTGGGTTCCAGCCAGTACGCCCTGCGTTCGCTGCTGAACAACCAGCCCGCTGTAGCGATCCCGATCTTCCAGCGTCCAGGCTCCAACGCCATCGATATCTCGAACGAAGTTCGCGGCAAGATGGAAGAGCTGAAGAAAGGCTTCCCGCAAGGCATGGACTACAGCATCGTCTATGACCCGACGATCTTCGTACGCGGCTCGATCGAGGCGGTGGTTCACACCCTCTTCGAAGCATTGATCCTCGTGGTGCTGGTGGTGATCCTGTTCCTGCAGACCTGGCGCGCCTCGATCATTCCATTGGTGGCGGTGCCGGTATCGTTGATCGGTACGTTTGCAGTCATGCACCTGTTCGGCTTCTCGCTCAACGCCCTGTCGCTGTTCGGCCTGGTACTGGCGATCGGTATCGTGGTCGACGACGCCATCGTGGTGGTGGAGAACGTCGAGCGTAATATTGAACTGGGGCTCAACCCGTTCGATGCGACCAAAAAGGCCATGGGTGAAGTGACCGGCCCGATCATCGCGACGGCACTGGTGCTGTGTGCGGTGTTCGTTCCGGCGGCGTTCATCTCAGGCCTCACCGGGCAGTTCTACAAGCAGTTTGCGTTGACCATTGCGATCTCCACCGTGATCTCCGCGTTCAACTCGCTGACCCTGTCGCCAGCGCTGGCCGCTGTATTGCTGAAAAGTCATGACGCGCCGAAAGACCGCTTCTCCAAAGTGCTCGACAAGATCTTTGGTGGCTGGTTGTTCCGTCCGTTCAACCGCTTCTTTGAAAAGGCCAGTCACGGTTACGTCGGTACAGTGCGCCGGGTCATCCGTGGCAGCGGCATCGCCCTGCTGTTGTATGCGGGTCTGATGGTGCTGACGTTCTTCGGTTTCTCCAGCACACCGACCGGTTTCGTACCCGGCCAGGACAAGCAATACCTGGTGGCCTTCGCGCAACTGCCGGACGCCGCGAGCCTGGATCGCACCGAAGACGTGATCAAGCGCATGTCCGACCTGGCACTGAAGCAACCGGGCGTGGAAAGCGCCGTAGCGTTCCCGGGCCTGTCGATCAACGGCTTCACCAACAGCCCGAACGCCGGCATCGTGTTCGTGACCCTGAAACCATTCGACGAACGTAAGGACCCGAGCATGTCCGCCGGTGCAATCGCCGGAGCCTTGAACGGTCAGTACGCGAACATTCAGGAAGCGTACATGGCGATCTTCCCGCCTCCGCCGGTACAAGGTCTGGGCACCATTGGCGGTTTCCGTCTGCAAATCGAAGACCGGGGCAACCTGGGCTACGACGAGCTGTACAAAGAGACGATGAACATCATCACCAAGAGCCACAGCGTGCCTGAGCTTGCGGGGCTGTTCACCAGCTACACCGTGAACGTACCCCAGGTCGATGCCGCCATCGACCGCGAAAAAGCCAAGACCCACGGCGTGGCCGTCAGCGACATCTTCGACACCCTGCAGATTTACCTGGGTTCACTGTATGCCAACGACTTCAACCGTTTCGGACGCACCTATCAGGTCAACGTTCAGGCTGAGCAACAGTTCCGCCTCGAATCCGACCAGATCGGTCAACTGAAAGTGCGCAACAACAAGGGCGAAATGATCCCGCTGGCGACCTTCATCAAGGTCAGCGACACCTCGGGTCCGGATCGCGTGATGCACTACAACGGCTTCATCACTGCGGAAATCAACGGTGCGGCAGCTCCCGGCTACAGCTCCGGCCAGGCCGAAAAAGCCATCGAGAAACTGCTCAAGGATGAATTGCCGAACGGCATGACCTACGAGTGGACCGACCTGACCTACCAGCAGATTCTGTCCGGTAACACCGCGCTGTTCGTGTTCCCGCTCTGCGTATTGCTGGCGTTCCTGGTGCTCGCGGCGCAGTACGAAAGCTGGAGCCTGCCACTGGCGGTGATCCTGATCGTACCGATGACCCTGCTGTCGGCCATCACCGGGGTGATTGTCTCCGGCGGCGACAACAACATCTTCACCCAGATCGGCCTGATCGTACTGGTGGGCCTGGCGTGCAAGAACGCGATTCTGATCGTCGAATTCGCCAAGGATAAACAGCTGGAAGGTCTCGATCCGCTGGCTGCGGTACTGGAAGCCTGCCGCCTGCGTCTGCGGCCGATCCTGATGACCTCCTTCGCGTTCATCATGGGTGTGGTGCCACTGGTGTTCTCCAGCGGTGCCGGTGCCGAGATGCGTCACGCGATGGGTGTGGCGGTGTTCTCCGGGATGCTCGGGGTAACCTTCTTCGGTCTGTTGCTGACGCCAGTGTTCTACGTGTTGATCCGTAATTTCGTCGAGCGTGGCGAAGCCCGCAAAGCGGCCAAGGCGCAAGCTCTTCAAAAGCCACTGGAGGCGCAATAATGAGTCTGAAAGTCTTCCTGCCGAGTCTGCTGGTGCTGGCGTTGAGCGCCTGCGCCGTCGGCCCCGACTACAAGACCCCAGCCACGGAGGCGGCCAACATCACGACCGCCACCGACGGCGCTGCCGGTCAGAAGAACTTTGACCGTTCGAAATTCGAAGGCATCTGGTGGCAGCAATTCGACGACCCGACCCTCAACCAGTTGGTGACGCAATCGCTGCAAGGCAACCGTGAACTGCGCGTGGCGTTCGCCCGCTGGAAAGCCGCCCGGGCGATCCGCGACGACGTCAGCAACGATGCGATGCCGACCATCACCAGCCGTGCGAGCAGTGATCTGGCCAAGGGGCAAATCCCCGGCCAGACCACCAAACGGGTCAACAGCGAACGCTACGATCTGGGCCTGGACATGGCCTGGGAACTCGATCTGTTCGGCCGGATCCAGCGCAATCTGGAAGCCAGCGACGCAGACCAGCAGGCGGCCGAAGCCGATCTGTACCAACTGCAAGTCACCATGATTGCCGAACTGGTGGACGCCTACGGTCAACTGCGCGGTGCGCAATTGCGCGAGAAGATCGCCTTGGCCAACCTGGAAAACCAGCAGGAGTCGCGCAAGATCACCATCAGCCTGCGTGACGCCGGCGTGGGCGATCAGCTCGACGTCGAACGTGCCGATGCGCGTCTGGCCTCGGTCGAAGCCAGCGTGCCGCAATTGCAGGCGGAACAGGTTCGGCAGAAAAACCGCATCGCGACCCTGCTGGGTGAACGTCCGGACAAACTGACCGTGGATCTGAGCCCGAAAGACTTGCCGGCGATTGCCAAGGCCCTGCCGATCGGCGATCCGGGTGAACTGCTGCAACGCCGGCCGGACATCCTCAGCGCCGAACGCAAACTGGCCTCGGCCACCGCGCGAATCGGTGTGGCGAAGGCTGATCTGTTTCCACGGGTCAGCCTCAGCGGGTTCCTCGGCTGGACGGCCGGGCGTGGTTCGCAGATCGGCTCCTCGGCGGCCAACGCCTGGGCACTCGGCCCGAGCATCACCTGGGCGGCGTTCGATCTGGGCAGCGTGCGCGCGCGTCTGCGCGGCGCCGATGCCGACGCCGAAGGCGCACTCGCCACCTACGAGCAACAGGTGTTGCTGGCGCTGGAAGAATCGGAAAACGCCTTCAGCGATTACGGCAAGCGTCAGCAACGGCTGATCTCGCTGATTCGTCAGAGTGAATCGAGCCGCAAGGCTGCCGATCTGGCGGAAATCCGCTACCGCGAAGGCACCACCGACTTCCTCGTGCTGCTCGATGCTCAGCGCGAACGCCTGAATGCCGAAGACAGCCAGGCACAGGCCGAAGTTGATCTGTATCGCGGCATCGTCGCGATCTACAAGGCCTTGGGTGGTGGCTGGCAGCCGGAAACCGTCGCCAGTAAGTAATAGTTGTTAAAGAGCTCCTTTGGTTGGCCGCAACCAACCAATTTTTTTGCCCCGCGTATCATTCGGTCGCGGGGCTTTTTTTGGCCTGATGGTTTTGCGCTTCCAGTACAGTGACAGTGGCGGTCGTACCGGCCCTTAATCGATTCTTGCCGGCATAGTCACCATCAATGCCGATGCGCACCGGCACCCGCTGCGCCAGCTTCACCCAGGTGTAACTCGGATTGATATTGGCCAGCAGTCGGCCACCCGTGGCGTTTTCCCGGTCGGCGATGGCAAAGGCGATGCTCTGGACCGTGCCACCAAAGGTTTCTCCGCTCATCAACTGCACGCGCACGCGGTCCCCCTCCTCGATTCGCGGCAATTTGGTCTCTTCAAAGTAACCGCTGACGTAGAACGAATCGCTGTCGACCAGTGCCAGCAGTGCACCACCCGCAACCGCGTAATCACCCTGTCGGGTCAGCAGATTAGTGACGTAACCGCTGACCGGCGATTCGACACGAGTACGCTGCAAGTCCAGTTCCGCCTGAGTCAGTGCAGCAATCGCCAATTGCACATTGGCCTCGGCCAGCCCGAGATTGGCCTGATTGCGCAACAGATCAGCCTGAGCCACCGCCACATCGGTATTGGACTTCTCCCATTCTTCCCCGGAAATTGCAAAACCCTGCTTAAGCGTACGCCGGCGCCGCTCTTCGCTCTGGCGTTGTTTGAGCAGCGCTTCACTGGCGACGATGGATGCCTGTGATTGCCCCAGCGTCGCCTTCGCCACCTCGACCGAACGCCGCGCATGCTCGACTGCCAGGCTATAGCGCGCCGGATCGATCTCCATGAGCAATTGCCCCTTGTCGACATGCTGGTTGTCCTGCACCACGAGGCTGACGATACGCCCGGAAACATCGGCTGATAGCGTCACCACATCCGCCCTCACCCGCGCATCCCGCGTCCAGGGCGCACGGGTGTAATGCTCCCAGGCAAACCAGCCAAGCACGATGGCCAGCAACACCACCGCTAATGTCGTTGTTCGAGCGAGTAACACTTTCAAGGCATCAGGCTCCCATCAGCAAAATCAGCGCGGCACAAACGCATGCATACAAGGCGCCCTCAAACAGCGCCTCGTGCCAGACCAGTCGCAACACACCCAGACGTCGCAAACACCAGTCCAGGAGCATAAATATCGGTATCGCCAGCAATAGGGCCTGGGCAATGGGTGGCAGATAAACGCCACCCATTTCGAAATCAATGGGCAAGGGCCGGTTCTCCTTCCGAGACGTTACGTTGCAGGTATTCGCCGTGGCGTTTCAGGAAAGACACGACGATCAACAGCGCCACGCGCATGCGAAACACCGACCACAAATGTTCGTGGCTGGCGACGTGCAACTCGTCCAGCTCATCACCCAATAGCTGGAGCGAGGTCAACAACGCTTGCAATTGCACGTCCTGGCGCCCGGCCACAAAACGGCCGGTCTTGCGCAGCGCCGAAGCCAATTGCTGGCTGAACGCGTCCGTCAGCAGTGCATTGTTCTGTGCCTGCTGCCGGAGTTGATGCATTGCTACGCCCAATGCGACGCACGCCAGACTGATTTCATAGAGCTGCTGCATGGCGCGCTCGCTCACGGCCGGCAGCAAGCCAAGCATGCTGGTCAGTCGGTCGACCATACGGCTTTCGAAAGCGAATTGCTGTTCATCGGTGGCCGGTTTTTTGGTCAGTTCATAAACCTGCTCACGCGCCTCGTTATAAAAGCGGCGGAGACGCAATGCCGGACGGAACGGGAAAATCCATGCGTAGACCATCAAAGCGAGCATCGCCGCGCTGACATAGGCGCCGGCGAATTCGAACCATTGAATTGCAGTGTTCTGCCCGGTGCCGACATTCTGTGGGCCGAGCAGGAGGAAACTCGACAACCCCAGGCCCATACCAATGCCCGCGGTCGTCGGGCTCGCCAAACCGACAGCGATCACGTACAGCAGCGGTGCCAGCATCAACGCCAATGGCTCGAAATCACTGATGGTCGGCACCAGCATGAATTGATAGAACGCCGAGACCACCAGTGCCAGTCCCAACCCACGCGCGTAACTCTGCGCGGCCATCAGTGGCCGCGGGAATGTCGCCATCAGCGAACAGAGAATCCCCACCAGAATCATCCCGCCCCGCGCGCCATCCCAGGCGGTTTCGATCCAGATCAACCCGGCTACCAGTAATGCGGTAAAGGCGCGGATGGCGTTCATTGAAGCCAGTGTGAAATCCAGATGCAACGGGCTGGCCTGACCGCGATACAGACAACTGGCTTCGCGCCCTTCCTGAATGGCATCACTCAACTCCAGAATCTGCTCCAGTTGCTGCAACAGCCGCGCCTGCTCCCAGCGTAACGCCCACGCCAGCGAGCGCAGGATAGCGCTCATGTCTTCGGTCAGTTGTTCGGCCTCATACGCCAAGGCTTCAAACTGCTGCTGCAGCGTGATGAATTGATGCCGCCGCTCGGCGGGCAGCGCTCGGCCCAACTGCGCCAACTGGTCGAGAAGTGCGAGCTCTTCTGCACGCAAGCGCTGTACGTCCAGAGGAAGATCGCCCTCCCAACGTTCGGTGAGCAATTCGCGCTGATGACGTAATGCAGTCAAACGCGAGGTCAGCAACATCAGTTGATTACCCAACAGCAGCACCAGATTGTCGGCACCGCGCAACCGTGGGGCATCGAAATACAGATGGCGGCGCAACCCTTCGAGCGCGCTGATTTCACCGAGCAACTGCATCTGACGGCGCTGAAAGTCGGCTTCACTTTCTTCTGTTCGAATCACCGCAGCGGAGTGACTGGCAGCCAGTTTGATCACCTGATCGACCTTGGCGAAGTAACCTTTGGCAACTGCTTCCGGACGCGCGGTGAGCAGGCTGACCACGCAGACGCACGCTACGGCCAGCAAGGTTTCGGTAACGCGGGTGACAGCCAGCAGAAAGGTGCCATCCTGGTCGGGAATGGCCAGCAATGCCACCACCACGGCGGTATAACCACTGAGCACAAACGCCTGAGAACTGGTATAGCGCAGCAACGTGCCGCCCGCGGTGCAGAGCGCCAGCCACAGTGCCAGCGTTGTGATGAACGGAAGCGGCGCCTGCGGGAATATCGCCATGATCAACACCGCCACCGCAGCACCCAGCGTGGTGCCAATCACTTGACCGAAACTACGCGCCAGCGCCATGCCGGCCAACGGCTGGCTGACAATCACGACGGCCATGATCGACCACTTGGGTTGGTCGAGATCGAACAAAAACGCCAGATACAGCGTCAACAGCCCGGCGGCAATGGTGCGCAGGGCAAACAGCAGGACAGCCTGACCGGGATGGATCACGACCTGGAAATAATTGCGCAGGGCTTGCATGGGGGCTCTCATCGAAGCGACTCCTGCAAGCGTAGACTCTGCATCGAATGCCTGATGGGTAACTGAATCGACAGATGTTGTAGGGCGATTCGCATGCACGGGGTTTGACTCACGGCCCTCGCTGGTCGAAGCTTGCCGTTCTGCTATAGAACGCCAGTTCACGGAAATCTGCATGCCTCAGTCCCGCCGCTACCTGCTTATCAGCCTTGGCCTTGTGCTGCTCGTCGTCATCGCCTGGTTATCCCTGCGCTCCACCGCCCCGGTGGTGCCGGAAGCGATCAAGCGCGGCTACAGCGAAGCCCTGACGGCCGCCCGTTCCGGTCAGCCGGGAGCCGCGCGGCAGTTGTATCAGCAATTGGGTCGCCCGGACCTGTCGGTCAAACGCAGTGTCTGGCTGCTGGCCGAGCTGCCCAACTATCCGAGCCCGCAAGCGCTGAAACTGGCCGACGCCCATCTGCAAAACGAAGCCCCCGAAGTACGGCTGGCAGCGATTCAAAGTGTGGTCGGACTGGTGCCCGGCGGGCAACGCAGTCTGCTGCTCGGGCCGATGCTCGACGATGAGGACCAAAACGTACGGTTCGCCGCGATCAACGCCCTGCTCGGTCTGACGCCGGATGAACTGGGGCTGTATTTCGCCCCGCTGCAGCAGGCGATCGATGGCTGGGAACAAGCGCTCAAGGGACAGCCGGAAAGCGCCGCCACCTATGCGCAACTGGCACGCCTGTATCTGCACAACGCCGAACTCAAACAGGCCCAACAAGCGCTGGACAACACCCTGCGGCTGGAACCGGGCAACCTGCCGGCACTGGTGATGCAGATCGATGTCCTCGACCGCCAGGGTCAGAGCGACGCCGCCCGCCAGTTGCTCGCCAAACAGTTGCAGGCGCAACCGGATTCCGCCTACCTGCAACACGCGCTCGGACTGTGGCTGTTGCACCACGGCCAGCGTGAATTCGCCCTGCTCGGCTTGTCCAAAGCGGTGGAACTTGAGCCTGACAACAAGGATTACCGCTACGACCTCGCCACCACCCTGCACGCTGCCGAAGAGCTGGAAGCGGCGCAAAAGCAGTTGCAGGAAGTCGTCCAGCGTCACCCAGCCGACCGCAAGGCGCGAGTGCTGCTGATCAATTACTGGAAGGAAAGCGGCCAGTTGCAGAACGTGCAGATTCTGCTCGCGCAACTGGAGCAGATGAACCCTGATGACCCGGCGTTACAGCAGGGACTCTGAGCCTTTACCCGCTGATTCAATGACATTTTGATATCGAAACATCGGAACCGTCATGACTGGCAGCGGTCAAGTAATCAGGTAGAGCACAACGGCTGATACAGCCTGCTGCCTCGATTCCCCTAGTCATGAGAGGGCATTCTTTGTCTACGTCCAACGAGTTGATCAGTGCAAAAGCCGCCACCGGCATCATTGGCCTGGATGACATCCTCGCCGGTGGTCTGTCCCGAGGGCATGTGTTTTTGCTCGAAGGTGAACCCGGTACAGGCAAAACCACCGTCGCGTTGCATTTCCTGATGGCGGGCGCCCGTGCCGGCGAACGCTGTCTGTACATCACGCTGTCGGAAACCGAGCGTGAATTGCGTCAAGGCGCGGCCTCCCACGGCTGGGAGCTGAACGAGAACATTGAAATCTTCGAGCTGACGCCACCCGAAAGCCTGCTCAACGCCGAGCATCAGCAAAGCCTGCTGTACTCGTCCGACCTTGAACTGGGCGAAGCCACCAAGCAGATTTTCGAAGTGGTCGAGCGCTTCAAGCCGACCCGCGTGGTGCTCGACAGCCTGTCGGAGATCCGCCTGCTGGCGCAGAGTTCGCTGCGCTACCGCCGGCAGATTCTGGCGATCAAACATTACTTCGTGCGTTACGACGCCACCGTCCTGCTGCTTGACGACCTGACCACCGAGTCTCTCGACAAGACCGTGCACAGCGTCGCCCACGGGGTGATCCGCCTCGAAGAACTGACGCCAAATTACGGTGCCGAGCGCCGCCGCGTGCGCATCGTCAAGTATCGCGGCCAGAAATACCGTGGCGGTTACCACGACTTCACCATCATGGGCGACGGCGTCCATGTGTTCCCACGACTGGTCGCCGCCGAACACCGCAGCGACTACCCGCGCCTGCAATTGACCAGCGGCATCAAGGAAATGGACGCCCTGCTCGGCGGCGGCATCGAGACCGGCTCCAGCACGCTGATTCTCGGCCCGGCCGGTACCGGCAAATCGCTGATTTCGATGATCTTCGCCGCTGCTGCAGTAGCCCGGGGCGAAAAAGCGGCGCTGTTCATCTTTGATGAAGAGCTGGGCCTGCTGTTCGAGCGCATGAAAAATATCGGCATCGACCTCAAGGCCCTGCAAGCCACCGGCAACCTGCTGATCGATCAAGTGGATGCCGCCGAGCTGTCCCCCGGCGAGTTCTCGCATCGGGTGCGTCGCTGCGTAGACGAAGGCAATATCAAGACCGTGGTAATCGACAGCATCAACGGCTATCAGGCCGCGATGCCGGAAGAAAACGCGCTGGTGCTGCACATGCATGAGCTGCTGCTGTATCTGAACCGAAAAGGTGCGGCGACTTTCATGACGGTTGCCCAGCATGGCCTGGTCGGCGACATGCAGGCGCCGGTCGACATCACTTACCTGGCCGACACGGTGATCCTGCTGCGCTACTTCGAAGCCATCGGCAAAGTTCGCCGGGCCATTTCCATCATCAAGAAACGTACCGGCAGCCACGAGTCGACCATTCGTGAATACCGCATTTCGGGCCAGGGCATGACCATCGGCGAACCGCTGGAAGCGTTCCAGGGCGTGCTGCGCGGCGTGCCGACTTACCTCGGCGCGAGCAATCCGCTGTTGCGGGAAGAAACCTTGTGACAGCCTCCGTATCACTGCCGGAACGGGCGCTGATCCTGGCGCCCATGGGTCGGGACAGCCAAGTGGCGCTGATGATCCTCAATGAGGCCGGTTACGGCGGCGTCATCACTCCGGATCTGGGTGCACTGTGCGCAGAACTGGAGCCTGGCGCCGGACTCTTGTTGATCGCCACCGAAGCCCTGCGCGGCCCCGAGCTGGAAACGCTCCTGCACTTTCTGGAACAGCAGCCGGCCTGGTCGGATCTGCCGATCGTCTTGCTGACCCACCATGGCGGCCCGGAACCCGGCCCCTCCTCGCGCATGAGCAAACTGTTGGGCAACGTCACTTTTCTTGAGCGCCCGTTTCATCCCGCGACTCTGGTCAGTCTGGTCTCCACCGCCCTGCGCGGGCGACGACGACAGTACGAAGCCCGCGACCGCCTGATCGATTTGAGTGAAAGCGAACGCCGACTGCAATCGACACTGGAAACCCTTGAGCAACAGGTCGAGGAGCGTACCGCGCAACTGCGCCACAACGAAGAAGCCCTGCGCCAGTCACAGAAAATGGAAGCGGTCGGTCAGTTGACCGGCGGCATCGCTCACGACTTCAACAACATGCTCACCGGCATTATCGGCAGCCTTGAACTGCTGCGCCGGCGGCTGGCTCGCGGACGCCTTGATGACCTCGACAGCCTGATCGATCTCGGTGTCACTTCAGCCAACCGCGCGGCCGGCCTGACCCACCGTTTGCTGGCGTTTTCCCGCCGGCAATCGCTGGACTCCAAAGCCGTGCAGATGAACACACTGGTACTGTCGATGGGCGAGCTGCTGCAGCGCAGCCTCAACGAAAGTATCCAGCTGGAGATGCGCCTCAACGACCAGTTGTGGATCGCCGAAGCGGATCCCAATCAACTGGAAAGCGCCCTGCTCAACCTGGTACTCAACGCCCGCGATGCAATGCCCGAGGGCGGCAAACTGGTGGTCGAAACCAGCAATCAGGTGCTTAAGCCGGAATTCACCGAGGCCTACCCGAACCTGGAACCCGGCGACTATGTGATGCTCAGCGTCACCGATAACGGCAGTGGCATGGCGCAGAGCGTGGTCAGCCGCGCGTTCGATCCGTTCTTCACCACCAAGCCGATCGGCCAGGGCACCGGGCTGGGTCTGTCGATGATTTACGGCTTCAGCAAGCAGTCCCGTGGTCACGTCTCGATCGACAGCGAAATCGATCAGGGCACCACGGTCAAACTGTACCTGCCGCGTTTTCGCGGTGAAGAGCTGGAGCATCCGGTGTCCGATATTCAGCAGGCCCCGGAAGCAATGGATGGTGAAACCGTGTTGATCGTCGAGGACGACCCCGCCGTGCGCGTACTGGTCAGCGCGGTGCTCAGTGAGCTGGGTTATGCGTTCGTCGAAGCCGGCGATGCCGACGGCGCCGTGCCGATCCTCAACTCGACGCAGCGCATCGACCTGCTGATCAGTGACGTCGGCCTGCCAGGCATGAACGGCCGGCAACTGGCGGAAATCGGCCGGCAGTATCGGCCGGGGCTGAAGGTGTTATTCATCACTGGGTATGCCGAGCACGCGGCAGTGCGCGGTGGTTTCCTCGACCCGGGCATGCAGATGATCACCAAGCCGTTCACCTTCGATCTGCTGACCGCCAAGGTCCGCGAGATGATCCAGAACTGATCCCCCAAAACGACTGTAGGAGCTGCCGCAGGCTGCGATCTTTTGATCTTGTTTTTCAAGATCAAAAGATCGCAGCCTGCGGCAGCTCCTACATGGGAAATATCAGCCGCTATGGATCAGGCCAGCAATTCCTGAATCTTTTCCTGCAATACGTCCAGATCGAACGGTTTTTCCAGGATCGGCGCCTTGCGCGTGATCGGGCTGCCGGTCTCGCGGATTTCCTGCGGGTAACCGCTGATGAAGATCACCTTCAGATCCGGGCGCAGTTTTACTGCCGGCTCCGCGATCTGCACGCCGGAGATCCCGCCCGGCAGGCGGAAGTCAGTGATCAGCATGTCCAGATGCGGCTTGCTCGCGAGGATCTCGAACGCCTGCTCGCCGTTTTCGGCCTGCAACACGCGGTACCCCTGCCCCGACAGGTAATCTGTCAGCACCATCAAGATAACCGGTTCGTCCTCGACGACGAGTACTACATCTTGTGCATCTACGCTCATGGGAAGCCTTTGTTCGGTCAATAGCTGCTGATACGACCGTGCGGTCACTCAGAGGTTGCGTCGGATATGCCGTTTTCCTGGATTGGCAGACAAACGCGAAACAGGGCGCCTTCGTTGATTTGACTCTCGACGACGATGGAACCGCCATGGGCGGCGACGATCTGCTCGGAAATGAACAGACCCAGCCCGAGACCAGCCACTACCGTCTTGGCGGAAACCCGTTCGAACTGTTGGAAAATGCGCTTCTGGTTCTCTTCGCTGATGCCGATGCCACGGTCCTGAACCTCGACCCGCGCCGCGTCGCCTTCACGGTACACGCGCACCTGAATCGGGCTGCGGCCACCGTAGCGCAAGGCATTGGTCAGCAGGTTGGAGACCACCTGCTCGATGCGGAATTCGTCCCAGTAACCTTCCACCGGCTGCGGCGCGGTGAACGACACTTCGGTCTCCGCCGCCTCTATCTGCTGGGCGAAATTCTGCAGCAGGTTGCTCACCAGTTGCGTCAGGTCGAAACGATTCGGCCGGATCGACAGCTTGCCCGTGCGGATACGCGAAACGTCGAGCATGTCTTCGATCAGCCGGATCAGACTTTTGATCTGGCGCTCGTCGCGATCGACCATCGCGTGCATCTTGTCGAGGGTGAACGCCGCGGCGTTGTCCCGCGCCAGGTGCATCTTGCGCAACTGGGTTTCGAGTATCAGGCCATTGAGCGGCGTGCGCACTTCGTGAGCGACGATTGACATGAAGTCATCGCGCATGCGCACCGCCTGCTCCAGCTCCAGTTGCGTGCTTTGCAGTTGTTGCAGCAGCGCTTCCTGCTCGCGACGCGCCTGCTCCAGGGCTTCGACCTGTTGTTTCATGGCCTTGCTCTGGCGGTACAGGTCGACGAATACGTTGACCTTGCTCTTCACCGCGTGGATATCCAGCGGCTTGTGCAGGAAGTCCACCGCCCCGCTCTCGTAGCCCTTGAACGCGTAGTTCAGTTCACGGCCGGCGGCGCTGACGAAAATGATCGGAATGTTCTTGGTTTTCTCGGTGCCGCGCATCAACTCGGCGAGCTCGAAGCCGTTCATCCCCGGCATCTGCACGTCGAGGATGGCCATGGCGAACTCGTGTTGCAGCAGCAGCGAAAGTGCCTCGTCCGCCGACAGCGCCTTGTACACCGTGCGGTCCTCACGCTTGATCAGCGCTTCGAGGGCCAGCAGGTTCTCCGGCAGATCGTCGACGATCAGCAATTTGGCCTGGATATTACTCAGCATGCGATTCGTTCCAGCTCGACAAGCAGACGGCCGATGCCGTGAATGGGTAGGACATGGTCAGGCTGCTGAATTTTCAGCGCAGCCAGAGGCATGGTGGCGACCTGCGCGTCCTGCGGGTCTTGAACAATGGTCAGTCCGCCACGCTGCTTGACTTGCGCCAGGCCGCGAGCGCCATCGTGATTGGCACCGGTCAGCAACACGGCAGCCAGGGTTTCGCCGTAAACATCAGCGGCGGATTCAAACAAGTAATCAATGGCCGGACGGGAATGGTGCACGCGGTCTTCAAGACTCAGCGACAGACTGCGATCCTGCTCCACCGACAGGTGATATCCGGGCGTGGCGAAATAAACCGTGCCGGGGGCGATGTCCCGCTTGTCGGTCGCCTCTTCCACCGGCAGCATCAGCCGCCGGGCGAACACCTCGGCCAACTGACTGCGCCGCTCCTCCGGCAGGTGCAGCACAACAATGATCGGCAACACGTAACCCTGGCGCAACGGCGCGAGCAGAGTCAGCAGGGCCTCAACCCCACCGGCTGAAGCACCGACCACGATGGCCTCGACACGAGGCAAATCCACGGCATCATTCATAATTTGCGGTAGATCCGTTCTTGTTTGACCAACGGTTCGAACTGATTCGAGTAACCGGAAAAATCCAGCGTTTCCTTGCTGCCCAGCACCAGAAAGCCACGGTGGCATAGCGATTCGTGAAACAGACCGAAGGCACGGTCCTGAAGTTTCTTGTTGAAGTAAATCAGTACGTTGCGGCAGGAAATCAACTGCGTTTCGGAGAACACGCTGTCCGTCGCCAGGCTGTGATCGGCGAAGGTCACGTTCTCACACAGGCTCTTGTCGAAGATCGCGTAGCCATAGGCTGCGGTGTAGTAATCGGCAAAGGAACGCTGACCGCCGGCCTGCTGGTAATTGGCGGTGTAGGCGCGCACGTTCTCCATCGAGAAAATGCCCTGCTTGGCTTTGTCCAGCGAGCGCGGATTGATATCGGTGGCGTAGATGATCGTACGGTCGAGCAGGCCTTCTTCGCGCAGCAGAATCGCCATCGAGTAAACCTCCTCGCCAGTGCTGCACCCGGCGATCCAGATCTTCAGCGACGGATAGGTGCGCAGCAGCGGCACCACTTCCTTGCGGATTGCCAGGAAGTGCGACGGGTCGCGGAACATCTCGCTGACCGGGATCGTCAGCAACTGCAGCAACTGCATGAACGCCGTGGGATCGTGCAGGACTTTCTCTTGTAACGCCGAGATCGTCGCACATTCGAACTGACTCAAGGCGTGCTGCACCCGGCGCTTGATCGAAGCGCCCGAGTAATCGCGAAAATCGTAGCTGTACTTGAGGTAGATCGCCTCGATCAGCAAGCGTAATTCAATTTCGCTGTTGCGCTCCGCGGAGTGACTGCTATCCACTAAATGCGTTCCATCTTCGGTAACCACACGCGAATCAACGAGAACAGGCGATCCAGATCGATCGGCTTGGCCAGATAATCGTTGGCGCCCGCCTGCAGGCAGCGCTCCTGATCGTCTTTCATGGCCTTGGCCGTCACTGCGATGATCGGCAGTTTGCGCCAGCGCGGATCCTTGCGGATTTCAATGGTCGCTTCAAAACCATCCATCTCCGGCATCATCACGTCCATCAGCACCAGGTCGATGTCCTCGATTTCATTCAACTTATCAATCGCTTCGCGACCATTACGGCCGATCACCACGACTGCGCCCTTGTGCTCCAACGCACTGGTCAGGGCGAAGATGTTGCGCACATCATCGTCCACCAGCAGCACCTTGCGGCCTTCGAAGACCTTGTCGCGGCTGCGGGCGGTCTTGAGCATCTTCTGCCGTTCATGGGACAACTGCGATTCGACTTTGTGCAGAAAGAGTGTCACCTCATCCAGCAGGCGTTCCGGCGAGCGCGCGCCCTTGATGATGATCGAGCGTGAATACTTGCGCAGCTCGGCCTCTTCATCGCGGGTCAGGTTGCGGCCGGTGTAGACGATCACCGGCGGGAACGAGCAGATGTCCTCGGTCGACATGCGCTTGAGCAGATCGTTGCCGAGCATGTCCGGCAATTTCAGGTCGATCACCATGCAGTCGTAAATCGTCGTGCGCAGCTTTTCCAGCGCGTCTTGCGCCAGACCGACGGCGGTGATTTCGATGTCCTCGTCACCGATCAGGCGGGCAATGCTTTCGCGTTGCAGATCGTCATCTTCGACCAGCAGCACGCGCTTCACCTTCTGGGTCAGCTTGGCTTCGAGACGGGCGAACACGTCCTTGAGCTCTTCGCGGGTGGTCGGCTTGACCGCATAACCGATCGCACCCATGTGCATCGCCGCTTCGACACGGTCTTCGACCGAGATCACATGCACCGGGATGTGGCGGGTTTCGGCGTGTTCTTTCAGGCGTTGCAGCACGGTCAGACCGGAGTGATCCGGCAGACGCATATCGAGCAGAATCGCGTCCGGCACGAACTCGCGGGCCAGGTCATAACCTTCATCCGCTCCGTGCGCCACCAGACACTGATAACCCAGTTCGTGGGCCAGGTCGTAAAGGATGTGGGCGAAATTCGGCTCGTCTTCCACCACCAGAATGCAGCGCGTGGCGAACGGCGCCTTGCCACGGTCATCGGCAAAACGCGGGATGTGCACCGGCGCCAGCGGCGACACCGCGATCGATGGCGGCTGCACCACCGGGGCCGGGGCCGATACCGGCGGCGTGAAGGTCAGCGGGATCGCAGGGCTGTCACCCGGCTCGCTGTATTGCTGCGGCAGCACCAGGGTAAACACACTGCCCTGCCCCGGCGCGCTGCTGACGCTGATCGAGCCGCCGAGCAAGGCTGCCAGATCGCGCGAGATCGACAGGCCCAGACCGGTGCCACCGTATTTGCGGTTGGTGGTGCCGTCAGCCTGACGGAACGCTTCGAAGATGCTTTCCTGCTGGTCCGCCGCGATACCGATCCCCGAATCGCGCACGATGAATGCAATGCGCTCGTTCGGCTGGCCGGCGATGGTCAGGCTGACCGCGCCGTGTTCAGTGAACTTCACGGCGTTGGACAGCAGGTTCTTGATCACCTGCTCCAGACGCTGGCGATCGGTGTACAGCATGATTGGCGCATCCGGCTGCAACTCGACGCTGAACGTCAGTTGCTTGTCCGCCGCCAGCGGTTCGAACACGCTGCGCAGGCCGTCGGCCAGACGCGCGACACTGGTGTTTTCCGGGATCACTTCCAGCTTGCCGGCCTCGACCTTGGAAATGTCGAGAATGTCGTTGATCAGGTTCAGCAGATCGTTGCCCGCCGAATAGATCGACTCGGCGAACTTGACCTGTTCGGCCGTCAGATTGTCCTGCGGGTTCTCGGCCAGCAACTTGGCGAGGATCAGCGAACTGTTCAGCGGCGTGCGCAGTTCGTGGGACATGTTGGCGAGGAATTCGGACTTGTACTTGCTCGAACGCTGCAGTTCTTCGGCGCGTTCTTCGAGCTGCACCTGAGCCTGATTGAGTTCGGTGTTCTTCTGGTCCATGGCGTCGCGCTGCTCGGCCAGGGTTTGCGCCTGTTCGGCCAACTGCTCGTTGGTCTGCTCCAGCTCGACTTGCTGGGTTTCCAGATGCGCCTGGGACTCCTTGAGAATCCGCGACTGTTCTTCCAACTCCTCGTTGGCGGTTTTCAGCTCTTCCTGCTGCACCTGCAACTCTTCGTTGAGCTGCTGGGTTTCGGCCAGCACTTCCTGCAGGCGCTGGCGATAACGTGCCGCTTCGATCGAGGTGCCGATGTTGCCGGCAATCAGTTCCAGCAAATCGATATCGCGGTCGGTGAGCGGGCGCAGGAAGCCCAGTTCGATCACCCCGTTGACCCGGTCATCATCACTGGTCGGCACCACCAGCACACTGTGCGGCAGACCTGCGCCCAGGCCGGAGCTGACTTTGAAGTAGTCGGCCGGAACCGAATCCAGGCGAATCAGTTGCCCCTGCTGGGCAACCTGGCCGACGATGCCTTCGCCGCTGTAGATCTGCTGATCTTTTTCTTCCTGTTCGCGGGAGAACCCATAGGACGCCACGCGTTTGAGGCCGCCGTGTTCTTCGCGTACGTACAGCGCTGCCACCGCAGTGCCCAGATATTGTGCGCAGAACTGCAGGATGTTGCGCCCCAGCAGGTTAAGCGTCAGTTGCCCCAGCACCTGTTCCGCCAGTTCGGTCTGGCCGCTACGCATCCACGCCTGGCGCTCCAGACGCTCGGCGCTGGCTTGCTGCGCCGCAAGGTTGGCGCTGTAGCTGTCCGAAAGGCTGACCAGATCGCGGCGACCGACATACGCGAGCAAACCGCTGATCGCGGCGATGAACAGCAGGTACAGAGTGATGCTCCAGATCGTGGTACGGCGCACCTCTTCGTTGCGCGTGGTGCGCAACTGCTGCTCCATGTCGATCACGTCTTCGAACTGCTTGCGGATCTCATCGGTCAGGCGCTTGCCGCGCCCGGCCTTGACCGCGCCCCGGTAGTCGCCGCTGGAGCGCTGCAGGTCAATCATCGATTGCGCGTAATTGCTCCATTCGGTCTGCAATGCCTGCAAACGACGCAGACGATCGGTCTGCACCGGGTTGTCGGCGGTCAGTTCGAGCAAGGTATTGAGCGCCACGTTGATCCGCGGCTTGGCGGTCTCGTACGGGTCGAGGAAGTGCTCGTCGCCACTGAGCAGGAAGCCGCGCATGCCGGTTTCCAGATCAACGGTGAGTTTCACCGCTTCGTTGGCGTTATTGATCACCCGGTCGGTGTGTTCCACCCACTGGATCACCGAGAGCAAATAGGTGATCAGCGAAATGAAAAACACTGCACTGATCGCGCCGACGCCCAGGGGCAGACTGATGTTGCGCGTCAGGAGTTTACGGAACCGTGTTTCGTCAACTGTAGACCGAGTGGACATGGGGCAGCCTTGTCGAACTGTCGAAACCCGGGAGTTTGCCCCAAAACGGTACTATGGATCCATTTTTCTCACCGCCATGATGGCAATTTCCTACATTTGCTGCACTTCCCGATCAGGCAACGGGTATCCTTGCCGCCCCGATTTGCAGCTAATCTTTTTCGTATCCGCTCGGGAACTTGTGGCCATGCGCCACTTACTCATGCAAGAGCCCGGCATTTTCGACCGGTCGCCGTTCCGATTTCATTTCTTGAGAGCTATCCCTATGTCCACCCCAGCGTCCACCATCCTTGTAGTAGAAGACGACGACATCGTACGCATGCTCATCGTCGATGTGCTCGAGGAGCTGGAATTCAGTGTGTTGGAGGCCGATGACGGCGAGTCTGCGCTGGAGATTCTCGGGGATCAGAGCAAGGCTATCGACTTGATGATGACTGACTACGGCCTGCCGGGCATGACAGGCAGTGAACTGGCCGGCAAGGCACGTGAACTGCGCTCCACCCTGCCCGTTCTGTTCGCCAGCGGTTACGCCGAAAACATCGACGTGCCTGCGGGCATGCATGTGATCGGCAAACCCTTCTCGATCGATCAACTGCGTGACAAGGTCAAGGGCATTCTGACCGAGTGATTGGCCTTGATCCGGCAGCGGCTGCAGATGTGCTCTAATTGCGCGCCATTTTCAGCCGCCTGCCTGCAAGGATTACCCGTCAATGACTGCATCACCCGCCACCAAAGTTCTGGTCATCGGTTACGTCTGGCCCGAACCGCGCTCTTCGGCAGCCAGCGGGCATGTGATGCAGATCCTCGAGACGTTTTTGCAGCAAGGCTGGGACATCACCTTCAGCAGCCCGGCCGGCCCGGGCGAGCACAAGGCTGACCTGACCGCGCTGGGCATCCGCGAAGTGCCGATCGAACTGAACAACAGCAGCTTCGATAGTTTCATCAGTGAACTGGCCCCGGATATCGTGCTGTTCGACCAGTTCATGATGGAAGAGCAGTTCGGCTGGCGCGTCGAAAAGCAATGCCCGAATGCCTTGCGCGTACTGGAGACGTCCGACCTGCAGAGCCTGCGCCACGCCCGCCACCAACGGCTCAAGGAACGTTTGAAAGACGACCCGGACAATCAGGATTTCAGCGCACTGTTCGCGCCGGCGCTGCGCGAAGAGTTCGAGTTGATGGCCGATACGGACCTGGCCAAACGGGAAATCGCCGCGTTGTATCGCTGCGATCTGAATCTGATGATTTCCGAAGTTGAAATTCAGTTGCTGGTCGAACAGTTCCAAGTCCCGGGCGAGTTGCTGCACTGGTGCCCGCTGATGCTCGAACCACCGCGCGATTCGTTCGTCCCCTTTGAGGAGCGCGCGCATTTTCTGAGTATTGGCAACTTCCGTCACGCGCCCAACTGGGACGCCGTGCTGTGGATGAAGACCGCCGTCTGGCCGCTGATCCGCCAGCAATTGCCCGGCGCCCAACTGCATATCTACGGTGCCTATACGCCGCCCAAGGCCACAGCCCTGCACAACGCGGCGCAGGGGTTTCATGTGATGAACTGGGCAGAAGATGCGCTGCAAGTGATGTCGCAAGCCCGGGTTTGCCTGGCGCCTTTGCGTTTCGGTGCGGGGATCAAGGGCAAGATCGTCGATGCAATGCTCTGCGGCACGCCCAATGTCACGACGCCCATCGGCGCCGAAGGCATGGGCGGCGCATTGCCCTGGCCCGGTGCGGTGGCTCAGTCGGCCCAGGCCTTGGCCGACGCCGCTGTGGCGCTGCACGAAGACAGACTGCGCTGGGCTGATGCACAGCAGGCCGGGGTCGCGTTGTTGAATGCGCGCTATCGGCAGACTGATCACGGCCCGGCGCTGATCGCTCGCCTGCAACATTGCCGCGACAACTTGTCAGCATTACGTCGCGCCAACTTTACTGGCAGCATGTTGCGTCACCACTTGCATAAAAGCACCCAATACATGGCGCAGTGGATCGAAGCAAAGAACCAGAAAAGTTGATAAATAAAGTGCAAAATCACATTGCCAATACTTTGCAAAGAGTGCTGACTTGTACTTTTTCCGTTTGCACCAAAGAATAACTTCCGAACTGACCAAATAAGTTGACTGGTCGGAAATTAAACTTTATCTGCAACGGAATGCACCATGAGTAATTACCCTTTCAAAAACTGGATGGCGGCTACACCGGATATGGACCGACTGACCCTTGGTGAAGTGGTCTGGCCCGGCGCGCATAACTCCGGGCTGGATTTTGATTTTCCGTACCCGGCTTATCTCCAACCCGCCCAGAACTGGTTTGTCTGTCAGGACGGTCCGTTCATTCAGCAACTTAATGAAGGCGTGCGCGCCTTCGACTTGCGTTTGCATTCAGATGAACACTGGCTGGGCATCAGGAAGTTTCATACCTTTCATGGCGTGAAACTGCTCCAGGGACGCTCCTTGAGCGATCTGGTAAAAAGTCTCAATTTTTTCCTCAATGAAAATCCGAACGAATTCATCGTATTGGACTTACATGAACTCAAGGGCACCAACGATCAGCCATTCGATTACAAGGGTTTCCATGAAGTCATCACCACGGAGCTGGCTTCGCGGCTTATTCCCCGAAACAACGGTCATCTGACCCTTGAACAACTTAAAAGGGCCAGTTCGCTACAACGCGTGGTGTTGGCAAGCGACTCGCACCCGGATTTCAATTCGCCCCTGTACTGGCCGAAAATCCGCCATGAATGGAGCGGGTCGGACATCACCTCGCCAGAGCAACTCAAGCAACACATCACCCGAACCATGGCCAACCCGCCGGTACCCGGCAGCCTCTGGTCATTGTCGGCCACCAGCTATGGCGAACTGGCCGGCGTCAAGCGGATCACCGACGAACTCGATCAATGGTTTGGCCCAGACTCGGGATGGGCGCCGAAGTGCAGCATTATCAATGCCGACTTCATCGGTGGCACTCCACTGATCGGCCATTGCCAGCAGGTCAACCAGTCCAAAGGTCTACGCAAGGCCCGGGACTGAGGCGCTGGAACTGTCCGTGGCGCGCGTGCATGATGGGCACCTGAACACCACAACAAGACGCATCGGACATGACTCGGGCAACCAGAATCACTGATCCCTCCTACGAACTGATGGACGACCATAACGGGTTGTCCATCATCTACCGTCAGCATGGTTTTCCGTGCCCGTTAGTGCGCTGGCATTTTCACAAGGAATACGAACTACACCTGATCGTTGCCAGTTCCGGCAAGGTCTTCATCGGCGACTACATCGGCAACTTTTATCCGCAAACACTGTTCCTCACCGGGCCCAATCTGCCGCACAACTGGATCAGCCAGGTGGCCGACGACGAGGTGGTGGAAAAGCGCGACATGCTGGTGAACTTCACCGATGAGTTGTTCGACAGCGGGCACCAGGTGTTCGCCGAACTCAAGACTTTGGCGCCGCTACTGGAGCGTGCGCAATATGGCATCGAATTTCGCGACAAGGATACGATCCGTCAGGCCATGACGTTGATGCAGCGAATTGCCGACACGCGCGGCGTTACCCGTCTCGGACACTTTTTCATTTTGATGGAGCTGCTGGCGGCGACTGACGATTATCAATTGCTGTCCGGCGCCACTAACACGCAACTGGCCGACGAGCACAACATCGACCGCACCAACCGAGCGGTCGATTTCATCTTCGACCATTACGCCCGCGAATTGACCCTGGAAGAAGTCGCCGATCATCTGGGGATGAAGCCGACCTATTTCAGCCGCGTGTTCAAACAGGCCACCGGGCGCAACTTCATCGAGTTCGTCAATCGCCTGCGCATCAGTAAATCCTGCGAACTGCTCGCTGACGGCGACAAACCGGTGACCGAGGTGTGTTTCGAGTCGGGGTTCAATAACATTTCCAATTTCAATCGACGCTTCCAGCAACTCAAGGGCATGACGCCGTCGCACTATCGACGCCTCGCTGTACAGCGTCTGACCGAACAAAACCTCGGCTGATATTACCGCCCCTTGTAGGAGTGAGCCTGCTCGCGAAAGCGGTGTATCAGTCAACTGATCGGCAAACTGACACCGCGCTTTCGCGAGCAAGCCCGCTCCCACAAAAAGCATCTTATGCGATGAAACCTGTACTGATTCAATAGCCCCTCCCCACTGAAAAGCCCTTCCCTGCGTCTACCGCAACAAACACCAGTGCAAAAAAGTATTGATTTAAGTGCGACGGATGATTTGTCAGTCCGTCGATTGAGGGCTGTAATCAGCGCACATTCTTCCTGCACCGGAAGACACAAAAACAATAACTGTCCTTCTGCCGCCCGCCGGGTGCAGAAAAGGAGTGCACGATGCAACCCACTGCAAAAGCTCTGCTAGCCCTCACCTGCATGACCCTCAGCAGCGTCAGCCTTGGCGCCCAGACCCTGACCATCGCCACCGTCAACAACAGCGACATGATCCGCATGCAAAAGCTCTCGAAAACTTTCGAGTCCGAGCATCCGGAGATCAAGCTCAACTGGGTGGTGCTGGAAGAAAACGTCCTGCGTCAGCGCCTGACTACCGACATCGCCACTCAGGGTGGCCAGTTCGATGTGTTGACCATCGGCATGTACGAAGCGGCACTCTGGGGCGCCAAGGGCTGGCTCGAACCGATGAAGGATCTGCCGGCTTCTTACGCCCTCGACGATGTGTTCCCGTCGGTGCGTGAAGGCCTGTCAGTCAAGGGTTCGCTGTATGCCCTGCCGTTCTACGCCGAAAGCTCGATCACCTATTACCGCACCGACCTGTTCAAGGACGCCGGCCTGAGCATGCCCGAGCGCCCGACCTGGGAACAGATCGCCGGTTTCGCCGAAAAACTCACCAACAAGGACAAAGAACAGTACGGCATTTGCCTGCGCGGCAAGGCCGGCTGGGGCGAGAACATGGCGTTGATCACCACTGTCGCCAATGCTTACGGCGCGCGCTGGTTCGATGAGAAATGGCAGCCGGAATTCACCGGCCCGGAATGGAAAAACGCGCTGAATTTCTACGTCGACACCATGAAGAAATCCGGCCCGCCGGGCGCGTCCAGCAACGGTTTCAACGAAAATCTCGCGCTGTTCAACAGCGGCAAATGCGCGATCTGGGTGGACGCTTCCGTCGCCGGCTCGTTCGTCACCGACAAGACCCAGAGCAAGGTCGCCGATCACGTCGGTTTCACCTTCGCCCCGCATCAGGTCACTGACAAAGGTTCGGCGTGGCTGTATTCATGGGCACTGGCGATTCCGACCAGTTCCAAGGCCAAGGACGCCGCCAAAGCGTTCAGCGCCTGGGCCACCTCCAAGGAATACGGCGAGCTGGTGGCCAAGACCGACGGCATCGCCAACGTGCCGCCGGGCACCCGCGCATCGACCTACAGCGATGCTTACATGAGCGCCGCGCCGTTCGCCAAGGTCACGCTGGAATCGCTCAAGGCCGCAGACCCGAGCAAACCGACGCTGAAACCGGTGCCTTACATCGGCATTCAGCTGGTGACCATTCCTGAATTCCAGGGCGTGGGCACCCAGGTCGGCAAGCTGTTCTCGGCAGCGCTGATCGGCCAGACCACGGTGGATCAGGCCCTGACCGCCGCGCAGCAGACCACCGAACGCGAGATGAAGCGCGCCGGTTATCCCAAGTAACCACACTGCTCGCTCCTGCCTTTTGTAGGAGTGAGCCTGCTCGCGATGGCGGTTGTTTTCCATCAAACCCCATTGGTGGCTGACACACCGCTATCGCGAGCAGGCTCACTCCTACATTAGATCTCCATAGGTCTGTATGACTCGGTTGTGATCACCATGAATACTTCAACTGCCAAAGCCCACCTCGACTTGTCGCAACCTCAGCGCAAAGTCCGCGTACGTAATCCCGGCTGGTTTCTGGTCAGCCCTTCGGTGGCCCTGTTGCTGCTGTGGATGATCGTGCCGTTGGGCATGACCATTTACTTCTCGATGATTCGCTACAACCTGCTCGATCCGGGCGTCAACGAATTCGTCGGGCTGGAGAACTTCACTTACTTTCTGACCGACTCCGGGTTCCTGCCCGGCGCCACCAACACCCTGTTGCTGGTGGGCAGCGTGCTGTTGATCAGCGTGGTGTTCGGTGTGCTGATCAGCGCGTTGCTCGAGGCCAGCGAATTTCTCGGCCGCGGCATCGTGCGGGTGATGCTGATCTCGCCGTTCTTCATCATGCCCACCGTCGGTGCGCTGATCTGGAAGAACCTGATTTTCCATCCAGTGTCGGGGATTCTCGCCTACGTCTGGCGGCTGTTCGGTGCCGAGCCGGTGGACTGGCTGGCGCACTATCCGCTGCTGTCGATCATCATCATTGTTTCGTGGCAATGGCTGCCCTTCGCGATCCTGATCCTGATGACCGCCATGCAGTCCCTCGACCAGGAACAGAAAGAAGCAGCGCGCCTCGATGGTGCCGGTCCGGTGGCGATCTTCTGGCACCTGACCCTGCCACACCTGGCGCGGCCGATTGCGGTGGTGGTGATGATCGAAACGATCTTCCTGCTGTCGGTGTTCGCCGAGATTTTCACCACCACCAACGGCGGCCCCGGCTACGCCTCGACCAACCTCGCCTACCTGATCTACAACCAGGCGCTGGTGCAGTTCGACGTCGGCATGGCCTCGGCGGGCGGCTTGATTGCCGTGGTCATCGCCAACATCGCCGCGATCATTCTGGTGCGGATGATCGGCAAAAACCTGACTGACAAAGCCTGAGGCCCGCCATGACTCTTCAACAATCCCGCCGGCTGCAAAGCCTGCTGCTCGGCACCCTGGCCTGGGCCATCGCGATCGTGATTTTCTTCCCGATCTTCTGGATGGTGATGACCAGTTTCAAAACCGAAATCGACGCCTTTGCCACGCCGCCGCAGTTCATCTTCACGCCGACGCTGGAGAACTACCTGCACATCAACGAGCGCAGCGACTACTTCAGTTTTGCCTGGAATTCGGTGGTGATCTCGTTCAGTGCCACGGCGTTGTGCCTGCTGATCGCGGTGCCCGCCGCCTATTCGATGGCGTTCTACGAAACCCAGCGCACCAAAGGCACGCTGCTGTGGATGCTCTCGACCAAGATGCTGCCGCCGGTGGGCGTGCTGATGCCGATCTACCTGCTGGCCAAGAGTTTCGGCCTGCTCGACACGCGCATCGCGTTGATCGTGATCTACACCCTGATCAACCTGCCGATCGTGGTCTGGATGATTTACACCTACTTCAAGGACATCCCCAAAGACATCCTCGAAGCCGCCCGCCTCGACGGCGCCACGCTGTGGCAGGAGATGGTCCGCGTGCTGCTGCCGATCGCCAAGGGCGGCCTCGCCTCGACCGTGTTGCTGTCGCTGATCCTGTGCTGGAACGAGGCCTTCTGGTCGCTGAACCTGACCTCGTCGAAAGCCGCGCCACTGACGGCTCTGATCGCCTCCTACTCAAGCCCTGAAGGCTTGTTCTGGGCCAAGTTGTCGGCGGTCTCGACCCTGGCCTGCGCGCCGATCCTGATCTTCGGCTGGATCAGCCAGAAACAACTGGTGCGCGGCCTGTCGTTCGGTGCCGTGAAATGAAGTGCTCCAACCGTACCCAATCCCCTGTGGGAGCGAGCCTGCTCGCGAAGGGGCCGTGTCAGTCGGCATTAATGGTGAATGACACACCGCTTTCGCGAGCAGGCTCGCTCCCACATAAAAGCATGCCCGGCGCCATTGAATTAACTTAAGCGGAGGCCCATCACCATGGCCAACCTGAAAATCAAGAATCTGCAAAAAGGCTTCGAAGGTTTCTCCATCATCAAGGGCATCGACCTTGAGGTGAATGACAAGGAATTCGTGGTCTTCGTCGGCCCGTCCGGTTGCGGCAAATCCACCCTGCTGCGGCTGATCGCCGGGCTGGAAGAGGTCAGCGGCGGCACCATCGAACTCGATGGCCGCGACATCACCGAAGTCAGCCCGGCCAAGCGCGATCTGGCGATGGTGTTCCAGACCTACGCGCTGTACCCGCACATGACCGTGAAGAAAAACATGTCGTTCGCCCTCGACCTGGCCGGTGTACCGAAAGCCGAAGTCGAGAAAAAGGTCGGCGAAGCGGCGCGCATTCTCGAACTCGGGCCGATGCTCGAGCGCAAGCCGAAACAGCTGTCCGGCGGCCAACGGCAACGGGTCGCCATCGGCCGGGCGATCGTGCGCAATCCGAAGATCTTTCTGTTCGACGAACCACTGTCCAACCTCGACGCCGCGCTGCGCGTGCAGATGCGTCTGGAGCTGCTGCGTCTGCACAAGGACCTGCAAGCCACGATGATCTACGTGACCCACGATCAGGTCGAAGCCATGACCATGGCCGACAAAGTGGTGGTGCTCAACGGCGGCAAAATCGAGCAGGTCGGCTCGCCGCTGGACCTCTATCACAACCCGGCCAACCTGTTCGTCGCCGGTTTTCTCGGCACGCCGAAAATGGGTTTCCTCAAAGGCAAGATCGCCCGCATCGACGGCCAGAGCTGCGAAGTCTCGCTGGACGCCGGCACGCGCATCACCCTGCCGTTCAATGCCGCCAACCTGAGCATCGGTAGCGCGGTGACCCTGGGCATTCGCCCGGAACATCTGGAGCTGGCACAACCGGGCGACTGCACCCTGCAAGTCACCGCCGACGTCAGCGAACGCCTGGGCAGCGACACCTTCTGTCACGTCACCACCAACGCGGGCGAAGCCCTGACCATGCGCGTGCGCGGCGACTTGGCAAGCCGCTACGGCGAGCAACTGAACCTGCACCTGGACGCCAGCCATTGCCACCTGTTCGACGCCGATGGCGTGGCGCTGACCCGCCCGCTTCGCGCCGCGGCCTGAATTTCGAGACCTGCCCGATGAAACTGAATGAACAAAACCTGCACCGCCTCGCCCCCGAGGTGCAACTGCCGGCCTACAACCTCAGCGACACCCGTCAGGGCATCGCGCACATTGGCGTCGGCGGCTTCCACCGCGCCCATCAGGCGTATTACACCGATGCGCTGATGAACACCGGCCAGGCGCTGGACTGGGCAATCTGTGGGGTCGGCTTGCGCGCGGAAGACCGCCGCGCCCGTGACGACCTCAAGGAGCAGGATTACCTGTTTACCCTGTTCGAACTCGGCGACAACGATGACACCGAAGTGCGGGTGATCGGTGCGATCCGCGACATGCTCCTGGCCGAGGATGGCGCACAGGCGCTGATCGACAAACTCGCCGATCCGCAGATCCGCATTGTCTCGCTGACCATCACCGAAGGCGGCTACTGCATCGACGACAGCAACGGCGAATTCATGGCGCACCTGCCGCAGATTCAACACGATCTGGCACAGCCGCAAACGCCGAAAACCGTGTTCGGTTTCCTCTGCGCGGCGCTGGAAAAACGCCGTGGCGCGGGCATACCGGCGTTCACGATCATGTCCTGCGATAACCTGCCGCATAACGGCGCGGTGACCCGCAAGGCGCTGCTGGCCTTCGCCACCCTGCGCGACCCGGGACTGCGCGACTGGATCGAACAGAACGTCAGTTTCCCAAATGCCATGGTCGACCGCATCACACCGATGACCAGCACCGCGCATCGTCTGCAACTGGCCGACAAACACGCGGTCGACGATGCCTGGCCGGTGGTCTGTGAGCCGTTCGTGCAATGGGTGCTGGAAGACAAATTCGTCAATGGGCGCCCGGCCTGGGAACAGGTTGGCGTGCAGTTCACCGATGACGTTTCGCCCTACGAAGAAATGAAGATCAAACTGCTCAACGGCAGTCACCTGGCGCTGACGTATCTGGGCTTTTTGAAGGGCTATCGCTTCGTCCACGAGACCATGAACGACCCGCTGTTCGTGCGCTACATGCGCGCCTACATGGACCTCGACGTCACCCCGCAACTGGCACCGGTGCCGGGCATCGACCTGACCGACTACAAGAACACGCTGGTGGCGCGCTTTTCCAATCAGGCGATTGCCGACCAGCTGGAGCGGGTGTGCTCGGATGGCTCGTCGAAGTTTCCCAAGTTCACCATTCCGACGATCAATCGCTTGATTGCCGATGGTCAGGAAACCAGGCGTGCGGCGTTGGTGGTGGCGGCCTGGGCGTTGTATTTGAAGGGCGTGGATGAGAATGGCGACACTTATACGATTCCCGATCCACGGGCAGAGTTTTGTCAGGGACTGGTGGCCGATGATGCGTTGATTACTCAGCGGTTGTTGGCGGTTGAGGAGATCTTCGGCACGGCGATACCGCGTTCGGCGGCGTTTGTGGCGGCGTTCGAGTGGTGCTGCAACAGCTTGCGCGAGGTGGGTGTGACGCGCACGTTGGAGCGGGTGCTGGCTGAGTGATGCGGTGAAACCACCGATGCCATCGCTGGCAAGCCAGCTCCCACAGGGTTTTCAATCGTTCATGGATTTTGCATACAACCGAGAACCTGTGGGAGCTGGCTTGCCAGCGATTGGCTTCACCTTGACTCACCTGACACCCTGAGGACCTCACTGTGACCACCCGACAACTCTTCCTCGGCATCGACTGCGGCACCCAGGGCACCAAGGCGATCATCCTCGATGCCAGCAGCGGTCAGGTGCTCGGCGAAGGCGCGGCCACGCACACGATGATCAGCGGTGCCAACGGCCGGCGCGAGCAGGACACCCAACAGTGGCTCGACGCCTTCGCCCTCGCCACCCGCCGCGCCTTGCTCGCAGCCAATGTTGACGGTCAGGCGATCCTCGGCATCGGCGTTTCCGGCCAGCAACACGGTCTGGTGCTGCTCGACGATCAGGGCCAGGTGCTGCGCCCGGCCAAGCTGTGGTGCGACACCGAAACCACTGACGAAAACGATCGCCTGCTCAAACACCTCGGCGGCGAAAAAGGCTCGCTGGAGCGCCTCGGCGTGGTCATCGCGCCGGGCTACACCGTGTCGAAACTGCTGTGGACCAAGGAACAGCACCCGGAGGTGTTCTCGCGTATCGCGCGCATCCTTCTGCCCCACGACTACCTGAACTTCTGGCTCACCGGCCGCGCCTGCAGTGAATACGGCGACGCCTCCGGCACCGGCTATTTCAACGTGCGCAGCCGTCAGTGGGACTTGCAACTACTGCGCGACATCGACGCCACGGGTCGCCTGCAAGCGGCATTACCGGAGCTGATCGACGCCCATCAAGCGGTCGGCACCCTGCTGCCGACGATTGCCGAACAACTCGGCCTCAACCCGAATGCGCTGGTTTCCAGCGGTGGTGGCGACAACATGATGGGCGCCATCGGCACCGGCAACATTCAGCCGGGAGCGATCACCATGAGCCTCGGCTCCTCCGGCACGGTGTACGCCTACGCCGAGGCGCCAAAAGTCAGCGCGGACGCTTCGGTTGCGACGTTCTGCTCGTCCAGTGGCGGCTGGCTGCCGCTGATCTGCACCATGAACCTGACCAACGCCACCGGTGCCATCCGCGAGCTGTTCGACCTCGATCTGCAGCAGTTCAATCAGCTCGTGGCCGAGGCGCCGATCGGGGCCGAAGGCGTGAGCATGCTGCCATTCCTCAACGGTGAACGCGTCCCCGCCCTGCCCCATGCCACCGGCAGCCTGCACGGCCTGACCCTGAGCAACCTGACCCAGGCCAACCTGTGTCGCGCCGTGGTCGAAGGCACCACCTTCGGTTTGCGTTATGGACTGGATCTGTTGCGCCACAATGGTTTACAAAGCCGCAGCATTTGCCTGATCGGCGGCGGCTCGAAAAGTGCGGTGTGGCGGCAGATCGTCGCCGACATCATGAACACCCCGGTGATCTGCACCGAACACAGCGAAGCCGCAGCCCTCGGCGCGGCGATTCAGGCGGCGTGGTGCAAGTCATGGTCGAACGGCCACGAAGACACTTTGGCCGACCTGTGCCAACGCTGCGTGAAGCTCGATCTGCACAGTGAAACCCTTCCGGTTGCCGCCAATGTCGCGGCGTTCCAGCAGGCCTATGAACGCTATCAACAGCATGTCGCAACCCTATAAAGAGCAAACAATTATGTATTTGGTGTGTGGCGAAGCCCTGTTCGATTTCTTCAGCGAAGACGATGCCAGCGGTCTGGCGTCGAAAGTGAATTTCAAGGCGATTGCCGGCGGCTCGCCGTTCAACGTCGCGGTCGGTTTGCGCCGTTTGGGCGTGGATTCGGCGCTGTTTGCCGGGCTGTCCACCGACTATCTGGGCCGGCGTTTGCAGCAAGTGCTGCAGGAAGAAGGTGTGCGTGCGGACTACCTGATCGACTTCGCCGCGCCAACTACGCTGGCGATGGTCGCGGTCGGCGCCAATGGCTCGCCGCATTACAGCTTTCGCGGCGAGGGCTGTGCTGATCGCCAACTGAGCCTCGCCCATCTGCCGCAACTCGGAGATGACGTGCGTGGTCTGCACATCGGCTCGTTCTCGCTGGTGGTGCAGCCGATCGCCGACACCCTGCTGACCCTGGTGCGGCGCGAAAGCGGCAAGCGCCTGATCACCCTCGACCCCAACGTGCGCCTCAACCCGGAACCGAACATCGACCTGTGGCGCGAGCGCGTGGCGACCCTGGTGCAACTGGCCGACATGATCAAGGTCAGCGACGAAGACCTGAGCCTGTTGTATCCCGAACAAGATCCACAACGCGTGATCGAAGGCTGGCTGCAGCAACGCTGCCAGTTGGTGTTTCTGACCCGTGGCGGCGAAGGCGCAACGGTGTTCAGCCGCGCTCATGGTTCGTGGTCAGTACCGGCGTGCTCGGTGAAGATCGCCGATACCGTCGGCGCCGGCGATACCTTTCAAGCGGCGCTGATTACCTGGTTGACCGAGCAAGCACTGGATTCGGTCGAAGGGGTTCAACAACTCAGCCGCGAGCAGATCGACGCGATGCTCAGGTTTGCCGTACAGGCGGCCGCCCTTACGTGCAGCAAGACCGGTCCGGATTTGCCCTATCGTCACCAGTTGAGCTGAGCGCGTAGACTGTCGGCCTTTTTGCGCGCATGGGGATGACGGTTTGATGTCGGGGCGGACGGCGGGACTTTTGATACTGGCGGGATTAGTCAGCGGCTGCGGCACCTCGCCGCCGCGTTCGCCGGAAGACATTTGCGAGATCTTCCGCGAGAAAAGCGACTGGTACGACGCGGCGCAAGTCACGCAGAAACGCTGGGGCGTGCCGATCCAGGTGCCCTTCGCGATCATGTATCAGGAGTCCGGCTACCGCTACGACGCCAAAACACCGCGCAAATACCTGTTGTGGGTGATTCCGTGGGGCCGGGTATCGACAGCCGCCGGCTATGCCCAGGCCAAAGATGAAGTCTGGGCCGACTACCAGAAGAGTACCGGGCGCAACTGGGCCGACCGCGAAGACTTCGATGACGCCATCGATTTCGTCGGCTGGTACATGGACAAGACCACTTCGATCAACGGCGTGTACAAGTACGACGCCTACAACCAGTACCTGAACTACCACGAAGGCTGGGGCGGTTTCCGCAACAAGACCTACGCCAGCAAGGCCTGGCTGATGCCGACTGCGCGCAAGGTGCAGGCGCGCTCCGACGTGTATGCGCGGCAGTATGCCGGGTGCAAGGAAGATCTGAATCGCGGCTTCTGGAGCCGGTTCTGGCATTGGTTGTAGGGATGACTATCAGGCCCAATCGCGAGCAGGCTCACTCCTACAAGGGATCGATGGCGAACACGCTATCGCCGTCTGCCTAAATCCCTTTGTAGGAGTGAGCCTGCTCGCGATAGCGGTCATCCAGGCGCCATAGTTCTCAGGGTTACAACACCGAAAAGTTGTAACTCACAATCAACCGGGTCTCATCCACATCCCGGGCAAACTTTTCATAGTTGGTGCGGTAAGTCGCATTGCGCAGGCGCAGGCTGACATCCTTGAACGTGCCCGTCTGGATCACGTACTTCAACTCGCTGTCGCGTTCCCACTCTTTGCCCTCCTGATCACTGCCCGGGACCTTGATGTGATCACCGTTGACATAGCGGGTCAGGAAGCTCAGGCCGTTGATGCCGATGGCCTTGAAGTCATAGTCATAACGCAGCTGCCAGGAGCGCTCCTGCGCCGCGGCGAAGTCGTTGACCTGCACGTAGTTGACCAGATACGGGTTACTGCCATCGAGGTACGGCATCGAGTTGTCGCCGTTCATGCGCTGCCAGCCGGCGCTGAAGGTGTGGCCGCTGATGCCGTACGAGAGCATGCCGCTCAAGGCGCGGTTGTCGATGGAGCCGGCCTTGGCATCACCGCTGTCGGCGCTTTTCAGCAAACGCAGATCGGCCTTCAGCACACCGTCACCCAGCGGCTGGTTAGCCAACAGACCCACAAAGTGCTGGCGGTAGATGTCTTCCAGTTCGGCGTAGTGGTACTGCGCGGTCAGGCGATCGTTGATCTTGTAGTCGAAGCCGTACATGTCGAAATGATCGGCGGTGGTGTTGCAGGCGTAGCGCTTGTTCTTGCAGTGCACGCGGATGTCTTGCGAGTCGGTGGAATCGCGCGCGGTGTACTTGTCCAGACGCGCGGCCATGAAGGTCAGATCCTTCACTTCTTTAGAGGTCAGCATCGCACCGTTGAACATGGTCGGCAGCAAGCGGCCGTCGTTGTACTTGAGCAACGGCAGATCCGGCAGCAGCGCGCCGTACTTCAATACCGTGTCCGAAACCTTGACCTTGGCGGTCAGGCCCATTTTCGAGTACTGGCCCTTCGAGCCGCGCGGGTTGTCGCCGCTGGATGGCAACAAGCCGCTGTTGCTGCGATCAGGGCTGGAGTCGAGCTGAAAACCGAGCATGCCCAGCGCATCGATACCGAAGCCGATCGTGCCCTCGGTGTAACCCGATTGCAGATTCAGAATAAAGCCTTGCGCCGACTCTTCACGCTTGGAAGCGCCCTGGTCACTGGAGGTATGCCCATCACGGAAATCGCGGTTGAAGTACACCGTGCGCGATTCGATTTTCGCCGTGGTGTCTTCGAGAAAACCGCTGGCCTGAACCTGCGCGGCAAAACCGGCGCACAGCACAACGGCTCCGAAGCCAAACGACTGGCGCGGGGTGATGAGAGGGAATGGGGGACGCATGAAAAACTCCAACAGTACAGCGTTTGCGCCGGGGCGCAGTCAGCCAGAAAAATAGCTCCCGTCCCGGGTCAAAAACAGCCGGGAAGAAGTGGACACGCAGGGGTGAGTTGCAATGATGGCAGATGGCTTTTACGGGTTGAAGGCGACTTTAGTCTGAAACTGACTGGCGATTCTTCGGCCTGCGATTGGCTCAAATCATGCGCTGACCAAGGGCTCACGACTGCGAAGCCCCCGGTTTCATTGGGTTTAAACGCCGGCATAGGGGTTTTCCCTATACCCCGCGGGCCCCCTCTCTACGGCATTTGCGCCTTGAACGAGGCGGTTTAATCCTCCATCATCCGTCACCTGCTTATTCAATGGACGGAATTCAAGGCATGCTGGACGCCAACGCTACCCACATTACCCTTACCCTCGAAGGCGCCTCCGCCGACCTGCAAGTGCTCAGCTTCACCGGTCGCGAAGCCCTCAACGAGCCTTTCCGTTTCGACCTCGAACTGGTCAGCGCCCGCCCCGACCTCAAACTCGAAGAGCTGCTGCACAAGCCCGGCGTCCTGACCTTCGGCGCCACCGGCGAAGGCAAGATTCATGGCCTGGTGTATCGCATCGAACAAGGCGATTCCGGCAAGACCCTGACCCGTTACAGCATCAGCCTGGTGCCGCAGCTGGCCTATCTGCGGCACAACCATGACCAGCAGATTTTCCAGAACCTCACGGTGCCTAAGATCATCGCCCAGGTGCTGGAAGATCGCGGCATTCTGGCCGACGCCTACAGCTTCCAGCTCAACGCCGAGTATCCGCAGCGCGATTACTGCGTGCAGTACGACGAGTCCGACCTGCATTTCATCCAGCGCCTGTGCGAAGAGGAAGGCATTCACTTCCACTTCCAGCACAGCAGCAGCGGGCACAAACTGGTGTTCGGCGACGATCAGACGGTGTTCCGCAAACTCAAGGCCGTGAGCTACCAGCAAGACTCCGGCATGAGCGCCGATAAACCGGTGATCAAGCGCTTCAACCTGCGCCTGGAAACCCGCACCACGCGCGTCAGCCGCCGCGATTACGACTTCGAAAAACCGAAGATCCTGCCCGAAGGCGCGGTAAAATCCGAGTTCGCCCCGGATCTTGAGGACTACGATTACCCCGGTCGTTTCACCACCCGCGAGCGCGGCAAATTCCTCTCGACCCGCGCCCTCGAACGCCATCGCAGCGACTACAAACTCGCCGAAGGCAAAGGTGACGAACCGACCCTGACCAGCGGCCACTTCCTGACCTTGGCCGAACACCCGCGCGCTGAATGGAACGACCTGTGGCTGCTGCTGGAAGTCTTCCACGAAGGCAAACAACCGCAAGTGCTCGGTGAAAACGTCACCAGCGACGTCACCGACAACAAAAGCGATTTCCACCAGGGCTACCGCAACAGCTTCCTCGCCACCCCGTGGGACGCGCACTACCGCCCTGCCCTCGAACACCCGAAACCCAAAGTCCTCGGCAGCCAGACCGCGGTCGTCACCGGCCCGGCCGGCGAAGAGATCCACTGCGACCAGTACGGCCGCATCAAAGTCCAGTTCCACTGGGACCGCGACGGCCAGTCCGACGACAAAACCACCTGCTGGCTGCGCGTCGCCAGCGGCTGGGCCGGCGCCGCCTACGGCGGCATCGCCATCCCGCGCATCGGCATGGAAGTCCTCGTCACCTTCCTCGAAGGCGACCCCGACCAGCCACTCGTCACCGGCTGCCTGTACCACAAGGAAAACGTCGTCCCCTACGACCTGCCGGCAAACAAAACCCGCAGCACCTTCAAAACCCTCAGTTCCCCGGGCGGAAAGGGCTACAACGAGTTTCGGATTGAAGACAAAAAGGGTGTGGAGCAGATCTACATCCATGCCCAACGCGATTGGGACGAGAACATTGAGCACGACCAGAAGATCCGCGTGGGCAATGAGCGGCATGACACGGTTGAGGCCAACACCTACAGCGAATTCAAAGTCGAAGAGCACCGCATCACCCATTTGAATCGCGTCAGTGAAATGCGCGCAGATGATCACCTGACCGTCGCAGTCACCCAGCACCTCAAAGTAGGCACAGCGCAATTCGTCGAAGCCGGCAGCGAAATCCATTACTACGCCGGCCAGAAAGTCGTCGTCGAAGGCGCCATGGAACTGACCGCCAAAGCCGGCGGCAGCTTCGTCAAGGTCGACGCCGGTGGCGTGACCATCAGCGGCGCCGAGGTGAAGGTCAATACCGGCGGTGCGCCGGGCGTAGGTACGCCGGCCGCCCCGTTGCTGCCAGGGCCGATGAAAGTGGCGGATGTGGATAAGGCGGGCAAAGTGCTCATCCCGCTGCCCAAACGCCTCAACGAGTCCGGTATCACGCCGTTGTGCGGCAAACAAAGCAACGGCGCTTGCAGCCGTAAGGATTGCACATGCATGTAAAAGCACTGAGCGCCCTCCTCGAAGCGCCGCGCTACGCCTTCGAGGGTTTGCCGAAAGAAAGCTCCGACCTGAGCCTGTGTTTCATCATTGATCGCATCCGTCAGCCAGAAGCCATGAGCCGCCTCTACCGGGTCGGCGAACCCGTCGACACTCAAGGCCTGTTCCTCAACACCGACTTCGCCGAAATCGCCGCTGACGGCCCTCTCTGGCTAGTCGCACCGTGGGGCAGTCGTCTCGCTGCAGAAGCGGCAAGTCTCTGCGAAGAGAACTTTGCCGGCATCGCCCTCACCACAGCAGATCCAGTCAAAGCACTTGCACACGCCCGCTGGCTCCTGCGTGCCAACGATGGCTCCGGCGGTCAAAGTCTGTTGAGTTATCACAAGCCAAGTCTGTGGGCCGCGCTGGCCTACACCGCCGGTGAAAGTTCGCATCAGCTCTACGGCCCTTGGCAACACGTATACAGCCCGGCACCGGTTCACTTCGGGCGCAATCGCGGTCGCTGGCTCAGTTGGCGAGCCCTTTCGGAACTTGAATGGCTGGGCGACGTCTCAGCGTTCAACCTGCCACCAGCAGCGCCAAAGGTTCAGGAGCATCTTGGATGGGTTTACTGGGCAGACGAGCAATACTCTGCCTACGGTGAACCTACCGACGAACAACTGCCCAACCTCGTGGAAAACCTCAATGTGCTGGTTGCCCACAACATTTACGAAGGTCGTCATTTACTGAAACTGGGCCAAATCACCAACGGCCCGCTGCTCGAAACGCAGCCACAGGCAATGGCCATCCTGCAATCCAGGGAAGAGTCGTTCATCATAGTGCAGCAGTTGCAGAAACTCGATAACAGCGCAGCTTGATGACCCCGTCCGTAAAGAATGAATGGAAGCGAAATGGAACAGAACATCAGCACAGCAACTAACACCGAGTCAGCACCCACAACAGCAGTAGTCGCTGATGAAGCTTGTGCAAAACCGCCTCGGGATATCGGTGAACAGCCCGAAGCGCCGGAAGATACACCAGGCGATCACGACAAAGTGAAAACGCCCTGCTCCACAGTTTATGGCAGCGCAATTTACGACACTGAGAATGAATCATTTTGGCTGCTGCCGGAGCGGACCAACTCGGCACTAAAAGAAGCTTCCAGCGATCTGGAACAAAAAGTCAGCTCCACCAAATCACCCGAAGAGCGCAAAAAAGGGCTCTACGAATCGGGTCTCCTGGAGTACTTCCTTGAGCCCAAGCTGGCAAACTTTCTTGAGGGCGAAGAGAAGTCCCGGATGTTGGAGATCGAAGCTCAACATCCCAACATAAGCAATTTGGACGCGGCGCTGCTTGAAGCTCAACAGAGCAGGAAAGCCGCAGCACCAGAAGCAGCACCACCTGCGACGCCCCTCACGCGCCTCGAACAGGATCAGATTAAAAGAACCGAAATGATGACCGCCCGTGACGATGCTACTCGCGTGCACGGCATGTACAGTGAATGGCAAAAGCTCAAGCGCACCGCCATTGCCGCAGCCAAAGAAAAAGGCTACGCGTACGAAAGCGGCAGCCTTTATGCGCCGAAAGCCATCGCCGCACGTGAAGCCGTTCAAAAATATCTGAAAGCACGAGAGGCGTTGTTAGAAGACAAGGATCTCACCACGTTAACGTCGGCAGAACTCGCCCCGATGCTCGCTCAGGACAAAAAGCGAATAGATGAGATCGCGATGTGCGGCACCAATAATCAATTGATGCTGTGTACATATGTGCGGGACCAGGAAATCAAACGCAAGGAAAGGAAAGCGACCTATAGCGCTTATCTGGACGCCATCACCGATGTTGCCCAATACGGAATCGCATTGCCCGAGTTTGCATTGATCCCCGAGGGCGGAGCAGTCGAGGGTGGCGTCGACTTGTTCAAGCAGTATCTGGCGCTAGAGAAAGAGCAAAAAGAGGTCAATGAACGCCTCAGTGCCAAGTACAAAGGCTGGATTGAAGCAAGTGGTCGACAAGCCAAGGCGCCCACCAACCTTGTGACCAATGAACGTGCCGCCTGGGACCGGCTGCAGGCGTCAAAAGAAAAGCTACGGCTCCAGGCTGAGAACAACGTGGAAACTGCGACTGTTCGCCGTCATCTGTTGTGGGAGCCAGAACAATTTCAGGCGAGACCTGAAGAGCGTTTGATCAAGAATGGCTTCCCGCTGGCCGAGATGAGCATGGCGGACAGCCTCAACAAGCCGCTCACCTATCTCAGCATGTATTCACTGCCACGACTCAAACAGACCGTAAAGGATGACTGGAAGAAAGTAGGCGCCAAGGTCAAAGATCTGGCGAAGCGTCCGGGCAATAGCGATGGAAAAGCAGCGACCGACACTGAGCTGAGCTTGTTCGGACAGTGGCTGAAAGACGAAGGTGCATTGAGGATCAAGGATCAGGAAAGCGACTGGTTCTCCTCAGAAGGCTGGTTCGAGATCGAAAAATTCAACGCCTACCTTGAAAGCAAGAAGTACAAGGTCACGGCGCTGGAGAATGCTGGTACGCGTAAAGAATGGGGGGATCGATTGCAGCAAGTGTTGTTCAAGGACAACGTACGCAAGACCTTCCGCATTTTCGATATCACTCCGCAGGCACAGCTGGTTCGTTGCCTGATGCCTTCCACCACGAAGATCATCCACTCGTCGACAAAAGTAGAGGGGCCAGATTGGACACTGGCCGAAGGGTTCCAGGCCTCGGCCAAGGCGACCTTTGCCGTTGACCTTGCAAGGGGTGAAGTCGAACTCTTTAAAGTCGACTTGCCAGACCGTGCCAACGCTAAAGATATCGTCATCACCTACCGAAACGCCGAAGACATACAGCAGAAGATGAACCTCGGACGGTTCTCGCTCTATCTAGGCGCGAAGGCTTGGGGCTACGCCGGAGCATCGTTGCTGCTTTCTTCGGAAATTGCACTGGATGTCAGCAACGCTGGCTTCCATTTAGCGCCTCCCGAACCGGTTGTGCGCAACCCCGATAAGCGCAGCTACGCAAGAACTGAGAAAAGTGGCCAAATTAAAAAAGCTCCAGAAAATCTACAGATACAGGATGGCGCAAAAGCCGCATTCAATCTGTTCGCTGGTCTGCAAACCGGGATCATGGTCACCGGAGCGCTGAACTGGGCTCCACCTTCCGAAGTAGCCTTGCTAACCAAAGCCCCCGTTGCTGGTAAAGCCGCAGGAATGAAAGCCAGCGAATGGTTTAGCCTTGCGCGCTTGACCGTGGAACTCAATGCCGCAGCCGGTCTCGGTGCGAGGGCTGAAGCGAGTATTTCCCTGCACGAGGGCCGTCTGATTCTGGTGCTCAAGGCCGCATTGATAGCCGGCCCGGGCGTTGGAGGCTCCTTCAAATTCGAGGTAGGCTACGACGCCGTCACTGAACTGCTTAACATGTTCCGTAGAGAACTTTATAAAAACAAACAGAATCCGTACTTTGTTATTGAAGATAAAACCTACGCGTACCTTTCGAAATTAAATACTCTGGCCATTGGTGGCTTTGATATCCGCATGATTTATCTCATGGGTGCTGATGCCGTGATGACGCTTTATGAAAGCTTGACTGCAACGGGCAAAGGCGGCGCGATAGCTGACACCATTATGTCTTATGACAGACAAGCCGAATTAGAAGAATGGTGTGTAAATGCGATACCTGGTGCGCTTGGACCGCTATTGATGACGCTTATTAGTCCGCCAAGCGAGTTCAATGTTAAGGTTTCAGACTCCTCAGGAAGTTCGGATAAAAAAGAACGCAAATACACTGAAGACGAAGCCTACCTTCTACAGCAGCGCGCAGTCGAATGCATATTAGGCTGGATTGTTAACAATGCGGAAAAACAAGGTTCTATAGAAAAAGCACAGAGTCAATTTGAAGAAATTTGTATGTGCATGAATAAATTTGGTTTAAAGCCGGCAAATGCAGATCAAAAATACTGCGAAAGCCGTTTAGCTCTTGACAACTTTATGAACGAGCCAGTGCTTCGTCTTAAATCAGTATCCGGAGAAGAGATGCGTACGCGCTATAAGAACCACGTTAAACTTCTAGGCGCCAAACGTGACTCATATTGTCAGCGCACCCAATACTCAGGAAGAACATATATCCCTTCGGGAGTAGTAAAGTACATAGCCCCCACCCTTTAAAAATTATCACGAGCACAAAAAAATGCATGTACGACTGCTTTTATTTATTATGCTTTCCCTTTCAAACATCTACGCAGCACAAGCAGAACTAAATACAGAAGACGCACAATCAAAAAGCCAAGGTATTATTCTTTACAACCAACTTAAATTCGAATCTGCGACTCCTTTTTTGCAGAAAGCTTCCGATGCTGGAGATCATGAAGCGCAATATTTCCTAGCAGAAGCATTGAGAAAAAAAAACCACTACATGAATCCTGAGGCAAGAAAGTGGTATGAGGCGTCAGCACAACAGGGTGATCTATATGCGATGATACAATTGGGCCGTACTGAAAATGATATGTGCGATATCACTCAAGACTGCTCGACACCTCAAAAAAAACCTATTGAATGGTTGAATCAAGCAAAAAAAATAGCGCAGGAAAAATCTGAACTCGGCAATGCAGAAGCAATGTACCTAATGTATGAGATCACTCTTGATGAGTCATGGCTGAAAAAAGCCGCACTCGCAGGTGATGCGCAAGCACAATATTGGATCGCAATTGGTTACAAACAGGGTGAAGGTTTTTTCTTGCCATGGAAGCGTTCTGAAGAAATAGAAAAGTGGTTCAAGCTATCTTCCGAAAATGGAAACCCTAAGTCGATGATGGAATACGCAGCTCTGCTTTATGAAAAGGGCGACGTTGACGGCTTTCGTTATTGGAATGAGCAAGCTGCCCTAGTAGGTAATGCTGAATCGGTTTACAACTTCGGGTCGTATCTTGCTCACGAGCCTGATACTTTCGGCTTCCCCTACGATCCTGTGAAAGCATACTCGCTCGTATCCTCCCTCCGCATCTTGGATGGTGGTGGAGGAATGAAAGTTAACGTTGAATACAAACTCCCAATTATTGCTGCAAAACTGACAAGCTCACAAATCTCAGAAGCAAATGAGCTCTCTAAAAAGTGGGCGCTTTCTCACCCTCCGCTGTCATTCTTTCCTGAAAAGCTAAGCCGTTAACTCCCATGAAAATTACTATCGCAGGCTTTTTGCTGGTCACCTTCGCCCCCACCGCACTGGCACTAAGTGACTACGAACTTGCAATGAAGTCTCGCGGCATAACTCTTTACAATCAGTTTAAAACTATCTCTGCAACTCCTCTACTGAGAATAGCAGCAGAGGCTGGAGACCATGAGGCACAATATTATCTTGCTGAGTCATTACGGCAAAAAAATAGCTACATGAATCCTGAAGCGAAAAAGTGGTATGAAATGGCAGCTACCCAAGGGGATCTTTATGCAATGATCCAGCTTGGGCGAGTAAAAAATGATCTATGTAAATTATCAGAAGACTGCCCTGCCACAGACAAAATACCATCGGACTGGTTGAATCAAGCATCTAGCATCGCTCAGCCTAAGGCTGAAGATGGAAATACTGAAGCCATGTACATAATGTATGAATTAACGCTCGATACAACTTGGCTAGAAAAGGCAGCCGCAAAAAATCATCAAATCTCACAGTATTTATTAGCTAAAAGCTACAATCAGGGAGACGGCTTTTTCCTTCCATGGAAACGCTCGGAAGCGGTTGAAAAATTATTCAAAGCTTCAGCTGAGAGTGGGTACCCGCCCTCCATGATGGAATACGGAGCCCTTCTTTATGAAAAAGGTGACATTGAAGGCTTCCGTCATTGGAATGAGCAAGCAGCTTTAGCGAGCTACGCCACAACAGTTTATGGTTACGGTTCTGACCTTGCTCATGAGCCAGACACGTATGGATTCCCATTCGATGTCGTTAAAGGTTATGCCCTCGTTTACACATTGAAGGAGCTAGACGGCGGTGGCGGCTTACAAGAAAGAGTAGAGAGTAAGCTACCGAAAATTGAAGCAAAGATGACAGCTGAGCAAATTGCAGAAGGTAAAAAATTTGCAAAAGAATGGAAGGCGACTCACGCACCACTTTCGTTCTACCCGGACAAACTAAGTCGTTGAAAACCTAGCTTAACGTTCAAACGGGAGGAGTAGATGGCGTGGGGGCCGCCCACTCGCATTCCTACTCCCGTTCTCATTCAAGGCATCAAACCGGCGCCTTCCAATCCAGCATCTGCTGCTGTGCCACCTGCAGCAAATCATTGCCGTCCTGCGCCAGCAAGTACAGCGCATGGGTAATGTGTGGAATGTCCTGAACATCACCATGGCGGAAGCACATGCAATGCAGGGTTTCGAGCAGGTCGCTGCAGGCCCGGATGCGCTGGACGGCGGACTCGAGTATGTCTTGGGGGTTAGCTTGGGTGTCGATGACCATTGGCGCGCTGTCGGTGACGCCGCTGTTGAGCGGGTGATAGCGGTTTGGGAGCGGATTTAGTGTTGGCATTTTGATTACTCGATATTTTAGAAAGTAACCGCCAGTACCGTGACCAAACAGTGGGAGGCGGCCGCATGCAGGATTGGTCAACTGAGACAACGCCAAAACTCAGCTCGCCCGAAGGCGCCCTGCACACAGCCGCCATAACAGCGCACTGCAAAGACATAGAAGTCCGCAGCGCAAATGATGGCACATCTGCAATGGTGTCGTGCTCAGGTGACCAAACCCGAGCCGCTGATTTTGCAGCGACGCCAAACCATACCCGCCCTGCTCCCACCGCCGAAAGCAGACAAGGCATCACCCCTTGTAGGAATCGGCCCCGTATCCCCGAGAAATCCTCCCTCTGCCAGACAGCCGGCGTTCAGCCAGGTTAACCATCACTTAACGCCGCAGTCCAAGACTGTACTGAACCGCACACCTCAGCCCCTGGCTGGCGCCGAGTGCGGCAGGTTCGGCTGTATGGCGCCGAACGCTTATTCCGTCGCACGGGAGTCCGATTCATGAACATTCGCACGCTATTGCTCACCTCCACCCTCGCCTGCAGCGCATTCGCCGGGCTGGCTCAGGCCAATGACACCAACGCTGCTACCCAGCCCGTTCCCTATCAGTACGGCATGCCGTTGCATGTGAACAAAGTGATTTCCCTGACCGAGCCACAGACTCAGCAGTGCAAGGTCATCACCGCCGACATGAAGTACATCGACAATGCAGGCAAGCCGGCGGAAATCACCTACCGGAAAATGTCTGACGCCTGCAGCTTCCAGAACTGACAGAAGGCTCTGATTTGCGGCTTTGCGGTAGGCGGTGAAGGGCTCGAGGGTTATGCTCGGGATCACTTCTCACTGCCGCAAGGACTCGCCATGCAGTTGTCGTTTCGCACGTTGTCGATCATCACATCTTTGTTGTGTTTCGTGCTGGCGCTGGCTTGGGGCTTTTTCCCGCAGGTGTTGCTGGCGATCTGGAGCATTGAGTATTCGTTCGCTGCCGGTTTTGTTGCACGGCGCAGTGCGGTGCTGTTTGCGGCGTTGGGGGTGATGTTTTATCTGGTGCGCAGCGCGCCGCCGTCGCTGGGTCGCAATGCCCTGAGCAACGGGTTTATCGTCGGTTGTTTTGGTCTGGCGGTACTGGGTTTTGGCGAATGGCTGAACGGCCACGCCGGCCCCGGGATTCTGCTCGCGGTGCTGGTCGAGTTCGCGCTGGGCCTAGGCTTTGTGCAGGCCCGGCGCGTGACGGTCGAACTGGGTGAAACGGTGAGTTAAAGCGCTCTGGAGCGAGGACTGTAATGCTGTGGTGTGGTTTGTTGCGCCAGATCCGAGCGCAGGCCGGCAATCAGTTCGTTGATCTCGCGACAGCCATTGAGATGGCTGGCGTCGATACCGCTGACGTGCAGATCAACCTGGTCAGTCTGGTGGTCGCCGAAGACCTTGACGGTCATCGACAAGTCTGGTGACAGCGTGCACTGGCAGCGTTTAGGCAGAAAACTGCTTTCAATGATATTGCGTAGTTCCAAGGCAGACAGAAACATGATGAACCTCTCCTTATTGATGAAACTGCCAATCAACTCTTCACGTTGACCACTTTTGCTGCCCCTGCACGGGTGTGTCCCCGCTGATTCCCTGGTGCGGCAAACGGTTGTACTGCGAAATGCCCATTGGAGTGTAGGCGCCCGAAGCCGGTGCGCTGCACCAAAGCGACGCATAAAACGTGCCTTTCATCGGGTCATTTCGACCCTCATGAAATCAAGCACTTGGCACGGTGGCCAGCAGTTGGCCAGTTGCAAAATGCAAGATTGACCTTCCCGAGCACTGCAATTTGCAAGTCGACGCCGGTTTGCATTCATCGCTGATGACAGTGAGAATGCCCGACATCCACCCTACACCCGCCAGGAGGCTTTCATGGGTTCTTTACGCGCTCGCGCGACAATCGGTCTGCTCGTTGCCGGCCTGTCTACCCTCGCCCACGCGGCCAAACTCGAAGACGTCGCGCCGTATCCCAAAGCGGAAAACGGCTTCACCCGCCAAGTCATCTACCTGCCCAAACAGGATCAGGAGGAGAACTTCCAGGTTGAAGTGCTCGCCGGCAAAACCCTGGAAGTCGACTGCAATCGCCAGCGCCTGGGCGGCGCTCTGGACGAGAAAAACCTCGAAGGCTGGGGCTATCCGTTCTACCGCCTGGAAAAAGTCATTGGCCCGATGAGCACGCTGATGGCCTGCCCAACCGGCACCGCGAAGAAACGCGCCTTTGTCCCGGTTGTCGGTGACGGCTTCATGCTGCGCTACAACAGCAAGCTGCCACTGGTGATCTACGCCCCGAAAGATGTAGAGGTGCGCTATCGCATCTGGTCGGCTTCGGACAAGGTCGGCACTGCTATTGCGGAATGACCTGAACAGGGAGCGCCAAACGTGATTACCTGCCATGTGCGATACGTGATCGATCCGTACCAACTGACCGAATTCGAGGCCTACGCCAAGGCCTGGCTGGGCATCGTCGAGCGCTTGGGCGGCACGCATCACGGCTATTTCCTGCCCTCCGAGGGCGCGAGCAACATCGCTTATTGCCTGTTCAGCTTTCCCTCGCTGGCCGATTACGAAAGCTACCGGCACATCGCGCTGACCGACCCGGAAAGCACGGCGCTGGTGGAATCACTGGTGCAGAAGAAATTCATCGTCAGCTACGAGCGCAGTTTCCTGCGCCCATTGCTGCCCTGAGCGGTATCACGCCGGGACGCCGCACATCGCGGCGCGCTCGGCGACATGGCGCAGGCTGTCGAAGTTGATATTCGCGCCGGAGTCGATCGCGACGAAGGTTTGCCCGCGAACACCGCTGCGCGCCACGTATTGCTTGATGCCGGCCACCGCCAATGCCCCGGAAGGCTCGGTGATCGAGCGGGTATCGTCGTAGATATTCTTGATCGCCGCGCACAGCTCGTCATTGCTGGCGGTGATCACTTCGTCCACACAAAACCGGCACACCTCAAAACCATAAGCGCCGATCTGCGCCACCGCCACGCCATCGGCGAACGTTCCGACACTGGGCAACACAACGCGCGCATCCGCTTGCAGCGCCGCCTTCAGGCAGGCCGAATGCTCCGATTCGACACCGATGATCCGTACCTCCGGTCGCAGGTATTTGACGTACGCCGCGATGCCGGCGATCAGCCCGCCCCCACCGACCGGAACGAAGATCGCATCCAGCGGCCCCTGATGCTGACGGAGGATTTCCATGGCCACCGTGCCTTGGCCGGCGATCACGTCCGGGTCGTCGAATGGAGAGACAAAGGTGCGCCCGGTCTGCTCGGCGAGTTGCAGCGCATGGGCCAGGGCAAACGGAAAACTCTCGCCGTGCAGCAGCGCCTCGGCGCCCCGACTTCGCACCCCAAGCACCTTGAGTTCGGGCGTGGTCGAGGGCATGACAATGGTCGCCGCGATCCCCAGCTCCCGCGCTGCCAGCGCCACGCCTTGGGCATGATTGCCCGCCGAAGCGGTGATCACCCCGCGTGCTTTCTGCGCATCGCTCAATTGCACCAGCTTGTTGTAGGCGCCACGGATCTTGAAGGAGAACGTCGGTTGCAGGTCTTCGCGCTTGAGCAGGATCCGGTTGCCCAGCGCCTCGGACAGCGCCGGCGCCGCCTGCAACGGCGTGCGCACGGCAATGTCGTAGACCGGCGCGGCGAGGATCCTTTTCACGTACTGCTCAAGCAGGGCTTGCTGGTCGGGGCTGTGCGGCATGGTCGTCTCCTGACGTTTTGATCAGAACCCCGGAGACAGAAAATAAAAACCCGCCTCTAGGGCGGGTTGGGTGCTGCAGTCGTGAGCTAGCCCGCCAAATGAGGAATGGCGGTAATAATGCTTGGCTGGCAGCGCAATACGGTGGAAGTCATAGGCCTGAAATTAGCCCGGCGGCGGCCAGCGAGTCAATGGCTTATTTGCGGATGCGAAGGTAGGCTGGCGATTCTGCTCATCACCCAAGGAAGGAATGCATGATGTCTGTCGCCCTGCCCCTCACTGCGTTGATTGCGTTTACTGGCTACACCGTATCGGTGATGCTCCAGGCCGAACAGTCGTTGATCGACTTCGGTATCAGCCTGATGTCGCGTCCGGACACGGCGCAGGTGGTGATTGATCTGTATCTGCTGGCGACGCTGGCCGGGGTATGGATGGTCAAGGACGCCCGCTCGCGAGGGATGTCGGTCTGGTCGGTGGTGCCGTATCTGTTGCTGACGGCGGTATTTGTGTCGATTGGGCCGTTGTTGTATCTGGTGGTGCGTGGGGTTCGGGAGCAGAGGAAGTCTGCTGAGGCGACTCAAGCGAGCTAAGCCTGATTTTTCCTGCTGAATAGCTATCGCTGGCAAGCCAGCTCCCACAAAGACTGGAGTTGCCTGCAAGGTTCGCGCCCCCCCCAAAAAAACTGTGGGAGCTGGCTTGCCAGCGAAGGCGTCGGCAAGCTACCACAGATCACTTGGCCAACCGCCGCAACCCAAACAACATCCCCCCCGCCCCCAACAACATCACCAGCAGAAACAACGGGTAAGAAATCCACCACGGCGTGCCTGCCGTCATCATGCTGAACTCGGACATCCCGCCAATGCTCGCAATCAGGTTCAACGGCAGAAACACCACGTTGATCAACGTCAACTTACGCAGCAGGTTGTTCATGCTGTTGTTCATCAAGTTGCCGCGCGCATCGATCAGCCCCGAGAACACCGTGGAGTAGATCTCCGCCTGCTTGTAGCACTGGTTGTTTTCGATGATCAGGTCGTCGATCAGCCCGATCGCTTCACTGCCGAAATGCTGTTTTTCCGCGTGATTGCGCAGCCGCGTCAGCACCGCGCCGTTGCTGTGCAGGGCGTTGATGTAATAGATCAGGCTTTCGCTGAGGTTGAACATCTGCACCAGGTGCTGGTTCTGCATCGAGGCGTTGAATTTCTGTTGCAGCTCGCGGGCCACCAGTTTGATCACCTTGAGGTGGCCAAGGTAATGGTGGATGTTGTTGAACAGCAGATCGAGCAACACATCCAGCGGTGCATTGAGCGGTTGGCGTGTGCCGATGCCGTGCAGCGGCGTGTCGTCGGTGGCGATCACCAGCAGTTGCCCGGGCGCAAACAGCAGGCCACAGGACGACACTTCAAACGCCAGGCTGCCACCGCCGGAATAGTTTTCCGGACGTTTCCAGATCAGGAATAAATGATCGGGGTGAAACTCGATTCGCGAGACCTCGTCCGGGTCCAGCGCCGAGGCCAGCGCGTGTTCGTCGACCTTGTAGTGGCTGTGCAGCAAATCGCGTTCGGCCGCATCGGGGTTGCTGAACAACATCACCTCGGCGTCCAGCCGCTCGACCCGCTGCAGCGCGCCATGACTCAATGCGAAACTGCTGATCATCGGCGCGTCACCAGGCCTGGCCGCGACGCTTGAGCTCCAGCCGTCGCACGAACTCCTCCAGCACCAGTGAATACAGATCGTCCTGCAAGTAGGCGTCTTCGATACCGGCATCGAGGTTGGGGTTGTCGTTGACCTCGATTACTACCACTTTGTCGCCGGCCTGTTTCAGGTCCACGCCGTAGAGGCCATCGCCGATCAGGTTGGCGGTCTTGACCGCCAGTTCCACCACCGCTCGCGGCGCCTCGTGAACGGCCAGGGTACGGCACTCGCCGTTGATGTCCTGGCCCTTGGCTTTGTGGTTGTAGATTTGCCAGTGTCCCTTGGACATGAAGTATTGGCAGGCGAAGATCGGTTTGCGGTTGAGCACGCCGATGCGCCAGTCGTACTCGGTATAGAAAAACTCCTGAGCCAGCAGCAACACCGAGTGTTCGAACAGTTCAGCGGTGGCTTCAAGCAACGCCTGCTGGCTTTCAACCTTGATCACTCCGCGAGAAAAACAGCCGTCGGGGATCTTCAGCACCAGCGGAAAACCGAGGCGTTCGCCGACCCGCTCGAAGTCTTCCGGTCGTTCCTTGTAGAGAATTTCGGTGGCGGGCATGCCCAGTTGGTGGCTGTTGAGCAGGTCGGTCAGATACACCTTGTTGGTGCAGCGCAGGATCGACGTCGGATCATCCATGACCACCAGTCCTTCGCTTTCGGCTTTTTTTGCAAAGCGATAGGTGTGGTTGTCGACGCTGGTGGTCTCGCGGATCAGCAAGCCGTCGTACTCGGCGATCCGCGCATAATCCCTGCGCTCGATCAGTTCGACGTCGATGCCCATGCGTTTGCCGACCCGCACGAAGTTTTCCAGCGCCTTGGCGTTGGATGGCGGCAAGGCTTCCTGCGGATCGTGCAGGATCGCCAGGTCGTAACGCGCCACTTGTGGCGAGCGTGGCGCCCGCCAGACTTTACGGCTGAAGCCGTCCAGCGCATTGGCGAACTGATCTTCTTGGTCATCACGCAACTTATGCAGAGCGCCGGACTTTATGCCTTCGATGTGCCAACCGTTAGTTCGACAAAACTCAACTAACAGGATCGGACAAGGAAACACTTCGAATAACTGTCGAGCCAGATCCTGCAGCGGCTCGATATGCGTCTTACCGAAGTAAAGTGTCAGGGTAAAACCTTCGGTATCGCTGTAGAGATGATGGCTGAGGGCCTTTTCCAGGGTTTTATCGAGATCGTCCAGTGCCAGACCGTAAAGTGATTTTTTGGTCAGCTCGCTGATGGTGCGCACCGATGGAATCACCTTGTGGCCGCGGGCTTCAGCCAGTAGCGAGCAGTAGTAACCGTGCCCCAGGTACTTGTAGCTGCGGCACAGATTGATCACCTGCACCCGCTTGCCCGGCTCGCTGTCACGGGTTTGCTCGAGGTATTCCTGAGCCGTGACGATGTCCTCGCTGGGAAAGTACGAGGCCCAGTCTTCCTTGCGTTCGACGATAATCAACACTTGACTGGAAGTTCTGATGGCTGGATTTAAAAAAGTTGCCGCCGGCAAACTTTGCTCGGATACTTCGCGCCAATGACCCTGTACCGCTGACATAGAGATTGATCCGTTGGAGAACAAGACCATTTCTATTAAGCACGAAGTTTTTCGAAAGTCCCGTTTCGTTACGCAACTTTTACGGTGGTCATATGAATGCTGTTTTTCGTTTGGCGGTAGTTGAAGATCTGCCAGCGCTGCTGGCCCTGGAAATGCAATGTTTCACCACCGACCGGCTCACCAGCCGCAGCTTTCAATGGATGATCACCCGCGCCCATGCGCAGCTAATGGTCGCCGAGATCGACGGTCGATTGCTCGGCTACGCACTGGTGCTGTTTCATCGCGGCACCTCGCTGGCGCGCCTGTACTCGATCGCCATTGCCGGGGAAGCTCGCGGCAGCGGATTGGGCAAACAGTTGCTGCAACGTATCGAGGCCTGCGCCGTCGAGCATGACTGCGCATACCTGCGCCTGGAAGTGCGTATCGACAACCCCACCGCCATCGCGCTTTACGAGCGCAACGGCTACCGACGCTTTGCGTTGATTCACGATTACTACGAGGACCACGCCGATGCGCTGCGCCTGGAAAAGCGCATTGTTCAGCATCGTGATTCGCGCAACATCAAGGTGCCCTATTACCCGCAAACCACTGAATTTACCTGTGGCCCGGCTTGCCTGCTGATGGCCATGGGCGCGCTGCAACCTGAGCGCTTGCTGGAGCGGCGTGAGGAATTGCAGATCTGGCGTGAAGCGACCACGGTGTTCATGACCTCCGGCCATGGTGGCTGCAGCCCCCAGGGCTTGGCACTGGCGGCCTGGCGACGGGGGTTTCGGGTGCGTCTACAACTGAGTATGGCCGGACCGTTGTTTCTCGATGGCGTGCGCGATGAGCATAAAAAAGACGTCATGCGCCTGGTGCACGAGGAGTTCACTGCGCAAATGCACGAAACCGACATCGATCGGCAGATTGGCACCCACCTGGATTTGCCGAAGTTGTTACAGGCTGGCGGACAGCCTCTGGTGCTGATCAGCAGCTATCGCCTGACCCGCTCCAAATCACCGCACTGGGTCATGGTGACCGACTGCGATGAAGACTTTGTGTATCTGCACGATCCGGATGTCGATCACAGCCAGCATCGTCAGCCGATGGACTGCCAGCATGTGCCGGTCAGCCATGGCGAGTTTGAGAAGATGAGCCGGTTTGGGCGTGGGAAATTGCGCGCGGCGGTGGTTTTGTATGCCCGGAATGAAATCTCTGGCTGACCCGTTGTAGTGAGGGGATTTAGCGAAACGTCGCACCGCCCCGATGGCGCGAAGCGGGCCCTCCTGAATTTTTAAGGGCCTGCTGCACAGGCCATCGGGGATAAATCCCCTCACTACAGTTGAAACTCAGTGTCTGAAGTGAAGTTATTTCAGACCGATTTTGTACAACGAACCATCCTGCTCATCCGTCAGCACATACAGATACCCGTCCGGCCCCTGCCGTACATCGCGAATTCGTTGTTTCAAGTCGCCCAGCAAACGCTCCTCGTGCACAACCCTGTCGCCATCGAACTGCAGCCGGATCAGCTCCTGGCTGACCAGCGCACCAATAAACAGGTTCTGCTGCCAAGGCTTGAAGCGGTCAGCGTCATAGAACGCCATCCCGCTGACACCGGGGGACTTCTCCCAGACATGGTGCGGATCAACCGCACCCTCGACACTCTTGCCCTTGGCTTCCGGGATCGGTTGCAGCGAATAGTTGATGCCGTGAGTCGCCAGCGGCCAACCGTAGTTCTTGCCGCGCTCAATGATGTTCACCTCATCGCCGCCACGGGGGCCGTGTTCGTTTTCCCAGATAGTGCCATTCCACGGATTGAGCGCCGCGCCCTGCGGGTTGCGCTGGCCGTACGACCAGATTTCCGGACGCACACCGGATTGGCCCACGAACGGGTTGTCATCCGGCACCTTGCCGTCGGGGAAGATCCGCACGACCTTGCCCTGCAGCTTGTCGAGATCCTGCGCGGTCGGTCGGTCGTTGTTTTCGCCCAGGGTGATGAACAGATAACCGTCGCGGTCGAACACCAGTCGTGAGCCGAAGTGGTTGCCGGTCGAGAGTTTCGGCTCCTGACGGAAGATCACCTTGAAATCGCTGATCGTCTTCAGGTCATCCGACAGCCGCCCACGCCCCACCGCCGTACCGGCCTTGTCCCCGGCACCACCGCCCTCGGCGTAGGACAGATAGACCAGACGATCCTGTTTGAAGTCCGGCGACAGCACCACGTCGAGCAAACCGCCCTGGCCCTTGGCCCAGACCTTCGGCACGCCACTGATGGGCTCGGAACGCTTGCCGTCGGGTGTAATCACCCGCAGGTTGCCCGGACGCTCGGTCACCAGCATCCCCTGACGATCCGGCAGAAACGCCAGCGCCCAAGGGTGCTGAAGGCCTTGAGTAATCGTGGTGACTTCAAGGGTGCCCTGCTCGCTTTGCAACTCTTGTGGAGCAGCGGCGAAAGCTGGAGCGCTGATCAGCGCGCCGGCGCACAGCGTGGCTAGAAGGGTTTTACGCAACATGCACGATTCCTTTTGTTCATTTCAAAGGCTGACAGGAACGCAGTCCCGCCGTTCAACGGTTGCTGTCTCCATCGCGTGGCGGTGGGTTGGGGATGAATCTGGGCGGCGTACTCGGTACCGAACGCTGCTGCTGACCATTGCCAATCCCACCGTTGCCAACGGTAGGCGTACTGGGTACCGGCACTGTATTCGGCCCGCGAATCGCCGGCGCGCTGGGCTGCGTGCCCTGCATGCTGTTGGGATTGGCCCGGCGGATCGGGCTGTTGTAGGGATTGTTGTTGGTGCCGGTGGGACTTTGCGCCAGCAACAGCGGCGCGGACGGTGCCGCGACGTCGGCATGCGCCAGACCGGCCCCAAGGAGCAGAACGATAATGCCTGGCAGTATTCGGTTCATGGGGTGGCCTCGCGGTGCACAGGTGATAGAGCCTTCGAGTCCACGCTACGCCCCGGGTTCGGATTTGTTAACCCGTCGCCCTTAAACAAGATGTAACACGGCTTGACCGGCAACGCCGCGCGCCACGCAAATGCCGGAAACTTTCACACTGCGCCACAGGTCACCTGATCATCACTTGGAGAACTCACCATGGCTCGGGCAATCTGGAAAGGCGCGATCAGTTTCGGACTGGTACACATCCCTGTCGCGCTGGTGTCGGCAACCTCTTCGCACGGCGTGGACTTTGACTGGCTCGACAGCCGCAGCATGGATCCGGTGGGCTACAAACGGGTGAACAAGGTCACCGGCAAGGAAGTCACCAAGGAGCACATCGTCAAAGGTGTGGCCTATGAAAAAGGTCGCTACGTGGTGCTCAGCGAGGAAGAGATCCGCTCGGCGCACCCGGTGTCGACGCAGACCATCGACATTTTCTCCTTCGTCGATGCCGAGCAGATCCCGCTGCAGAACATCGACACACCCTACTATCTCGCACCTGACAAGCGCGGCGGCAAGGTCTACGCCCTGCTGCGCGAAACATTGAGCAAAACCAACAAGGTCGCCCTCGCCCGCGTCGTCCTGCACACTCGGCAATATCTGGCAGCACTGATGCCGCTGGAATCGGCGCTGGTGCTGGTCAAACTGCGCTGGCCGCAAGAGGTGCGCGGCCTCGACGAACTGGAACTGGGCAGCGAGGTGACCAAGCCGCAACTGGCCAAGGGCGAGCTGGACATGGCTAAACGTCTTGTGCAGGACATGAGCGGCGACTGGAGCCCGGAGGACTACAAGGACGAGTTTGAAGACAAGATCATGGCCCTGGTTGAGAAAAAGGCCCACGAAGGCAAGATCGAGGATGTCGAGACCGTGGGTGGCGAGGAGGAGCGCAAGTCTGCGGATGTTATCGACTTGACCGAGTTGCTTAAACGCAGCCTGGGCGGTAAAGCGCCGGCCAAAGCGAAGGCAAAAGAAAAGCCTGCCAGTAAGGCAGCCCCGGCGAGAAAGACCAAAAAGGCCTCGGGGGAGTAAATCAGATGCGGTTCCTGTCAGGAAGCTGACAGGTTGGCTTTGAGAGACTCATCGCTCCCACAGTTGAAATGCGTTCTTTCCTGAACTCACATTCCACTGTAGGAGCCAGCCTGCTGGCGATGGCATAAACAGGCGCGATACACCGGTCAGATCAAAATGAAGATCGCCAGCAAACCGCCAAAAATCGCCCACTTTTCCATGTAATAGCGCGCGCGATTACGTTTTTTCAGCTCTTTACCACGCAGGCGAACCTTGTAGATTTTGGTAAACAGGCGGTTGATCCCACCAGTGCGGTCACCCGCGTCGTTCGGCGCACCGGCCGCGGACATCACGGTACGGCTGAACCAGCTGTTGAACGCTGCCGCCCAGCGATATTTCATCGGGCGCTCGATGTCGCAGAACAGGATGATGCGGTTTTTGTCGGTGGTGTTTTCGGCGTAGTGGATGTAAGTCTCATCAAACATCACCGCTTCACCGTCGCGCCAGTGGTAGCTCTCACCGTCGACATTGATGTAGCAACCGGCGTCGTTCGGCGTGTCGAGCCCCAGGTGGTAGCGGTACGAACCGGCATACGGGTCACGGTGGCGAACCAGTTTCGAACCCGGTGGCAGCTCGGCGAACATCGCGGCCTTGATCGAACCAATGCTCTGCACCAGCTCAGTGGTGCGCGGGCACAGCTTCATCGCCGACGGATGGCTCTCGCCGTACCATTTCAAGTAGAAACGCTTCCATCCACTTTTGAAGAACGAATTGAAACCGACGTCATCGTACTGATTCGAGCGCTTGATCTCACCGGCACGCAGCAGATCCTGCCCTTCCTGGCGAATTTCTTCCCAATGCGCCTGCAACGGGCTCAGGTCCGGAAACTCGGACGGATCGAGATACGGTTTGTTCGGCTTCTTCGAAAACAGGTAAAGGAAGCAGTTGATCGGGGCCAGAAACGTCGAGTGATCGCTCAATTGACGGCCCAGTTTGTGACGCACACGGCCACGAAGGTGAACGTATGCAATCGAAATGACATAAATAGCGGCAATGATGAGTTTCACGGAAATCGTCACACGTCAAAAGTGAACAAACTGCGCGCCTGCCGGCCGGAGGCCCAGGGTCTATGCAGTGGCATGAATACAGATACTATCCCGGTGGCACTTCCTTGAGCCCATGCCGTTAGCGGCTATTGGGTAATCGGATGGCATTTTAGCCATACTTTGTAACCAATGGTGAACCTGATCTGTTAAAAACTGTCCGCAGAATTTGCCAAACGGCAGGCGCGACAATACGCTCGTGCAGGTGCAGGAGTGCTGACGCAGAACAAAAACAAAGGTTGGAATACGCTTCGACCGAGGTCGCTATGCCGTGCCCACGGACGATATTGTGGTCGAGTCCGATAGGTTGACCATGGACGCCATGCTGCCTAAGGGCCCCGCCGTCATGATCCGTTACCTGACCTTCGGCGCGGCCTTTGCTGGAGATGCTGCCTTAGAACCGGCAACCGATTAATCGAAAGCGCCATTCAGCACTTCGTAAATAAGCCCGCTCGCAATCGCCACCAGGATCAAATCGGTGCCCGCCTGCTGCCACTCATATCCGTCGTAATGAGGCAGGCGCCCCGCCAGTCGCCCATCCAGTTTTTTGGCGATGCCCGGCGGCAGCGGTTTGCCGCGCGCCAGATTCTTTTGAATACCGGGAGGCAGCGCCGGACCGGGGCTCCAGTAGTCTCTGTAGCCGCTGAGAACGGTCAGCACACCGCTTCGATCGATCACCGGTGCATAGTCCCGGTTGCCCGAGTTGGATCCTTTGTTTTTGCCACCCTGATTGCCGTGACCCTGACTGTTCTGGGAACCGCCCTTGCCGTTCCCTTTGCCATTACCATTTCCCGGATCGGCCAGTGCGGTTACTGAACTCACCGACAAAGCCAGGCAAGTAACAGACGCAACAAGTAATCGTGTTTTAAACATGACCGTCCTCTCATGAGAAATTCCTGTTTGAAATGTAGACGATGTTGCTGGTTTTGGTTGCTCCCTGGATTGCTCCAAGCGCGGGACAAGCCAGCAGTCCGGGCCGACCTCAGCCTTGCGCGGCAAGGAACACCGTTACGCAACAGCCTTCAGGTTCATTAGCGTCTGCCATACAACTGCCGCATGACTTATGCGACAATGCGCGCAATGTCTGGCATGAATCCCGCCTTTATTGCCCAACAGCCTGGACACCGCGTCCAGATGCTGCTCTCGCCCCACGCCTGCCGGCTTACCGCCAGCACTGATCGGGTCGGGAAGAAAAGCTCCAAAATGCCCCAGAAATGGCCCAAGCGCCAAATGTGCGGCTCGCAACCCATTGATAGGTAAAGCAATTGATCTCCACAGCTAACATCACGATGCAGTTCGGCGCCAAGCCGCTCTTCGAAAACGTTTCGGTCAAATTCGGCGCGGGTAACCGCTACGGCCTGATCGGCGCCAACGGTTGCGGCAAGTCGACCTTCATGAAAATCCTCGGCGGCGACCTCGATCCGTCCGGCGGTCAGGTCATGCTCGAGCCGAACGTTCGTCTGGGTAAATTGCGCCAGGACCAGTTCGCCTACGAAGAATTCACCGTGATCGATACTGTGATCATGGGTCACGAAGAGCTGTGGAAGGTCAAGGCCGAGCGCGATCGCATCTACTCGCTGGCGGAAATGAGCGAAGAAGACGGCATGGCTGTGGCCGAGCTGGAAACCGAGTTCGCCGAGATGGACGGCTACACCGCCGAATCCCGCGCTGGTGAACTGCTGCTGGGTCTGGGTATTCCGCTGGAACAGCACTTCGGCCCGATGAGCGAAGTCTCGCCAGGCTGGAAACTGCGCGTATTGCTGGCGCAGGCGCTGTTCTCCGATCCGGAAGTGCTGTTGCTCGACGAACCGACCAACCACCTGGACATCAACACCATTCGCTGGCTGGAAAACGTTCTGACCCAGCGTAACAGCCTGATGATCATCATCTCTCACGACCGTCACTTCCTGAACAGCGTGTGCACGCACATGGCTGACCTGGATTACGGCGAGCTGCGCCTGTTCCCGGGCAACTACGACGAGTACATGACCGTGGCGACCCAGTCCCGCGAGCAACTGCTGTCGGACAACGCCAAGAAGAAAGCGCAGATTTCCGAGCTGCAATCGTTCGTCAGCCGCTTCTCGGCCAACGCCTCGAAAGCCAAACAGGCCACTTCCCGCGCCAAGGCGATCGACAAGATCCAGCTGGCCGAGGTCAAGCCGTCCAGCCGCGTGAGCCCGTTCATACGCTTCGAGCAGAACAAAAAGCTGCACCGCCAGGCGGTCATGGTCGAAAAAATGGCCAAAGGCTTCGACGGCAAGCCACTGTTCAAAGACTTCAGCTTCCAGGTTGAAGCGGGCGAGCGCGTAGCGATCATCGGCCCGAACGGTATCGGCAAAACCACCCTGCTGCGTACCCTGGTCAACGAACTGACCCCGGATGCCGGTAGCGTCAAGTGGACCGACGCCGCGGAACTGGGCTACTACGCTCAGGACCATGCGCACGACTTCGAAGACGACGTGACGCTGTTCGACTGGATGGGTCAGTGGACTCAGGGCGAGCAGATGATTCGCGGCACTCTGGGCCGCATGCTGTTCTCCAACGACGAGATCCTCAAGTCGGTCAAAGTGATTTCCGGTGGTGAGCAAGGTCGCATGCTGTTCGGCAAGCTGATCCTGCAAAAGCCGAACGTGCTGATCATGGACGAACCGACCAACCACTTGGACATGGAATCGATCGAGGCGCTGAACCTGGCGCTGGAAAACTACCCGGGCACGCTGATCTTTGTCAGCCACGACCGTGAGTTCGTATCGTCCCTGGCGACGCGCATCATCGAGCTGAGCGCCAACGGCGTGACTGACTTCAGCGGCACTTACGATGACTACCTGCGTAGTCAGGGTGTGGTGTTCTAAGAGCAGCTTCGAGCCTCCAGCCTCAAGCTTCAAGCGAAAGCCCTGTCGGTGTGACAGGGCTTTTTGCATTTCGGAGCCAATATTTATGCGGGCACCAACACCATCGCGAGCAGGCTCACTCCTACATTTGAAATGCGCCCCCCTCCTGTAGGAGTGAGCCTGCTCGCGATGAGGACACCAGCAACAATCGGAATAGCCAGAAAAAATAGTTAGCCTGCTTCCTTTTATTCCAGCGCCCAGCCATGATGCCCACTCTCCCACCGCCGCCCGCGAACGAGTCCACATGTCTGCGCAGCAACCGCCTCCGCAAAGCTCCCTGGCGATCACCCTGCAGATCGTCTCCATCGTGTTCTACACCTTTGTCGCCTTCCTGTGCATCGGCCTGCCGATCGCGGTGCTGCCCGGTTATGTGCATGAGCAGCTGGGTTTCAGCGCCATTATTGCGGGGCTGGTCATCGGCTCGCAGTATCTGGCCACCCTGCTCAGTCGGCCGATGGCGGGCCGCATGTCGGATACGCTGGGCACCAAACGGGCGATTGTTTTTGGCTTGTCGGGGATTGTGCTCAGCGGGCTGCTGACGCTGATCTCAACGCTGTTGCAGGACTTCCCGATGCCGAGCCTGATCATTCTGATCGTCGGGCGCCTGCTGCTCGGCGTGGCACAGGGCTTGATCGGGGTCGGTACCATCAGTTGGTGCATGGGCCAGGTCGGTGTCGAACACACGGCGAGGTCGATCGGCTGGAACGGTATTGCCTCCTATGGCGCAATAGCGATTGGCGCGCCACTGGGCGTGGTCATGGTCACCGATTACGGATTTGCCAGCCTGGGCATCGCTCTGTCGATATTGGCCGCCGGGGCCTTGGTGTTGATCCGCAATAAGCCTTCGGTGCCGGTGGTACGCGGCGAACGGCTGCCTTTTTGGGCGGTGTTCGGGCGGATTGCACCGTATGGGGCCAGTTTGACTCTGGCGTCGATCGGTTACGGCACGCTGACCACCTTCATCACCCTTTATTACCTCAACCGAGGCTGGAGCGGCGCGGCGTATTGCCTGACGGTGTTCGGCGTGTGTTTCATCGTGTCGCGGCTGCTGTTCATTTCGGCGATCAGCCGTTTTGGCGGCTTCAATTCGGCGATCGCCTGCATGAGCATCGAGACCGTCGGCCTGGTGTTGTTGTGGCTGGCGCCCTCTACCGCGTTCGCCCTGATTGGCGCGGGACTGGCCGGGTTTGGCTTGTCGCTGGTGTATCCGGCGCTGGGGGTCGAGGCGATCAAGCAGGTGCCCAGTTCCAGCCGTGGCTCGGGGTTGGGGGCTTATGCGGTGTTCTTTGATCTGGCGCTGGCGATTGCCGGGCCGTTGATGGGTGCGGTGGCGTTGAATCTGGGGTATGCGTGGATTTTCTTCATTGCGGCGCTGTTGTCGGTGATCGGGCTGGGGTTGACCTTGGTACTCAAGCGCCACTCGACATCCTGAAATTTCGTACAAATCACTGTGGGAGCGGGCTTGCTCGCGAAGGCGGTGGGTCAGTCAAAATATAGAGTGACTGATCTATCGCATTCGCGAGCAAGCCCGCTCCCACAGGGGGATTGAGTCGTTTATTGATCCGCGGTCTGCATCCCCGCCCGGCTCGGCTTGCCCAGCGTGCGCGAGAAGAACTGCCCGGCCTCGGAGATCAGGTTGCGGTGAATGTTTTCGCGATCCACGCCGTCGGCGTCGGTGCACAAGGCCGGCATGGCGCGGATCTGCTCTTCGTTGCACGGCGCCATGAATACGAAGTGCCCTGCCCCGGCCAATAACTTGAAGTCCGGCGCGGTCGGCAGTTTGCGCGCCAGAGCCGCGGCGTTTTTGTCGAAGGCCACCAGTTTGTCGCCATCGCCGCTGTACAGCAGCACCGGCACATGCACATCCGCCAGGGTGCTACGGCCGAATTTCAGGCTCAGCGGCGCCATCAGCAGCAAGGCATGCACGCGCGAATCGGCCACTGGCTGCAAATCATCGCGATCGACGATCAGCTCACCCTGGGTGTTGCAGGCATCATGGTCGTCCGGGCGTTCCTGGCAGTAGCGGCGCAGACGATCCAGATCCGGCTGCGCGCCGGAGAGAATCAACGCGGTTTCGCCACCGGCCGAATAACCAATGACCCCGACCTGATCAGCGTTGACGAACGGCGAGAGCATCGGGTCGCCGAGGGTCGCGGTGATCGCTTCGGAAATCTGGATCGGCCGCCCATACAGATTGCTCAGGGTGCCGAGGCGGCTGTGGTCTTTGGAGTTGTCGCCGGGATGAATCACCGCGACCACCACAAAGCCCTTGCGTGCCAGCGAGGTGGCGAGGTCATGCAGTGCCAGCGGCGTGCCGGTGTTGCCGTGAGACAGCATCAGCATCGGAAAACGACCGATGGCCACCTTGGTGTCAGCGCCAGCCTCGACGGTGTAACCCTCAAGCAGGCTGCTATGTTCGCGGTCGCTGGAGGGATAGAAGGCGATGGCGCGCATCGGTTGCAGATCCAGCGGATCGAGGAAGGTCATTTCGTGGTAACCGACACTCCAGACAGGGTGTCGCCCGGGCGCGGCATGCACTGAACCGAGGCTGCCGAGCAGGCAAATCAGTAACGTTGCACAAAGACGCATCATGGGATGGCCCACCCTGTGTTACTCAATCGAAAGATCCTTTGTGTTCCGACACGCCCCAAACCCTGAGGTTCGGAGATCCGGCGCAACGGTGCACTCAGACGTTGATCGTTTGACTGCATAACCCGGGCCAGATTATGCAACAGTCAGAAACAAAAAACTCCGCATCTGGCCCTTGCAGAACCAGAATACAGAGTTTTTTGAGGGGCTACCTGAACGGCAGCTGGTCTTTACGCAATGCTTACGCGGCGGCGAACAACTGCTCGCTGATCTTCGCCTGAGCAGCGCTCATCGCGTTGTTGCGCACTTCATCACCGTAGGCCAGACCTTCGGCACGGACGATTTCGATGTCGGTGATGCCGAGGAAGCCCAGTACCAGCTTCAGATATTCCTCGTGAGCGATGCCGCTCGCCTGACCGGCATGGATGCCGCCGGAGGTGGAGACGATCACCACTTTCTTGCCACCGCACAGGCCTTCAGGGCCGGCTTCGGTGTAACGGAAAGTCTGGCCGGCAACGGCGACGCGGTCGATCCAGGCCTTGAGCTGGGTCGGCACGGTGAAGTTGTACATCGGCGCGGCAATGACGATGGCGTCGGCAGCGATGAATTCAGCCAGGGTCGAGGCGCTCAGTTCGGCTTCGTGCTGTTGTGCGGCGTCGCGCAGCTCAGCAGTGGTACCGGCAGCCACCAGGGTGGTCGACGAGAAGTGACTGATGGCGTCGGCGGCCAGGTCACGGTAGGTGACCACGGCGGTTGGCTCGGCGGCTTGCCAGGCTTTGACGACTTGGCTGCTCAACTGACGGGAAGCGGAGTTGTCGCCCAGAATGCTCGAATCGATGTGCAGCAGTTTCATGTGGAATCTCCTGTAAAGAATCGCCGGCGGCGACGGAATGGAGACAATCCTACGGAAGAAACCAATAGCTGATTAGCCGCCGACAATGCGATAGTTCGTCCCACTGATAGAACGGTGGACTTTTCATGCAGGATCTCAATGATCTCTACTATTTCGCCAAGGTGGTCGAGGCCGGTGGCTTCGCCGCAGCCGGGCGTTTGCTGGGCATTCCCAAGTCCCGCCTGTCACGACGCATCGCCGAACTCGAAGAGCGCCTCGGCGCCCGTCTGCTGCAACGCACCACGCGCCAGTTGAACCTGACCGCGGTTGGCGAGCGCTACTTGCGTCACTGTCAGGCGATGTTGCTGGAAGCGGAGATGGCCGACGAAGCGGTCGCCAGCATGTCCAGCGAGCCACGTGGCCGCCTGCGCGTATCCTGTCCTACCGGTCTGGCGCGGGAAATGTTGCCGTGGGTGATCAGCGAATTCCTCGGCAAATTCCCTCAGGTGCAACTGGAGGTGGTGTTGCTCAATCGCCGGGTGGATCTGGTGGCCGAAGGTTTCGACGTTGCGTTGCGTGTGCGCGAGTTGGGCGATGAAGATCCGTTGCTGGTCACCCGGCGTCTGCGCCAGGCGCAAATGGTCGTGGTGGCCAGCCCGGCCTTTGTCGAGGGCAAAACCATCACTCATCCGCAGGACTTGAAGAACCTGCCGGTGCTCGGCGCGCTGGAGGCCGATCGCATGGTGCATGTGCGCTTGCTGGATGAGCAAGGCAACAGCGTCGAACTGAACATGGAGGCGCGGTTGGGCATCGATGACTTCATCGTGCGCAAGGCCTGTGTGCTCGCCGGCCAGGGTTTTACCCTGCTGCCGATGATGTATTGCGAAGCCGACCTTGAGAGCGGCGCGCTGGTGCAATTGCTGCCCGAGTGGTCGTTGCCCGGCGGCTGGTTGCAGGCGGTGTATCCGCATCGACGCGGGGTGATGCCGGCGGTGCGGGCATGGATCGATCATCTGGTCGAATCGTTCAATGCGTGTGGGGAGCGGTTGTTATGAAACAGGGAAAGATGAACGAAGCGGATGTCGCCGCCTTCTGCCTGGCCTTGCCGGGTGCGCGGGAGGATTACAAATGGGGCGGCGTGCGGGTGTTCTCGATTGCCGGCAACAAGATGTTTGCTCTGCAAGGGCTGCGCGGGGATTCATTGGCGTTCAAGGTCGACAAGGATCTGTTTCTCGGCCATTGCGACCGCCCGGGTATTCACCCTGCGCCTTATCTGGCGCGGGCGCAGTGGATCATCATGCACCCGCCCTACCCGCTGGGCGCGGAGGAATTACGCGGGTTGCTGACACGGTCGCATCAGTTGGTGGTGAGCAAGTTGCCGAAGAAAACCCAAATCGGATTACTGCTCTAGCTTTTTGATTTTGATTTTGGTGGGAGCGGGCTTGCTCGCGAAAGCGGTGTGTCAGACAACATATTCGTCCATTGGCACACCGCTTTCGTCGGAACGCCGCCCGGAGCAAGCCCGCTCCCACATGGGTCATGTGTGAAGCTTAAATATGTGAAAGCAGGTTCGAACCGAGAAACAACTGGTCGATCCAGAACACCTGATGCAGCGCCACAATCACCCAGAACAGAATCTGAAACGACACCTTGCGCGTCTTGTGCCGGAACACCTGTTGGGCGATCAGCGCGCCGGGCCAGCCGCCGGCCAATTCCAGCGCATGCAGGATGTTCTCCGGCGTGCGCCACGCATCGGCGCGGGCCTTGCGCTTGTCTGCCCAGTACATGAAAAACGCCAGCACGCTGACCACGCCATAAGCGGTCAACGGCACCAGCGAGATGCCACGTAGCCACATCGACAGCGAGCCGAACAGCGGCAGCGCGCAGACGATCAGCAGCACCGCCAGTTTCAATTTCAGATGCTGAATGCCGCCACCGGACGGGCGTCCATCCGGGCGGCGCGCGCGGGAATCACTCATGGTTTCGCCGCCGACCAATCCACCCAGCCGAACTGCCAGGTCGCCAGAATCACCAGACCGAAAACAATCCGGTACCAGGCGAATGCCGCGTAACTGTGGCTGGCGATGAACTTGAGCAGACCGCGCACGGCAATCATGGCGAAGATGAACGCGGTGATGAAACCGATGGCGAACACCGGGAAGTCCGCCGGCACAAACAGATGGCGATACTTGTAACCGGAGTACACCGCCGCACCGACCATGGTCGGCATGGCCAGGAAGAACGAGAACTCGGTCGCAGTCTTGCGCGACAGGCCAAACAGCAGGCCGCCGATAATCGTCGAACCCGAACGCGAGGTACCGGGGATCATCGCCAGACACTGGGCGAAACCGACTTTCAGCGCGGCCTTCCAGGTGATCTCGTCCACGGTTTCGGCGTGCACTTCATGTTGCCGACGCTCGGCCCACAGCATGATCATACCGCCCACCACCAGCGCGGTTGCGACAGTGATCGGATTGAACAGGTATTGGTGAATCAGGTCGGCAAAAATCACCCCCAGCACCACCGCCGGCAGAAACGCGATCAGCAGGTTGGCGGTAAAACGCCGCGCACTCGGCTGGGTCGGCAAGCCGATCACCACGTCGAGAATCTTGCGACGAAACTCCCAGACCACCGCGAGGATCGCGCCGAGCTGAATAATGATGTTGAACGCCATGGCCCGTTCGCCGCCGAAGTCGAGCAAGTCGGCAACAATGATCTGGTGTCCGGTACTGGAAATGGGCAAAAACTCCGTCAGCCCCTCTACAACTCCAAGAATCAGTGCCTGCAAGGCGGTCCAAAGATCCATCAGTCCCCCAAAGAGCGATGCACAACGGCATGCCCCGATAGTATTTTTTTACGTTCACTGCGATCAGCGTAGCTGTTTGTAGCTGTACCGATTCCGCGCACACAGCATCCACACGAAACGGTCAAAATTCCGTGAAATATCAATTTGGATTCAGGTTTTCACGCGCGGGGCCGAAATCCTAACAGACAAGCCTTAATAGTGCTGCGGCGTTATTCGACTTGGGTCGCGTATGCCTGACCACCCAAACGTGGTTGGATGCTGGCGTTGATTTATTACAAGAAAAAGAAATCGGAGTGACAGCGTTATGAACAGCTTGCGCAGTGTGTCGATCAGCCGACGCTTGTGGCTCATTTTGATTGTGGCGGTGGTCATGTTGTTGACCTTGGGCGTGTTGATGCTCAAGCAGATCCACGATGACCTGTACCACGCCAAGGCGCAGAAAACCCAGCATGTGGTGCAGACCGCCAGCGGCCTGCTGACCTATTACCACGACCTGGAAACCGCCGGCACCCTGACCCGCGACGCCGCGCAGAAACAGGCGTTGACCGCCATTCGTGGCCTACGCTACGACCAGAGCGATTACTTCTGGATCAACGACCTCACCCCCGTGATGGTCATGCACCCGACCAACCCCAAACTCGAAGGCCAGAACCTCTCGGCGATCCGTGATCCGGATGGTTTCGCGGTGTTCAACGAGATGGTTGCGATCGCCAAAAGCAAAGGCGCGGGCATGGTCGATTACCGCTGGCCCAAGCCCGGTGCCAGCGAACCGGTGGCGAAAACCTCCTATGTAAAATTGTTCGAGCCGTGGGGCTGGGTGCTCGGTTCGGGCGTTTACGTCGATGATGTGCAGAGCGAGTTCCGGGGGCAGTTAATCAAGGCTTCGGTGATTGGTTTGGTGATCGCCGTGATCATGGCCCTGCTGGTGATTTTGATTGCCCGCAGCATCGTCCGTCCGTTACAGGAAACCGTGAACGCCATGGCCAACATCGCCAGCGGCGAGAGCGACCTGACCCGTAGCCTCGACACCCACGGTCAGGACGAAGTCACGCAACTGGCGCATCACTTCAACGCCTTCACCGCCAAGTTGCGCCGGGTCATCGGTGACCTGCAGGTTTCGGCCAGTGCGCTGGGTCAGTCGTCCAGTGAACTGGGCAACGATGCGACTCAGGCCCAGCAGCGCAGCCAACAGCAATCGCAGCAGATGGAACTGGTCGCAACCGCAATCAACGAAGTGACCTACGGCGTGCAGGATGTGGCGAAGAACGCCGAACATGCTGCCGCTGAAATGCGCGATGCCGAAGCTCAGGCACAGCAGGGCCAGATCAACATCGACGGCAGTCTGCAACAGATCGACAAGTTGTCCGGAACCATTGACCAAGCGGTCGAAGTGATTCGCACCCTGGCGGCCGAAAGCACGCAGATCGGCAGTGTGCTTGAGGTGATCCGCTCGATTGCCGAGCAAACCAATCTGCTGGCACTCAACGCGGCCATCGAAGCGGCCCGCGCCGGTGAACAGGGCCGGGGCTTTGCGGTGGTGGCTGATGAAGTACGGTTGCTGGCGCAGCGCACGCAAAAGTCGACGGCGGAAATCCAGAGCATGATCGAACGCCTGCAGAATCATTCCGAAGCGGCGGTGAAAGTCATTGGCGACAGCAGCAAGGCCTCGCAACTGACCATCGAACAGGCCGGCCTCGCCGGTGCCAGCCTTAACGCGATCGGCCAGGCCCTGCGCAATCTCAACGGCCTGAATGCCTCGATTGCCAGCGCCACACTGCAACAGGCGCATGTGGTCGAGGACATCAACCAGAACGTCACGCAGGCCGCCGGTCTGTCGCACAGTACGGCGCTGGCGGCGGAGCAGTCGAGTGTGGCGAGCATAAAGCTTGGACAGTTGAGCGAGCAGTTGAACCAGTTGCTGCGCCAGTTCCGCGTCTGACCCCTCACCCTTGTGGGAGCGAGCCTGCTCGCGAAGGCTTAATGTCAGTCAACATCTGCGTTGCTGACATACCACTTTCGCGAGCAGGCTCGCTCCCACAGGGTTATTCGTCATTCAAGGTTTTTGGGTACAATTGCGCCCCTTCTTGCACTCCCCCAAGGAACCCCCATGTCCGGGCTTGAACTGTTTGCCGCCGCCCTCGGTGTGATCGCCGTCTGGCTGACGGTCAAACAGAATCCGTGGTGCTGGCCGATCGGCCTGGTCATGGTGTTGCTGTACAGCTGGATTTTCTATGACGTGAAGCTGTACTCGGACATGTTGCTGCAAGTGATTTACGCCGCGCTGCAAGTCTACGGCTGGTGGCAATGGACCCGCGCCGGGACGATGCAAGACGGCCGTGAAGTCACGCGTCTGGATCGGCGCTCGATCCTGCTCGGTCTGAGTATCGGGGCACTGGGCAGCCTGCTGCTCGGCGCGGCCATGGCGCACTGGACCGACGCGGCGCAGCCGTGGCTCGATGCCGCGCTGACGGCGTTCAGCCTGGTTGCGCAATTGTGGATGGCGCAGAAACGCCTGCAATGCTGGGCGCTGTGGTTCGTGCTGGATGTGATTTTCGTCGGCCTGTTTCTTTATAAGGGCTTGTACCTTACTGCCGCGCTGTATGCACTGTTCACCCTGATTGCTGTGCAAGGCTGGCGCGAATGGCGTGCCGATCCGGCGCTGCAGCGATGAAGGTGGTTGTCCTCACCGGCCCGGAATCCACCGGCAAGAGCTGGCTGGCCGCTGGCCTTCAGGCGCGCTTCGGCGGCCTGCGGGTGGACGAATACGTGCGCTGGTTCATCGAGCAGAATCCACGCGATACCTGCCTCAACGACATCCCCAACATCGCCCGTGGGCAGCTGCAATGGGAAGATCAGGCGCGGGCGCAGCAACCGCAATTGCTGATTCTCGATACCCATTTGCTGAGCAACATCCTCTGGAGCCAGACCCTGTTTGGCGACTGCCCGGCGTGGCTGGAACCCGAGCTGCTGGCCCGGCATTACGACCTGCATCTGCTGTTGTCGCCGGAGCAGATCGACTGGACCGACGACGGCCAACGCTGCCAGCCGCAACTCAGCGAACGCATGGCGTTCTTTCAGGCCACCCGCGACTGGCTGGAACAACAACGGCAACCGCTGCAGATCATTCAGGGCGATTGGGATGAGCGGCGGTCTCAGGCTTTCGAAGCAGTGGCGCGTTTAATGGCTGATTGACTTGGCAAACAGCTCCTTTCGGAGCCCAAGTGTCCATTCCTGAAACACCCGACTCCGCGCAAAGCAGCCGTTTAAATGGCCTTCATCATTCTGAAAGGGCATTTGTTACGCCAGTGAAACAGTCCCGGGCAAACCCTTGTTCCAGAGCTTTGCACCGCCCCTGCCCCCGCCGCTGTCGACATGACTGTTTCAGCGCTGAAACAGGTTATGTATCAACGTTGCGTGCCTCAGCGCCAACCCGTTGAAAACAATAGACAACTCAAAAGCGGCACAGCTTTCGCTCTCTCCTTCCCAACGCTGACAAGAGCCAGCCCACTGAAGAAGGAATTGCCGCCGTGGGGAATATCAATAAAGGCCTGACCTGCCTTCTGCTGATTGGATCAGCCGCCAGCACATTCATCAGTTTCAACGTTCAGGCCGAAGGCAATGGCGTGATCGTTCTCAACCGCGACGTTCAGCCCATTCCTATCGGGCGCAGCGGTGGCAAAGACCCCTACCCAACCACGGTCAATGCCAACCCTTCGGCTCGCATCAATCAGGCGATGACCAGCACCGAGCTCAATGACGGTGAATTTGCCAGTGTAGCCAGTGGCGCTTCGATTCGCGGCAATATCACCACGCCCACCGCCAACATGCCTGGCATGAACACCCTGACCAATCCCAACGGCCTGCCCGGCATGGGCGGCGGTCACGGCGGTGGCGCGGGCGGCTCGATTTCCAACACCGTCAACCGTGCGATGAGTTCCGGTCTTGCTCCGCTGACCCGCATGGCCGGAGGTCAATGAGATGAATCGTTCCCTTCTTTTACTTGCCCTTTTCGGCTGCGTCCAGGCGCTGGCCGCCCCCGACTCGGTCAATAACGCGAACATTCAGGACACCGGCGTCCAGTACCGCGGCAACTACAACGTCAACCAGGCTGCTGGCGACCAGATGCAACAAACCAATACCAAAGCCATCGCCATTGGCACCTCGGCCAGTGCTACCACCAACGTCCGGCAGCACATCGATACACCGGCCAACCCTTCAACGAACGCCAGCGCCACCATTGGCGGCAACTCTTTCAGTAATGGCAACGGGATCCTGGGCGTGAACCAGGGCGCCGGGGCCAACAACCAGATGGCCAACGTGACGCGCGTCAGCATCAGTGCTGCCCCGCAAAGCGTTGACGACAGCGCCCTGTCGCAACAGAACGTGGCGCTTTTACCGAGCTCAGGAGCAACTGGCACCTCACCCGGCAGTCGCCAGGTCACGACAAGTGATCAGGCCTTCACCGGCAGCCGAGGGGTGATTCAGGTGAACCAGAGTGCCGGGGTGGGGAACCGTATGGCTAACACCCTGAGCATCCGGGTCGCTGACTGACCCAAACAACAAAAGCAGTGCAATTAGAAAGTACCAACACTTAACCAACTAATAAGCACGATGGAGAAACACCATGAAACCTACAATGGCTCTCAAACCACTGGTTTTCGCACTTGCAGCAGTAATGGCAATGGCGGCTCAGGCAGGCGGCAATGATCATGGTAACGGGCACGGCAATGGCCATGGCAACCATGAACCCAAAGGCCCTACCCTGGAACAACTTCTGCAAATCGGAGCCGGCGCCGGGGCTGCCGTACTCGACACGCAGAACAGCGATGGCAACCTGGTGGGCAACCAAGGCACCAAAAACGATGCCAACGTCAATAACTCGGCTAATGGCACCAACGGCAACGTCGGCATGAACAACACCGCCGGCGATGGCAACCAGCAAGACAACGCTGCTGCACTGGCGACTGCCGACGAAAGCTTTATCTTCGGCAGCGCGGTATCGGTCTCCAGCGCCACTCAGGTCAACAACAACAACGCGGTTGCCAACTACTCGACAACCAACAACGCCAACCTCAACAACGTGGGTAACGGCGGTTCCGGCAACATTGGCGTGAACAACAGTGCCGGCAACTTCAACCAACAGAAAAACAACCTGGCTATTGCTGTATCGGGTGGTCGTGTAGCTAACGCTGCTGCTGCTGCGAACCAAAGCTCCACTGGCCTGACTGTGTCCAATAACGGCACTCAAACCTACAAAAAAGATACCCTCACCGGCACCGTGGCCGCCGTCGGCGCGTTCGCTGCCGTTGGCAAGGCTACCATCGAAGGTGATAAAGGCCACGGCGGTGGCGGCTATGGCGACAACGATCGCGGCCATGGCGGTAACGGCGGCAGCAAAGATCAGAAAGCCACCTTCGAAGCTGTCGGTGTCTTCGGCCTGGCTGGCGTCACCACTCAACAAGTGCTGACCCCTGATGGCTGGAAAAACCCTGTGACCAACAACGCGAACATCTCGAACGTTGGTAACAACTTCTCCGGTAACGCTGGTTACAACAACGCCGCCGGTGTTGGCAACCAACAAAGCAACTCGCTGTCCATCGCTGCAGGTTGCAAAGCCTGCATGTAATCGCGATCGAAACGAAAGCCCCGGAAACGGGGCTTTTCCTCAGTCCGCAAAGGCGTATCGATCATGCGTAAGACTGCCTTTATCGCCCTGCTTTGCCTGTCCGGCCTGACCCAGGCTGCCCAGATGCCCGTCGCTGCCCTGCCCGGCGGCGTACTCGTCTACAAGAACGTGCAAAGCATTCGTGAACGCAAGTTTGCCGACATCGTCGAACAAAAAACCGATTTCAGCTGCGGCGCCGCCGCACTGGCCACGGTACTGCGCCAGGCTTATTGGCTCGACGTCGATGAAGAGCACATCATCAAAGGCATGCTGGTCAACGCTGACCAGGACCTTGTGCGTACTCAAGGTTTCTCCATGCTGGACATGAAACGCTACATAGAAAGCATCGGCATGCGCGCCAGGGGCTACAAGATTCCACCGGATAAACTCGACGACGTAACAATCCCGGTGGTGGTACTGATGGAAATTCGCGGCTACAAGCATTTCGTGGTGCTGCAGCGTTCGGACAAGGATTGGGTTTATATCGGAGATCCCGTCTTAGGCCATAAACGCTACGCCCATGATGACTTTGTCAAAGGTTGGAACGGCATCGTCTTCGCCATCGTCGGCCCCGGTTATGACAAAACCAATGCATTGCGCATGCCGCCGACCCCGCTGACCGCGAAGAACAAGCTGGATAACTTCAACCCTGTCAGAGATGCCGAATTGATGGACTTCGGGTTCATACAGAGCGACTTCTTTTAATCGCCGATTATAAAGAATGGGGCTGGATGTCCCGGGAGCAGCAGATGAAAACCTCATACTGGCTGGCCGCCGCCTGCCTGGCAGCGAGCGCGTCAGGCTATGCCAATGCAGGATTCAAACCCATCGAAGTTCAGGATCAGGAGCTGTCCCAGCTTCGTGGTCGTTATGTCATGCCGGGGCGGATCATCAGCTTCGGCATTGTCATGAGCAGTACCTGGCGCAACGCCAGCGGTGATCTGATCGGCGCTGCGACGTCGATGCAAATCCAGGCCGCCACGATCAAACCGGAATTCTATGTCTCGACCATCAAGGAACAGGGCAACGGCAGCACCCCGACTCCGGGCACTGGCAATGTCATTGGTGGCGCGGCACTCAACAGCAGCCAGGGCGTGACCCAAAGCGTACGCGCCGCCGGCGACGGCAACACCGCCAGCAACAACGTGGCCATCAACGTAAAAGAAGCCAATACCCCTCCTCCGCTGGCACCCGCACAAGGCCAGGCGCTGATGGCCGGGCAGACTATCGGGGCCAGCAATGCCGCCGGCAGTGTCGCCGTTTCGGCCACCAACAGTGGCGTGCAAATGGCCATTCAGGCCTCGGGCAATCAAGGCACCGCCCTGCAACAAGTGGCCCAGGGTGGCCTGCTGCAGAACACCCGCCTGCTCGGCAGCGCCAACGTGGTCAACAACATGACCCAACTCAATGTTGTGCTTAACAATAACGGCATCAGCCCCGGCGCACTGGACTGCAACCTGACTCAACTCAGGGCACTACGCAATATCGGATATTGAACTACGCTGAGTCTCGATCATTGGGCTTAAAGGGACGGCTTATTCATGTATCGATCAGTATCACTGCGTGCCGCTGTATGTCTGAGTACTCTTCTACCCGCGGCGATGCTGCAAGCAGCACCCGACGCAGATGTGGAGACCCTGAAACAGGAACTTCTGGAGCTGAAGCAACGATACGAAGTGCAACAAAAGGCCCTGGCGGTGCTCGAACAACGGGTCCGTCAGGTTGAGGATCAACCGGCGGCCCCGCAACCCAAACGCCTGGCCAAGTCGCCGTCTGACATGAAAGGCAATCCAAAAGTCGCTACCAGTACCGGAGCGCCGGGTACCGGTGCCGCAGCAGCGTCGGGGGGCGCGGCCGGGAGTAGTGGCGCTTCTTACGGCCAATCGCTGGCCGACGACTCGCAACCGGCCCAGAGTGTGTCCAACCTCTACGACGAGGCCAGCGGCTTCTTCGGCGGCGGCAAATTCAGCTTTGAAACCGGTGTGACCTACTCGCGTTACGACACCCGGCAACTGATCCTCAACGGTTTCCTCGCGCTGGACTCGATCTTTCTCGGCAACATCAACCTCGACCGGATCAAGGCCGACACCTGGACGCTGGACCTGACCGGGCGCTACAACTTCGACAACCGTTGGCAGTTCGACGTGAACGTGCCGGTGGTTTACCGCGAATCGACCTACCAGTCCGGCGGCGGCAACGGTGGTGCATCAAACGTCACGACGGAACAGGATGTTTCGCGTGATCCAACCCTCGGCGACGTCAACTTCGGCATCGCGTACAAGTTCCTCGACGAGTCGGTCAACACGCCGGACGCCGTGGTCACCCTGCGGGTCAAGGCGCCAACCGGCAAGGATCCGTTCGGCATCAAACTGCGCCAGACCGACGCCAACTCCAACCTGTTCGTGCCTGACACGCTGCCAACCGGTAACGGTGTCTGGTCGATCACACCCGGGGTTTCGCTGGTCAAGACGTTCGACCCGGCAGTGCTGTTCGGCAGCTTGTCCTACACCCACAACCTGGAGGAGTCGTTCGACGACATCAGTTCGACCGTCAACCAGAAAAACCCGGGCAAGGTAAAGATTGGCGACAGCTTCCAGATCGGCGCCGGTATTGCGTTCGCTCTGAACGAAAAGATGAGTATGTCGTTCTCGGTGTCTGACCTGGTACAACGCAAGAGCAAGCTGAAACAGGATGGCGGTGATTGGCAATCGGTGGTTTCCAGTGACGCCAACGCCGGTTATTTCAACGTCGGCATGACCATTGCCGCCACGGATAACCTGACCATCGTGCCCAACCTGTCGATCGGCATGACCGACGATGCCCCGGACTTCTCCTTCAGCCTGAAATTCCCGTACTACTTCTAAAGCACAAGATCGCAGCCTGCGGCAGCTCCTACAGAGGTAATCCCTGTAGAAGCTGCCGCAGGCTGCGATCTTTTGAGCTTTGTTCTCTAGCGAATCTGATGCTTGTGCAGCAGGCGATAAAACGTCGGCCGCGACACGCCCAGCACTTTCGCCGCCACACTCAGGTTGTCGCTGTGACGGTTCAATACATCGCACAGCGCCTGGCGTTCAGCGCGCGTCTTGTAGTCTTCCAGCGTACCCATCGGCGTCGAAATCGTGTGCTGGCTGAGCAATCCCAGATCCCGGGCTTCGATCTGTCGGCCTTCTGCCAACACCAGACCCCGTCGCACGCGGTTGGCCAGTTCCCGCACATTGCCCGGCCAGTCATGCTTGCCCATGGCGATCAACGCATCCTCACTGAAGCTGCGCGGGCGGCGGCCGGTTTCGTGGCTGTAAAAATGCGAGAAATGGTTGGCCAGCATCGACAGATCACCGTGGCGCTCGCGTAGTGGCGCGGTCACCACTTGCAGCACATTGAGGCGGTAATACAGGTCTTCGCGAAAACGCTTTTTCTCGATCGCCGCTTCGAGGTCGACGTGGGTGGCCGCCAGCACGCGAACATCCACCGGGATCGGCTGACTGCCACCCACGCGCTCGATGTGTTTCTCCTGCAGAAAACGCAGCAGATTGGCCTGCAATTCCAGCGGCAGATCGCCGATTTCATCGAGAAACAGCGTGCCGCCATTGGCGGCCTCAATGCGCCCGACCTTGCGCTGATGCGCACCGGTGAAAGCGCCTTTTTCGTGACCGAACAGTTCGGACTGAATCAAATGTTCGGGAATCGCCCCGCAATTGATCGCCACAAACGGCTTGCTGTGGCGCTGGGACTGGCGGTGCAGCGTGCGCGCCACCAGTTCTTTACCGGTGCCGCTTTCACCGCGGATCAGTACCGGGGATTCGGTCGGTGCCAGTTTGCTCAATAATTTGCGCAGTTCGCGGATCGGCTTGCTGTCGCCGAGTAACTCGTGTTCAGGCTGGTCGACGTGAATCGTGCCTTGCCCGCGCAAACGCGCCATGCCGAATGCGCGGCCCAGGGTCACCTGAACCCGTGAGACATCGAACGGCAAGGTGTGGAAATCGAAAAACCATTCGCAAACGAAGTCACCCACGTTCTGCAACCGCAGGACTTCCTGGTTCAACACCGCGATCCACTCGGTGCCGCTACGGCTGATCAGTTCCTTGACCGCTTCGGGACGTTCAAGGTGAAAAGGTTGCAGTCGCAGCAGCCCGACATCGCATGTCCGATCGGCGGCATTTTCCAGGCTACAACTGTCGACATCCCATCCCACCGAGCGCAAACCAGGTAATAACCGGTGACAGTCGTCGCACGGGTCGACCACCAATAAACGTCGTAACGCAGGCGCTTCGATCATGACTGTTCCTTGGCGCCAAATTTAAGGAAATTATTGTAAAAACAGTCATTTGGCAGACCCGACTGTAACATTAGCAAGAAATTGACAGGGCCTTGTATCGATTGCTTATAGGTGTACAAGCTAACGAGTTATAAGAAGCAAGTTTATTAGTCAGCTATCGAGTTGCTATCTTTCACCAGGCTTTCAAAAACGTTCGGAATGTTGAGCCTGAGCAATTAAGTTGAAATTTCTTTGTTTCGTGTGTGACCTGCCACGGGGTTGCGTGCATCAGTACAAGTAACCAGCCGAACGGTAAGCCCAACCGACGGCACATCACTTGATTGGGCACGACAGAGAGAAGACCCCAATGACCGCCCCGCTCCGTATCAACGAAGCTCTTTTGATTGCCAACCACGCGTTCAAACCCTTTCAGTGCGTGGCCTGGGCCCCACAAGACGGCAATGGCGAACTGAACCTGACCGTCATCGACCGTACCAACTCGCACATCGGTCGCCAGCAGATTCCAAGCAGCGCCTACTCCGATCCGGCGCAACTGGAACTGCTGTTGCAACAGGCCCGCGCCGAATTGAGCAAAGAAGGTTACCTGCTGCAATCGTGGTCGATGCCACATTGATCAGAGGCTAATGCGGATGACTTTCACGTCATCCGCTCTGTTCTTTGTTAGTTATCCGCTGCTGTTTATCTTCAATGCTTCTGTACAACTTTCTTCAAGCTGCCAGGCGCCACTGCTTGGCAGGCTTTCGTTTGGTTCAAAAAGACACTGTTATGGCACAGTGCGACCCTCCACCTGTTAGTTCTGTCAGTTGAACTTGCGTGTATTCAGGGATTGAATGTTCCGCTCATGCAGTTACCGCCCATTCGGGCCTGGTCAACTTGCAAGGAGAGGCATGCATGTCACCCGAGAACGCCTTTGCGCGCCCGGCACTACTCAACAGTTCCGGGCAACTCGACAAACAATTTGCCAGCACTGGCGTTGCCCAGGTGTATTTCGCCGGCAGTGTTTCCAGCATGACCCAGGGTATTGCGCTGGATCGACAGGGGCGCGTGCTGGTCGCCGCCAAAGTCGGCACTGCGCAAGGCAGTCGGTTTGGTCTGGCACGCCTCTTCGCAGACGGTTCGGCCGACCTCGCTTTCGGCCAGCAAGGCAGCGTGATTGGCGAGTTCGAATGCGGTTTTGAGGCCACCGGTGGCAAGGTTCAGGTGTTGCCCGACGGACGAATCCTGCTGGCCGGGCTGCATTATCAAAACACCCATCGCACCCTGCCTGCGCTGGCCCTGTTCAGCGCTGACGGAACCCCCGACCCGGACTTTGGTAAAAATGGCTGCAAAGTGGTGCGCCTGCCCGGCGACCTGTCCGTCGGCTCCCGCGATTGCTGGCTGCCACCCGGCGTACCGGGGGCTGAAGCCTGTGACATCGCCGTGCAGGATGACGGGCATATTCTGCTGATCGCCAATCACCACTTCGAACTCGCCGACCATGCCGGAATGCTGATCCGCCTGACGCCAGACGGGACGCTCGATGCAAGCTTCAATGGGCGCGGTTTCGTGATGATTCGACATTTGCTGCTCAACACGTGGCTCAGCAGCCTCGTATTGCAGGAGGACGGGCGGATCCTTGTCGCCGGCTCAATTGATTTCCCCCAGGAGGGCCTGGTGGCGCGCTACCTGCCTGACGGGCGTCTTGATGAGCGCTTCGCGGTGGATGGCTTCCTGGCTTTCAAAGCCAACGGCAAAAGTGCGATGGTCTGTCAGGTCATCGAGTCAAAGGAACATCTGCACTGTTTTGGCAGCAGTCGCGATCCGATCCGCTGCCTGGCGCTGAGCCTGCACCCTAACGGCCGCCCGGACTGGCGCAACGACACTGGTCACCCGCATCTGCTGGAAATCGGCCCCAGTGGTTGTCAGTGGAGCGCCGCGCAACGCATGGCGGATGGTCGGATCATGGCGGTGGGTGCAACGATCGGCGGCGTCGAGGCCGACTTCATCGTTGCTCGCTATAAAGCTGATGGTCATCTCGACCGAAGCTTCGGCAACGGCCACGGCTGGTTGCGCACACGCCTGGGCCGCAGCCTGGATACCGCCAATTCTCTCGCGATCCAGCCAGACCGGAAAATTCTTGTCGGCGGCTACTCGCTCGACGGCAACTACCGCGCCATGGTCGCGCGCTATCTGAATCAATAACTCTCCAGACTTGAACTTGCCAGGCACTTGCGGCAACTTGCGCGCTTCTTAATACAAGGAGCAACCGATGTCCGGCTCACTGGCCCAGGCGTTCGCGCATAATTTTCTCGGGCACTCGCCCCGCTGGTACAAGGCGTGCATCGTAGGGTTCCTGATCCTCAACGCCGTGGTGCTGTTCACTGTCGGCCCGGTCGCCGCCGGCTGGCTGCTGGTGATCGAGTTCATTTTCACCCTGGCCATGGCGCTCAAGTGTTATCCGTTGATGCCCGGCGGCTTGTTGCTGATCGAAGCCCTGCTGCTGAAGATGACCACGCCGCAGGCGCTGTACGACGAACTGGTGCACAACTTCCCGGTGATCCTGCTGCTGATGTTCATGGTCGCGGGCATCTACTTCATGAAGGATCTGCTGCTGTTTCTGTTCTCACGGTTGCTGCTGGGCGTGCGCTCCAAGGCGCTGCTGGCGCTGATGTTCTGCTTTCTCTCAGCTTTTTTGTCGGCGTTTCTCGATGCCTTGACCGTAACCGCGGTGATCATCAGCGCGGCGGTCGGCTTCTATTCGGTCTACCACCGCGTGGCCTCGGGCAATGATCCGCGTCAGGACAGCGAATTCAGCGACGACCGCCATCTGCCGGCCCTGCACCATGAAGACCTGGAGCAATTCCGCGCATTCCTGCGCAGCCTGCTGATGCACGGCGCGGTCGGCACCGCACTCGGCGGGGTCTGCACCCTGGTGGGTGAGCCGCAGAATCTGCTGATCGGTCATGAAATGGGCTGGCACTTCGCAGAGTTTTTCCAGAAAGTCGCGCCGGTTTCGTTGCCGGTGCTGGCGGCGGGTCTGGTGACCTGCGTGCTGCTGGAAAAACTGCGCTGGTTTGGCTACGGCACCCTGCTGCCGGACAACGTCCGCGCCGTGCTGGCCAATTACGCCGCCGAAGACAACGCCGAACGCACCCCGCGTCAGCGTGCCGCCCTGCTGGTGCAAGGCGCTGCCGCATTGATCCTGATTGGCTGCCTGGCGTTTCACGTCGCGGAGGTCGGGCTGATCGGCCTGATGGTGATCGTGCTGATCACCGCGTTCACCGGCATCACCGACGAGCATCGTCTGGGCAGCGCGTTCAAGGACGCCATGCCGTTCACCGCATTGCTGGTGGTGTTCTTTGCCGTGGTCGCGGTGATTCACGATCAGCAACTGTTCGCGCCGTTGATCCAGTGGGTGCTGGCGCTGCCGGCGGAACAACAGCCGGGCATGCTGTTCATCGCCAACGGCCTGCTCTCGGCGATCAGCGATAACGTGTTCGTCGCCACGATCTACATCACCGAAGTGAAACAGGCCTTCCTGTCCGGGCACATGAGCCGCGAGCATTTCGAGACCCTGGCGATCGCGATCAACACCGGTACCAATCTGCCAAGCGTGGCGACACCTAATGGCCAAGCGGCGTTCCTGTTCCTGCTGACCTCGGCGATTGCACCGCTGGTGCGCCTGTCGTACGGGCGGATGGTGTGGATGGCGCTGCCGTACACCGTAGTGATGGGCCTGCTGGGCTGGTACGCCGTCAGCTACTGGCTGTAATTACGCCGAATAAACTGTAGGAGTGAGCCTGCTCGCGATAGCGGTGTGTCAGCCCAAGAAATGGTGACTGATACATTGCAATCGCGAACAGGCTCACTCCTACATTTGTTTTTGGGGTGAGTTCAGCGACCGAGGATGTACTTCTCGATCGCCTGCGCCACGCCGTCGTCGGTGTTTGGCGCGGTGACCACGTCAGCCTGGCGCTTCACCGCCTCTTCCGCCTGCCCCATGGCAATCGACAATCCCGCGCAATGGAACATCGCCGGGTCGTTGCCGCCATCGCCAATCGCGGCGGTCTGCGCCAGCGGGATATCGAGGTGCGCGGCAATGGTTGCCAGTGCGGTGCCCTTGTTGGCCTCCAGCGCCGTCACGTCCAGGTACACCGGTTGCGAACGCGAAACCTGAGCCATGCCGCTGACCTTGGCTAACAGGCGCGCCTCAAGCTCGATCAGCAGATCGGTGTTGTTACTGGTGGCAACGATCTTGTCGATGCGCTCCAGGTACGGCTCGAAACTCTCGACCACCACCGGCGGATAACCGAGGCCGTGCTGTTCGCGCGGCACCATCGGTCCGTGCGGATCCTTGAGCAACCAGTCACCACCGCTGAACACCCAGATCTCCACATCCGGTTGGTCAGCGAACAACGCCAGAGCAATCAGCGCGGTCGGCACCGGCAGGTAATGCGCCACCAACAGACTGCCATCCGGATTGACGATGGTGCCGCCATTGAAGGCGGCGGTCGGCAGATCAACACCCAAGGCTTCGATCTGCTGCAGCATGGCTTTGGGCGGGCGCCCGGTGGCCAGGCTGAACAACACGCCGGCCTCGCGCAGCGAACGAACGGCGTCGATGGTGCGCTGGCTCAGGCTGTGATCGGGCAGCAACAGCGTGCCGTCCATGTCACTCAATAAAAAGCGGATCGATTCACTCATCCCAGACCGTGCCAGACGCGACCATCGCGAGTCAGCAGATCATTGGCGGCTTGCGGGCCGTCTTCCCCGGCGGCGTAGGTCTGCACGCTCGCATCCTGTTGCCAGGCATCGAGGAAGGGCTGCACCGCGCGCCAGCCGTTCTCGATGTTGTCGGCGCGCTGGAACAGCGTCTGGTCGCCGGTCAGGCAGTCGTAGATCAGCGTTTCGTAGCCGGTGGACGGCTGCATCTCGAAGAAATCCTTGTAGGCAAAACCCAGCTCGATGTTGGCCATGTTCAACGCCGGCCCCGGCCGTTTGGCCAGCAGGTCGAACCACATGCCTTCGTTAGGCTGGATCTGAATACGCAGATAGGTCGGCTGCAACTCGTCGACCTCGGTATCCCGGAACTGCGCATAGGGCGCCGGTTTGAAGCAGATGACGATTTCGGTGTCGCGCACGCTCATGCGCTTGCCGGTACGCAGGTAGAACGGCACGCCGACCCAGCGCCAGTTGTCGATCATGACTTTCAGCGCGACGTAGGTTTCGGTGTTGCTGTCAGGCGCCACGTTGGCTTCCTGGCGATAGCCATTCAACGCTTTGCCATCGACTTCACCGGCGCGGTACTGACCGCGTACCGAGTTGGCTCGCGCCTCCTCAACGCTCCATGGACGGATCGCGCCGACCACTTTGGCCTTCTCGCCGCGCACGGCGTCAGCGCCGAACGCGGCCGGTGGTTCCATGGCGACCATTGCCAGCAGCTGGAACAGGTGATTGGGCACCATGTCACGCAGCGCACCGGTGTGCTCGTAAAAACTGCCACGGGTTTCGACGCCGACGGTTTCTGCCGCGGTGATTTGCACGTGGTCGATGTAATGGTTGTTCCAGAAGGCCTCGAACAGGCTGTTGGAGAACCGGCTGACCAGAATGTTCTGCACGGTTTCCTTGCCCAGGTAATGGTCGATCCGATAGATCTGTTTTTCGGACATGACCTTGAGCAGACAGGCGTTCAACGCTTCGGCAGTTTGCAGATCGGAGCCGAACGGCTTCTCGATCACCACCCTTCTGAATGCTTCCGGGGTTTCCTCCAACAACTTGGCGTCGCCGAGACGGCGTACCACTTCACTGAAGAAACGTGGCGCGGTGGCCAGGTAGAACACCGCATTGCCAGTGCCGCTGTCGGCAATTTTTGCCGCCAGCGCGGAATAAGTGCTGTCGTCCAGGAAGTCGCCCTGGACGTAGCTGATGCCTTTGGCGAGCTTGGCCCACAAGGCCGGATCAAGCATCTGATCGCCCTTGCCGACTTTCGCCGCCACTTCGGTACGGATGAAGTCTTCGAGTTTTTGCGCGAAGGCTTCATCGGTAATGGCGTTGTGATCAACGCCGACGATCCGCAGATTTTCGTCCAGCAAGCCGTCGCGACTGAGGTTGTACAGCGCCGGCATCAGCAAGCGCTTGACCAGGTCGCCGTGGGCACCGAACAAAAACAGCGTGGTCGGTGGTGCGGGTTCTGCCTTGGATTTTCTGCGGATCGTATGGGTCATTTCTTCGGTGTCTCCACGTGGCCGCCGAAGCCGAAGCGCTGGGCCGAAAGAATCTTGTCGCCAAAAGTGCCCTGACCGCGCGAGCGGTAGCGCGAGAACAGCGAGTTGGACAGCACCGGAACCGGCACCGCCTGCTCCATGGCCGCTTCGATGGTCCATTGACCTTCGCCGCTGTCAGCCACCGAACCGGAGAACCCGTCGAGTTTCGGGTCGCTGGCCAGTGCGTCGGCGGTCAGGTCGAGCAGCCAGGACGAGACCACGCTGCCACGGCGCCAGACTTCGGCGATGTCGGCCACGTTCAGGTCGAAACGCTGATCTTCCGGCAGACGCTCGCTGGACTTGGTCTTGAGGATGTCGAAGCCTTCGGCGAACGCGGCCATCATGCCGTACTCGATGCCGTTGTGAATCATCTTCACGAAGTGCCCGGCACCGGCAGGACCGGCGTGAATGTAGCCGTGCTCGGCGCGGTGATCCTCGGATTTGCGATCCTTGGTGCGCGGAATGTTGCCCATACCCGGCGCCAGCGCTGCGAACAGTGGGTCCAGACGGTTCACGGTCTCGGCGTCGCCGCCGATCATCATGCAGTAGCCGCGCTCCAGGCCCCAGACGCCGCCGGAGGTACCGACGTCGATGTAGTGCAGGCCCTTCTCGGCCAGGGTTTTCGCCCGGCGAATGTCATCCTTATAGTTGGTGTTGCCGCCGTCGATGATGGTGTCACCGGCTTCCAGCAAGTCGCTCAGAGTGTTGATGGTGTCTTCGGTCGGCGCGCCGGCCGGCAGCATGACCCATACGGCACGTGGCTTGGCCAGGCCTGCCACCAGAGCGGGCAGGTCGGCAACGCCGGTGGAGCCCTCGGCGACCAGGTTATCGATGAAAGCGGTATTGCGGTCGTAAACAACGGTGGTGTGACCGTTGAGCATCAGACGTCGCGCAATATTGCCGCCCATGCGGCCCAGTCCAATAATCCCGAGTTGCATGTGCTGATGCTCCTTACTACAAATAAATGTGTGTCATTGGTTATAGCCCAACGCGACTGATGGAGGTTAGTCCAGAGCGTTGCGATGAAGTTTCCGGGCATTGTGCCCGATCCAGACTGATAACGCCCCGAATCCTGCCGAAGACACACCGACCATGAAAAATAAAAAAGTTCCATTCACGGGCAAAAGAAATCAAAATTGGCGCCGATAGCAAGTCAGTAGCCCCGACGTGGGGACGATTTGCAGTTGAGACACGCCATTTGCGAGGTGAGCAATGGGCACAGTACACACAGCAATGCCGCCACAAACCCTGTACGTCACGATCCGTCGCGATGAATTGCGCCAGTTGAAAGACGAGCGCGACCAGTTGAAGCAGGAGCTGGCGCAGCTGCGCTCGCTGACCCAGGGCGCTCAGCCCAAACCTCTGCCGGTGGTCCAGCGCCATCCGCACGCCTGACCTGCCCCGCCAGCTTCGGGAACGGCGCCTGTCGTTCCCGACATGATGCTCCCCTGCCCCTGATCAGCAACTAACGAAGTTTTCACACTGCCTTGGTGATACTCCGGCCCATTCTGGCCGTGCGTTTGCGCGCGGCTTCCGTTCGTCGGTTTGATGTAGCGCTCCGACGGTGGTTAGTGACGATGAGCTGGAGTGCTGAATGGCATTGTTCAAACGCAGCAAAACGACTGCGACAGGTTTCGACTGGGCCGGGGTTCTCTGGCTGTTCGCTTTCTTCTGGTATTTCTCGGGCATCACCCAACTGTTGATTCAGCTGACCGGCACCTCCGGTTTCAGCGGTTTCCGTCAGGCCTTCGTGATGAGCGCGCTGTGGCTCGCCCCGATGCTGGCGTTTCCCAAACGCACCAAACTGCTGGCCGCGCTGATCGGTATCGTCCTGTGGGCCTGCTCGATGGCCAGCCTGGGTTATTTCTTCATCTATCAGCAGGAATTCTCGCAAAGCGTCATCTTCATCATGTTCGAGTCGAACATCTCTGAAGCCGGCGAATACATGACCCAGTACTTCGCCTGGTGGATGATCCCGGCGTTCCTCGCCCATACCGCTTTCGCCTATTTCCTGTGGACCCGCCTGCGCCCGGTGTACATGCCCCGAGGCCGCGCGTTCGTGGCCGCGATCGCGATCGTCTTCGCCGTAGTCGGCTACCCGCTGATCAAACAGACCCAACGTACCGGCAGTTTCGCCGGCGGTTTCGAGAAGTTCGAAGACCGTATCGAGCCAGCCGTGCCTTGGCAGATGGCGGTGGCTTACCACCGTTACCTCGACACCCTGGCCGGCATGCAAGACATGCTGCACAGCGCGAGCAAGGTTCCGCCGCTGCATAACCTGAAAGTTGCCGACGCCGATAAACCGTCGACCCTGGTGCTGGTGATCGGCGAGTCGACCAACCGTCAGCGCATGAGCCTGTACGGCTATGGACGCAACACCACCCCGGAACTGGACAAGCTCAAGGATCAGCTCGCGGTATTCGACAACGTCATCACCCCGCGCCCTTACACCATTGAAGCGCTGCAGCAGGTGCTGACCTTCGCCGACGAAGAGAACCCTGATCTGTACCTGTCCACGCCGTCGCTGGTCAGCATGATGAAACAGGCCGGTTACAAGACCTTCTGGATCACCAACCAGCAGACCATGACCAAACGCAACACCATGCTCACGACCTTCTCCGAGCAGGCCGACGAGCAGGTGTACCTGAATAACAACCGCAACCAGAACGCCGCGCAGTACGACGGTGACGTGATCGAGCCGTTCAACAAAGCGCTGACCGACCCGGCGCAGCGTAAGCTGATCGTCGTGCACTTGCTCGGCACTCACATGAGCTACCAGTACCGCTATCCGCCGACCTTCGACAAGTTCCAGGACCGTACCGGCGTGCCGGCCGGCGTACGTGACGATCAGGTGCCGACCTACAACAGCTACGACAACGCCGTGCTGTACAACGATTTCGTGGTGTCGAGCCTGATCAAGGACTACGCCAAGTCCGATCCGAACGGCTTCTTGCTGTACCTCTCCGACCACGGTGAAGACGTGTTCGACTCCGCCGGCCACAACACCCTCGGCCGTAACGAGAACAAACCGACCGCGCCGATGTACACCATTCCGTTCATGGCCTGGGCGTCGCCGAAATGGCGCGAGAACCACGACTGGAACTTCGCCGCCGACCTGGGCCGGCCGTACAGCAGCTCGCACCTGATCCACACCTGGGCGGACATGGCCGGTTTGAGTTTCGACGAACTGGACCGCAGCAAGAGCCTGGTCAGCGACAGCTTCAAACCGCGTCCGCTGATGATCGGCAACCCGTACGAACGCGAGCAGCGCGCCTTGATCGACTTCAGCCTGATGAAGCCAAAAAAGGTCGACCCTGCCGCAGCGAATGTCGTGCAGCAGTAACCGCTCGGAAGGCATCGGTTTCGAGAGATCGCAACCGGTGTAACGCATAAAGAAAAAGCTCCGTATCGCAAGATACGGAGCTTTTTTCGTTTTGGGCGTTCAGGAAGCCCGCTTTATGGGGCTCTACTGTACCGCCTGAGGGAAATCGGAGCAGCCAGCATGCTCGCACGTACCCTCCTCCCTGAAAGAGCAGCCAGCGCGCTCAGAAGGCGCCAGTAAATTGCACCACCAGGATCAAGGATTGTTCCAGCACAAAATCAAACGCCCCGAACAAGTCGGGGCGTTTGTGGATGCGTTCACTTGAGTGCTTTCACACCCTTCGCGATGCAGGTCCGGCGCTATCAGTAAGCCTTGCCGGTCTTGTAGAAGTTCTCGAAGCAGAAGTTGGTGGCTTCGATGTAGCCTTCAGCGCCACCGCAGTCAAAACGCTTGCCCTTGAACTTGTAGGCCATGACGCAGCCGTTCTGGGCCTGCTTCATCAGGGCGTCGGTGATCTGGATTTCACCACCCTTGCCTGGCTCGGTCTGCTCGATCAGATCGAAGATGTCCGGGGTCAGGATGTAACGACCAATGATCGCCAGGTTCGACGGCGCGTCTTCCGGCTTTGGCTTCTCGACCATGCTGTGTACGCGGTAGATGTCGTCGCGGATCATCTCGCCGGCGATCACGCCATACTTGCTGGTTTCCTGCGGATCGACTTCCTGAATGGCGATGATCGAGCAGCGGAACTGCTTGTACAGCTTGACCATCTGGGTCAGTACGCCGTCGCCTTCGAGGTTGACGCACAAGTCGTCCGCCAGCACCACGGCGAACGGCTCGTCACCGATCAGCGGACGACCGGTGAGGATCGCGTGGCCCAGACCTTTCATTTCAGTCTGACGGGTGTAGGAGAACGAGCACTCGTCGAGCAGCTTGCGGATGCCGACCAGGTATTTCTCCTTGTCGGTGCCTTTGATCTGGTTTTCCAGCTCATAGCTGATGTCGAAGTGGTCTTCCAGAGCGCGCTTGCCACGACCGGTCACGATCGAGATTTCAGTCAGGCCAGCGTCCAGAGCTTCTTCAACGCCGTACTGGATCAGTGGCTTGTTTACCACCGGCAGCATTTCTTTGGGCATGGCTTTAGTCGCTGGCAGGAAGCGAGTACCGTAACCGGCTGCTGGGAACAAGCATTTCTTGATCATATAAGTCCTTGAAAGGGCTGTGTGTACGAGTTTCGGCGCAGTCTAATCAGGCGGCGTGCACCTTACAATGCCCCGCACTGGCTAACCGATGCCAACATAGAGAAATATTCTCGCCGATAGTTCCGTTGGCGACTTCGACCCGCGAAAACAGAGTAGCTCAAACACGCAAATGCGCTGCATCACCATACGCTCATCATCCCCCAATGTGAGGATTTGTCGGTATCATGGCGCCTTTGAACCAGCGAACGAGACAGATAGATGGCCGCGGTAAAAATCATCAACGGGTATGTGATCGACAAGAAAGACGGCAAGTGGAACCTGACCACGACCAATGGCGAACACATCGCCGGTCCTTTCGACAGCGAGCAACTGGCGACTGATGTAGCGTCGGTATTCACCGACACCCCTGCGTCGTCCAAACGCCGTGGCAAAGATCAGGACTGATCTGTTGCGACACGCGCCGAGCCCTGCCCTTGTGCAGGGCTTTTTTGTGGCCGCTCGCAGCATGATGAAAACAAGTGGCCAATCGCTATAACCTTTTCATGCTGGCGGTGTCAGAGCGTTTAGCCCCTCCCTCGCTGAAGACGACACACTTATGAACATGAACAGAATGCTGCCGCTGATCGCGGTATTGGCCCTCGGTGGCTGTGCCACCTCGGAAACCACCTACCTGAACAACGGCGAACAGGGCTTGAGCATCGACTGCTCCGGGGAAGCCAACTCCTGGGCCACCTGCTACGAAAAGGCTGACGCCTCCTGCGCCGGCACCGGCTATCGCATCGTCGGTACCGACGGCACGCCGGCGCCCAAGGAGAGTGACAAAACCCTGGGGGTCGACGTCGGCAACTACAAGAACCGCAGTGTGGTGGTGGTCTGCAAATAGACCCTACATGTGGATCTCGGCGAACTTGATCCCGAGCCCGCGCACGATCTCGATCAGGTCGTCGAGCCGGGCAAAGGATTCGACTTCGTCGTTATCGTCCACCAGAAAATAGCTGCGACCGGCGCTCTTCTTGAAAAACACGATCCATTCGCCCGAGTTCGCCGGGTTCTGAATCACATGCGTGGCAGAGATAAGGCCCTCTGCATGCCGTTCCCGTACTTGCTCTCGCTTCATGCGCGACTCCAGAAATGAAAATGCCGTCACAGCAGGACTGTGACGGCATCGGTGCTGATGGACGCTATTCTATCAGCCGGAAATACAGGCATTGGCGGCGTTTTGCACGTCACGGGGACGAACCGGCACATTGGACATCCGCTCATGCAGCTTGATGCTGCTGCCGCCGGAACGGTCTTCGATATCAAACACCGCAGCCGCGCCGGTGGAAAATTTCCCGGGAACAATCACTCGCACGCCATCCTTGTGCGGCTGCATCTGCAGCGCGCCGCGGCTGTTGGCAAGCTTGTCGGCCAGGCACTGAGCATACTCATGGGGTTTCTTGCCGGAAATCACGCTCATGGTGGGCAAGGTTTCGTTGATTTCGGAAACACTCGCGCAACCACCCACGACCAACATCAACGGCAGACACACCACACCCCACTTCATACAAATACCTCCCATAAAGACCCTCGGACAGCAGTAATGCCATTTTTCTCCGAGGCTTACTCCATTAAACCCGCATGGAATCGCGAATAACTGTTTTTAATTGTCAAAGCAGCGCTCGACGGCGGGATAATAACCCGTTCGGGCTGATAAACTGCGCCAATCGCACATGCTATCGTTTTGATTTAGTAGAAAAAGCCCTTCTGGAGGCGCCCATGAAATTCATTCACCAGCGCGAGCACCTCAACGAAGACGACATCGTCGTCATCCAATGCTCGCAAACCTGCAACATCCGCTTGATGAACGACGCCAACTTCCGCGCGTTCAAGAACGGCGGCCGCCACACCTACCACGGCGGCGCTTTCGACACGTTTCCTGCGCGCATCACCGCGCCGAGCACCGGTTTCTGGAACATCACCATCGACACCGTCAACCGTCGCGCCATCAGCGTCACGCGCAAGCCGACCCTGACCCACTCGATCAAGATCATCCGCCGCTCCAGCTCCAAACTGAGCTGAGTCGCCCCTGACACAAAGGTAAGCACGACCGTGGCCCAAACGACCAAATACGTCATCAAATACAAGCTCAACGGTGAACGCCGTTTCGAGTTCGCGCAACTGGAAAACGGCACCGTCGAAGAGGCCAAGGCCGCACTGGACGCCATCCATGGCACCACCGAAGACGTGATCAGCGACATCGCCGTGAGCAAAGCCCTGTAACGCAACACTCGGGATTCGACCGCAAGCGGCGGAGTGTTCTGCCGCCGGTATTTGCCCAGACTGACAGCCTCGACCAAAGGGTTCAGGAGTCAGCATGTCAATGTCCCCGTCTCGGCTGGATGCGCTCGATTGGGCAAGCCTCGAACAGCATCTGGATCAATATGGCTATGCCATCGTCCGCTCGTTGCTGTCGGCGCAAACCTGTGAACGCTTGAGCGCCCTGTATTCGCAGACCGAACCGTTTCGTTCGCAGGTCATCATGGCCCGCCACGGTTTCGGTCGCGGGGAATACAAGTACTTCAGCTATCCCCTGCCGACAGCCATCGAACGTCTGCGCACTGCGTTTTACCCGCGCCTGGTGCCGCTTGCCAACCGCTGGTACGAACGCATGAGTGTGCCTGTACGCTTTCCCGCAACCCATTCCGAGTTTGTGCAGCGCTGTCAGGCTGCCGGCCAACTGCGGCCGACACCCTTGCTGTTGCAATACGGCCCGCAGGACTACAACTGCCTGCATCAGGATCTGTACGGAGAACTGGTTTTCCCACTGCAAGTGGCGATTCTTCTGTCGCAGCCTGGAGAGGATTTTACCGGTGGCGAGTTCGTCCTGACCGAGCAGCGTCCACGCATGCAGTCGCGCCCGCACGTTGTGGCTCTGCACAAGGGTGACGCGGTTATATTCGCGGTCAACCAGCGCCCGGTCAGCGGCACACGCGGCGATTATCGAGTGACCATGCGTCACGGCGTCAGTCGCCTGCACAGCGGAAATCGGCATACTCTGGGCATCATCTTCCACGACGCATCATGAACGCCATGCACCCGACCACCTTCGACCTGTTCGCCGACCACGAACCCGAGCAACAACCCCGCGCCGAGCAGATCGGCGAACAATCGTGGGTGTTGCGCGGCTTCGCCCTGCCGGTGATCGATCAACTGTTGCCCGCGCTGGAAGCCATTCTCGCCGTAGCACCGTTGCGCCACATGATGACCCCGGGCGGTTTCAGCATGTCGGTGGGCACCAGCAGTTGCGGAACCCTGGGCTGGATCACCGACCGTAGCGGTTATCGCTACAGCACCGTCGACCCGCTGAGTGGCCAGCCTTGGCCAGCGATGCCTGAAGTGCTATCGGAGCTGGCGCAAACAGCAGCACAGAACGCAGGATTTGCCGACTTTCATCCAGACTCCTGCCTGATCAACCAATATGTCCCCGGCGCGAAAATGTCTTTGCATCAGGACAAAGACGAAAATGCCTACGCGGCGCCGATCGTTTCGCTGTCATTGGGGTTGCCGGCGATGTTCCTGTTCGGTGGTTTTGCCCGTAGCGACAAAAGCCAGCGCATTCCTCTGCTGCATGGCGACATGGTGGTCTGGGGCGGGGTTGATCGCTTGCGCTTTCACGGCGTGCTGCCGATCAAACCCGGGCGGCATCCACAGTTGGGCGAACGCCGGATCAACCTGACCTTGCGTGTCGCCGGGTGAACTGAAAAGTTTGACCGCAAGGCCCGGAGTGTTACCAACATCGCCGCTGATTAACCTGAATCAAACAGGTCAACGGACTACTCGCCATGAAAAAGCTTTCACCCCTCATCAACGTTGAAACCGATCCACGCTGGGCCGCCGTCGTTGCACGGGACCCGCGGGCCGACGGACAGTTTGTCTATGCGGTGAAAACCACCGGCATCTACTGCCGCCCCAGCAGCCTTTCACGTTTGCCCAAACCGCAAAATGTCGAATTTTTCGACAGCGCCGAAGCTGCCGAAGCGGCGGGCTACCGCCCAAGCAAACGCACAAGCAAAGATCAGACTGACGTCGCCAGCCAGCACGCCGCGACCGTGGCGATGGCCTGTCGGCAGATCGAGTCGAGTGAAACAGTGCCCGCACTCAATGAACTCGCCGAAACCGCCGGCCTCAGTCCTTTCCATTTTCATCGGGTGTTCAAGGCCGCAACCGGCCTGACACCAAAGGGTTACGCGGCGGCGCATCGTTCGCGCCGGGTGCGTGAACGGCTCGCGGATGGCGGCACGGTGACCGATGCGCTGTACGACGCGGGATTCAATTCCAACAGCCGCTTTTATGAGTCAGCCGACAAGGTGCTGGGCATGAAACCCGGCGACTACCGCGCGGCTGGACGCAACAACGACATTCATTTTGCCGTTGGCCAATGTTCGCTCGGGGCGATTCTGGTGGCGCAGAGTGAGCGCGGCGTGTGCGCGATTCTGTTGGGCGACGATCCGCACCAACTGGTGTGCGATCTGCAGGATCAGTTCCGTCAGGCCAACCTGATTGGCGCCGATGCCGGCTTCGAGCAGTTGATTGCCAAAGTGGTGGGTTTCATCGAAGCGCCAGCGCTGGGCCTCGACTTGCCACTGGATGTGCGTGGCACAGCGTTCCAGGAACGGGTGTGGCAGGCGTTGCGGGAGATTCCAGTGGGTCGCACCGCCAGTTACGCCGAAATCGCTCAGCGCATTGGCGCGCCGACCTCCATGCGCGCCGTGGCGCAAGCCTGCGGCGCCAACCGTCTGGCTGTAGCAATCCCCTGCCATCGCGTGGTGCGCAGCGATGGCAATCTGTCGGGGTATCGCTGGGGCGTAGAGCGTAAGCGCCAGTTGCTGGAACGCGAAACCCAGTCTTAGCGCACGCCGATGTAGACCGACACGGACTCGGGGCCGGTGTAGGCCTCGAAGTCGGTAGCGTAACGGCGCTGAATCTGCGGATTGGCTGCAAAGAAGTCCCAGATCTTTCCCCAAATCGAGATGACCGCATCAGGCAACGGCCCCTGCGCTTCGAACACCAGATACTCGCCCGCTTCGATCCGCACGGACTCAAAGTCTTTGACTGAAGCATTCACGGCAACGCCAGCGGTAACGTCAAACGCACCCGAAGCATCCGACTCGTAAGCCGAATACACGCCATAAATCGGCGAATTGGCTGACTTGCCGGGAATGGATTCGGCCAACTCCTCGCCGAAAAACCGGCCCCACATCGGGCCGATTTTCGCGGTTTCGGGTTGGTGCTCTGCGGCGTTGGTAGTGCGAACCTGCAGGCCAGCAACGGTGAAGGCGTCGATTTGCTGTCGTTTCAAATCCATCGAAATTGCGGCTCCCTGTATAGAAGTGCGGCCACACAGGGCCGCAATGACGCCTACTCTGTCAGCGATTGACGTCGACCACAACCCTGCCGCGAAGCTGTCCGGCGAGCAGTTTTGGCGCCGCGTCGATGGCTTCGCTGAGGGCGATTTCATGACTGATCAATGGCAACAGGGCGAAGTCCAGATCCTTGGCCAGACGCGCCCAGGCCTCGATCCGCCGTGCCTTGGGCTGGGTCACGCTGTTGATTCCGGCCAGGGTCACACCGCGCAGAATGAACGGTGCCACCGACGCCGGAAAATCCATGCCTTGAGCCAAGCCGCAGGCCGCCACAGTGCCTTCGGCGCGGGTGCTGGCACAGGCGTTGGCCAAGGTGTGACTGCCGACCGAATCGATCACTGCGGCCCAGCGTTCCTTAGCCAAGGGCTTGCCCGGCTCAGACAAAGTTGCGCGATCGATGATCTCACTGGCGCCCAGTTGTTTCAGGTACTCATGCTCGGACACCCGGCCCGTGGACGCCACCACGCGATAACCGAGCTTACTTAGCAAGGCGATGGCGAAACTGCCCACCCCGCCATTGGCGCCGGTCACCAGCACTTCGCCCTGATCCGGGGACACGCCGTTACGCTCCAGCGCCAGAATACACAGCATCGCCGTGTAGCCGGCGGTACCAATGGCCATGGCTTGCGCCGCGGTAAAGGCTTTGGGCAACGGAATCAGCCAGTCGCCATTGAGCCGCGCCTTCTGCGCCAATCCGCCCCAGTGACTTTCGCCCACGCCCCAGCCGTTGAGCAGCACCTGATCACCGACCTGGTAATCGGGATGCGAACTGACCTCGACCGTGCCCGCCAAGTCGATCCCCGGCACCATCGGAAACTTGCGCACCACCGGGCTGCTGCCGGTAATCGCCAGTCCGTCCTTGAAGTTCAGCGTGCTGTAGGCGACCTTCACCGTCACGTCGCCTTCAGGCAACTGCGCTTCGCTGATCTGCTGCAGGCTGGCGCGGTAACCGCTGTCGTCTTTGTCGATCAAAATGCCGTTGAACATGGCTGCCTCTCAATCAATGGATTCAAATCCTCGTGCCCTGAAATAACACAAAGCAACACATTGCCCCACCCGACTTTGCGCCAATTCGCGAATTCGCCCGGTAATTGTGAAGCGGGCGGCTATGCTTTTTCGACGGTCGTGCTTTCGCTGCCATCCTGCTGAAAGCGGCCCTGTCGATGGAGCTGACAATGTCTTACCCGCGCTCGTTGCTTGCGATACTGATGCTATGCCTGCTGACGGTTGGCAACACTTGGGCTGCCCCGGCTACCGCCAGCAAACCTGCTGCTGCCGACGCTGCCCCGAGCGCGCCGACGTGGCCGCAAGTGATCACCAGCGGCAAGGCCAAACTGACCGTGTACCAGCCGCAACTCGACAGCTGGGATGGCTACACCCTCAATGCCCGGGCTGCCGTCGAAGCCACCGGCGCCGACGGCAAACCCACCTTCGGCATCGTCCAGTTCAGCGCGCACACGCTGGTCGACAAGGCCACGCGCTGGGTCGCACTGGATCAGTACAAGATCATCAAGGCCGACTTCCCTGCCGACGCCAGTCAGGCCGACGTCTGGCTCGGCGCGCTGCAGAAAGATGCCGAAAGTCGCAAGAAAACCATCTCCCTCGATCAACTTGAAGCCGCCGTCGGCGTACTGTCGGCCGAGCAGAAAGCCGACAGCGCGCCGCTGGAAAACACCCCGCCGACGATCATCAGTTCCGACGTTCCCGCACTGCTCGTCTACATCGATGGCGACGCCGTGTACCGGGCGGTCGACGGCACCGGGCTGCAGCGGGTGATCAACACTCGCCCGCTATTGCTCAAGGACGCCGAGGGCAAGCACTACCTGCATGTGTTCGATGGCTGGATGGTCGCTGACAGCCTCAGCGGCGCATACACCCGTCTGACCACGCCGCCGGCCGATCTGGAGAAGGCCAAACAGGCGGCGATCCAGAACCGTCAGGTCGATTTGCTGACCGGGCAGAGTGATCCGAAAGACAAGGTGCCAAATCTGGCCAGACCGCCGCAGCCGAAAATTTTCATCGCCACCACGCCCACCGAGCTGATCGTCACCGACGGCGCAGCGCAGTGGCTGCCAATTCAGGGCACCAGCCTGCTTTACGTGAGCAACACCACCGGGCACATTTTCAAGGAAATCGGCGACCAGAACAGTTACGTGCTGATTTCCGGGCGCTGGTTTCGCGCTGCCGACATGCACGGCCCATGGACGTTTACCCCGGCGGACAAACTGCCGGCAGATTTCACCAACATCCCGGATGACAGCCCGAAAGAGAACGTCAAGGCCTCGGTCGCCGGCACGCCACAGGCCAAGGAAGCCGCGATCGCGGCGACCATCCCGCAAACCTCGGCGATCAAGAAAAGCGCAGTGAAAATGACCGCACCGCAGTTCGATGGCGAGCCACAGTTGAAGGCAATCAACAGCACATCCCTGCAGTACGTGGTCAACAGCGCGACGCCGATTATTCGTGTCGACAACGACAACTGGTATGCGGTGGAAAACGGTATCTGGTTCAGCGCCACCTCGGTGAACGGACCATGGAGCGTCGCCAGTTCGGTGCCGGCGGTGATCTATTCGATCCCGCCGAGTTCACCGATGCATTACCTCACCTACGTCAAAGTCTATGAATCCAGCGGGGACACCGTGGTGGTCGGCTACACCCCGGGTTATCAGGGGTCGAATCTGGATCCGGCCACCGGTGTGGTGGTCTACGGCACCGGTTATCCGTACACGCCGTGGGTCGGCAGCGTCTGGTACGGGCCACCGGTGACCTACGGTTTCGGCGTCGCCATGCGCTATACGCCGTGGACAGGCTGGACCTTCGGTTTCGGCTTCGGCTGGAGCTGGGGCGGCAACACCGTGGCGATGGGTTGGGGCTGGGGCGCTTATCCATGGTGGGGCAATTATGGCTGGGGTTACGCCTGGGGCCCGCGCCTGTACCCCGCGCCACTGGCCTGGGGCGGCGCCGCTTATGGCTATCGTGGCGGTGCTGTGGCCTGGGGGCCCGGTGGCTGGGCAGGCACCACCGGCAACATTTATCGTCAGTGGGGGGATCGCGCGACGGTGAGTCGCTATGGCGCCGGATACAACGCCTGGACCGGCAATCGCTGGGCCGGTCAGGTTGGCTCGTCCTATAACTCGCGCACCGGCATTGCGGCGGCAGGCCAACGCGGCGCGGTGCACAACGCCTACACCGGCAACTACGCGGCTGGACGCAGCGGTGAAGTGGTCGGGCCGAATGGTGGCGCCATCGCCGGTGGCCGGGTCACCGCAGGTAATGCTCGCACCGGCACCCAGGTCACCGCCAATCGTGGCGCGGTGTACAACCCCAACACCGACAAGACCACGCAGTATGCCGGCGTGAAAGGCCGCAACGGCGGCGCCGCACGGGTTGGCGACAACGTCTATGCCGGGCGCGACGGCAACGTCTACAAGAAAACCGACAACGGCTGGCAATCGATGGTCAAGGGCAGCCCGGCCCGCACGGCGCCGGTCAACAACAATGCGCAACTGCAGAACCTCAATCGCGAGTCTGCTGCGCGCAACTTCGGCAACCAGCGCACCAACAACTTTCACAACTCCTCGCAAGTCATGAACCGCTCATTTGGGGGCGGCGGGGGCGGCGGTTTTCATCGCCGCTGATGGCTGCATTGAAAATTCAGACTGGCCCCGAGTCCGGTTTTGCTGTTAAAAAACCGGCTCTGCCGTCCCTGCCCCGTTTCATCGTTCGGAGAACCGCTTTCATGAGCCAATGGCCTGACACTCGCATTCTTGACCTGCTCGGCATCGAGCTGCCGATCATTCAGGCCCCGATGGCCGGCGCCACGACTTCGGCAATGGTGATCGCCGTGTGCAACGCCGGCGGCTTGGGTTCGATGCCTGCCGCAATGCTGAGCATCGAGCAGTTGCGCGAAGAGCTGAAGACCATTCGCGAGCACACCCGCAAACCGTTCAACGTCAATTTCTTCTGCCACCAGCCACCGGCCGCCGATGAACAGCGCGCGCAAGACTGGAAAAACCTGCTGGAGCCTTACTACCGCGAATTGGGCGTGGATTTCGACGCACCGACACCGGTTTCCAACCGCGCGCCATTCGATGCGGCAGCGTGCGCCGTGCTCGAAGAGTTTCGTCCTGAGGTGGTGAGCTTTCACTTTGGTCTGCCGGAGAAATCCCTGCTGGATCGGGTCAAGGCCACGGGTGCGAAAATCCTCTCGTCCGCCACCACTGTCGATGAAGCGATGTGGCTTGAGCAAAACGGTTGCGACGCGATCATCGCCATGGGTTACGAGGCTGGCGGGCATCGCGGGATGTTTCTCAGCGATGATTTGAGCAGTCAGGTCGGCACCTTTGCGCTGGTGCCGCAGATCGTCGATGCGGTCAAGGTGCCGGTGATCGCTGCCGGCGCCATTGCCGATGCACGCGGTGTCGCCGCAGCATTGGTACTCGGTGCGTCAGCGGTGCAGGTCGGCACCGCGTATCTGTTCACCCCGGAAGCGAAAGTCAGCGCCTCGCATCACCAGGCGCTGCGCAGCGCCAAGGAAAGTGAAACTGCGATTACCAACCTGTTCACCGGCCGCCCGGCTCGCGGCATTCTCAATCGGGTGATGCGCGAAATCGGCCCGATGTCACCGAAAGCTCCGGCCTTCCCGCTGGCCGGCGGGGCGCTGATACCGTTGCGTGCCAAAAGTGAAGCGCAGTTCAGCAACCTCTGGGCCGGTCAGGCGTTCCCATTGGGCGAAGAGCTGAACAGCGCTGATCTGACCCGGCAACTGGCGGATGGCGCTCTGGCAAAACTGCTCCGCCGCTGATCCGGCGCAGGGTGAGACATGGCACCACCTCACCCTGTGTTCACCAGCACTTCCTGTTTAGCGGCATTTCGCTATATATTTCGCTATATAGCGTTCCACCCTTCGCATCGGTGCAGTCCACCTCCAACAATAACTGCCCTCTGCACTCGCCCATAACGGAGCTGTTACATGACCATTCGTGCCCCACGTTTTGCCCCAACCTGCCTGGCCACCCTGCTTGCGGTATTCGCCTTCGGTACCGCTCAGGCTGATGAAGTGCAGGTGGCCGTTGCCGCCAACTTCACCGCGCCGATCCAGGCAATTGCTGCCGATTTCGAAAAAGACACCGGGCACAAACTGGTCGCCGCTTACGGTGCCACCGGCCAGTTCTACACCCAGATCAAAAACGGCGCACCGTTCGAAGTGTTCCTCTCGGCGGACGACACCACGCCGGAAAAACTGGAAAAAGAAGGCGACACCGTCAAGGGTTCGCGCTTCACCTACGCCATCGGCACCCTGGCCCTGTGGTCGGCGAAAGAAGGTTATGTCGACGCCAAAGGTGAAGTCCTGAAGAAGAATGAATACCAGCACCTGTCCATCGCCAATCCGAAAGCCGCGCCATACGGTCTGGCCGCCACTCAAGTGCTGGAAAAACTCAAGCTGACCGAGGCGACCAAGGCGAAAATCGTCGAGGGCCAGAACATCACCCAGGCCTACCAATTCGTGTCCACCGGCAACGCCGAACTGGGTTTTGTCGCACTGTCGCAGATCTACAAGGACGGCAAGGTCACCAGCGGTTCGGCGTGGATCGTTCCAGCGAGCATGCACGACCCGATCAAACAGGACGCGGTGATTCTCAACAAAGGCAAGGACAGCGCCGCCGCCAAAGCGCTGGTTGAATACCTCAAGGGTCCGAAAGCCGCTGCGGTGATCAAGTCCTACGGTTACCAGCTCTAAATGTCGCTGACGAGTGCCGACTTCGCGGCGATCTGGCTGACCCTGAAACTGGCGTCCCTGACCACCGCTATCCTGCTGGTCGTCGGCACGCCGATTGCCCTGTGGTTGTCGCGCAGCCGTTCCTGGCTGCGTGGCCCCATCGGCGCAATCGTCGCCCTGCCCCTCGTACTGCCGCCGACCGTGATCGGCTTTTATCTGCTGCTGGCGATGGGGCCCAATGGCTTTCTCGGCCACTTCACGCAATGGCTGGGTCTGGGCACTCTGACCTTCAGTTTTACCGGGCTGGTGATCGGTTCGGTGATCTATTCCATGCCGTTTGTGGTGCAACCGTTGCAGAACGCGTTCTCCGCCATCGGCACCCGCCCACTGGAAGTGGCCGCGACCCTACGCGCCAATCCCTGGGACATTTTTTTCAGCGTGATCCTGCCGTTGGCCCGCCCCGGTTTCGTGACGGCGGCGATCCTCGGTTTCGCGCATACCGTTGGTGAATTCGGCGTGGTGCTGATGATCGGCGGCAACATTCCCGACAAGACCCGCGTGGTATCGGTGCAGATCTACGACCATGTCGAGGCGATGGAATATGCTCAGGCCCATTGGCTGGCCGGGGCGATGCTGGTGTTTTCGTTTCTGGTGTTGCTGGCGCTCTACTCCAGCCGCAAGACCCGCGCGGGTTGGAGCTGATCGATGATTGATGCACGTCTGAAAATCACTTATCCGGGTTTCAGCCTGGATGTCGATCTGCATTTGCCGGGGCGTGGCGTGACTGCGCTGTATGGTCATTCCGGGTCGGGCAAAACCACTTGCCTGCGCTGTATCGCCGGGCTTGAGCGGGCTGAACAGGGCTTTATCAAGATCAACGACGAAGTCTGGCAGGACAGCGAACGGCGGATTTTTGTCCCGCCGCACAAACGTGCGCTGGGTTACGTGTTCCAAGAAGCCAGTTTGTTTCCGCACCTGTCAGTGCTGGCCAACCTGCAGTTCGGTCTCAAGCGCATTGCCAAGGCCCAGCGCCGGGTCGACATGGCGCAAGCCACCGAACTGCTGGGCATCGGTCATTTGCTGGAGCGTCATCCGCAGCATCTGTCCGGCGGCGAACGCCAACGTGTCGGCATCGCCCGCGCGTTGCTGACCAGCCCGAAACTGTTGCTGATGGATGAGCCGCTGGCCGCCCTCGACAGTCAGCGTAAAAATGAAATCCTGCCATACCTGCAACGTCTGCACGACGAGCTGGACATCCCGGTGCTGTACGTCAGCCATGCGCAGGATGAGGTCGCCCGCCTGGCCGATCATCTGGTGCTGCTCAGCGACGGCAAGGCCCTGGCCAGCGGCCCGATTGGCGAAACCCTCGCGCGCCTTGACCTGCCAATGGCGTTGGGCGATGACGCTGGTGTAATCATCGAAGGCCAGGTCAGCGCCTACGATGCCGAGTACCAGTTGCTGAGTCTGCAATTGCCGGCGACTGCCATGAACATCCGGGTGACTCACGCGCCGATGGCGGTCGGTCAGGCCCTGCGCTGCAAGGTGCACGCCCGCGACATCAGTCTGGCCCTGCACAACAGCGAGGCCAGCAGCATCCTCAATCGCTTGCCGGTGACCGTGGTCAGCGAGCTGGCGGCGGACAACGCCGCGCATGTGCTGATTCGTATGGATGCCGGCGGCACACCGTTGCTAGCGCGGATCACGCGGTTTTCCCGGGATCAGCTCGGCATCCACCCGGGCCAGCATTTATGGGCGCAGATCAAGGCCGTCGCCGTGCTGGCCTGAATTGGTTGGCACGACGGCCATGGCGCGCGGTCAATCGCTGTAACAGAGCGATTCGCCAAGGACACCGCCATGCCCGACACCGCACTAGCCGACGTCTTACCGCCCGACCTGCATTACGTCGACGATACCCAACCCGGCCTCACCCGTAAAAAGCTGCGTGGCAAGTTCGCCTATTTCGATCCGGCCGGGCAGCGCATTACCGACCCTGATGAGATCAAACGGATCAATTCGCTGGCAGTGCCGCCGGCCTACACCGATGTCTGGATCTGCGCCGATCCGCGTGGCCATTTGCAGGCCACCGGACGCGATGCCCGGGGCCGCAAGCAGTATCGCTATCACCCGCGCTGGCGCGAGGTGCGCGATGCCGACAAGTACTCGCGCTTGCGTGAGTTCGGCATGGCATTGCCGAAGTTGCGCAAACAGCTTGAAACCCTGCTGGACGCACCCGGCTTCAGCCGCGACAAAGTCATGGCCACGGTCATCACGCTGCTCGACGCCACATTGATTCGTGTCGGCAATACCCAATACGCGCGGGACAACCGCTCCTATGGCCTGACCACCCTGCGCAGCCGACATGTCGAGGTCAACGGCAGCGCGATCCTGTTCCAGTTTCGCGGCAAAAGCGGCATCGAACACCAGATCACCGTCAAGGATCGTCGCCTGGCGCGCATCATCAAGCGCTGCCTGGAAATCCCCGGACAGAATCTGTTTCAGTATCTGGACGAAAACGGCGAGCGGCACACCGTCAGTTCCCATGACGTCAACAGCTACCTGCAAACCCTCACCGGTGCCGACTTCACCGCCAAGGATTACCGCACCTGGGCCGGCAGCGCACTGGCTCTGGCGGTGTTGCGCGAACTGCAATGGGAGTCGGAAGCCGAGGCGAAACGGCACGTGGTGGAGATGGTCAAGAGCGTGTCCAAACAGCTGGGCAACACCCCGGCGGTGTGCCGCAAGTGCTACATCCATCCAGCCGTGGTCGAGCGCTTCCTGCTCGGTGCGCTGGCCGAACTGCCACGCCCGAGGGTGCGCAAGGGCTTGCGCTCCGAGGAAGTGGCGCTGGCGATGTTTCTCGAGCAAATGATGGACGCGTCTTGATCGCGGCGGATGGGTGATCTAGGCTAGCCTCCTTTCCCCCGTCCGGACGACCGCAGACAGTGAACAATCAAGCCTTCTGAAAATGTAATCGCGATAAGCGCTGAATGGCGCCTGTCAGTCTTCACGACATTTTTCGGAGGTGCCGATGACTCACGTCTCGCGTACGCCTGCCCTCGTCTCCCTGAATCAAACCAGTTTTCAGTTCGCTAATGGCGAGACGATTTTCAACGACCTGAATCTGCAATTCGATCACACCCACACCGCCATCGTCGGGCGCAACGGCGTCGGTAAAAGCGTGCTGGCCAAGCTGATCGCCGGGCACTTGCAACCAACTGCCGGCAGCGTCACCTGCTCGGTGCCATTGGCCTATGTGGCGCAAACATTCACCGCCGATGCGGCGCAGACCGTGGCCGATGCCACCGGCACCGCCGCCGCCCTTCGCGCATTGCAACGGGTGCAGTCTGGCGAGGCGGCAGCAGAAGATTTCGACATCCTCGGCGAGCGCTGGGATCTGCCCGAACGTCTGCGCCAATCGCTGGATAACGCCGGTCTGCCGGACATTGCTCCCACGGATCTGACCCTGCCGCTGAGCGGTGGCCAGCAGGCACGGCTGGCTTTGATCGGGGCTTTTCTGAGTCCGGCGCGCCTGTTGGTGCTGGATGAACCGACCAACCATCTCGACGGCCCCGGCCGCGACTGGTTGATGAGCGAACTGGAACGCTGGCGCGGCGGATTGATCGTCATCAGCCACGACCGGCAATTGCTTGAACGCATGCAGCGTATCGTCGAGCTGACGCCGCTGGGTGTCACGGTGTACGGCGGCAATTTTTCCGCTTACCAGCAGCAACGACAAATCCATCAGGCGGCAGCGCAAGCGACGCTGGATCAAAGCCGAACCGAGCGCCGGCGCGAGCAGCAGCGCTTGCAAAACGAGCACGACATTATCCAGCGGCATGCCGCCCGCTCACTGCGCAATGCCAAAACCGCCAACGTCTCGGGCTTCGAACGCGCCGGCCTCAAAGGTGCGGCGAGGCAGATCATGGGCCAGGTGCGTCATGGTCATCAGCAGCGCAAATCGGAGCTTGATGCACGGGTGCGCGATGCCTACGCCAAAGTGCTCGCGGATGATGCGGTGCTGATGAACCTGCCCGGCAGCGCAGTGCCTGCTGCGCGCAGAGTCTGTACGCTGATTGATGCGTGCGTGCCATGGTTGCCGGCGCAACCGCTCAATGTCACGCTGAGCGGGCCCGTGCGCGTCGCCGTCAATGGTCCGAATGGCTGCGGCAAATCGACGTTGCTCAGGTTGCTCGCGGGTCAACTGCATCCCGCCAGCGGCGAATGCATCACCCATGTTCCTGCGGCTTATCTGGACCAGCATCTGAAGCTGCTGGATGACCGTCTCAGCGTCATCGAGCAACTGCTCGCGCTGCAGAGTCCGTTGAGTGAGAGCGAATTGCGCAGCCATCTGGCGCATCTGCAACTGGACGCGCAACGGGTCACTCGAGCGAGCGCTTCACTGAGCGGTGGAGAACGTTTGAAAGCCGCGCTGGCGGTGGCCTTGTGGGGCAAGACGCCTGCGCAACTGTTGCTGCTCGATGAGCCGAGCAATCACCTGGACCTGGCATCGGTTCAGGCTTTCGAGCAGGCATTGCAGACGTTTCCCGGCGCAATTGTTGCGGTTTCCCACGACACTGAGTTTCTACAGGCGTTGAAACCGACGCATCGTCTGGATTGGCATGCCACAGAATGGCGGCTGCAACCGACGAACTGACTGGCTATTTTTTGCACGATTGGCCAAGGCTTCTATAGTTGATCTGACACCTATTTGCTGTGGTGACGCCATGGAAGACATCTTTGTCGTGAAGCGCTGCAACAAGATCATCATTCACGGCCGCCGCGCCGGGGAAAGTAAGCATGAACCCGCTGAGGCCAGCAGTTGGTTTCGGATCAACGACACCCGCACCGGCGGTTTCATCGGCGATGGCTACGATCTTGAAGAAGATGCCCGACGCGAATGCCGACGGCTCAATGCGGCCAGCTCGCCGCTGCCGGCGCGACAATCGGCCGGCTGATGCAATTGACAGGCGGGGTCTATACTCAAAGCAGCTGACGGACCAGCGCCCCAACGGTAGAGAGCTCGCAGCCCGCGGGCTTTTTGCTGCCTCTCAACGGTTTGTCTGAACGGAGGTGTTCCATGTCCGAAAAAGAGTCCATCACCACCCTCCTCACCCTGCTCGACTCTCGTCAGGCGCGACTTGCCGCGGCCTGCAAGGAAATCGCCGACTGGGTCGATCATCAAGGCGGCCATCCGACTGCCTTGCGCATCCGCGATCGACTGAACGACATCGAAAAAGACACACCGCTGATCCGCAGCACCCTGTCTTCGCTACAGCCTGTCGAACGGCCACTGCCGCGTTTCAGATGACTGCACCGCGATAAACGACAGCTAACCGGCGTACCGTCTGGCCGATGTACCGAACGCCCCGAGGTGTGGGCGGTACAAAACCTGTACACGTCACCCAGGAGACGGTTCATGGTTATCCATTTCAAAACAGACGGACATCTGGCTTGTGGTCACAAGGGCAACAACCTTGCCTCAAGCCTGGAACTCAATCGCGTCAAATGCCGCAGCTGCCGCAACACAGACGCCTACAAAGAAGCACGCAAGACCCAGCGCAATGCCGCACGCCGCGCAGCGCGCCACACCAAAGCTGATCATGGTGCGTCGAACTGGCGTTCGGAGTGGATCGAACGCCTGACCGCGCTGGCCGGGCCGCAGCGCCTGCCAAGGGGCTTTTTCGGGCAAGCGTTCGTATAACCGATTGATGTCGTTTTTTTAGTCCATCACTCGACGTGAATTGCCACGAATTCACCGCTCGAACCCATCAATGCCCTGGCCTTATCGTCAGGGCTTTTTGTTGAAAACTCCGGTTCGAGCAGCCCGTAGCCCTGAGGCAAGCTTGCAAATAGCCAACGCGCCCTCATAACCAGAACCGTATCCACAGTCAGCGAGAGGCAAAAAATCATGACCGGACAAACCGAAACCGCGATTCTCGCCGGGGGCTGCTTCTGGGGCATGCAGGACCTGCTGCGGCGTTATCCCGGCGTATTGCAGACGCGAGTCGGCTACAGCGGCGGCGATGTACCGAACGCCACCTACCGCAACCACGGCAACCACGCTGAAGCCATTGAAATCATCTTCGACCCGGCGGTGATCAGCTACCGGCAGATCCTCGAGTTCTTCTTCCAGATCCACGATCCGAGTACGCCCAACCGTCAAGGCAACGATCTTGGCCCCAGCTATCGTTCGGCGATTTATTATCTCAGCGAAGAGCAACGCGACATCGCCGAGGATACCGCCGCCGATGTTGACGCTTCCGGTCTCTGGCCGGGCCGAGTAGTCACCGAAATCGAACCGGCGGGACAGTTCTGGGAAGCGGAACCTGAGCACCAGGACTACCTGGAGCGGATACCGAATGGCTACACCTGCCACTTCATCCGTCCGAACTGGAAGTTGCCCAAGCGCAGCTAATAACACACCTGCGTAATCACCCCACGCACGGCGCTGGCCTCAACTGAAGGCCGGCACTTGCGCACCTCTGGAATCGATCATTTTGGTGAGCCCTCCGTAGCACAGTTCAAGCGCCCGAGGATGAACATACGTTCATCGCAAGCATGGCTCAATGCGTCTAGCCTGCAGGTTCCAACATAGTGCCTACAGGAGTACCCCACCATGTTCTCGCACGAAAGTCTCCCGCTGATTGCCATTTTCACCATCATGCTACTGTGCGTACTGGCTGCGTTTTTACACCCGGTACATGCATTCTTCAGCTGGCTGCGCAGGCGCAAGGAACGATCAAACGCCCAGGCTGCAAAAGAGGTTGATTCGCGCTGAATGTGTTCCCTGAACCGGCCCGGGTATGCCTGAGCTTTTTGTTTTCTGGCCGAACAGCAGATACAAAAAAGCCCAGCGCGGGGCTGGGCCTGATTATTCGTCAACGTTAAAAACATCCAGGCTTTTTAGCCACGAGAGTGCAACTCAAGTGACTTACGCAAAGCTCCTTTCGTGCTCGCTTTCATGGACATAAACCCATGAAATTCCAGATGGCGAGGCCTGATCGACGCGCATCAGCGCCGAATCGACTTTCTTCTTGGTAATGCCGTCTTTGACAAGGTCGAAGACGGCCAGGAAACAGTCCCCGGGAAGCGCTGTGATCGAGAGGTTGGTGATGTGTGATTCAGGGCTTCCAGCACGCTTGCCATACAAGCCCCAAAGTCGCTCCCAATAGTCCGCCCGACACATGATCTCTCCATCGGTGAGTACCACACGGAAGTCATTCGCCAACGCATCGTACAGAGGCTTGATGGCGCCCTCCGACCGGGAAGACATACCGCGCGACCACGGAAAGAAGAGATTGTACCAACGGTACACCTCGGCTTCGACGAGAGCGGTTTTATCGGTTGCTGCGTGCACTTGATTGATTGCCATCGGTGTTCTCCTTAACACGTCAAAAATGGCGGGGCTGGCGTAACAGACAGCCCGTCTGAATGCCGATCAACTGAGCGATGTACCGCGCCTTGATCAAGATCCATCCTGATATCAACGCCACCGGGTCAAGCTAAAATGTTCACTCAATGGCTTTTGATATCTTCGACCAAGCCACAAACGTAGACGCTTGCAGGATTGGTTGCATCGAGAAGTGACCAACGGTCTTTGCGCGCAGGAACGCAAGGAATTGATGAGGAGCCAGTTAAAAATGGCAATCCGAAAACAAACAAGGGTTTGCTTCAGCTTTCGCCCGCAAACCCTTGATTTAAGATGGTGCCCGAAGCCGGAATCGAACCGGCACGCCCTTACGAGCGGGGGATTTTAAGTCCCATGCGTCTACCAGTTTCGCCATTCGGGCGGTAGCGCTGTTGTAGTGCTCAAATCAGTCGACCAGAGAATCTGTCTTTGTTGAGCCTTTGAAGCAGAGCGGGAAATATATACATCACGTCCCGGTGAAGCAAGTTCACAGTGGCTGATTTCAAGACTAAATCTTGCAGTGCACTGAAAATAAAAAAGCTCCGTAAATCATGGATCTACGGAGCTTGTTTATAGTGGAGGCCGAGGTCGGAATCGAACCGGCGTAGGCGGATTTGCAATCCGCTGCATAACCATTTTGCTACTCGGCCTCAAACGATCGCTGTTTAGTAGCACAACAACAACCGCGTACAAACTTGGAGCGGGAAACGAGACTCGAACTCGCGACCCCGACCTTGGCAAGGTCGTGCTCTACCAACTGAGCTATTCCCGCTTGGTGTGGCGCATTCTATAGATTTCAGATGCCCCGTCAACCCTTTGATTCAAAAAAGTTTTATTTCTTTTCAACGTCGGTTTTCAGATGCGGCCAGGCGGCCCGCAGGTATTGAACCATCGACCACAACGTCAGGCCCGCCGAGATCATCAGCAAGGCGTAACCCAGCAGCACCCAGAAGCTGAAATCGCGGGGATTGGCCAGCAGGATCACCAGCGCCAGCATCTGCGCCGCGGTTTTCCACTTGCCGAGATTGGACACTGCTACATGAGCGCGGGCACCGAGTTCGGCCATCCATTCACGCAAGGCCGATACGACAATCTCGCGGCCGATGATGACGGCTGCGGGAAGTGTCAGCCACAAATTGCCGTGTTCCTGAACCAGCAGTACCAAAGCGACTGCCACCATCAGCTTGTCGGCAACCGGATCGAGAAACGCGCCGAACGGCGTGCTTTGTTCAAGGCGGCGGGCCAGATAGCCATCCAGCCAATCAGTTGCCGCCGCAAAGGCGAATACCGAAGCGGAGGCCATATAGCTCCACTGGTAAGGCAGGTAAAACAGCAAAATGAAGATCGGGATGAGCAGGACGCGGAGAACGGTAATCAGATTAGGGATATTCATCGGCACAACTGGCTACGAGGTGAGTTGGCATTCTACTCGCTATGCAGGTTTGCATAAATCGACTCTGCGAGCTTTTTACTGATCCCCGGTGCTTTGGCGATCTCTTCGATGCTTGCACGAGACAGCTCCTGCAATCCACCAAAATGTTTCAACAAGTCCCGACGTCGGGTCGGCCCGACACCCGCAACGCCTTCCAGCGTCGAGGTACGGCGGGTCTTGCCGCGCCGCGCACGGTGGCCGGTAATTGCGAAGCGGTGCGCCTCGTCACGAATCTGCTGAATCAGGTGCAGTGCCGGTGAATCACCACGCAGCGTGAACTCATGCGCGGCATCATTGAGATACAAAGTTTCGAAGCCCGCCTTGCGTGTTGCGCCCTTGGCCACACCCAGCAGAATGAGATCCGGCACTGCCAGTTCGTTGAGTACGTCGCGGGCCATCGACAACTGACCTTTGCCGCCGTCCACCAACAGAATGTCCGGCAGCTTGCCCTCCCCGTCCTTCAGTTTGCTGAAGCGCCGGGTCAACGCCTGGTGCATGGCTGCATAATCATCACCCGCCGTGACGCCTTCAATGTTATAGCGACGATAGTCGGATTTGATCGCGCCTTCCGGGCCGAACACGACACAGGAAGCGACGGTGGCCTCACCACTGGAGTGACTGATGTCATAGCACTCCAGACGCTGCGGCGGCTCATCCAGGTTCAGCACTTCAGCCAGCGCATCGAAACGCGCAGCCGTGTGTTGACGATTGGCCAGGCGTGCGCCCAGCGCTTGCTCGGCATTGGTGACCGCCAACTGCTGCCATCGAGCTCGCGTGCCGCGTACCCGGTGGCTGATGCTCAGCTCCCGACCGCGCAGCTCGTGGATGGCGTCGATCAGAGCCGTGGCGTCTTCGGGAACCACGTTGACGATCAGTTCGCCTGGCAGGTCGCGCTCCGGACTGCTGATGTAGTACTGACCGAGGAACGCCGCCATGACTTCAGCGACCTCCTCCTCGATACCCACCTGCGGAAAGAAGTTCTTGCTGCCCAACACCCGACCGCCGCGCACACTGATCAAGTGAACGCAAGCGCCGCCCGGGTTGACGAAAGCTGCGATAACATCGATGTCGCCCGTTCCACCTTCCATGCTTTGCTGATCCTGAACACGGCGCAGCAAGGCAATCTGGTCACGCAACTCGGCGGCGCGCTCGAATTCGAGATTGATTGCCGCCTCTTCCATTGCCGTGGACAGCTCATTGGTCAGGGCATGACTGCGCCCCTCGAGAAACATCACCGAATGGCGTACATCCTCGGCGTAGACCTCAGGTTCGACCAGACCGACACAAGGCGCCTTGCAACGCTTGATCTGATATTGAAGACACGGGCGCGTGCGATTTTTGTAATAGCTGTCTTCGCACTGACGGACGAAAAAGGTCTTTTGCAAGAGGCTGAGGCTTTCGCGAATCGCCCCGGCGCTCGGGTACGGGCCGAAATACTTGCCCTTGGCCTTCTTCGCGCCACGGTGGATGCTCAGACGTGGGAATTGGCCGTCAGACAGAAAGACATAGGGATAGGACTTATCGTCGCGCAGCAGAATGTTGTACGGCGGCCGCCACTCCTTGATCAGCGTCTGCTCAAGCAGCAACGCCTCGGTTTCGTTGGCGGTAATGGTCGTTTCGACCTGCGCGATACGCCCGACCAGCGCAGCGGTTTTTGGCGCCAGCCCGGTCTTGCGAAAATAGCTGGCAAGGCGCTTCTTGAGGTTCTTGGCCTTGCCGACATACAGCAGGCGCGCATCGCTGTCGAACATGCGATAGACGCCGGGGCGCCCACTGACAGTCGCCAGGAAGGCGCCGGAATCGAATACTTCAGTCATGATCAGGCGCTGGCATCCACCATGCCGTGGCGCACAGCCAGCAACGTCAGCTCGACGTCACTGCTGATCGACAGCTTTTCGAAAATCCGGTAGCGATATGTGTTCACCGTTTTCGGCGACAAGCAGAGTTTGTCGGAGATGATCTGCACCTTCTGGCAGCCGACAATCATCAACGCGATCTGGATTTCCCGCTCGGACAAGGCGTCGAAAGGGGAATCGTTGGTTGGCTGGAACGATTTGATCGCCAGTTGCTGGGCAATCTGCGGGCTGATGTATCGCTGCCCGGCAAACACCAGACGGATCGCCTGAACCATTTCCGGCAAACCAGCGCCCTTGGTCAGGTAGCCGGCGGCACCAGCCTGTAACAGGCGCGTAGGAAATGGATCTTCCTCGCACACGGTCACCGCGACGACCTTGATGTCCGGGTGGCTGCGCAACAGCTTGCGCGTGGCCTCGAGGCCACCAATACCGGGCATCTTTACGTCCATCAGGACCACATCGGGTTTCAACTCACGGGCCTTGATCAGGGATTCTTCCCCGGACTCGGCCTGTCCAACCACCTGCAAGCCATCGATATCGGCCAGCATACGTGTAATGCCTGTACGAACGAGATCATGGTCGTCGACCACTAGCACCCTAATCAAGCAGACACCTCGCGATATGGTCTTATTGGGATGCCGGACACCTTAGCAAAAAGTGCCAGACAGACCTAGCGGCAAGCATCATTTAAAAAGTTTCAATTCATCATCGAAGGCTTGCCGGCCGTGGGTTTCAGAGCACAAGTGTACCGAAATCGAGCTCCATCCTCAGGAAACACTCGTCCTCACCGCACACCTTGAAGCCTTTTCTCTTATACAGACTTTGCGCCGGATTATTTTTGAATACTGTCAAACGCAGTGCTGACAGTTTTTCGCCGCGAGCCAAAGCGACAACCTGATCAATCGCCCAGGATCCTGCACCTTGCCTGCGAGAGGCCTCGGCTATTTGCAGCTCGCGGATGTACAAGGCCCGGCGATCATGACTGAGACTGAAAAATCCCACAGGAACTTCACCAAGAAGGACCAGCCAGTTGTCCCGCCCATCCCAGGCAACGTCGAACGCTTCGTCCTGCCACAGCAGCTCGTGGTCAATGTAATAGCGCAGCATGTTCTGGCACGTCAGCTTTCGGGCGAACGCCCGATCTGCCGATTCGGCACGACGCAATGCCCAGGTCACAGGTCTACCGCCACGGGTACTACTTGCCCCTGCCATGCGCCGGCATCACGCCGGGCAATAACCAACACTTCACCCGGCCCTCGCGCCGCCACCACCAGCGTCCCGCTTTCAGACCAGAACGCGCTGCGACCCGCCGATTGCCATCCACCCGTGAGCCCGGCGTGATTGGCCATCAGCACCGCCATTGAGTGGTTTTGGGCATAGCCCTGCAGCAGCGCGCTATCCACGCCGTAGCCTTTTTCCCCGATCAGCACGCCTGCTGCGTACAGGTCGGCACCAAGATTGGCGGCCGCTGCCGCGTGACTGGCGTGGGAAAAGTCAGCGCAGACCGCCAGCGCTACGGTATCGCCGCCTATGCTCAAGGACGAACCACCAGCACCTGGGGCATAGAAAAGCTCTTCGCCACTGTGCAGATGTTGTTTGCTGTAAACCTCAAGAGAACCATCCCCTCCTAATGTCAGCGCGCCGATCAATACCTTCGAACTGTCCCTATCGCGAATCGGCATACCGACGACAGCGGTGAGGCCCAGCTCGCGAGCGCAATCGCGCAAGGGTTGCAGCACAGCATCCTGCGGATCGATTGCCAGGTCTGCGGCCATCTGGCCTTCGTAGCCTGTCAGCGACAGCTCCGGGAACACCAGCAGCTCGACGCCCTGCTCCGCCGCCACGGCCATGAAGCGCAAATGACGGGCGAGGTTCGCCGCCAGATCACCGGCAATGGAGAGCGACTGGGCTGCAGCGACCGTGAACATCGACATGAATCATCCTTGGTGTTTGTGCAAAGCAACCAGTGTGTCACAACGCCTGCAGCACTCAAGCGATAGGTAACCTCCGCAATGGCGATAGCAATTTCTGATTGCTCAGCCGTACGGGCCTCTAGTAAGCTCGGCGCATTCATCGGAGACAAACCATGTTCAACGCCCTCTCACAGCTTCGTTCCGCCAGCGCCCTGCGCTCGGTTGCGGCTGCCCGGGCGAATGACGTTTGCGCTCCTGTCAGCTTTTATTTTGGGTATTGGTTTAGCCACTGGCGCGCCTGATACCCACCGGCGCCCATAAAAACGGGTCGCCTACCAGAGAATTCTCAACCCCCGGTCGGCCTCCCGACCGGGGGTTTTGTTTTTTCAGGCCCCAAATTTTTCAGCAACACACCAGAACTTTGAGGAATCACGACATGAACTACGCCACTTATTACCGTTACGACACTTTTACCGCCTGGCGATTTAGCAACCTCCGCTCGGGACAGCCTGCCGCCTCCGATCGGTCACCCACAGGTGGCAAGCACACACACGCAGCCAATCCGGCCAATTGTCGAACACCCCAGTAGGGCCGAGTGAGCGGGAAACACCCGCCGCCAGCCCAGGAATCCCGAATATGAACTCGTCTGTTTCTGCTCTGCCACTGACCACCCTTGATTCTGCCAACGAAGCACTGACCCTGCGTCTGCCCAGCGCGTTGCAGCTCAAACAGCAATTGCCCCTGAGCAATGCCCTCGCCCAGCAAGTCGCAGCCCACCGCCAGGCGGTCCGCGCGATCCTCAATGGCGAAGACCATCGCCTGCTGGTCGTCGTCGGCCCTTGCTCGATTCATGACCCGCGCTCCGCACTCGAATACGCCGAAAAACTTTCCCGCCTGGCCCATGAAGTCAGCGACGAGATGCTGCTGGTGATGCGCGCCTACATCGAAAAACCCCGCACCACCGTCGGTTGGAAAGGTCTGGCTTACGACCCGCACCTGGATGGCAGCGACGACATGGCTGGCGGCCTGACCCTGTCGCGTGAATTGATGCTTGAGATGATCCGCCTGGGGCTGCCCATCGCTACCGAGTTGCTGCAACCAATGGCGGCCGGCTACTTCGACGACCTGCTCAGTTGGGTTGCTATCGGTGCACGCACCACCGAATCGCAGATTCACCGGGAAATGGCCAGCGGCCTGAACATGCCCGTTGGTTTCAAGAACGGCACCGACGGTGGCGTAGGTGTAGCCGTCGACGCCATGCGCTCAGCAGCACATCCGCACCGACACTTCGGCGTCGACAGCCAAGGGCACCCGGCGATCATCCAGACCCCGGGCAATCCCGACACTCATATAGTGCTGCGCGGCGGTCATCACGGTCCTAACTACGATCGCGAAAGCGTCGCCCGCGTACATGCCGACCTGAGCCGACTGAAAATTCCGAGCCGGATCATGGTCGACTGCAGCCACGCCAACAGCGGCAAGGATCCACTGCGCCAGCCCGACGTGTTCAACGAGGTGCTCGAACAACGCCTGCAAGGTGATCGCGCCTTGATCGGCATGATGATTGAATCCCACCTGTTCGAAGGCTGCCAGCCCTTGAGCCCCACACTGCGTTACGGGGTGTCGGTTACCGATGGTTGCCTTGGGTTCAGTGCGACGGAACAGTTGCTGTCGAGCGCTGCCGAACGTCTTCGAGACTGATGATCCGAGCAGCCTTTGCGGGCTTATCAAAATCCCGCAAAGGCTGAGTCATCGCTCAGACTTCACCACCGGGTTATGCCCGCACCCGGATGCGTGTTATCTCGGAAGCCTGGCTGACATCATCCAGCCGCTCCACTGAATACGACACCTGCACCACAGTTTCCCGATGCTCTCGCCAGAAACGATAAGGCACGATGAATACCAAAGGCTCGCCTGCAGTTTCCCGGGTGATGTCCCGATCATCGCGGTGACTGAAATACTCACCATCGCATTTCAAGTAAACCAGCTCCCCCTCCTCGGCCTGGGCATTGCCGATCACCACGGTAATGCCATCCTCGGCATCTGCTGCCTCCAGTTCGCCATCTTGCGCTTCCAGTACCTGCGGAGCTGCGAGCTCGCCTCGCATCAATGGCGCGATCAGAATTCGCGAGGTTGCAGAGTTCCTCACCTGCTCCGCCCCTGACTCCACCCGGTAGCTGACGCTCACCTCCTGCATACGATGAGGGGCGATGCGATCTGCGGGTATCCAAAAAGACAGCGCTTCGCCGACAGCAAACGGCTCCACGAGCAACACATCACTGATCACCGGCAGTGCTTCGACACCTTGCCACGACAGGGTGACCCGGTCCCCGACAGCCATGCGGGCGTATGGTCGCACGATAACGCTAGTGCCCTGCGGAACACGGGCCGGATCGAGCGTCCCGCCCACCGTTTCTTCAAGGATCGGAGCCAGCAAATCGGGTTCCGGATCACCCACATTCAGCTGCAAACGCCTGGATGACACGGGCTTCTGAAGCGCAACGCTGTACAGCGTCCAGTAAACCTCCAGCGAGCCGCGCTCCAGCGCTGCGATGTGCAAACCCTTTATGACAAAGACGAGTTCCTGACCCACCTGGTTTTCACTGACCGCACGAGTGGTTTCGTGAATATAGGGCAATCCTTCGTCATCCAGTCCTTGCCAGCTCAGCACAAGTTTGTCGCCGCACAACATGTTCGGGTAAGGCGCCACCCTGACGAATGCATGGTCCAGTGAAGGATCAAGCATTCCGCCCTCCATAACCTCAAGCATCGGTGCAGGCAGCCATGAGTCTGGAGAGGATGCCGCTGCAGTCGCGTGTCGATAGCAGAATTCGAAGTGGTCGCCGTCCACCTTCAAATTCAGAAAACCGTGTTCACCGGACTCATCCGCTACAGGGGACATATTTGACGCTGGTGCCACAGAAGAATCGCCGGTGGCTTCGTATATAGACATTCGTAGCTCCATTCCTTGGATAAAACGCCGCCGTGAAGGCCGCGTCGAACGAAATCCATTGAACACCATCCAGCGACCGGCGGAAGTCAGCACAACGCCTTCCGTCGGCAGGGTAAATACACCGCATGACGTAGGCTTACGAAGCAGAATCCAGCGACACCGGGCAAAAGATTGCCAAATGTTCCGACTACCCTCTCAAGCAGAAGCGAAAATTCGTACCGCTTTTAGTCCAATTTCCTTTCAGTACAGAGGATTTTTCAGACATCGCCAACCCGCAGGCCTGTTTTACAGTGGCACGCACCAACCACTGACAAGCATCTGCAAAAGAGGCAGGAACATGCAACGGAATGCGACAACCCGCTACCCCATCCTTTTGGTCCATGGCCTGTTCGGGTTTGACCGTATCGGCCATTTCGAGCTTTTTCATGATGTCAAGCAAGCGCTGAGGGAGGCAGGCGGGCAAGTGTTTGTGCCGCAGCTGTCCGCAACCCATAACAACGAAGTTCGCGGCCAGCAATTGATGTTCCAGATCGAGCGCGTTCTGCGAGGCACCGGCGCCGGTAAAGTCAACCTGATCGGACATAGCCAGGGCGCGCTGGCATGCCGTTATGCCGCTGCGCTCGCGCCGGAGAAAGTCGCCTCGGTGACATCGGTCAGCGGCCCCAATCACGGCTCGGAACTGGCTGACGCCTTACGCTTGGCGCTGATTCCGGGAGGCCTGCCGGAGCAGGTGGCGGAGCACGCTGCGACACAGTTTGCGCGATTCCTCTCGCTGCTCAGCGGTCAACCGGGTCTGCCGCAGGCCGCCGTAGCCGCACTCAATGCCCTGACGACTGCGGACGTCGGGCAATTCAACAAAAAATACCCTCAAGGCCTGCCTTCTACCTGGGGCGGCCAGGGGTCAGAACGGGTCAATGACGTTCACTACTACTCCTGGAGCGGCACGCTGCAGGACAATTTGTTGCAGGCTCTGGATCCAGTGCATTCCGTCTGCCACGCATTATCCAGCCATTTCGTCACGGAAGCCGGACAGAACGATGGTTTCGTGGGCCGTTACAGTTCTCACCTGGGCCGGGTCATCCGCTCCGACTATCCCCTCAATCACCTTGGCAGCTTGCGCCATCCGGGCGGGTTGCGAATACCCGGCGCGGATCCCGTCGACCTCTATGTCGAACACGCGATGCGCCTGAAAGCCGCGCAACTGTAGATGTACGTCAATGTACCGAGTGGAACTTTGCCGAGAAATCGCTTACTGAATCCGGTAGGCTCCACACTTTACTGAAATAGATTGGAGAATTTTCCCATGGCTAAAGCCACTGCCCGCCACATCCTGGTTTCCAGCGAAGACAAGTGCAACGAACTCAAAGCCCAGATCGAAGCCGGTGCTGACTTCGCCGAAGTCGCCAAGGCCAACTCCAGCTGCCCGTCCAGCCGTCAGGGCGGCGATCTGGGTTCATTCGGTCCTGGCCAGATGGTCAAGGAATTCGACACCGTAGTCTTCAGCGCGCCAATCAACGTCGTGCAAGGCCCGGTGAAGACCCAGTTCGGTTATCACCTGCTCGAAGTCACCAGCCGCCAGGACTGATCCGTCGCCTGATTGCTGTCCCAACGGCCCGCCTTTTGGTGGGCCGTTGTGTTTTGGTTACAGGATACGGCTGGCGACTGACGCGCCGCTCGCGTACAAATTGCGCTTATCGATCACCCGGCTTTAAGGCTGACAATGCGACTGGCTTTCCCGACTTTACTGTTCACTGCCGTGGCCCTGCTATTGGGCGCCGCCGGTGTGAACGCCACCCCGCAACATGCGTTGACCGTCTATGGCGAACCTGCCAAATACCCGGCCGGTTTCAGCCATTTCGACTACACCAATCCGCGGGCGCCCAAGGGCGGCACCATGCGCCGCTCGGCGATAGAGATCGGGCATTTCGATCACATCCTGCCTTATATAGATAAAGGCATCGGCGTCACCCAGATCGACGGCATGCTCTATTCGCCGCTGGCCCAGCGCTCGATGGACGAGCCCTACACGGTCTATGGCCTGGTGGCGCAAAAGATGGAGCGCTCGGAGGATGGTCTGTCGCTGCGCTTCTTCATCGATCCCAAGGCGCGTTTTGCCGACGGCAAGCCGATCACTGCCGAGGACGTGCGCTACACCTATGACCTGTTGATGACCCAGGGCAGCCTGCGCTATCGCACGCAGTTCGCCGATGTCAAAGGCGTCGAAGTGGAAGCGCCGCTGACCGTGCGTTTCGATTTCAAGAGCAATGAGAACCGCACCTTGCCGCTGGACATCGCCACCCTGCCGGTATTCCCCGAGCACTGGTGGAAAACCCGCGACTTCGCTGGCGGTGGCGGTTATGAACCACCACTGGGCAGCGGCCCGTATCGGGTCGGCAAGGTCGACTCCGGGCGCAGCATCACCTTTGAACGCAACCCCGACTGGTGGGGCAAGGACCTGCCGGTCAGTCGCGGCCTGTATAACTTCGATCACTTCAGCATCGAATATTTCGGCGACACCGATGTTGCCCGTCAGGTATTGCGCGGCGGTGCCTATGACTACAACCGCGAGTTTTCCGCCACCGGCTATTCGATCGGTTACGACAGCCCTGCGCTGAGTGATGGCCGCTTGCAGAAAGCCCACCTGGCCACCGAGGCCCCGCAATCGGCTCAGGGGTTCGTGTTCAACCTGCAGAAACCGATGTTCCAGGATCGTCGGGTGCGCCAGGCGCTGGCGATGCTCTGGGATTTCGAGTGGAGCAACCGGCAGATGATGCGCAACATGTACATCCGCCAGCAGAGCTATTTCTCCAATACCGCACTGGCAGCCCGCGAGTTGCCGGATACCGCCGAGCTGAAAATCCTCGAGCCGTTGCGCGGGCAGGTTCCCGACGAAGTGTTCACCCAGGTCTTCGAGGCGCCGAAAACCGATGGCAGCGGGCTGATCCGCGACAAGCAACTGCAAGCCCTGGAACTGCTCGAACAGGCTGGCTGGAAACCCGAGGGCGACCAACTGGTCAACGCCGAAGGCGAACCTTTGAGTTTCACCTTTCTGGTCAGCCAGAACGGTATGGATCGCCTGCTTCTGCCTTACAAGCGTACGCTGAAACAGATCGGCATAGAGCTGAATATCCGTCGCATCGACTCCTCGCAATACGTCAATCGCCTGATGAGCCGCGACTACGACATGATCGTCACCGGCTACCCGGTCAGCACGTCTCCGGGGGGCGAGCTGCTCAACTACTTCGGTTCGATATCGGCCAACGACCCCGGCGCCAACAATTACATGGTGCTGAAGAATCCGGCGGTCGACACCCTGATCAACGGCCTGATCCGCGCGTCGACCCAAAGCGACATGTTGCACTACGCCCACGCTCTGGACCGGGTGCTGCAATGGAACTACTACTGGATTCCCAACTATTACCCGCCGGGCACCTCCACCGTCTGGTGGAACCGCTTCGGCATGCCGGCGATCCAGGCCAGCAATGACGAAGCCATCGAGAGCTGGTGGGAAATCAGCAGCACGCCGTTGACCAACCAACAGATGACCGCCGAAAAAATCGGGCGTGGCAGACCCGGAGGACCGCACTGATGTGGGCATACATTCTGCGGCGCCTGCTGCTGATCATTCCGACGCTGGTGATCATCCTGCTGGTCAATTTCGTGATCATTCAGGCGGCACCCGGCGGCCCGGTCGAACAGGCCATCGCCCATCTGCAAGGCATCGGCGGTGCGAGTGTCGGCGGCAGTTCCAGCGAAACCATGAGCAACACTTCGCGCGCCAGCCGTGGCCTCGATCCGCAACTGATCAAGGACATCGAAAAGCAGTACGGTTTTGACAAACCGGCGCATGAGCGGCTGTGGCTGATGCTCAAGAACTACGCGCAGCTGGACTTCGGCAAAAGCTTTTTCCGCGGTGCGACGGTCACCGATCTGATTCTGGAAAAAATGCCGGTGACCATTTCCCTCGGCTTGTGGGCGACGCTGATCACCTATCTGGTGTCGATCCCGCTGGGCATCCGCAAAGCGGTGCATCACGGCAGCCATTTCGACATCTGGAGCAGCACCGCGATCATCATCGGCTACGCGATGCCGGCGTTTCTGTTCGCAATGTTTCTGATCGTGGTGTTTGCCGGTGGCACGTCATTGAACTGGTTTCCAGTGCGCGGTCTGGTCTCGGACAACTTCGAATCGCTGTCGACCCTGGGCAAGATTGCCGATTACTTCTGGCACCTGGTGTTGCCGGTCACGGCGCTGGTGATTGGCGGCTTCGCCACGCTGACGATTCTCACCAAGAATTCGTTCCTCAATGAAATCACCCGCCAGTACGTAGTCACCGCCCGCGCCAAAGGCTTGAGCGAGCGCCGCGTGCTTTACGGCCATGTGTTCCGCAATGCGATGCTGCTGGTGGTCTCGGGGATTCCGCAGGCGTTCATCAGTGTGTTCTTTGCCGGTTCGCTGTTGATCGAAGTGATCTTCTCTCTCGACGGCCTCGGCCGCATGAGTTACGAAGCGGCGGTTTCTCGCGACTATCCGGTGGTGTTCGGCTCGCTGTTCATCTTCACCCTGTTCGGCCTCCTGATAAAACTGATCGGCGACTTGTGCTACACCCTGGTCGACCCACGTATCGACTTCGCCGCGAGGAACGCCTGATGTTCAAGCTCTCGCCTCTGGGCCGTCGCCGTTTCGCGCGATTCAAGAAAAACCGCCGTGGCTGGTGGTCGTTGTGGCTGTTTATCGGACTGTTCGTGGTGACGCTGGGCGGTGAACTGATCGCCAATGACAAACCACTGGTGGTCAGCTATCAGAACCAGCTCTACTTCCCGGTCTTCAAGCGCTACACCGAACAGGAGTTTGGCGGGCAATTGCCGTTCCAGGCCGATTATCGCAGTGACTATGTGCAGAACCTGATCCGCAAGGGCGGTGGCTGGCTGCTGTTCCCGCCAATCCCGTTCAGCGACGACACGCCCAACTACGACCTCAATCAACCTGCGCCGAGCCCGCCCTCGAAGGTCAACTGGCTGGGTACTGACGATCAGGCGCGTGATGTGTTGGCACGGGTGATTTTCGGTGCCCGGGTATCGATCCTGTTTGCCCTGATGCTGACCGCCGTCAGCGCGCTGATCGGCATTGCTGCCGGCGCCCTGCAAGGCTATTACGGCGGTTGGGTCGATCTGCTCGGGCAGCGTTTGCTGGAGGTCTGGAGCGGATTGCCGGTGCTGTACCTGCTGATCATTTTGTCCGGTTTCGTCGAGCCGAATTTCTGGTGGCTGCTGGGGATCATGGCGCTGTTTTCCTGGCTGGCACTGGTGGATGTGGTGCGCGCCGAGTTCCTGCGCGGGCGTAATCTGGAATACGTCAAAGCGGCGCGCGCATTGGGCCTGAGCGACCGCAAGGTGATTTTCCGGCACATCCTGCCGAATGCGATGAACGCGACGCTGAGTTACCTGCCGTTCATTCTGACCGGAGCGATTTCCACCCTTACCGCCCTCGACTTCCTCGGTTTCGGCATGCCCGCCGGCAGTGCCTCGCTGGGCGAGCTGATTGGCCAGGGCAAACAGAACCTGCAAGCGCCGTGGCTCGGGCTGACGGCATTTTTCACCCTGGCGCTGATTCTTTCTTTACTGGTGTTCATCGGCGAAGCGTTACGTGACGCGTTCGACCCTCGATCCTGAAGTGTGACCATGACTGATAACCTGATCGAAATCCGTGACCTGAACGTCGCCTTCCATGGCCAGCCGGCGGTGCGCAACCTGTGCCTGGACATCCGCCCCGGCGAGTGCCTGGCGCTGGTCGGCGAGTCGGGCTCGGGCAAATCGGTAACCGCGCATTCGATCCTGCAACTGCTCCCCGAAGGCGATGCGCAAACCAGCGGCAGCATTCGCTATCGCGGTCAGGAACTGCTCGGTGCCGATCCAAAGGTCTTGCGTGAGCTACGCGGCAACCGGATCGCAATGATCTTCCAGGAGCCGATGACCTCGCTCAATCCGCTGCACACCATTGAAAAGCAGATCGGCGAGACGCTGCTGGTGCATCGCGGCCTGGGCGGTAAAGCAGCGCAACAACGCATTCTTGAACTGCTGGAACTGGTGGGCATTCAGAAGCCCAAAGAGCGCCTCAAGGCCTATCCGCATCAACTGTCCGGCGGCCAGCGGCAACGGGTGATGATTGCCATGGCGCTGGCTTGCGAGCCGGAACTGCTGATCGCCGACGAGCCGACCACGGCGCTGGATGTGACGGTGCAGCGCAAGATCCTGCTGCTGCTCAAATCCCTGCAACAACGCCTGGGCATGTCGCTGCTGCTGATCAGTCACGACCTCAATCTTGTGCGCAGCATTGCGCAACGGGTGTGTGTGATGAAGGCTGGCGAAATCGTCGAGCAAGCCCCGTGCGAAATCCTGTTTACCGAACCGAAACATCCTTACAGCTGCGTGCTGCTCAACGCCGAGCCGGAAGGCGAAGCCCTGCCCCGCGATGAACGCGAGAACGTGCTGGAGGTGGATGATCTGCGCGTCGAGTTCGTCGTCGGTGGCGGGCTGTTCCAGCGCAAACAATATTTGCGCGCGGTGGACGGCATCAGCCTGAATATCCAGCGCGGCAAAACCTTGGGTATTGTCGGCGAGTCCGGTTCAGGCAAGTCGACCCTGGGCCAGGCGATTCTGCGGCTGCTCGACTCCGAGGGCAGTATCCGTTTTCAGGGCACCGCCCTCGACGGCCTCGATCAGAAGCAATTGCGGCCGTGGCGTCGGCAGATGCAGGTGGTGTTTCAGGACCCGTTCGGCAGCCTCAGTCCACGGATGTCGGTGGCGCAAATCATCAGCGAAGGGCTGGAGGTGCACTGTCAGTCCAGCGCCGATGAGTGCGATGCACAGGTGATCCGTGTGCTCAAGGAAGTCGGCCTGGACCCGGAAAGCCGTCATCGCTACCCGCACGAATTTTCCGGCGGCCAGCGCCAGCGCATCGCTATCGCCCGGGCGCTGGTGCTGAAACCGGCGCTGATCCTGCTCGACGAGCCGACCTCGGCCCTTGACCGTACCGTGCAAAAACAAGTGGTCGCCCTGCTCCGCGATCTTCAGGAAAAACATGGCCTGACCTACCTGTTCATCAGCCACGACCTGGCGGTGGTGCGGGCGCTGGCGCATGACATGATCGTGATCAAGGACGGCAAAGTGGTTGAGCGCGGTGCCAGCCATGATGTGTTCGACTCACCGCAGCATCCTTACACCAAAGAGCTGTTGGCGGCGGCGCATCCGGGGTAGGCATAATCGGCGCTTGCCTTGATACCGAGTAGCATCTATCGCGAGCAGGCTCACTCCTACATTTGAAATGCGTTCCATTGTAGGAGTGAGCCTGCTCGCGATGGCGTCGCCAAAGCCGAAAGACATTCAGGATCTGTCAGATGAACACCACCGAAAGCCTCAAGGACTACCAACGCGTGCGCACGCTGGCGATCCGCTCGCTGTTCGAGATCATCGAGCAGTCCAGCGAAGGCACGGTGATTGTCGATCGTGATGCAAACATCGTCTGGATGAACGAACGCTATGCGCGGCGTTTCGGTCTTGAGTCAGCGAAAAAAGCCATCGGCCAACCCTGCGAAAGCGTGATCCCCGGCAGCTTGTTGCGTGAAGTGGTGCGCACTGGCCGGCCGATCCTGCTGGACATGCAGGACACGCCGAAAGAGCCGCTGGTGGTGATGCGCCTGCCGATCCACGACGATGCCGGGGCGGTGATCGGCGCCATCGGGTTTGCTCTGTTTGATGAATTACGCAGCCTGTCACCGATGCTCAAGCGCTACCTGAGCATGCAGGAAGAACTCGCCTCGACCCGCTCGCTGCTGCGGGCGCGGCAGACCAAATATAACTTTGCCCATTTCATCGGTACCAGCAGCGCCAGCCTCGAAGTCAAACGCCGCGCCCGCCGCAGCGCCAGCGCCGAATCCCCGGTATTGCTGCTCGGCGAAACCGGCACCGGCAAGGAGTTGCTGGCTCAGGCGATTCACAGCGCTTCGCCACGGGCACATAAAGCCTTCGTCAGCATCAACAGCGCCGCAATCCCGGAGGCGTTGCTCGAAGCGGAATTCTTCGGCACCGCGCCTGGCGCGTTTACCGGCGCCGACCGCAAGGGTCGTACCGGCAAATTGCAGATCGCTCAGGGCGGCACGCTGTTTCTCGATGAGATCGGCGACATGCCGTTGCCGCTGCAAAGCAAACTGCTGAGGGTGCTGCAGGAAAAGGAGTTCGAGCCGGTTGGCTCCAACGACGTGATTCAGAGCGATGTGCGAGTGATCGCGGCGACTTCGACCGATCTGCAAGCCGCGATCAAGCGCGGTGAATTCCGCGCCGACCTGTATTACCGACTTAACGTGCTGCCGATCCAGGTTCCGCCGCTGCGCGAGCGTCTCGACGATTTGCCGGCGCTCAGCGAGGCGATCCTTGAAGAGTTGCGTAGCCAGCATGAACTGAGTCGCGCAGCGCTGGATCTGCTCGGACAACATGCGTGGCCGGGCAACATCCGCGAATTGCGCAACGTGCTGGAGCGCGCGGCGCTGCTCAGCGATGACCTGATCCTCACCGAAGAGGATATTCGCGCGGCCATCGGCACCTTTACCCCGGTTGAGCGCCCGTCGGTGTCGACGCGAGAGCCGTTGGCGGATGAGACTTTCGCCGAGGCACGGCAGCGGTTTGACCGGCAGTTGATCCAGTCCGCCCTCGCGCAATGTGCGGGCAAAGTGCCGGAGGCGGCGGCTCGACTGGGACTGGGACGCTCGACGCTGTACAAGAAGATGCTGGCCTTGGGCATCACCGAGTCTCAATAAAGAGACCAGAGTCTCCAATAAAAGACAACAGCAAAAGCTTCGCGAGCAAGCCCGCTCCCACAGGGAATACGCATTCCAAATGTGGGAGCGGGCTTGCTCGCGAAGGCGTCAGCCCTCTCTACAAAAATCTCCAAAGAGAGACAACTCTTCAACTCTCAACACGCTTAAAACTATAAAACCCTTACATTTCAATGATTTGAGTATCTGGCATAGATCTCGCTAAAGCCTCTCCTGCACCCGCTTCACCCACAAAAATAACAATCTTTGGAGACACTCCATGAGTGTGATCATTGCCTTGGCAGCCCTCGCGCTGCTGATGCTCGCCGCCTACCGTGGCTACAGCGTCATTCTCTTCGCCCCGATTGCCGCCCTCGGCGCTGTCCTGCTGACCGACCCCTCTGCAGTCGCCCCTGCCTTCACCGGGGTGTTCATGGAGAAAATGGTCGGTTTCATCAAACTGTATTTCCCGGTGTTCCTGCTCGGTGCCGTGTTCGGCAAGTTGATCGAATTGTCGGGGTTCTCCCGTTCGATCGTGGCCGCAGCGATTCGCTTGCTCGGCACGCGTCAGGCGATGCTGGTGATCGTGCTGGTTTGCGCCTTGCTCACTTACGGCGGCGTGTCGTTGTTCGTGGTGGTGTTTGCGGTGTATCCATTTGCCGCGGAAATGTTCCGCCAGAGCAACATTCCCAAGCGCCTGATCCCGGCAACCATTGCCCTCGGCGCATTCTCGTTCACCATGGACGCCCTGCCCGGCACGCCGCAGATTCAGAACATCATTCCCAGCACCTTCTTCAATACCACCGCGTGGGCGGCGCCGTGGCTGGGGGTAATCGGCACGATTTTCGTGTTCTGCGCCGGCATGTTGTTCCTGCAGCGCCAACGCAACAAGGCCCAGCGTGCTGGCGAAGGTTATGGCACCGAGCTGCGTAACGAGCCGGAAACCGCCGAAGACCTGAAACTGCCGAACCCATGGATCGCCCTGTCGCCGCTGCTGGCGGTGGGCATCATGAACCTGCTGTTCACCCAGTGGATTCCGCAGTGGTACGGCAAGACCCACAGCCTCGCGTTGCCGGGGATGGCCACGCCGGTGACCACGGAAATCGCCAAGCTCACCGCAATCTGGGCGGTGCAGGCGGCATTGCTGATCGGCATCCTGATGGTGCTGGTGTTCGGCTTCAAGGCGATCCGCAGCAAACTCGCCGAAGGCAGCAAAAGCGCGGTCAGCGGCGCACTGCTGGCGGCGATGAACACCGCCTCGGAATACGGTTTCGGTGCGGTAATCGCTTCGTTGCCGGGCTTTCTGGTACTGGCCGACTGGCTCAAGCAAATCCCCAATCCGCTGGTCAACGAAGCGATCACCGTGACCCTGCTGGCGGGTATCACCGGCTCGGCATCGGGCGGCATGAGCATCGCGCTGGCGGCGATGTCCGAGCAGTTCATCGCGGCGGCAAACGCCGCGAACATTCCGCTGGAAGTGCTGCACCGCGTGGCTGCGATGGCCAGCGGCGGCATGGACACCCTGCCGCACAACGGCGCGGTGATCACCCTGCTGGCGGTCACTGGCCTGACCCACCGCGAAGCCTATAAAGACATTTTCTGTATTACGCTGATCAAGACCCTGGCGGTCTTCGTAGTGATCGGCACTTTCTACGCCACTGGCATTGTGTGAGGTATTCATGACGACTCTTTCGGGCAAGACCGCACTGGTTACCGGTTCCACCAGCGGCATCGGTCTGGGCATCGCCCTGAGCCTGGCCAAGGCCGGCGCCAACCTGATTCTCAATGGTTTCGGCGATGCCTCGAGCGTGATCGCCGAAGTCGGCCAGTTTGGTGGCAAGGTCGGTCACCATCCAGCCGATGTCAGCGATCCGGCGCAGATTGCCGAGATGATCGCTTACGCCGAACGCGAATTCGGCGGCGTCGACATTCTGGTCAACAACGCCGGGATTCAGCACGTGGCGGCCGTGGAGGAGTTTCCGGTGGAGCGCTGGGACTCGATCATCGCGATCAACCTGTCATCGGTGTTCCACAGCACCCGCCTGAGCCTGCCGGGGATGCGCGCCAAGGGTTGGGGACGAATCGTCAACATCGCCTCGGTGCATGGTCAGGTGGGTTCGACCGGCAAGGCTGCGTATGTCGCGGCCAAGCATGGAGTGATCGGCTTGACCAAAGTGGTCGGACTGGAAACGGCTACCAGTAATGTGACCTGCAACGCGATCTGCCCGGGCTGGGTATTGACGCCGCTGGTGCAGAAACAGATCGATGATCGTGCCGCCAAAGGCGTCGATCCGCAGCAGGCGCAGCATGATTTGCTGGCGGAGAAGCAGCCGTCGCTGGAGTTCGTCACGCCGCAGCATCTGGGGGAATTGGTGTTGTTCTTGTGTAGCGAAGCTGGGAGCCAGGTGCGCGGGGCGGCGTGGAATATTGATGGGGGCTGGTTGGCGCAGTAATGCTGCGCCCCTGTGGGAGCGAGCCTGCTCGCGATAGCGGTGTATCAGCCAACATCAATGTTGAGTGTAATTCCACTATCGCGAGCAGGCTCACTCCTACAAGTGATGTGTCATGAACAACACAACAAGAGGCAAACCAATGTCCGACCTCCTCTGGCAACCCGATGCCGAGCGTATCGCCCAGTCGCGCATGGATCAGTTCCGCCGCGACATCAATCAGCGTCATGACCTGGCGCTGAACAGCTACACCGATCTGCACCGCTGGAGCGTGGAACAGCGCGAAGCGTTCTGGCAGGCGATCGTCGATTGCTTCGACATCCGCTTTCACACCCAGCCCGACGCCGTCCTGCGTGAAGGCGCGCAGATGCCCAGTGCCGAATGGTTTCCCGGCGCGACCCTGAACTTTGCCGAACACCTGCTGCGCCGTCGTGACGATGCCGTTGCAGTGATCGCCGTGGCGGAAAACGGTCAGCGCGAACAGCTGACCTGGGCCGAACTGGCCGAGCACGTCGCCGGTTTTCAGGCCAGCCTGCAAGCCGCCGGTGTCGGCCTCGGCGACCGCGTGGCCGCGTGCATGCCCAACACCTGGCAGACTCTGGTGGCGATGCTCGCGACCACCAGCCTCGGGGCGATCTGGTCGTGCTCGTCGCCGGACTTCGGCACCCACGGCGTGATCGACCGTTTCGGCCAGATCGAACCCAAAGTGTTGATCACCTGCGCCGGCTACCGTTACGCCGGCAAAGACATCGACCAGACCACCAAGATCAACGAAATCCTCGCGCAACTGCCATCGCTGCAGCAGTTGATCATTGTGCCCTACGCTCGCGCGCAGGCCCGTACCGAGGATTACCAAACCCACGCCAACGTGACGTTGTGGGACGAGTTCTACCAACCCGGCGGCGAACCGCGGTTTGTCCCGGTGCCGTTCAATCACCCGTTGTACGTGTTGTATTCCAGTGGCACCACCGGCGTGCCGAAATGCATCGTGCACAGCACCGGCGGCGTGCTGCTGCAGCATGCCAAGGAGCATGGGCTGCACGTCGATCTCGGCCCCGGTGACCGCTTGTTCTACTACACCACTTGCGGCTGGATGATGTGGAACTGGCTGGTCTCGGCCCTCGCGGTCGGCAGCGCGGTGGTGCTGTATGACGGCTCGCCGTTTCACCCGGGCCATGAGCGCTTGCTCGACCTGATCGACGACGAGCGCATCAGTGTGTTCGGCACTAGCCCCAAGTTTCTCGCGACACTGGAAAGCAGCGGTTTGAAGCCTGCGCACAGCCATGATCTGAGTAGCCTGAAGACCCTGCTGTGCACCGGCTCCGCGCTGTCGCCGCAGAGTTATGACTTCGTCTACCGCGACTTCAAGCGCGATGTGTGCCTGGCGTCGATGTCCGGCGGCACCGATGTGGTGTCGTGCTTCGTCAACGGTAATCCGCTGTCGGCGGTGCGCCGCGGCGAAATCATGGGCAAGAGCCTGGGCATGGCGGTTGAAGTGTGGAACGACGCCGGCGTTGCCGTGATCGGCGAAAAAGGCGAACTGGTCTGCACCCGACACTTCCCGGCGATGCCCGTCGGGCTGTGGCATGACCCTGACGGCGCAAAACTGCGCAAATCCTATTTCAGCCTGTTCCCCGGTGTCTGGGCCCAAGGCGACTACGCCGAGCAATTGCCCCACGGCGGGATGCTGATCCACGGCCGCTCCGACGCGGTGCTCAACCCCGGCGGCGTGCGCATCGGCACGGCGGAAATCTATCGTCAGGTCGAGAAAGTCCCGCAGGTGCTGGACAGCGTGGCGATCGGACAGCAATGGCAGGACGATGTGCGCGTAGTGCTGTTTGTCCGTCTGCAGGATGGCGTGACGCTGGATGACCACCTGCAACAACAGATCCGCCAGGTGATCCGCGCCAACACCACGCCGCGCCATGTGCCGGCGAAGATCGTCGCGGTGACCGATATTCCGCGCACCATCAGCGGCAAGGTGGTGGAACTCGCGGTGCGCAATGTGGTGCATGGCGAGCCGGTGAAAAATACCGATGCGCTGGCCAATCCCGAGGCCTTGGAGCAGTTCCGCAATCGCCCGGAGCTGTCGGATTAGCCCGCCATCCCCTTGTGGGAGCGGGCTTGCTCGCGAAGGCAATCTGTCAGTCGATAACAATGTGACTGATACACCGCTTTCGCGAGCAAGCCCGCTCCCACAGGGGTGAGGTGTTAATCCATCAGGCCCCAATCGCCTGATGTTGTGGGTGCGGGCGCCGGGCCCGCCTCGGTGTGCAGTTTCAAACGCAGGCGCAGATTGTTCTGCGAATCGGCATGCTTGAGCGCTTCGTCCTCACTGATCACGCCCTCCACCACCAGCCCGTACAGCGCCGCGTCGAACGTCTGCATGCCGGCCTCGCCGGACTTCTCCATGATGCCCTTGAGTTCGCCCAACTCGTTGCGGCGGATCAGGTCGGCGATGGTCGGGGTGCCGAGCATCACTTCGACCGCCGCCCGCCGCTGACCGTCCACAGTGCGCACCAGCCGTTGCGAGACGAACGCCTTGAGATTGTTGCCCAGTGCATGCAGCAACTGCGGGCGGCGCTCTTCGGGGAACAGATTGACGATACGGTCCAGCGCCTGATTGGCGTTGTGCGCATGCAGCGTCGACAGCACCAGGTGCCCGGTGTCGGCGAACGTCAGCGCATGCTCCATGGTTTCGCGGTCGCGGATCTCACCGATCAGCACCACGTCCGGGGCCTGGCGCAGGGTGTTTTTCAGCGCCGCATGGAAGCTGCGGGTATCGACGCCGACTTCGCGTTGATTGATGATCGAGCGCTGGTGTCGATGGATATACTCCACCGGGTCTTCGATGGTGATGATGTGCCCGCTGCTGTGGCGATTGCGGTGATCGATCAGCGCGGCCAGCGAGGTGGATTTACCGGAGTCGGTGGCGCCAACGAACAGGATCAGCCCCTGTTTGAGCATCACCGTTTCCAGCAATACCGGCGGCAGTTTCAAGTCTTCGAAGCGCGGGATATCGAGTTTGACGTTGCGGATCACGATTGACACATCATTGCGTTGCTTGAAGGCGTTCACCCGAAAACGCCCGATGCCCGTACGGGAAATCGCCAGGTTCATTTCCAGATCCCGATCGAACTCGCGCCGTTGCTCGGCGTCCATCAGGGAGTTGGCGATAGTCTCGACCTCGCCGGGCTTGAACGGCCGCTCGCTGAAAGGCGTCAGCACGCCATCGATGCGCGCACTGGGTGGCGCTCCCGTGGACAGGAACAGGTCAGAGCCGTGCTGGCTCGACAGACGGAGCAACAGTGCATCGATTTCCATGGCAATAAGCACCCGCGAAGCATTCAATGAACAGAAATGACCCGCTGTCGTGACGTAACGGGTCATACAGCGTCTACCGCAAGTGCAAGAATAGTAGATGCCAACGCACTGACCGACGCTCAGGATACATGTGATGAACGCAGCACCCTCCCCCGATGACGCCCAAGCCCTGATCGCCCGTACCGACTGGAGCCGCACGCCGTTGGGCGCTTCTGGCACCTGGCCGCAAAGCCTGCGCACAGCTGTGGACATCGTGATTCACTCGCCGATGCCGATGCTGCTGTTGTGGGGGCCGCAGCTCACGCAGATCTACAACAATGGCTTTGCGATGCTCGCCGGGAGCAAGCATCCGCACGCTTTCGGACAGCCGGCGCACCTTATATGGCCGGAACTTCAAGACTTTACCGACCCGATTTATCGAGCCGTCCTACAAGGCCAGGTGCGCACCTACAGCGAGCGGCGATTTACCCTGCAACGCGGAGGCGTAGAGTCCGACTTCTGGCTGGACCTGACCTACAGCCCCATCCGCGATGAAGACACGCAAGTGGCGGGGATTCTGGTAACAGCCATCGAAACCAACGAACGCCGGCGCATCGCCCTCGAACTGCAACGCCGTTCCGAAGAAAGTCTCAAGGCCCAGCGCGACACTGAAGAACGCCTGCAACTGGCGCTGGCCGCCACCGATGCGGTTGGCACCTGGGATTGGGACATCGGCGAAGACCGTTTCATCGCCGACGCCCATTTCGCCCAGTTGCATGGCATCGATCCGGCCCACGCCAGTCAGCTACCGATCAGCGACTATCTGCAAGGCGTGCACCCCGAAGACCGCGCCCTGATCGCCCGCAGCATCAAGCATTGCATCACCCACGGCACCGAGTACGCCGAGGAATATCGCCTGCTAAAAGCCGACGGCGAACTGCGCTGGGTGTTTGCCCGGGGCCGCTGTTACAAGGATCACCACGGGCGACCGGTGCGCTTCCTCGGCGCCGCGCTGGACCTGACCGAGCGCAAGCACACCGAGCAGGCGCTGCGCCAGAGCCAGACGGAATTGCAGCTGATCATCAATGCAATGCCGATCCTCATCAGTTACGTCGACCACGACGAGCGCTTCCGCCTGAACAATGCGGCGTATCTGGACTGGTACGGCCTCACGCCGCAGGAGTTGTATGGCCGTACCATTCGCGAAGTGATCGGCGAAGAAGCCTACTTCCTGCGCGCGCCCTATATTGCCGAGGCCCTGGCCGGGCGGCCCTGCTCGTTCAGCCTGTACACCCCGCATCGCGACGGCAGCAACCGCCATGCGCTGATGAATTACCTGCCGCGCCACGGCGCCGACGGCTCAGTCAACGGTTTCTATATTTTCGTGATCGACGAATCCGAACGGAAGAAGACCGAAGAAGCCCTGCGCAATCTCAACGAAACCCTGGAAGAACGGGTCAGCGCCCGCACCGAACAACTGGCCCAGGCCAATCAGCGCCTGCAGAACGAGATGTTCGAACGCGAACGCGCCGAGGACGCGTTGCGCCATGCGCAAAAGATGGAAGCGGTCGGCCAACTCACCGGCGGTATCGCCCACGACTTCAACAACATGCTCACCGGGATCATCGGCAGTCTGGACCTGATGCAGCGTTACATCGCCGACGGCCGCGCCGATGAAATCGGCCGTTTCACCGAAGCGGCGGTGTCGTCGGCCAACCGAGCGGCGGCGCTGACCCATCGGCTGCTGGCGTTCTCGCGCCGGCAGTCGCTGGACCGCAAGACCCTCAACGTCAACGAGCTGATTCATTCGCTGGAAGATTTGATCCGCCGCACCAAGGGTGACCCGATCGAACTCACGTTGCGTCTGGCCGACGATGTCTGGCCGATCAGCACCGACGTCAGCCAACTGGAAAATGCCCTGCTCAACCTGGTGATCAACGCCCGCGACGCCATGCCCGATGGCGGCGAGCTGCTGATCGAGACCGCCAACGTTTACCTCGACGGCAACGACATCACCACCCTCGAACCGGTCAAGGCCGGCGACTACCTGATGCTGGCGGTCAGCGACAACGGCACCGGCATGACGCCGTCGGTGCGCGCCAAGGCGTTCGATCCGTTCTTCACCACCAAACCGATCGGCCAGGGCACCGGGTTGGGGCTGTCGATGATCTATGGTTTCGCCCAGCAGTCGGGCGGCCATGTCAGCCTCGACAGCCTGCCGAATCAGGGCACCTGCGTGCGCTTGTACTTGCCGCGCCTGAACCTGCTGGAGCCGGAACGGCCAGTCGTGGAAACCCTCGGTGCCGCGCCGACGGCCACCTGCGGCGAAACCGTGGTGGTGGTTGAGGATGACCCGGCAGTGCGCATGCTGGTGCTCGATCTGCTCAAGGAGCTGGGTTACCTCGCCCACGAAGCCGCCGACGCCAGCGCCGCCCTGCCGCTGCTGGAATCGGAGATGCGCGTGGATCTGCTGGTGACCGACGTTGGTCTACCGGGGATGAATGGCCGGCAACTGGCGGAAATCGCCCGCCAGCATCGTCCGGGGCTGAAGGTGCTGTTCATGACCGGTTACGCGCAGAAAGCCGCCGAGCGTCAGGGCTTTCTCGAGGATGGCATGGACATGGTGGCCAAGCCGTTTTCGATTGAAGTGCTGGCCAACAAGATCCGCGAGATGATCAACCAAACGCCGTCACTTGAGGCATAATCCCGCGCCCCGCCGTCACCCCGTTACAGGTATCGCACGATGAAAGCCCAAGCCCGCCACATTCTGGTGAAAACCGCCGAAGAGGCCGAACAGCTCAAACAACGCATTGCCAAGGGCGAAGCGTTCGATGTGCTGGCGAAGAAATATTCGACCTGCCCGTCCGGCAAACGCGGCGGTGATCTGGGTGAAGTGCGGCCGGGACAGATGGTCGGTGCGATTGATGCGGTGATTTTCAAGAAACCGCTGCGCACGGTGCACGGGCCGATCAAGAGCAAGTTCGGCTATCACCTGGTGCAGGTGTTTTTCCGCGATTAAGTGCTTTGCTTTCGGGCCTCTTCGCGAGCAAGCTCGCTCCCACAGTCTGGAATGCGTACCCTGTGGGAGCGGGCTTGCCCGCGAACCGATTGCGCAGCAAGCGGCCATCCACCGCTTACCTGGGAATCAATGCCCCCGGCACCTGAATCACCCGACTTGCCAGCCAATGCCCCGCCTGCGCCGCCTCGACCGGACTGCCACCCAGCAACCGCCTGGCCAGATACGCCGCGCTGAACGAGTCTCCCGCCGCCGTCGTATCCACCACCTTCTCGACCTGCTGCGCCGGCACTTCGAACGCCTCATCATCGCAGCGAATCAGACACGCCTCGGCGCCACGCTTGAGCACCACTTCCGGCGTGCCGATCTGCGCGTACGCCTCGAACACCGCGTCGCAATCGACAAAATGGAACAGCGCCTGCTCGTCATCCACGGTCAGCAACGCCAGATCGACATGCGGCAACACGCTGCGATAGGCCGCCCGCGCCTCTTCCTGTGACGCCCACAAGCGTGGCCGATAATTGTTGTCGAAGACGATCCGCGCATCGCGCTGGCGGGCTTCGATCAGGGTCTGGATCAAGCGTTCGCGGCCCTTCGCACCTAACACTGCGAGGGTGATGCCGCTGAAATACAGCACATCGTAGTCCGGCAGCGCTGCCAGAATCGGCTCCGCCGCCGGGGTGGTGAAGCAATCGCGCACCGCCGCTTCATTGCGCCAGTAGAGGAAACGCCGTTCACCGTTGGCGTCGGTCTGAATGCAGTACAGGCCGGGCAAGCGACCGGGCAGACGCTGCACGAGATCCAGGCCAATGCCTTCGTCGGCCCAGCTCTGGCACATGGCGTCGCTGAAGCTGTCGTCGCCGAGCGCGGTGACGTAATCGACCTGGGCTTTGTCGCCGAGAGCGCGGGACAGGTACACCGCGGTGTTCAAGGTATCGCCGCCGAAGCTTTGCTGCAGGCTGCCGTCGGCGCGGTGCTGGAGTTCGATCATGCACTCGCCGATCAGGGCGATGCGCGGGGTGTTCGGGCCCAGGGGGCTGAGGCTGGTCATTGGGAGGTGTCTCTGGATAATCATCGGTGTTTGGGCGGCCCTCATCGCGAGCAGGCTCACTCCTACAATTGGAATGCGTTCCCCTGTAGGAGTGAGCCTGCTCGCGATGGGCGCGACTCGGTCTGAAACCTTAGAAGCAGGTCTCCATGCTCTCGACCACCGCCAACTGCTCATCCACCAGCAACCCCACCCGCCACTTGTCGAACGTCAGGCACGGGTGCGAGGTGCCGAAGGAAATGATGTCGCCCACCCGCAGCTCAACCCCAGGCGCCACACTCATGAACGCGTGCTGATCCATCACTGCCGTCACCTTGCAGGCGCCGACATCGTCGCCCACCGCCGGCAACACACCGGCCTTGTAGCGCAGCAGCGGCACCGGCAGGCCGGCATCGAATGCCACATCGCGCTTGCCGAGGGCGATCACCGCAAATCCCGGCTCCGGCAGCGATTGCACATGCGCCCAGACTTCCAGCGCCGGACGCAATCCTTCGTGCAGGTCACTGCGACGATCCAGCACGCAGCACTGCGCTTCCTTGTAGATGCCATGATCATGCGCCACGTAACTGCCCGGGCGCAGCACGCTAAGGAAGCGTCCGCTGGCGTTCTGCGCTTCGAACGACTCGGCGATCAGGTCGTACCACGCCGAACCCGAGGCGGTGATGATCGGCTTGGCAATGGCAAACGCGCCGCTGTCCTGCAACTGCACCGCCAGGCGCACCAGCGACGCGGCGAATTCACGAATGCCGCTAACCGCGTGATCGCCATGGATCACCCCTTCGTAACCCTCGATGCCGGTCAGAGCCAGCGCCGGTTGCGCGTTGATCGCCTTGGCCAGTTCAATTACTTCCTGCTCGCTGCGGCAACCGCAACGGCCACCGACCACGCCGTACTCGATCATCACGTTCAATTTGACCCCGCGCGAAGCGAAGTACGCGCCGAGATCGGCGACGTTGTCCGGGTGATCGACCATGCAGTAGAAATCGAAATCCGGGTCTGCCAACAGATCGGCGATCAGCGCCATGTTCGGCGTGCCGACCAGTTGGTTGGCCATCAGCACCCGGCGTACACCGTGGGCGTATGCGGCGCGGGTCTGGGTGGCGCTGGCGAGGGTGATGCCCCACGCGCCAGCGTCGAGCTGACGCTGGAACAGCGCCGGGGTCATGCTGGTCTTGCCGTGGGGCGCGAGCTCGGCGCCGCTGTCGCTGACGAACTTCTGCATCCAGCGAATGTTGTGCTCCAGCGCCTCGCGGTGCAACACCAGCGCCGGCAGGCTGACGTCGCGCACAAGGTGCGCGCCAACGGCAGCGTCGCCCTTTTCCACAGCGGTATTGATGGCAGTCGTCATGGTCAAACTCCTCGCATTCAGTCGCGGCCGCAAACAGCCGCGGTTATTCGTTGATGCGCCGGGCGAGGCTGTTGGCGCTCTCGATCAGCACCCGGCGATAGTCGTCGTAATTGTTCTTCGCATCGGCCCGTGGGGCGACGATGCACAGGGTGCAAATGGCCACGCCGCTGGGGTCTTTGACCGGCGCGGCGAAGCAATGGGTGAAGGTGTCGGCCACGCTGTCGAACGAGAAGAATCCGTCGATGCCGGCCTGGCGGATCTCCGCCAGAAAGCGTTCCAGCGGCAGGCGCTCGCCGTCGGGCAGGATGTAGTCGTCCTCGTCGATCAGGTCGATGATCTGCTGGTCGCTCAAATGCGCCAGCAGCAAGCGCCCGGACGCAGTCCACGGGATCGGCGCGCTTTCGCCGATGTCGGACGAAATGCGGAAATGCCGCTCGCCCTCCTTCATCAGCGCCACCGTGTATTTGCGCCCGTTGAGCAGGCACATTTGCGCAGTTTCCCGGGTCTGGCTGACGATTTCCTGCAAGGCGTGATCGGCCTCGCGGCTGAGGTCAAAATGGCGCAGATGCGCCTGCCCGAGGAAATACAACTGACGTCCGAGATAGACGTGACCGTCCTTGCCCACCGGCTCCAGAATCCGTCGTTCCAGCAGCGACGCCACCAGTTCGTAGACCGTGGATTTCGGGCTGCCGATGCCATTGGCGATGTCGTTCGGACGCAACGGCTGGCCGATCTCCTTGAGGAAGTCGAGGATATCGAACGCCCTGTCCAGACCACGGGCCCGGCGTTTGATGGTGTCTTCGGTCATGTTTTCAGTTCCCAATGAAAGTGCCGGGAGTTTACCGAGAGTACTGCGGCGCTTGGTAGGCCGCTTTCGCGAGCAGGCTCGCTCCCACAGGGGATTGCATTTCAAATGTGGGAGCGAGCCTGCTCGCGAAGAAGTCAGCACAGATTTCAGGGTTTCTTCTTGTACGCGATGCAATCGATCTCGACCTTGCAATCAACCATCATGCTCGCCTGCACACAGGCCCGTGCCGGAGCGTGTTCCGGTTTGAAGTACTCGCCGAAGACCTTGTTGAAACTGCTGAAATCCCGCGGATCGTCCAGCCATACCCCGGCGCGCACCACGTCCTCCAGGCCATAACCGGCCTCTTCGAGAATCGCGATCAGGTTTTTCATGGTCTGGTGGGTCTGCTCGACGATACCACCAACGATGATCTCGCCATCCACCGCCGGCACCTGGCCGGACACGTGCAGCCAGCCATCCGCTTCAACGGCGCGCGCAAAGGGGCGTGGCTGACCGCCAGCGGCGGTGCTGCCGGTGCCGTATCGAGTAATGCTCATGGGTACTTCTCCTGATTACAAAGCAAAAATTAGAACCGCGTGCTCTTGAGAAACTCAGCCAGACGCGGCGATTGCGGGCGTTCGAACAGTTCCTTGGGCGGCCCCTGCTCTTCGATTCGCCCCTGATTCATGAACACGATCTTGTCCGAGACCTCGAAGGCGAAACGCATTTCGTGGGTCACCAGCAACATGGTCATGCCGTCTTCGGCCAGGCCCTTGATCACGTTAAGCACTTCACCGACCAGCTCCGGATCGAGGGCTGAGGTGACTTCGTCGAACAGCATCAGGCTGGGGTTCATCGCAATCGCCCGGGCAATCGCCACACGCTGTTGCTGACCACCGGACAACTGCCCGGGAAAGTGATTGCGCCGCTCCAGCAGGCCGACCCGCTCCAGCCATTTTTCGGCCAGCACCACGGCTTGGTCCTTGTGCATTTTCTTAACCTTGAGCAGACCGAGGGTGACGTTCTGCAAGGCTGTCAGGTGCGGAAACAGGTTGAATTGCTGGAAGGCCATGCCGGTCATGGCGCGATGGCGGGCGATGACTTTTTCCGCATGACGCACACGTTTACCGCCGACCTCGTCATAGCCGATGGACTCGCCGTCGAGCAGGATCTGCCCGCCCTGGAACTCTTCAAGCATGTTCACGCAGCGCAGCAAGGTGGTCTTACCCGAACCGCTGGAGCCGATCAGCGTCACGACGTTGCCGCGCTGCATGCTCAAGTCGACGCCCTTGAGCACTTCGACTGCGCCGTACTGCTTGTGCAGGCCACGGATGTCCAGCAGCGGCTGACCGTTCTGAACGTTGGAAACTTGAGCTTGAGTCATGGCAGGGCCACCCGCTTTTCAATATGCCGGCCGAGTAATTCGATGCCGTAGTTGATGACGAAGAACAGAAAACCGGCGAACAGGTAGAACTCCAGAGTCATGAAGGTCCGGGCGATGATCTGTTGGGTGCTGAGCAGCAATTCGGCGACACCGATCACCGAGAGCAAGGTCGAGGCCTTGACGATTTCGGTGGACGAGTTGACCCAGGTCGGCAGGATCTGCCGCAACGCCTGGGGCAACAGCACGTAACCGAGAGACTGATAAAACGTCAGGCCGATCGCCTTGCTCGCTTCCATCTGTCCACGCGGCAATGCCTGCAAGGCACCGCGCACAATCTCGGCAACGTGCGAGCCGCAAAACAGCGTCAGGCCCAGCGCACCGGCCTGAAACGCGCTGATCTGCCAGCCCAGCGCCGGCGCCATGTAGAAGCAGGCCAGCACCAATACAAACACCGGCGTGCCGCGAATAATGTCGACATAAAAGCGAAACGGCGCGCGCATCCAGAACTTGCCGTAAGTCAGCACCAGACCGGTGACAACCCCGAGCAGCGTGCCGAGCAGAATCGCCAGCGCCGACACCTGCACACTGGTCAGGAAGCCTTGCAGCAACGTCTCGCGTGCTACCCACAATTCATGCAACCAACTGGGAGATTCGTACATCGCAGCCTCCTATCGGCGGATCGCCAGACGCTGCTCGAGGTAACGCAGCAGCATGGCAATGAGGTAACAGGCCGCGACATACAACGCCGTGGTCACCAGCCAGGTTTCGATCACCCGGTAGCTCTCGACGTTGATCTTGCGCGCGTAATAGGTCAGCTCCGGCACCGCAATCGCGGCGGCCAGCGAGGTGTCCTTGAACAGCGAGATAAAGTTGTTCGACAGCGCCGGCAGCACGTTGCGCAGCATCACCGGCACGGTGACGTAGGCCTTGACCTGCCACTCACCGAGACCGATCGCCAGCCCCGCTTCGCGCTGGCCTTTGGGGATGCTCAGCAAGCCGCCACGGAACACTTCGGTCAGATAGGCACCGGCATACAGCGACAGCGTGATGATGAACGAGGGAATCTTGTCCAAGCGGATTCCCAGGCTCGGCAAGGCAAAGTAGATCAACAGAATCAACACCAGAATCGGCGTGTTACGCACCACCGTGACGTACACCGAGGCCAGCACCCGCAAGGCGCGATGCTTCGAGAGCAAGGCAAACGCCATCAGCAGGCCGATCACGCAGCCGATGGCGATCGACACCAGCGCCAGTTCAAGGCCCAGACCGAGCCCCGCCAGCAAGGTGTCGAAATCGCGCCACACGGCGGCAAAGTTCAACTGATAGTTCATGGTCAGCAGTACCTTGAGCGGGGCGCGTGCAGGCGCCCCACTCTCACGGGATCATTTGAATTCGACAGGGAAACCGATCGCCGGCGACGGCAGGTCGACACCGAACCATTGCTTGAAGGATGCCGCGTAAGTCGGGAACTCAACGCCGGTCATGGCTTCATGCAGAGTGGTGTTGACGAAGTTCAGCCAGTCCTGATCGCCGCGTTTGACTGCGCAGGCGTAGGTCTGCGGGCTCCACGCGTAGGTTGGGCTGCGGTAGCGGCCGGGGTTCTGCACCATCAGGTATTTGACCGACGACTGATCGGTAGCCGCGGCATCGGCACGGCCGGAGTTCACCGCCTGATACATCAGATCGACACTGTCGTACTGATCGACCTTGGCCTTGGGCAGCGCCTGATGCACCAATTCTTCGGCATAGACGTTTTGCAGCACGGCCACAGTAACGCTGTCACCGGCCGCCTGCAGGTCCTCGATTTCCTTGTACTTGCTGTTGGCTGGCAGTAGCAGGCCGACACCTTCGCGGTAGTACGGCAGGGTGAACGCCACTTGTTGCGCACGGCTGGCGGTAACGGTGATGAACTGGCAACTCATGTCGACCTTGTCGGTCAGCAGATTGGGAATCCGCGCATCGGACGACTGCACGACGAACTCGACCTTGTTCGGGTCATTGAACAGCCCTTTGGCCACCATCCTGGCGATGTCGATATCAAAGCCCTGCAACTTGCCGTCCGCACCCTGAAAGTGCCACGGCGCATTGGTGCTGCCGGTGCCGACAATCAGCTTGCCCCGGGCCAGAACACTGTCGAGCTTGCTATCGGCTGCCTGGGCCATGCCCATCACAGCGGACGAAGCCGCAAGAACGAAAACACACGCTTTGAACAACGAAGGACGGCGATGCATGGCAAGCACTCCAGGATGATGTTTATTCCGCTATACCGGAACACGGTTTGTTACTACGGAATAGACAGCAGAAAGTGTGCCACAGGAATCACAGGGAATCTGTAGAGGGGTTAAATGTTTTTGGAATCAACGGGATGCAGGAAATGCGAAAAATGGAGTCAGGTGCGGGTACTGATGGGCTGCGCTACCTTAGGCTACAAATAACGAGTAGCAGGTTCCCAGATGGAGCACGAAGGGCTACTTCGGTGCAATGTGGTTAGCGATTGAAGGGGCCAGCTCTCCATATCTATCGGCAAGCGGCTTTGTCGTAGACCTCTCCCCGCTCTCTTCTCCCTACCGCAATCACGGTAACAACCAAAACCTCGTTCTTTACGCGATAGACCAGCCTGTATCCCGCACTGCGAAGCTTGATTTTGTAGGCGTTTCCCAACCCTCGGAGTCGATCGGCAGGAACGTGAGGATTGACCAGACGTGTAGAGAGCTTTTTCTTGAACTGATCCTGAAGTGCTGAATCAAGCTTTTTCCATTCCCTCCAGGCCTTCTCGGAAAACTCCAGCTCATAGGTCATCTATAGAGACCTTGATGGTGGGATCGTTTTCTCGCTCCTTGCACAGTGCGATCAGTTCCAGATCCTCAAGGCGATTCATCATCGCCTCATACTCCTTTGCGGGAACACAATAAAACGCTGGCTCATTTCGATTGAGGATTGCAACAGATTGGCCGCCACCGGCGGCCACGGTACCCATGGGGTTTCTTTTCAATTCAGAAATACTCGCAACGATATTAGAAAGGACTACGTGAGTCATGATGGTGCTCCCTGGAGTGCTGTTAATGGTGCTTAAAATAGCACTCCAAGACGGCTTCGACGCCTATCGCTTATTACCGCCTTCTCTTTTATTGAGTGAAAAAAGGTATCACGTCCCGACATTCCACATTTCCGGGCTTCGTGTCGGGCCGGTCCTTTATAAAAGTGGGAAAAATCTCGCGAATCCACAGGCCACCTGTAATTTCTGACAGTAGACCTGTTCTTCACCCTTCTTTAACGTCATCGAACCTTCGAGGTCGTTGAAAAGGAGTTCTCAATGAGCGCTGCCAATACCATTTCCAATCTGGCCCCGGTTTACCGCAAAGCCCTGAAAACCTGGCGCCCGGTGATCCTGTATTTCGCCAATGAACACTGCCCCGCCTGCGAATGGGCCGGGCCGATTTTTCGTCAGATTGCCGAGCCGTACCGTCATCGCGCCAATATCTACATGCTTAACACCCGTGAGTCGCCGCGCCATCCGTTGGTCACCGGCACGCCGACGGTGCTGTTCTACAAGAACGGCAAGTTGCTGAAGAAGCTCAAGGGCATCGGCACAGAGGAAACACTGGCGGCGGACTTTGCCCGGCATATTGGCAGGACCAGGGCACCGGTAGTGCAGCAGAAACCACGACATGACCTGCCGTGGTTGCGCCGCACATTGAGCAGGCTCTGCACAATCACGCGTGCGCATCGGCGGGTGATTTGAGGCAGTGCATTTCCCGTAATCGTTGCGGCGTCTGACACATCGCTTTCGCGGGCAAGCCCGCTCCCACAGGGGTCAACGTTGTTCACACATTTCGTGTACGACGCGTGCACTGTGGGAGCGGGCTTGCCCGCGAAGGGGCCGGCACCGTTAGCGCAAGGCTGCTGCCTTACGCAGAATCGCGCACCAGCAACACCTGCGTCACCCGTCGTTCCTCAACGGCTTTGACGGTCATTTGCCAGCCTGCGTACTGCAGCCGATCGCCGATCATCGGCAAGCGATCCAGCAGGCTCATCACCAGTCCGGCCAGGGTCTGATAGTCCTCGGTCGGTTCAGCGCCGAACCCGGTGCGCTGGCGAACACGCGTCAGGTTCAACGCGCCGTTGACGACAAAACCGCCCTGCTCTTCGATCACGTCCGGGCCTTCGATTTCGCTGGCATCGGGCAGTTCGCCGGCAATCGATTCGAGGATGTCGGTCATGGTCAACACACCGACGAAGTCACCGAACTCGTTGACCACGAAGGCGATGTGGGTCGACGCCGCGCGCATTTGCTCCAGCGCATTGAGGATCGAATAGCTGTCGAGCAGGTTGATGGTCTTGCGCGCCAGGTGCTCCAGATTCGGCTCGGCACCGGCCAGGTATTCCTTGAGCAATTCCTTCTTGTGTACAAAGCCCAGCGGTTCCTCCACCGCGCCGTCGCGAATCAGCGGCAGACGCGAATACGAAGAGTGCATCAATTTTGTGCGAATCGTTTCGGCGTCGTCAGTCAGGTCGATGGTGTCGACGTCGGCACGCACGGTCATCAGGTTGCGAATCGGGCGTTCGGCCAGTTGCAGCACACCACTGATCATCACCCGCTCGCGACGGTCGAACAGTTCTGCACTCGGGGCTTCGCCGTCATCCAGCAGATCGGAAATTTCCTCGCCGACCTCCTCCGCCTCCAGCTTGCGCCCGCCCAGCAGACGCATTACCGCGTGGGCCGTGCGCTCACGTATGGGGCGCAAGCCTTGCATCGAACGCTTGCGTCGGGCCCGAGCGATCTGGTTGAACACCTCGATCAGGATCGAGAAACCAATCGCCGCGTACAAATAGCCTTTCGGGATGTGGAAACCCAGGCCTTCGGCCGTCAGGGCGAAACCAATCATCATCAGGAAGCCCAGACACAGCATGATCACCGTCGGGTGCGCGTTGACGAAGCGGGTCAGCGGCTTGCTGGCGACGATCATCAGGCCGATGGAAATGATCACCGCGATCATCATCACCGCCAGTTCATCAACCATGCCGACGGCGGTGATTACCGCGTCCAGCGAGAACACCGCATCGAGCACCACGATCTGCGCGACGATTGGCCAGAACAGCGCGTAAGCGGCGTTGGTCGAGCGCTGGCCGACGTGGCCTTCGAGTCGTTCGTGCAGCTCCATCGTCGCCTTGAACAGCAGGAATACACCACCGAACAGCATGATCAGGTCACGGCCGGAGAAGCTCTTGTCGAATACCTCGAACAACGGCTGCGTGAGGGTCACCAGCCAGGAAATACTCGCCAACAGGCCCAGGCGCATGATCAGCGCCAGCGACAGGCCGATGATTCGCGCACGGTCGCGCTGATGCGGCGGCAGTTTGTCCGCCAGGATCGCGATGAACACCAGGTTGTCGATACCCAGCACCAGTTCCAGCACGATCAGAGTCAACAAGCCTAACCAGGCCGTGGGATCCGCTAACCATTCCATAAATGTCTCGATCTCTCTTCAGTGAATTCAGGCTGCCGGGCACGGCAAAGTGCAACGCGAAGGCTCTGAAGCCGCGTTGTCAACGATAGTCGGGAGTCGGAAAACCGGATGCTGCGAGTGCGTCAAGACCGCGCCATGGCGCGTGGAGAAGGTACGACTGGGAGGCTCCAAGAGGGTGTTCATGCAAATCCTGAATGAAAAATGGCCTTGGAGCGTACAGGCTCAAGGCACATTTTCTACAGCGGCAAATCATTTCAAAATCTGTCTCAACTGGCCACTGCCCCCTGTAGGAGCTGCCGAAGGCTGCGATCTTTTGACTTTGTTTTTTCAAGGTCAAGATCAAAAGATCGCAGCCTTCGGCAGCTCCTACAGTGGCTGTCAGCGTCCGGCAAAGCGTAACCGTGACAACTGGCGCAAATCCCCCTCTACGTAATAATCGTGGGTCCAGCTGTCACCCACCGCCAGCGGACTCACCTGCTTGAGCTCGAGTTTTTTCGCGAAATAGCGAAAGCGGTAATGCTCATAAAACCGCAGCAATTCCAGGCCATAGCGATCCGCCAGATCAGTATCGCCGCGAATGATCAGGTAATTTTCGTCATTGCCGTTACTGGCCGAGGTGCTGAGGTTGTGGCTGCCGCTGATGATGGTCGGCGTATCGGTGGTGAAGTCGGTGATCACGGCTTTGGTGTGCACCAGCAGGTTGCCCTTCTGGCCTTTCATGTTTTCCTTCAGCCAGCCTTCCAGCCCGGTGTTGAGTAATGCTGTGGCAGCGAATTCGGCGGTGCGGTCGGCATGAAATCCGGTGATGCTGCTCGCGGTGTTTTGCAGGCCGTAACGCAGGATGTCGTCATGCGGTTTGCCGAGCAGCGCGTTGAGGATCGCGTCCGGCAAGATGAACGCCGTGACAAACAGCACGTCCTTCCTGGCCGCCTCGATGATCTCGACAAACTCACGCAAATCGCCGCCACCGCTGCGTGGCGAGAACCCGGCGAACAGCGGTTGCGTGGGGTCCATCGGATTGTGCCCGGTGATCCAGTTGCGCGTCGCAGCGACGTCGGCCGGGTTGGCCCAGACTTCTTCGAACACTTGCAAATACCGCGCGGCAACCATCACGTCGTCGAGCGTATGCACCACGTTAGCCTGGCGATAAACACCGTTGGCGGTGAAATTGGTGCTGCCGCACAGCACCGCCTGCGGTTGCCGCTGACCCGCGCCATCGACGCGGCTGAGAACAATGAATTTGTCGTGAAAGATGTTATGGGTGACCCGGCCGCGCTTGTTCGCCATCGGCAATTTGGCAAGGTTCGTTTCGTTCAGGGTCGTATCGGGATCATCAGGTTGCGCGTGATACAGAACGCGCACCTGAACCCCACGGGCAAATGCCGCATTTACAGCGTCGATGATCGCCTGCAACTGATACTCGTAGATCGCGATTTCCAGCGCCCACTGCGCGTCCACCGCACGTTCGATAAAGCCCAGCAAACGCTCCAACAGCCCGTTCTCCAGCCACAGCCGCGCCGCGTCGGGCCAGGCTTCGATGGGTAGGTTCTTGTTGGCGCTGATCTGCGCGTCGAGGTCGGGAAATTTGCGCTGGAAGGCCTGACTGGCGGCCACAGCACGGTTGAATATCACGCTCTGGTTGGCCGGATGACCGTCGTCACTGGTGATGCTCAGCTCCAGTGATTCGCCAAGTTGTGGCGCGTCTGCCGTGCCGTAGGCCAGATGCACGCGATAATGCATAGTAGTGCCCGGATTGACCGCGTAATCGGCCCAGCGGAACTTTTGCAGCGGCGCTTTATCGCTGGGCGTGGCGTGATACTGGGGGAAGGTGTGCGCCTTGCCGGGAAATGTCAGGCTGTTGAACAGGAACAACCACGGTTTGTCGCCCTGCTGCTTTTCGATGGCAAACCCGAGCAGGCCTTTGCGGCGGGGTTCGGCCAGATCCATGGCGAGTAACACGCCGTTGGTGCCGGCGTAGGCTTTGACGCGAAAATCGTCCTGAGGATTGGCGACCAGTACCCGCATGATTCACTCCTTGTGATTGGGCTGGGGTGGAGCATAGAGCAGCGCTGCGGTTTTTGGTGATCCTGCATGATCCGAGGCGATGCCTTCGCGAGCAGGCTCGCTCCCACAGAGCAAGCGGTGTTCACCAACATTGTGGGAGCGAGCCTGCTCGCGAAGAGGCCCGCTCAGACTTCACACATCATCGATATGCCGATATTCCGCACTCAGCGCCGCCGCTAATTCCCGCGCCCGAGCCAGGCGGATCGGCCCACGCTCAATGTCGATCAACAATCCCGGACATTCCAGCGGCAACATCGGCGGCAAGGTTTTCAAGCGGCCATCCGTCACCACCAGCAAGCGCTGCTGCTCGGCAGGAAAGCGCTTTTGTCGCTGCACCAGCCATTGCTGTGCCTGCGTCAACGCCGCCACCAACGGCGTGCCGCCGCCCGCCCCCAACGCCTCCAGCCAGGTGCGCAAGGCACTCGACGCTTTCAATCCTTGCACCTGCCATTTCGGCGCGCTGCCACTGGCGGTCAGCAAGGCCAGTCGTGCCCGCTGCCGATAAGCGTCATCGAACAATTGCGCGAGCAGGCCTTTGGCATCACTTAGCGCCTGCTGCCTACGGGTCGAAGCCGAGGCATCGACGATCACCAACCACAATTCATGGGCAGTACGAGTGCGCAACTGGAACTGCAGATCTTCACGAGTCTGCGGCCGACCGTTGAGCAGCGTGCCCGGCCAGTTCACCAGGCCGCTGCGCGCGGCGTGGCGCTGGCCTTGGCGTCCATGATCAAGGCGTCCGGCGTGAGGTCTGGCATTCGCCCCCGCGGCGGATCGGGGACGAATGCCGGTTACTTTTTTGGCCAGCTCGGCACTTCGCGACGGGCACCCGTGGCCAGTGCCGGGGCGGGCATATCACCCCACTGGCCCTGCCCTTCGCTCGGTTCGGCCTGGCTACTGGTCGGGTTCTGCGCGGGTGGCTGAGGGCTGGAAGAAGAGGATTCGCGACGGCGATGCCGCAGGGCGAATTCCACCACGGCGTCGATGTCCTGCTCGGCAATCGCTTCGGCGCCGCGCCATGCCGCATGCGCACGGGCCGCACGCAGCCAGACCAGATCAGCACGCAAGCCATCGACACCCGCCGCAAAGCAACGCTCGGTGATGCTCGCCAACGCGTCGTCATCCAACGGGATGCTCGCCAAAGCGATGCGCGCCTGTTCGCAGCGCTCACGCAGCGTTTGCTGTTGGGCTTCCCACTGCGCGCAGAACGCCTGTGGATCGCTGTCGAAATCCAGTCGGCGGCGGATGATCTGCCCGCGTTCAGTCGGCGCGGTGTGGCCGCTGAGGGCGACGTTCAGGCCGAAACGGTCAAGCAGCTGTGGCCGTAATTCACCCTCTTCCGGGTTCATCGTGCCGATCAATACAAATCGCGCCGAATGCCGATGGGAGATGCCGTCGCGCTCGATCAGGTTGGTACCACTGACAGCCACATCGAGCAGCAGGTCGACCAGATGATCGGGCAGCAGGTTTACTTCATCGACGTACAGCACACCGCCGTCAGCCTTGGCCAAAACACCGGGAGAAAACTGCGCCCGCCCTTCACTCAGCGCGGCGTCGAGATCAAGAGTGCCGACCAGACGCTCTTCGGTGGCGCCCAATGGCAGCGTGACGAACTGTCCGCTCGCCAGCAGATCAGCCAAGCCACGGGCCAGGGTCGACTTGGCCATGCCGCGCGGGCCTTCGATCAGCACGCCACCGATTTTCGGGTCGATGGCGGTGAGGCACAGCGCGAGTTTCAGGTCATCGGCGCCGACCACGGCGGAGAGCGGGAAATGCGGGGTGTCGGTCATCTTCAATACTCGGTCATGGTCGGTGATCTGTCGAAAATCGTTGGGAGCCACGTTGATCCCTGGGGGAGCGAGCCTGCTCGCGAAAGCGGTGTGCCAGCTACAAAAATACTGTCTGACACGACGCCTTCGCGAGCAGGCTCGCTCCCACAGAGTGAGGCGGTGTGTCAGTTGTCTTCTTCTATATCCAGTAGCAGGTTTTCCAGGGCTTCTTTATACACGCCGGGTTCCTGCCACATCCCGCGCTGCTGCGCTTCCAGCATCCGCTCGGTCATGTCGCGCAGGGCATGCGGATTGTGCTCGCGGACAAAATCGCGGGTCGCCGGATCGAGCAAATAGGCTTCCGCCAGCAACGCGTACTGATGATCGTCGATCAGTTGCGTGGTGGCGTCGAAAGCGAACAGGTTATCGACTGTCGCCGCCAGTTCAAACGCGCCTTTATAGCCGTGACGTTTGACCCCGTCGATCCACTTCGGATTGGCCGCCCGCGAGCGGATCACCCGATTGAGTTCTTCTTTCAGGGTGCGGATTTTCGGCAGATCCGGCTGGCTGTGATCGCCGTGATAACTCGCCGCCGCTTCCCCGCGCAGGGTTTCCACCGCCGCGAGCATGCCGCCCTGAAACTGGTAATAGTCGTTGGAATCGAGCAAATCGTGCTCGCGGTTGTCCTGATTCTGCAACACCGCCTGCACTTGGCTCAGGCGCTGGACGAACTGCTCGCGGGCGGCGGTGCCCTCGTCCGCCCCGCCGTACGCGTAGGCGCCCCAGTTCAGGTAGACCTCGGCCAGATCTTCGCGGCTCTGCCACAGACGCCCATCGATGGCGCCCTGTACGCCCGCGCCATAGGCTCCGGGTTTGGCACCGAAAATCCGCCAGCCGGCCTGGCGTCGCGCCGCTTCGGCATCCAGCCCCGATTGCAGCAGCGCCTCACGTTCAGCGCGCACCTTCGCGGCCAGCGGATTGAGGTCATCCGGTTCGTCCAGCGCTGCCACCGCTTGCACGGCCGCGTCGAACAGGCGAATCAGGTTGGCAAAGGCATCGCGGAAGAAGCCCGAGACCCGCAGCGTGACATCGACTCGTGGCCGATCGAGCAGACTCAGCGGCAGAATCTCGAAATCATCGACGCGCTGACTGCCGGTGGCCCAGACCGGACGCACGCCCATCAGCGCCATGGCCTGGGCGATGTCGTCACCGCCGGTGCGCATGGTCGCCGTTCCCCACACCGATAAACCGAGCTGGCGCAGGTGATCGCCGTGATCCTGCAAATGCCGCTCAAGAATCAGCGTGGCGGACTGGAAACCGATGCGCCACGCGGTGGTGGTCGGCAGGTTACGCACGTCCACCGAGTAGAAATTGCGCCCGGTGGGCAGCACGTCGAGACGACCACGGCTGGGCGCGCCGCTTGGGCCGGCGGGGACAAAGCGGCCGTTCAGGGCGTCGAGTAGACCGCGCATTTCGGCGGGGCCGCAGGCGTCTAGGCGTGGGGCGACGACTTCGCGCAGGCTGTTCAGGATCGACGTTACATCAGACCATTCCGGTCCCTGTGGGAGCGGGCTTGCTCGCGAAAGCGGTGGGTCAGATAAATTTATATCGACTGACACGACGCTTTCGCGAGCAAGCCCGCTCCCACAGGGGACTTGTAGTGCTTGGGAGATCAGTTGGGTGGCGAACAGTTCGAGGCGTTCGCGGGTGTCACCGGCGGTGCGCCAGGTTTCGTCGCTGACGCTTTGCAGCTCCGCCGGGCGCGGGCCGTTCCATGGATCGGCAAGGGAGCAATCCAGCGGATCAAAGCCCAACTCAAACGCCTTGGCCAACGCCCGCAGCAGACTCGACTGCGCGCCCTTGCCGTCGCCACGCGGGATACGCAGTAACGCCAGTAGCGTGTCGATGCGCAAACGTCCGGTCGGCGACTCGCCGAAAATGTGCAGGCCATCGCGGATCTGCGATTCCTTCAGGTCACACAGGTAGGTGTCCAGACGCGGCAGCCAGATCGCTGCGTCGGCGTCGCTGTCCAGACCGGCGTCGAGTTGCAGTTCGCGGTCGATCTGCGTCTCGCGCACCAGTTGCAGAATGTCGCGCTGCAGCTCTCGCGCACGACGCGGATCGAGCAGTTGCGCCTCGTAATATTCGTCGGCCAACAGTTCCAGATTGCGCAGCGGGCCGTAGGTTTCGGCGCGGGTCAGCGGCGGCATCAGGTGGTCGATGATCACCGCTTGCGTGCGCCGTTTGGCCTGGGCACCCTCGCCCGGATCGTTGACGATAAACGGATAGATGTTCGGTAGCGGCCCGAGCAATGCGTCCGGCCAGCAATTTTCCGAAAGGCCGACGCCCTTACCCGGCAGCCACTCGAGGTTGCCGTGCTTGCCGACGTGAATCACCGCGTGCGCACCGTAGGTGTTGCGCAGCCAGAAATAGAAAGCCAGATAGCCGTGCGGCGGCACCAGATCCGGATCGTGATACACCGCGCTCGGATCGACCTGATAACCGCGCGCCGGTTGAATGCCGACGAAAGTCAGACCAAAACGCAGCCCGGCGATCATCATCCGTCCGTCGCGGCACATTGGATCATTTTGCGGGGTGCCCCAGCGTTCCAGTACTGCCGCGCGATTGGCTTGCGGCAGCGCATTGAACATCGCCAGATAGGCATCCATCGCCAGGCTTTGCTGGCATGGACGCAGGTCGATGCTGTCGAGGTCGTTGCTGACGCCGCCGAGCAATTGCTGGATCAGCTCGGTGCCGCTGTCCGGCAACTCCGCCGTCAACGGGAAGCCTTCCGCCTGCAACGCGCGCAGAATATTCAATGCCGCCGCCGGCGTGTCCAGACCGACGCCATTGCCGATTCGACCATCGCGGGTCGGGTAGTTGGCGAGGATCAGCGCGATGCGTTTTTCCGCGTTCGGCAGCCGCGCCAGATCGCTCCAGCGTCGCGCCAGTTCAGCGACAAAATCCATGCGTTCGGGTTGCGCCCGGTAGCAGACCACGTCGGACTGGCTGCGCTCGCTGCGCCAGGCCAGATCCTTGAAGCTGATCGGCCGGCTGATGATGCGCCCGTCGAGTTCCGGCAAGGCGATGTGCATTGCCAGATCTCGCGGGCCAAGGCCCTGCTCGCTGTCGCGCCAGCCCGGCTCGTTGTCCTGAGCACAGATCGCCTGAATCACCGGAATATTGCGCCGGAACGGGCGCAGATGCGGGGCTTCTGGACTGGACTGCGCGAAACCGGTGGTGTTGAGAATCACCGCCGCCTCGACCTCGTCCAGCCAGTCCTCGACCACGCTCAGACAGCCGGGTTCTTTCAGGCTGGCAACCGCGATCGGCAACGGATTGAGCCCCGCCGCCTGCAAGCGCTGGCAGAACACATCGATGAATGCGGTGTTCGCCGCTTGCAAATGCGAGCGATAAAACAACACCGCCGCGACCGGTTGACTGGGCAGCCATTCAGCTTGCCAGTCGCTCAGTGCGGCGGTGTTTTTCTGTGGGTGATAAATCGCTGTACGCGGCAACGCCTGCGGCTCGCCCCAAGCGTAGTCACGCGCCAGCCAGCGGTTGGCCAGGCAATGGAAGAAGTCCAGCGCATTGCCCATGCCACCCTGACGCAAGAACTGCCAGAGACGGTCGCGATCTTCGGCGAGCACCGTGCTCAGGTCGCTGAGTTCCGGGTCGGGACGATCATCCCCCGGCACCAGAATCACCTGCACCCCGCGCTCGGACAACTCCACCAGACGCTCGACGCCATAACGCCAATAAGCGATGCCGCCGTGCAGCGAAATCAGAATGACCTTGGCGTGACGCAGCACCTCATCGACATACAGATCGACCGAGGCGTGATTCTGCACCTGCATCGGATTGGCCAGACGCAGGCTCGGGTAATCCTCGGGCAATTGCTGCGCGGCTTCGGCGAGCAGCGCCAGGCTGGAATCGCCGCTGCACAGGATCACCAGCTCGGCGGGGGTTTGTCCAAGGTCGGCAATGTTGTCATCCGACACGAAACCGCCGGGCTGGGTCCTGAGCAGGTGCATGGCTTAAACGCTGAGCGCGGCGCGCAGTTGCGCTTCGAGTTGCGCGGCGTCGAGTGCCTGACCGATCAGCACCAAACGGGTGACGCGCGCTTCGTCAGCGCCCCACTGGCGGTCGAAGTGCTTGTCGAAACGCGTGCCCACGCCCTGAATCAACAGGCGCATCGGCTTGTTCGGAATCGCCGCGAAACCTTTGACACGCAGGATGCCGTGCTTGACCACCAATTGCGTCAGCGCGTCGAGCAGCAGGCTCTCGTCGGCTTGCGGCAGTTCGATCGAGATCGAATCGAAGGCGTCGTGATCGTGGTCATCGTGGTCGTCATCACCGTCGTGGTGGTGATCGTGATGGCTGTGGCGGCTGTCGATATGTTCTTCGGATCCGGCACCGAGGCCGATCAGCACGTCCAGCGGCAGGCGACCGTTGCTGGCTTCGATGATTTTTACCGCTGGCGGCAGTTCTTCAGCGACCTCGGCGCGAACGCGAGCCAGATCTTCGGCGCTGGTCTGGTCGGCCTTGTTGAGGATCACCAGATCGGCGCTGGCCAGTTGGTCGGCGAACAGCTCGTGCAGCGGCGATTCGTGATCGAGGTTCGGGTCGAGTTTGCGCTGGGCATCGACCTGATCCGGGAACGCGGCAAACGTGCCAGCGGCCACGGCCGGGCTGTCGACCACGGTGATCACCGCGTCCACGGTGCAGGCGCTGCGGATTTCCGGCCACTGGAAGGCTTGTACCAGCGGTTTTGGCAGGGCCAGACCGGACGTCTCGATCAGGATGTGATCGAGGTCACCGCGCCGGGCGACCAGTTCACGCATCACCGGGAAGAACTCTTCCTGCACCGTGCAGCACAGGCAACCGTTGGCCAGTTCGTAGACGCGGCCAGTGGCTTCTTCTTCGGTGCAGCCGATGGTGCATTGCTTGAGGATCTCGCCGTCGATGCCCAACTCGCCGAACTCGTTGACAATCACCGCGATGCGACGGCCCTGAGCGTTGTCGAGCATGTGTCGCAGCAAGGTGGTTTTGCCCGAGCCGAGGAAACCGGTGACGATGGTGACGGGGAGTTTGGCCAGTGTTTTCATCGGATGCCCTTTGGCAAGGTGGCGGGCATACGGGACGAGATCCGCTGCGAGCGTGCGCGCGGAAGAATTCGCCACCGGATCACCCCGCCCGGTTGTAGTGAGAAATCTGTGACGAGGCAGGTCTCCTGGCTGACGGTGTTCGGGCCTTGGGCCCGGCGTTCGTTGCGCCTTCCCGCGGGCTCAGTGGATTGAGCTGGCAGTGGCGTGGCAACGAACTTCACCGTTCACAGTTGCGGGGGCAGCCGCGGCTTTGACCGCGTTCCCTTCTTAGCTTCGGCGTGGGCCGAAGAACCTCGAAAGCGCAAGGCTACGCATGGCTTGAGGATGGGTCAATGCTTTGGTTTTTTTTGGATTGGGGGCATATCCGTTGCTGCGGGGGTTGCCGCTGGCGGTTTCGCTCTTACAGCGAGTCACTTTTTCCAAACGCCGGGTTTGAGGTTTGGGGTTTGGGGGGCATATCCGTTTCTTCGGGTGTTGCCTCTGGCGGTTTCGCTCTTACAGCGAGTCACCTTTTCCAAACGCCGAAAAGGTAACCCAAAA